>CAZKVQ010000007.1:14951-36661 GCA_964556255.1 uncultured Actinomycetes bacterium
GGCGAGGCCATCTGACGGCCCTCGCGCACGTCTCGCGCAAGTCAACGGAGACCAACTACCCGACCGTGAGACGTCGCCCATGAGGTTCGGCGACATCGTCGCGCGAAGCGTCTACGGCACCACAGGCCTGCTCGCCGGGCGGGCTGACCTGGAAGCCCTTGAAGTAGCTATCCTGCACAATCTGCCGGTGCTGCGGGAGTTCCGACAGATCATGGTGGCGACCAATTACGCCGGGGTCGACCGCGGGGCGCTCTCCGATGCGAACGTCCGGCTGTGGCAGTCGTTCTTCCCCGATGTCGTGCTGATGGATTCCACCATCAACCGGGGTCATTCGATCGGCACCTCGGACCTGGACAACGCGCTGTTCGATTCCTGCAAGTCCAGCGGAGTGCCCTGGTTGTGCAAAGGCGCCAATGACCTGTTGTTGGACGACTCGCTGCTGGACGTCAACGTGAGGGAAGCCCAATTCCACTACCTCAATGCCGTCTCATACGCTGCCCTCCGGCAGAACGACTTCGATCTGACGAAGTTCGGCAGTGGGTTTCTCTACCCGCAGACCACCTTCTACGCGATCGACGTCGAGGCAACCGACTACCTGGTCGACAAGGAGTTCCTCGAGCGGAGTTGGCGGATCGTGCAGCGCATACCCGACTACAACGGGCGCATCTGGGAGTACATCCCGCGGTGGTCGTGTGAATACCTCTTGCGACAGTGCGTGCTCCGCAACGGGCTGACCACCTCGCACCTGGTGAACGACGCGCAGTGGCAACAGGTGATGAGGGTGGTCGTCGAACGACAGATCGAGGACTGCAGTTTCAAGGGGCTGCGCATCAACGGCATCTGCCACGCCCAAGGTTTGGCGGATCCATCCGAAGCGCTGACCGTGGTGCCTTGAGCCGGATCGCCTGTTCCGTGCGCGCACGAAGCCTCGCCGAGGCTACAACGCGACGGAGTCCAACTCGTCCGCGGCGAGGATGGCGTCCACGTTGAACCTGCGGCGATCGGCTATCCAGTTGCGGGTCTCCCGCTCGCCCATACTCCGTCCGGGGAAGCACGCCGACTGATGTCCGACGTGCTTGAAGAGGCTCGGGACGTGCACGGCGTAGTCCCTGCGCTGACCACCGTGGCGGTCAATGAGGACCGCCAGTCGGATGTCGCTGCAGTTCCTCCCGCCGTCATGGTAGGTGGCCTTGTGCACAATTACGCCGTCCGCACTCTCGACCTCATCGGCGAACCAATCCGCACCCATACACATCGCCACCGTGTCGCGGTGCAGCAGGAGGGCCTGGTTGCCCCACCAGCCGCGCCCATCGCTGCCCATCGGGCCACGCCGATAGAGGCCGCTGGGGGAGAACTCTGGCACCTCGCGCATGTCGCAGAAGGAGATCGCCGCGACGCCATCAGGGAAGCGCGACGCCGCCACCCGGAGCGGGCCCTCAGGGTCGACGACAACATCGTCCTCCAGGAACAGCACGTGGCCGCCGGTTCGTCCGGCACGCCGGATAGCGTCGCGGGTGGCGATGGCCGCCCCGGAATCTGAATCGTCACTGTGCACCAACGGTGGGGCGATACCCTCGACCCCGGTGAAAGCCAATCGGATGTCGTTGACCAAGTCGTAGTTGCGCCGGGCAGTCGTCAGGATGACCGGCTGAATGGTCACGGTTTCACCCTTCACCTCGGGGACTCTCGAACCTCGCTATCGTAACTGAATCCATTGCGTCACTATCCACGGCGAACGAGGTCGGCGACATGCCGCAGAGCAAGGCACTTGCGATTTACCTTCCGGATGGACAGGTGACGCCACCGATAAATCCCTATGGGCGGCTGATAGCCAACGCCGGCACCTACCGGGCCCTCGCTCAGTCCGGGCAGTGCCGCCGGTTGCACGTCCAGAGCCGGCCCCCTGGTGATCCGTGGGAAGTCGGTGAGGAACTCGGGATCCTCCCGAACGCCGTTGAGGTCACGACGGGATCCTTGCTGGGTGCAGAGTCTGCGGCCCGGGCCGGCACGCTGCTCTCGGGGCAGCCCTACCTGAGCGAACCTGCTTGGGTTCGACGACATGCGGGCCGAGATACGGCCTACAGCATCGTCGGCACGATCTTCGCCTACGCGTCCGCGACCCACCGCGAACTCATGATGCATTCGGCTCTTGCTCCGCTGCAGGAATGGGATGCGCTGGTCTGTTCCTCGCCGACGCTGCGGCAGACGGTGGCGGACACCTTCGACAGGTGGGAGGACTATCTGCGCCAACGCCTATCCGGCGACGAGTTGGACACACCGTCGGGCAACGGGGCCCGTCGGTTGCGACTGCCGCGACCGCAGCTCCCGGTAATTCCCTTCGGTTCCGATGTCGAGAAGATCGCCGGGCAGGCGGCAGACTCCGCGGCCAGGGCATACCTGCGCACCGCGCTCGGGATTGGGTCGGACGATGTGATGGTCTACTTCCTCGGTCGTCTCTCCTACTACGACAAAGCATTCCCGCAGGCCATGATCAAGGCGGTACAGGCCGCGGGGCGCCGAACCGGGGTGACGACGCACTTCGTCATGACGGGGTGGTTTCCCGAGGGGCCGAAGGACCGCCGCATGTTCGAAGAAGTCGTCAGCGCCTACGCTCCCGGACTGTCGGTGACTTTTCTGGACGGCAACGACCCAGTAGTCGTGGGGCAGTGTTGGGCTGCGGCCGACATCTTCCTGCTGCTGTCCGACACCATCCTGGAGACGTTCGGGCAAGCACTCGTGGAGGCGATGGCCGCGGGCGTGCCGGTGGTCGTGAGCGACTGGGACGGCTACCGGTCGATCGTCCGCGACGGTCGAGAGGGTTTCCTGGTACCGACGATGGGCGCGCCATCAGGGGCGCTGGGGGAGTCTCTGGCGTTGCTCCAGGCCACGGGGATGATCGGCTACCCGCAATACGCGGGGGCCGTGGCCCAACACACGGCGGTGAGTGTCGAGGCCGCTGCGCAAGCCCTAGAGGCCTTGATCGCCTCCCCCGACCTTCGACGTGAGATGGGGGCGGCGGGCCAATACAGGGCCAGGGAACATTTCTCGTGGCCGGTTGTCGCGAGCCAGTACTCCGAGGTCTTCACGGAGTTGGCAGCTATCCGCGCTCGGGCGGAGCAATCCGGGGAACTCCCGTCAGCGGGTCATCGGAGCAACCCGCTGCGTGGAGACCCGTTCCTGGACTTCCGCACTCTGCCGACCACTGTGCTCACCGACGACACCGCGCTGCGGCTGGCTCCCGGGCACGCGGATCGTGCTGCCGGGTCGATGTTGGCCGATCCGATACCCGCACTGGACGGCATGTTCCCCGGACTCAGGGGAAGTGCTTCGGAGGCGGAGTCGGTGCTCGAACTGCTCGAGGTTGGCGGGTCACAGTCTGTTGGTCAGGTCCTGTCGGCATTCCCTGCCAGGCGTCGCGCGTTTGTGCGCATGACGATCATGTGGTTGGCGAAGGCAGGCGCCGTCGAGTGGGTGGCGCCGGATTGACTCGCCGGCGGCGAGCTGTGCTGGCGACCGTAGGTGGGTGGACTATCGGATGTTGAACCGGCGGAAGTGCGCCCAGTCGCGGCGATCCTCGTCGATGCGCCGGACGGCGAAGAGGTTCTCGCATCCGGTGTCGATTTCCGCCATGTCCTCGCGATTCTGCCGAAGAAAGGACGCCACTGCATCGATGCTGTCGAGCCACATGTCGTGCATGACGATCACGCCGCCGATGGGGCACATGCGGGCCGAAAGTGTGAAGTCCACCAGTACGTCGTCGAAGCGGTGGTAGCCGTCGATGAAGGTCAGGCCGAACGAACCGCCGGAGCGTTCGAGGTCACCCAAGGCCAAATCCGACCTCTCCTCCACGACGGTGAACGAGTCGGCCGTGAGTTCGTCTGCTTCGGACACGAGTCGCCAGGCGGTGGTGCGCCCGATGTCCAGCCAGTCGTCGTGCTGGTAGGGGTCGATGGCGATGTGCCTGCCGCCGCCGTTGGCGTCCAAGGCGGCCAGCAAGTACGCGGTACTGAATCCGTAGGCCAATCCGACCTCCAGCGTCGAGGTGACCTTGTTCTCGACGCACAGGGAATACAGCGCCATGCCTTCTTCTATCGAGATTCGCGTGGAGTCGTCGATGGCATGGCTCTGCCCGTTCCCACCGACTTGCGGGTCACCCGCATGCATGGACTCCAGCGCCCGGCGGAAGGGGGCGCCAATGCCGGTCAATGTTGACGGTTGATCTGACATGGCGAGGTCCTTCGAAGTCGTTGGCCGGGGGCAACTGGGCGGTGTCGACGGCTGTCTCGGTCACGGTCGACGCTGTCGCCCGGGCAGTCACGGTTATAGCGCACAGCAACCCGCCGACACCCCGGCGGGGACGGTAAGGATCCGGGACATCGGGTGCCAATCGGAGTGCGCAAGGGCAACACTGTGCATATGGACGTGCAGCAGTCGGGGCCGTCGTCGCGCGGGGTGACGACCGAGGAGGCCCGTCAGCATCTGGGCGAACCGTTGCCCCAGTCGGCCGATGCCATCGACCGGGTGGTCCGGTTGGCACCGCGCTGGCTGGTCGTGACGCTCATCGCATGTGCCCTGCTCGTCGTGGCGACGGTGGTCTGGGCATTCGCGGGCACTGTCACTCAAAGCGTCGGCGGTCCGGCGATATACGACGACAGCGGATACCGGCTCGTGCGCGCGACGGCGCCCGAGGTCATAGCCAAAGTCGCGGTAGCACCGGGGCAGCCAGTGGCAGCCGGTGCGCCGTTAGTCACTTTCACGGACGGCAGTACTGCAGTGTCTCCACTGAACGGCTCGGTGGTGTCGATTTTCGTCTCCGAGGGGGCCACCGTCATCAAGGACAAGGCGCTGGTCGGGGTGACGGACGAATCCAAGCCGGACACGGTGGCCGTGCTCCTACCGCCGGAGATGGTCGGCCGGATCTCCGTGGGTCTGCCGGCCCAGATCGAAGTTTCAAGCGCGCCGGCCTCCGTCTACGGCTATTTGCGGGGGACCGTCGCGCAATTCAGTTCGACGCCGAAATCGATCGATCAACTACAGAGCACGTTGGACATGGAACGGCAGACTGTGAGCGCGGCCCTGGGCGACAAGCCCGGGGTGCTGGTGCAGGTTCGACTGGTTCCCGATGCCTCTACTCCGTCCCGCTACAGCTGGACCATCGGGCAAGGGCCCCCCTTCGCCATCGCGGAGGGAACGAGTGCCTCGGGCACCATCATCCTCAGCGAGCAGCGGCCGATCGACACCGTCTTCCCAGGCGTTCGGGGAGGAACGGGCGGTGCTGGCCAGTGAGCAGCGCACCTGAGATCGCCGACGCTGCGGGGATTACCTCGGACTTTCCCCGAACCCGGGTGAAGGTCCCGACCGTCCTGCAGATGGAGGAGACCGAGTGCGGCGCTGCCTGCCTCGGGATGGTGCTGGCGCACTTCGGTCGACGAGTGCCGCTCGCCGAACTGCGCGAGGCCTGCGGTGTCACTCGGGACGGGTCCAAAGCCAGCAACATGCTGCGCGCCGGACGGCGGTACGGGCTCCACGGCGACGGCTACCGTCGGCCATTCGACAAGCTCGCCGAAGGGGATCTGCTGCCGCAGATCCTCTTCTGGCGATACTCCCACTGGGTTGTGCTCGAGGGGTATGGACGTGACTGCCTCTTCATCAACGATCCTGCCGAGGGCCGGCTCCGGGTGCAGCTGGCCGAGGCGAGACGGGACTACAGCGGGATTGCCCTGTCGTGCATTCCCGGCCCTGAGTTCGTCAAGGGCGGTGAACGCACCACCTGGCTGCGAGATCTGCTTGCGCGTTTGCGTCCCGCCCGCCTGGGTTTCATCTTTGCCGCCATCGCCGGGCTGTTCCTGGTTGTTCCGGGTGTCCTGCTCCCCATGTTGACGACCATCTTCGTCAACGATGTCCTGGACGCACCCAACGCACCGAGCGCCACGACTCTGCTCTTCGCCGTGCTCGCGGCCGCAGTGCTCACCGGGGTGCTCACACTCATCCAGCAACTCTTCCTGGCCAGACTTCAGACCCAGCTGACGGTTGCCGGTTCCTTCCGTTTCGTCGACCACCTGCTGCATCTACCCATCAAGTTCTTCACCCAGCGCTTCCCGGGTGTCATCGTCAGCAGGCTCGACCAGATCGGCAGCATCAACACCCTGCTCGCCGGCCCCTTCGTCACCGCCGGGGTCGCCCTCGTGGGACTGCTGCTCTATCTCGTCGTCATGGTGGCGTACAGCCCCCTGCTGGCAGCCATCGGCGTGGCCGCCAGTTTGCTCAACGTCGTCGCGCTGGCCTATGTGTCCAGACGGCGCGACGCCGCGAACCAACTGCAGCTTCGGGAGAACGCGCGACTCGCCGGTCTCGGCATGACCACCGTCGGCGCGATCGAATCGATTAAGACCACTGGCTCCGAGGACGCCGCATACGAGCGGTGGGCGGGCTTCCAGGCGCGCTACCTGGTCGCGGGTCAGGAGATGGGTCGGTTGACGAACGCGTTGGCCGCCGTGCCGGCCACCCTGTCCGGCTTCACCAGTGTTCTGGTGCTGGCGATCGGTGGGTTGGCCGTCATGTCCGGCGAGTTGTCGCTGGGCATCCTCGTCGGCTTCCAGGCGCTGCTTGCCTCGTTCCTGGCCCCCATCGCCCAACTCGTGTTCCTGGCGAGTCAGGCGCAGACCGCCCAGGGCCAACTCCTGCAGGTCAACGACGTACTGGCGAACTCCGTGGATCCCCTCTTCGAGCGCGATACGGCTGCCGTGACCTCGGCCCGCTCGATAGGTCGCCTCGAGGGTTCGCTGGAGCTTCGAGATGTCGAGTTCGGCTACTCCGCCCTTAACCCTCCCCTCATCACTGGTTTCAGTCTCCGATTAGAGCCTGGCAGCAGGGTCGCGCTGGTCGGTCCTTCCGGATCAGGGAAGTCCACGATCGTGCGGCTGATCCTCGGCCTTCATGAACCGTGGCGCGGCCAGATCCTCTACGACGGACGACAGCGGCCGGATTGGGACCGCGCCCTGCTGACCAGGTCTCTGTCTTTCGTGGACCAACAGATCATGCTGTTCGAGGGCACGGTGCGCGAGAACCTGACCATGTGGGACGAAGGTGTTTCCCAGAGCGCCTTGATTGCCGCCGCCCGGGACGCCTGCATCCATGACGACATCATTGCCCGCAGCGGCGGATACGAGTCAGGTGTCCAAGGTGGGGGCCGTAACTTCAGCGGTGGCGAGAGACAGCGACTCGAGATCGCCCGAGCACTCACCACCGATCCCAGCGTCGTGATCTTGGACGAGGCCACCAGCGCGCTGGACTCGGAGACCGAGCAGCGTATCGATCGCAACCTGCGTCGCCGCGGCTTGACCTCCCTGATCGTGGCTCACCGTCTGAGCACGATCCGTGACTGCGACGAGATCATCGTCATGGACGCGGGGAGGATCGCCCAGCGGGGAACCCACGATGATCTGGTCGCCGCCGGTGGCCTTTACGCGACCCTGGTGGAGGCCGAGTGATGGCCTCCCCATTGGAACCGACAGCTGACTCCCCGCTGCTGGACCCGGTCTCGGGTCTTCTCGCTCGAGGCAACGGGGTCAGGCTCGACGGTCGAAGGCCGCTGATGCTGGATGGGTCCGATGGGGCGTGGCTCGTCACGGCCGGCGAAGTGGACGTCTTCGTCGTGCCGCTGGACTCGTCGGGTGGTCATGGTCGAAGGCGCCATATCGGCTCCACGGTGGCCGGAGACCTGCTGGTGGGGGCTGATCCGGTGGACATCGGGGGTCGTCGGTGGCATCTCGAAGCGGTTGGACTGCATGCTCGGGTGGTTCGTCTCGAGCCGTCCTGGGTGGATGCCTTGTCCCAGGATCGGAATCTGGAGCGAGGCCTGCACAGGTGGCTCACGGAGACGGGCATCGCCCTGGATGTGGCAGGGCCCCGGCTGGATGTGGATGCTGCCCTGGCGGCGGGCGAGCCCGTGGTACTCGAACGAGGACATGCGATCGCGGACACCAATGCCCTGGCCTGGTTCCGGTGCGACGACGCCGCGCTGGCAATCGGCGGTGTGCGTCCGGACGCGCCCCAGATGGTCCCGCTGGGCGCGCATTGGTGCGTGGAGGCCGTCGCCGGGGGCCGCGGGTTCGTCGAGTCCAGCGCCCAACTGGATGTTGGTGCGCGGCGTGCCGGACTGCACGCCTATCAGGAGGCGTTGATAACTGCGCATGCACGGCAGGCCGAAGCAGAGTCAAACGCCGCCAGGGTGATAGCAATCGACCGCCGCCGGGTGGATGCCGACGTTCGGGCGGTGGCGCTGAGTCGGTTTCAGGAATTGGACGCCGACCCGGCCTGGCGGACAGCACCGGGTGCGGATCCTGTCCTGGCCGCGTGCCAGGTGCTGGGACAACGAAGTGGGATGGAGATCGTCGCTCCGCCCGAATGGACCGCCAGCCAACAGGAGGACCCGGTTCGTGCCATCGCGCGTGCATCCGGGGTGCGGGTGCGCGCGGTGACGCTGGGGCACCGCTGGTGGCGTAGCGCTGTCGAGCCCATCGTCGCCTTTCGCGAGTCTGACGGTTCGCCCGTGGCCCTGGTCGCGGACCGTTCCGGGGTCTATCGGATGGTGGACCCTGCGACCGGCATAGAGGAGCGGGTGGGCGCCGACCAGGCCGGGCAGCTACGTCCCAGCGGATTCGCGTTCTACCGTCCGCTGCCCCACGGACCCGTCACGGTCTGGTCCCTCATCCGGTTCGGTCTCCGGGGGAGCCGAGCCGATCTGGTGAGGATGGGAGTGTTGAGTCTGGCGGTCGGAATGCTGTCGTTGGCATTTCCGGTAGCCACCGGCCTGATCCTCGGGACCGTCGTGCCGGCGGGCCGACCGGGTCAGGTGATCGCGGCTTCGGTGGTCCTGCTACTCCTCGTGGCAGCCTCGACGGGGTTCCTGCTCACCAGGTCCGCGGCCATTCTGCGGGTGCAGGGGCGAATGCTCACGAGTATGCAAGGCGCACTGTGGGACCGGCTCGTCTCACTTCCCGTGCAGTTCTTCCTGCGGTACTCGCCGGCGGATCTCACCCAACGGGTGAACGGAGTCGATTCCATCCAGCAGATCGTGGCCGCCATCGCTTCGCAGACCGGACTGGCGCTGGTCACTCTCGTGTTCAGTTCGGTCCTCCTCTTCTTCTTCAATGTTCCATTGGCGTTGCTCGTGCTTGCTATCACGCTGCTGACGGTCTGCGTCAGCAGCGCAGTGACCTGGATGCAGATATCCAGGCTGCTGGCGATGTACAACGCCAGGGGTAGGGCATCTGGAGCACTACTGCAGGTTGTTCAGGGCATTGACAAGGTACGCGCCGCGGCCGCTGAGAATCGGGCCCTGCGAGCGTGGGCGGAACGCTTCGCACTGCAGGCCTCGAGCCTGCTGTCGGCGGCGCGGCTGTCTGCTGTCAGGACGGCGATCTACGCAACGTTGCCGGCCGTCCTCACCTTCACGGTCTTCGCAGTTGTGGCGTCCCATCCGGACATGATGACGAACACTGCGTTCCTGTCCTTCATCACGGCTCTAGGGCAGATAGCGGGAGCCACCATCCTGCTCGATCTCAGTCTCGGACTCGCACTCAACATTGTGCCACTGTTCGATCGGATGCGACCTGTCCTCACCGAGGAGGAAGAAGTCAGACAGGGCGCCGCCGACCCGGGACCGCTGTCGGGGAGTGTCGAGCTCGCGGCCGTCACCTACCGCTACCCAGGTATGGGAGTGCCGGTCCTGCGGGACGTGAACATGAGGATCGAGCCTGGCGACTTCGTGGCTCTCGTGGGTCCATCCGGATCCGGTAAGTCCACCGTCGTGAGGCTTCTGCTCGGATTCGACGCGCCTGAGTCCGGCAGTGTCACCTATGACGACAAGGACCTCTCGTCGCTGGACCTGCGCGCTGTCCGCGCCCAGATCGGGGTGTGCCTGCAGGATGCTTCGGTTACCGGCAGCGACATCCTGGCGGCGATCGTCGGCGACCGGCCACTTTCCGAGGACGATGCCTGGTCGGCGGCGGAGAGGGTCGGTCTGGCAGACGAGATCAGGGCGTTACCTATGGGAATGCGCACGGTGCTGGGCTCCGATGCCGCCACCTTCAGCGGCGGACAGCGACAGCGGCTGGTGCTCGCGGCGGCGCTGGCCCGTAACCCAAGGATCGTCATCCTCGATGAGGCCACCAGCACCCTCGACGCCATCACGCAAGCCAAGGTCGCGGGCAGCTTCCGTGATCTCCACGTCACCCGGCTTGTGGTGGCGCACCGGTTGAGCACCATCCGCCATGCGGATCGCATCGTCGTTCTGGACCAGGGCCAGGTCGTTCAGCAAGGCACCTTCGACGAGCTCAGGGTGCAACCGGGCATCTTCGCCGAGATGGTGCGTCGACAGTCGTTGTAGCCGGAATGCTGGCAGAAACCTCCGCGCGCAAGTTTCCGTCCTGCGAGACTCAGGAGATGGTGACCGATAGAAAGAGGAAACGACTAACCGCGACCAAGTACACCGCCATCGTGCTGGCTCGTACCGTGGTCGCCGTTGCCATCATTCTTGGCCTCTATGCACTGGTCCCGATCGACAAGGGTGACAGCGACCAGACCGTTCTCATCGTGATGACTGTTCTTGGAGTCATCTGGCTCCTCGCGGTAGCGCGGCAGTTGGTTCGGCTACGTCGCTCTCAGAACCCGATCCTGCAAGTCGGCGAGGCACTTGCCACAGTGGTCGTCCTGTTAGTGGTGTGTTTCGCCCTGACCGCCATGATGATCGACTCCGCGCCTGGGAACCAATACAGCGAGAACCTCGACAAGACAGCCGCGTTCTACTACTCGATGACTGTGACCACGACGGTCGGGTTCGGGGACATCACGCCGACCAGCCACCTCGCCCGCAACGTGGCGGATGTGCAGATGTTCGTCGATCTCGTTGCACTCGCCGCGGCCTTGAGGGCGCTCACTTGGGCGGTCCAGCCGTCGTCAAAGCGCTCAAATCGTCGGTCGCAACCTTCCGCTGAGTCGGCCGACGCCGGGGAGTCGAAGACCGCCTAAGTTCCCCCGGCCGCTTGACGCTTCGAGCTTTCTGCGAACCTCATGAATATGCGTCCGGTAGTCGCCTACGTAGTGCTCGCCTACTGCCTGTCGTGGATCTGGTGGCTCCCGATGGCGGCCTCCGGAACCGTCGTGGACCCCGGGCAAGGGTGGCCGACACATCTGCCGGGTCTGCTCGGGCCGGCGATTGCCGCGGTGGTCGTCACTGCAGCCACTCAGGGTCGCAGTGGACTGGCCGACCTGTGGGCGCGGATCGTTCGCTGGCGGGTCGGATGGGTGTACTACCTGATCATCCTTGCAACTGCGGCGATGGCGTTGATTCCGCTGCTGACCCCAGCCGACCGGAGTGCCAACGACTTCTTCCTCTACTCCGGGGCGCCGTCGGTAGGGCTGTGGGTGGTGCTGTTCGTCCTGCTGGTCAACGGATTCGGCGAGGAGATCGGCTGGCGGGGCTTCCTGGCCGACCGACTTCTTAACCGGTTCAGCCCGGCAGTGACGGCGCTGATCGTCTGGGTCGTGTGGGCGGGCTGGCATGCGCCGTTGTTCCTGGTGGTGGGCAATTTCCGGGAACTGGGCGTCGGGGGCACAATCGGGTGGCTGATCGGAATCGGTTTCGGTTCGGTGTTCCTGACCTGGCTCTACACGTCCGCCAACAGATCGATCCTCATCGTCGCGCTCTGGCACACGGCCTACAACTTCACGACCGCTACCAAGGCCAGCGCCGGCGCTGCGGCGGCGGTAGCCAGCACCTTGGTCATCGTGGCGAGTGTGGTGATCCTCCTCCGACGTGCCAGTTGGCGCATGCCTGCGCTGACTGCCGGCGGATCGGCCGCAACCGAGGTGGGCGCATGACCCCCGGCGGCCTCATCGCACCTGAGGATTGGCACGACGAGGACATCGTCCTCATCGACTACCGCGACACCTGGCCGGAAGAGTTCGAAAGTGAGGCCGAGCGTCTCCAGGAGGCGATAGGTCCCTACGTCACAGGGGGGATCCACCACGTCGGCAGCACGGCGATTCCCGGCATGACTGGGAAGCCGATCATCGACATTCTCGTCGGCGTCCGGGACCTGGATTCCTCGCGCGGGTGTCGTGAACTGCTGCGGCCTTTGGACTATTGGTATGCGCCGTACCTGCCGGAGGTCATGCACTGGTTCTGCAAGCCGAGCCCGGCGAGTCGAACCCACCACCTACATCTCATCCCGACCGGTTCCCCGCGGTACCTCGAGGAGATCGCGTTCGTCGACTACTTGCACGCCCATCCCGAGACGGCGCGCGACTACGCGGTCTTGAAGCGGCAGCTGGCCCAACGGTTCCGTACCGACTGTGAGGCCTATACCGACGGCAAGGGCGAATTCGTCTCCGAGGTGACGCAGCAAGCGCTCGCGGCTCGGGCCGACCGGCTTCGGATCGATCGTCCGGGCAGTCCTGCCGGCTAGCCGTCGCCTACTCGACGTTCGTCGGCTGGTCGACGATGCGCACGACAACCGAGCCCATGCGCGCGTTGGCTGTGAGTTGCCCGGTACCGGCCCCAACCGTGGCCGAGGTGGCGTTGCCGGTTGCGGGCGCACCCGTCACGGGGCCGATGATCGACGCCGAGCCGGCCGAACTGTCCACGGTGATGGAGACGTCGGAGCCGGGCAACACAGCCACTTTGGCCGAACCGAGTTCGGCCCGGATTGTCGATTCCCCGACGAACAGCCAGTCGACCTCGGCAGCTCCGCTGGAAACCGAGAGTTGCAGCGGTCCCGAGCCTGGCCCCAATTTGGCTGAACCCGCCTCCACCCCAACCGACACGGGCGCTCGGACTCCGGACAGCTCCAGCGAGCCGGCAACGGTGAGGACATCCAGCGGCAGGAAAGGATTCACTCTGACTGCGAGAGTGGAGCCGGCTCGGCTACTGGCGTCCACCCACTTCATGAAGGAGGAGCGGGGGGCCTCGGTAGCGCCTCGGTCGTCATAGAGGTCGGACAGGATCATCAGTTGATCACCCGATCTCTCGATGCGGTGGGGCCCCGTCGCCTCGGCCGACTCGACCTCCGGGTCCGCCACGATGGTCAACTTCACAGCGCTGCCGCGCACCGCTATCCGTGCGACGGCGGGCCCGGCATCTGCTGTGTCGCCGGGCGCCTCGCCCGACAGCAGGCGCTGAGCCTCCTCGGGCGTGAGTGAACCGGCTGCTACTTCGTCCAGGATCCTGCGGGTTTCGTCAGTCACCCCTCCATGCAACGACGCCTGAGATCGGGAGTCAACTCCGCCAGGGTTCACACGTGAGGTCCGAGCTATATCGCGTAGTCCTCTGCTTCCCAGACACCATCGCGATAAAGAACGCGTTCGCTGGCCGGACTCATGGAGGCTTCCTCGAGCTTCTCGACCCGCCGCAGCAGGGTACGCACCGCATTGGCGACTGGATCTGGTCCATCTCGGGTGGGAGCATCGGATCGCCGGACCATGATTTGGCCGGGCACCCCGACCACGACCGAGTCGGGCGGGACGGACTTGGCGACGACCGCGTTGGCACCGATACGGCTGTCGGCGCCGACCTCGATGGGTCCCAACACTTTCGCGCCGGCCCCGACGATCACACGGTCCCCGACTGTGGGATGACGGCGTTCCGTTCCCAGGCTGCGCCCACCCAGCGTGACGCCGTGGTACAGCGTGACATCTGCGCCCACGGTCGCCGTCTCACCTACGACCACCCCGGCGCCGTGATCGATGAAGAGTCGGGGGCCCAGGGTGGCAGCGGGGTGGATCTCGACGTTGGTTGCGAAGCGGGCTGCCTGCGAGATCGCCCGTGCCGGGAACTTATTGCCGCGTCGCCACAACCGGTGGCTGACACGGTGCGCCCATACGGCGTGCACCCCGGGGTAGAGCAGGGCGACCTCGACCCGGTTGCGCGCAGCAGGGTCACGTTCCAGCACAGCGTCGAGGTCCGCCCGTATCTGCGCCAATCCTGCGGCAAGACGACCCTTGGGCTTCATGACTCAGGTGTCGCTCTCGGGTCGACGTGGTCAGTCGGCGAGGCCGGCGAAGAGTGCGGTGGAGAGGTAGCGCTCGCCGAAGGAGGGGATGATGACGACGATGAGTTTGCCGGTGTTTTCGGGGCGGTTGGCGACTTGGGCGGCGGCCCAGAGGGCGGCGCCGGAGGAGATCCCGACGAGTAGGCCTTCGTTGTGGGCGGCGTCGCGGGCGGTTTGCAGGGCGTCGTCGTTGTCGACTTGGATGATTTCGTCGTAGACGCCGGTGTCCAGGATGTCCGGTACGAATCCGGCGCCGATGCCTTGGATGGGGTGGGGGCCTTTCGCGCCGCCGGAGAGCACGGGGGACGCGGCGGGTTCCACGGCGATGATCTGCACGTCGGGTTTGCGTTCTTTGAGGATCTGTCCGACGCCGGTGATGGTG
Organism: uncultured Actinomycetes bacterium; assembly: GCA_964556255.1. Taxonomy (GTDB): domain Bacteria; phylum Actinomycetota; class Actinomycetes; order S36-B12; family UBA10799; genus JACJWR01. The sequence goes on from CAZKVQ010000007.1 coordinate 29,385, forward strand.
CCGCCGGTACCGACACCGGAGATCAGGATGTCGATCTGGCCGTCGGTGTCGTTCCAGATTTCCTCGGCCGTGGTGCGCCGGTGAATCTCGGGGTTGGCCGGGTTCGCGAACTGCTGCGGCATCACATATTTGGGGTCGCTCTTGGCCAGGTTCTCCGCGGCCGCGATCGCCCCGCCCATCCCTTCCGGGCCCGGGGTCAAGATCAGCTCGGCGCCGTAGGCGCGCAGCAGCATCCGCCGTTCCAGGCTCATCGTCTCCGGCATCGTCAACACGATCTTGATCCCGCGCGCCGCGCACACCATCGCCAACGCGATACCGGTGTTCCCGCTGGTCGGTTCCACAATCACGGTGTCCTCGTTGATCAACCCCGCCTGCTGCGCGGCGTCGATCATCGCCAACCCGATCCGGTCCTTCACACTCGCCGCAGGATTGAAGAACTCCAGCTTGGCAACCACCTGCGCCCCGGACTGCTCACTCACCCCCCGCACCCGCACCAAAGGAGTGTTACCAATCAACTCGGTGATGTCATTCGCGATACGCATAGCGGAGAGTGTACCGGTCGCCCACTTTGACGACTTTGTCGGTAGTTCTACTAGAGATGGCGAGTCAGCGGCCCGTCCACGTCGAATCCGCCGTCCCGTCTTGACGGTCTGTGCACTGGGGTCCACCCTGAGTGAATTGACGGCTGTCCCCGAGGATCAGGCCCTCGGGATCGAACTCGTGGAGCCGGAGCCATGACGAGGGTCAGCGGTTCTGGCCTGGCACTCGGAGGATACCGATGAGCGTTTCCACCTCGACGAAGACGGCGACTGCAGATCCGGTCGCGCTCTCCGTTCACGACGACTGCTGCGGTTCGCGGGGGAGGACAACAGCAACGCTATCCGGCTCATTGCTGGAGTCCCCGCCGGTGGCACGACACCTTGGCGAGGTGCTGGCCGATCGGCAGGCGCCCGACGTCCGTCGACAGAGTCGTGGACCGCGCGCCGAAGCCGTCGACGGTCGGAAGCAGGAAGGATCGGCCGACCTCCTTGTCGTCGGTGCGATCGCCACCGGCAATCCCGCGCAGCCGCTGGTCGACGCCATGGCCGTGCGTGATGGGCGCATCGTCGCCCTAGGTTCGGCAGCCGATCTGGACGGCCTACGCGATGCCGACACCGAACTTGTCGAGTCGGGCGACGGCGTCGTCATCCCGGGCCTGATCGAACCGCACATGCACCTGTGGTCCACCGGGCTGTTCTACGGCTGGGTCGACTGTTCGCACAGCGCCAACGCGCGCTTCGATGACGTCGTCGCTCGGCTCGCCGATGCGGCGGCGAAAGCCCCGGCCGGTGAGTGGGTCTGCGGCGAACTCTTCGACCCGAGCCTGTTTCCGGGGGAACCGGAGCTCACCGCCACGATCCTGGACGCAATCAGCCCGGATAACCCCATGGCCGTCACGAACGCGTCGATGCACTACATCTACGTCAACTCGAAGGTGTTCGAGATCGCGGGCATCACCGCCGAGACGCCAGATCCTCCTGGCGGCACCTTCTACCGTGCCGACGGCAAGCTGACCGGCGTGGTTGGTGAACTCGCGGGCCTCATGGCGATTGCGGCGCACATCCCGCGTAAGTCCCAGGAGGACTACGCGGCCGCCATGCGAGCCATCATGGAGGTTGCGGCGTCCAGGGGCGTGACCTCGATGCGGGAGGCTCTGACGGGCCAACTCGTTGGCACCGGCGAAGTTGCGATGCTCCATGCCATGAACGCCGCCAAGCGGTTCCCCACCCGCATCTCCACGGCTCAGTCCGCCCTGGTCGGCAACGACAAATGGGCCGAGGCAGGAGTCACTCCGGGAGCGGGCGATGACATGGTGCGGGCAGTGGCATGGAAAGTGCTCGCCGACGGCTCCAATCAGGGTCGATCTGCCTACCTGCGCGAGAACTATCTCGGGGGAATGGGTGGCACGGGCGAGGTCAATTACACCCTGGCGCAGCTGACGTCCTACATCCGGGAAGGCCACCAGGCTGGCTGGCAGGTCATGACGCACGCGAACGGGGACGCCGCCATCGATCTCGTTCTCACCGCCTATGAAGGAGCGCTCGCGGACGTCGAGCCCCATGACCTGCGGCACCGGATCGAGCATGTCGCGATCGGGCATCCCGAGCACTTCACCAGGATGGCGCGAGTTGGGGTATCGCCCAGCTTCCTGGCCAACCACATCTACTACTGGGGTCGGGTGCTGCGAGACAACATCATCGGCCCCCATCGGGCGGCCGGGCTGCACCGAATGAACTCGGCTGTGCGGAACGGACTCCGGGTCTCCCTGCACAGCGACTACAACGTGAGCCCGATGCACCCGCTGTTGCTGGCGCGGACGGCGGTACTCCGGCAGACCCAGGAGGACGGCGACGTGCTCGGACCAGACGAACGGGTTGATCCGATGACCGCCCTCCGGGCGATCACGTCCGACGCGGCCTGGCAGATCCACGCCGACGACCGCGGGTCCCTTGAGGTCGGCAAGTTGGCCGACTTCGCGTTGGCGTCCGCCAATCCTTGGCTGACCGATCCGGAGGCGTGGCCGGATATCACCATCGAAAAGACCTGGTTGGGCGGGGAAGTGGCGTGGCAGGGCTAACTGCCACACCGACCGGCGGCCCGAAGGCGGTGCGGGCGTCGTCTGCCGGGATCGTGTTCGTCGGGCTCTTGTCCGGAATCCAGTCCTCCGATCCCAATATCGCGGCCACCGCGCTGGTCAGCGCCAGCCGCGGGCTGAAGATGACCAGTGGGCAGACCTCGATCGCGGCCAGCATCTTCACGATGATGATGGCCGCCACGGTGATCTCCACCGGCCTGCTCGCCGACCGGATCGGGCGTCGGAAGGTGCTCATGTCCGCGCTGGTCGTCGCCGCATTCGGGGATGTGCTGGTGGCGCTTTCCCCCCACTTCCTGACCTACGCGGTTGGGCGCGGGTTGGCAGGGATCGGACTGGGCGCCGTCTACGGAGCGTCCTTCGCGTACGTCAATGCGCTGGCGAAACAAGGCCGGCTGGCCGCTGCGCTGGGCTTGTTCACGGCGGCGGGGGCCCTGGCAATGGTGGGGATGAGTTTCGTCGGTGGTGCTCTTGCAGCGCAGAACTGGCGGTTCGCGTTCCTGCTGGTCCCGGTTGTCTCACTCATCGGGTTGGCACTCGTGCCGAGGATCCTGCCGATGGAGCGGCCCCTCGGCCAGGGCAAGCCGGACATCCTGGGTCAGCTGCTTCTGGGTCTGGGCGTGATCGGGGTTCTGTACGGGATCAGCCACGCCGCCGACGGACTCACGAAACCGCTGACGTTGATCCCGCTCGGGATCGGAATCGTTCTCCTCATCGGGTTCTTCCTGTCCCAGCACGTCCGGGGCCACGCCTTCTACCCGGTGGCGATCTTCCGGAATCCCATATTCATCGGAGCTCTGTGCGCCGGCTTCGTGTACAACTTCGGTCAGGCCGCTTCGTTCCTGCAACTGGCCAACATCTGGCAGTACATCGGGGAGTTCGGGGCGTTCCAGGTCACCCTCGCCCAGCTGCCCTATCTGGCCACTGGAATCCTGGCCGCGCTGCTCGTAGGGCGCTGGATGTCCAATGGGCTTCCGACGAGCTCCACGGTGCTGCTGGGGGCGGTACTGACAGCGATCGGTTTCGTGTCCTTGCTGCTTGTGCATCGTGGGGGATCGTTCCTGACCTTCGTTCCAGCCCTCATCTTGATCGGGGGCGGCACGGTCATAGCCTCGTTGCCGTTCGGCAGCCTGATCATCTCGACCGCGCCATCGGCGTACTACGGTCCGGTGACCTCGTCGCGCACGACGATCGGGCAGTTCGCCTACGCACTGGGCATTGCCGCCGCGACCGTGAGCATCGACAAGCTCACCTTGGGCGGCACCGTGAATAGACTCCGGGAAGCTGGGGTGCCGCCGAGTCAGGTGGGCACCGGACTGGACGCGGTGACGGGCTACGGCTCGACCGGGGAATCCCCGACGACCGATCTCGGCCGACAGGCCCTGTCCGCTGCCAACAACTCGTACCACGTCGCTTTCCACATCACGATGGTGGCCGCCGGGGTGCTGTGCCTACTCGTCGGGCTCATCGGATTCTGGCTCCTGCGCAGAGTCGGCGTTCCTGGGCAGCCTGCCGTGTCCGAGGCGGGCCAACCGGTCCCTATAGTCGAACCGTGAGTACATCAGCGGACGGATCGAACCAGCTTCAGGGCTTCGCCGGCACCAGTTCGTACCTGACGAATCCAGCACTCGAAGCGGCGGTGGCTTGCGCGCTCGTCCTGCAGAAGCCCCTGCTCGTGAGAGGAGAGCCCGGAACGGGTAAGACCCTGCTCGCGGAGGCGATCGCGGAGGCTGAGGGTCTCGAGCTGATCACCTGGAACGTCAAGAGCACCACTCGGGCACAGGACGGGCTGTACCACTACGACACCGTGCAGCGGCTCTACGACAGTCGGTTCGGCGACAACGACGTCCGCAACATCAGGGACTACATCCATATGGGTCCGCTGGGTCGCGCGTTCCAGTCGGAGCAGCGGGTGGTGCTGCTCATCGACGAAATCGACAAGGCCGATATCGAGTTCCCGAATGACCTTCTGCACGAACTCGACCGGATGAGGTTCACGGTGGCTGAGACGGGTGACGAGATCGTCGCGAACCAGCGGCCGATCGTTGTCATCACCAGCAACGCGGAGAAGGAGCTTCCCGACGCCTTCCTGCGCCGCTGCGTGTTCCACTTCATCGACTTCCCGGATCGGGAGTTGATGGCGGAGATCGTGGAGGTTCATCATCCCGACCTCGACGACCAGTTGGCACAGCAGTCCCTTGACGCCTTCTACGCGGTTCGCGGAATGGAGAGGCTCCGTAAGCGCCCCAGCACCAGTGAGCTTGTCGACTGGATCGCGGTACTGCGCGCCCGCGGGGTGACCACCGTCGATGTCTCCGCCAGTACGCCCTTTCTCGGAACCCTGCTGAAGAAGGAGCAGGATCTCGAGGCGTTCGCCGACCAGGTCAGCGGGCGGTCGCGGCCGAGGTTCGGACGGTAGAAACAGGTGTTCATCGGGTTCATCTACCGACTCCGCGACGCCGGTGTTCCGGTGGGTGTGGCAGAGGCTCTGACTCTGGCTGAAGGGATGTCAGCCGGGCTACACGGCAATAGTCTCTCGGGCTTCTACTACGCGGCCCGCGCGATCCTGATCCACCACGAGGGCCATCTCGACGCCTTCGATCAGGCGTTCCTCGCCGAGTTCGAAGCTGTGCCGGAGGCGGTTGCGAAACTCAAGGCGGAGATCGAGCAATGGCTGGACGCTGCCCGCGAGCGTCCTGAGGTCTTCGAGCAGGTCGCGGGTCCGACAAGTGAACAGCTACAGGAGTGGCTGCGGCTCTTCGAGGCGCGCCAACTGGAGCAGACGGAGCGTCATGACGGCGGCAACTACTGGATCGGCACCCAGGGGTCGTCGCCGCATGGCCAAGGCGGGTCGGCGGCCGCGGGTCTGAGCACGGGTAGCTCAGGCGGCGGACGTGCGGCCCTGCACGTCGCGGATGCCCGTAACTACCGGCCGTATAGATCCGACGTCACCATGGACATCCGGCAATTCGAGGTCGCCCTACGCCGGCTTCGGGCTTTCGTTCGGGAGGGGGCACACGTCGAGCTGGATATCGAACGAACAATCGACGAGACCGCCCGCAACGCCGGCGACATCGAGATCGTGGTTCGGCCCCCGAGCAGGCCCGATACGCACCTGTTGCTCATGATTGATGTGGGCGGGTCGATGTACCCATACTCGGAGTTGATGTCGCAACTGTTCAGCGCCACCAAGAAGGCGACCCACTTCAAGGATCTTAGGACCTTCTACTTCCATAACTGCGTGTACGGCAAGGTGTACGAGACCGACCACTTCACCGATCCGATCTGGGTATCCGACCTGATGCGTCGCTACCCGGGCCACTACAAGTTGATCATGATCGGCGACGCCTTCATGGCCGACTACGAACTCGGCATGCGGGCACCGCTGTCGCCGGGCGATCGTGCGGGGATCTCCGGAATCGAGTGGCTCCAGATGTTGGCTCACCACTACCCGCAGAGTGTCTGGCTCAACCCGGAGAACGCGTCGCGCTGGCGCGGCACCACCATCGAGCGGATCGGCAGCGTGTTCGACATGTACCCGATGACGATCGATGGCATCACCGACGCGATGGCCCGGCTGAACCGAGGATCCCGCGCTCGTCGCTAGACGCCGCCGAGCAAGCCCGCTGCCATGCTGTTGCGCTCCCAGGGTGCTCGGGCGCAGGGGAGCTCGTGACATGCTGGTGGGGATCCAACTCGGGTCGCTTCGTGGGGCGAGTAGCAGGAGTTCCAGCATGGCAACTGGCAGTGGCAATCGCGGTGGTAAGCGCGGACCGTCGCAGTTGGAGCGGGCGTTGGTCTTCGGGATTCCGATTCTGATCGCCGTGGTTGTCCTGATCTGGCTCTATCTCACCCATCGCAAGTAGGCGGTGGGCTGGACTCTCCGATCGGACCCATGAAGCTTGCGCTGGACGGATATGGGGGCGGCTACGGCACAGCCGTCGGCGTTGGCGTCGCCTTCGTGGTGGTGGGTGAGGGGGTCGGAGTCCCAGCGCCGACCGCCGCCATCAGGCTGGCCGCCTGCTGCGGGGTGATGGTCCCGGCCGCCACTGCCCGGTCCAGCAGCGCCTTCAACTGTGTGGAGTCGGGGCCGTCGCCGCGCGCTATCCGGGCCTTCAACCGATCGACCTGTGCCTGATTCAGGGAACCGTCGGGGTTGAAGAACCGCTGAGCCAACTTCTGCCCGCGGGCCTGTCCCGGTTCGCGACCGGCGTATGGACCGCGGTCGCCCTGCATCGGTCCCTGGCCCCGGGTGCCTCCGGACCCCCAGCTATTGGTGAGGCCCCAGGCGCCGAATCCGAGTGCCAGCATCCCTGCGAAGAGGGTCGTGATAGCCAGACCGATCGTGGCGATCATGAAGATAGTGGAGCGTTGCCGCGCCTTGAGATAGGCGGCCCGCCAGCCTTCTGGCGGCTCTACTTCGACCGGGGCGGCCGGGGGAAACCCGCCCAGGGGTGGGCTGCCGGCGGGAGGATAGGGAGGCCGCGCCTGCGGTGCAGTCTCTGGGGCCCCCGGCGGTGGGGTGTACTGGGGTGGGTTCTCGGTCACCACCCCAGCATGTGGGTCCATGGGTGTGATTGCCAAGGGCATGGGGGCTTCTGGGTGTAAGGGCAATGTTCGGATGCAGGTGGGCGGAGCCTGGAAG
>CAZKVQ010000007.1:36671-46293 GCA_964556255.1 uncultured Actinomycetes bacterium
GGAGGCTGTCCGGCGCCGGTTTCGAATGAGAGAATTTGGGGATAGTAGGAAAGCACCCGGTGACGACACATCACCACCACCACGACCCGCGAACGGAGCCACGGCATGTCCGCCCCCCAGCACGCGAACGATTCGGCGCGTCCGCGCGCCGGTCGCCGCCGTGGCCGGCTGATCGCGGCTGGGATCGCCCTGGGCGCTGTTGCCTCGTTGGCGATACTGGGAGCCGCGCAACTCGCCTCCGAGCCCGTCGGTGCGCAGGCGCCGGGCGCCCGGGAGACTGTGGTGGAAGCTGCGGGCGTCTCGCAGCATGTGGCCTGCCAAGGAACTGGCGGCCCCACGGTGGTGATCGTGAATGGGCTCGGGGCCGACTCCTCCGAGTGGAACGACGAAATGCCCTCCCTGGCGGAGAAATCCAGAGTCTGCGTGGTTGACAGGGCAGGTACCGGTGATTCCCCCCAACGGCAGAAGAACACCAACGGTCCGGTCGAGAACGCCGATGAGTTGCTGGCCGGTCTGGCGGCTGCAGGGGAGCGCGGTCCATACGTGTTCGTCGGCTGGTCCTACGGAGGCGTGGTTTCGCTGGTCGCCGCCAAGGATTCGGTCCAGAGCCCGTCGCGCGATCAACTCGCGGGCCTGGTGCTGGTCGATCCCTCGCTACCTGAGGAATACCGCACCATCGACACCCACGGCTGGGTCGAGGGTGGGATACCACTGAACATGTCCGCGGGCGAAGCCGCCGTCGCCCAACTCAAGCTCGGCGACGTTCCGGTGGTGGTTCTGGAGGCAGGTCAGCCCCTGCCGAAACCGGCCGACGAGAAGTATCAGCACGAGCGGCTGCAAGCGCTGGCTGAGATCTCGACGAACTCGGTCTTCGGCACGGTGCCTGATTCGCCCCACGACATCGCCGCCTATTCACCCCGATCGATTGTGACGGCGACATCGGCAGTCGTCGACTCCTATCGGCGCGACAACGCGCCGCTGGGGCAGTGCCCGAGCGACTTCGCCGACAATGAAATCGTGTGTGAGTGAATTCAGGCCGTAAAGGGCCTTGTCTAGGTAGTCCGAGGAGTCCGACAGATGCGAGCAATCCAGGTTCTGGCCACGGATGGTCCAGAGGCGCTCGAACTCGGGCAGGCACCGACGCCAGTGCTGGGCGACGGGCAACTGCTGGTCGAGGTTCACTCCGCGGGGGTGTCGTACCCGGACCTCCTGCTCAGCCAAGGCCGCTACCAGATCTCACCTCCGCTGCCCTTCATCCCCGGCTCAGAGGTGGCCGGGGTCGTGGCCGAAGCTGCCCCCGATACTGGCTTCCGCGTTGGTGACCGGGTGTGCGCATTCACCTTCCTCGGCGGGTTCGCCGAGAAGGCGGTTGTCGCTGCGGACAACGCCCATCTGCTGCCGGAGCAAGTGTCATTCGACGTCGGCGCCTCGCTGCCGATGAACTATCTGACCGTGCAGTTCGCCTTGGGCCGGCGCGGGCGTCTGGCCGCCGGCGAGTCGGTGCTGGTACACGGGGCGGCCGGAGGTGTGGGGACCGCCGCCCTCCAGTACGCACGCTGGCGCGGGGCGACAACGATCGCCGTGGTGTCCTCTGAGGCCAAGGCCGAGGTGGCCCGGCAAGCCGGTGCGGATGAGGTGGTGACCGCCGACGGCTTCCTCGACCAGGTTCGCGAGCTGACCCGCGGTCGTGGTGTGGACGTTGTTGTCGATCCCGTGGGAGGGGAGAGGTTCACGGACTCACTCCGCAGTCTGGCGCCCGAGGGGCGACTGCTGGTGATCGGATTCACGGCCGGCGAGATTCCGTCGGTCAAGGTCAACAGACTGCTCTTGAACAACCTCGATGTCGTGGGGGTCGCCTGGGGGGCACTTGCCTTCGGCCGACCCGGTTTCCTGGCGGACCAGTGGGCTGAACTGGCGCCCGGAATCGCCTCGGGAGCTCTCGCACCCCCCGTCGGGCAGCGTTTTCCGCTGGCCGGAGCGGGAGCTGCGCTGGCCTCACTGGCCGACCGACAGGCCCTGGGCAAGGTCGTGCTGGACATGGATCGATGATGGCCACCATCCCAGGCCCGCGGTGGTTCATCGGAGCGGTTTCGGTAGTGATGTTGGCGGCCTGTTCCGCCGGCGGCGCCGGTGGAGCCCCGAGTCCTGCCGGCGACAACTCCCAGGCGACAGCGGCCTCGACCGCGGTTCCGACGGAGACACCCCCCGAGAGCAGTCCAGCCGCGACTTCCACTGAGCCCTCTGCATCTTCGCCCGCCACTGCCTCACCTGGCTCGACGTCGAGTGCCACGGGCACAGCGCCTGTCGATCCTGGAGGGGGATTGGCTCCGGCTCCTACCCCGGATCAGGTGCTGGCTGCGGTAAAGGCATCAGGGGTCAAGCTCAAGGTCGAGGATGGCTGGAATGCGGAATGGGACCTGCCCAGCAGGCAGGCTGACTGGCATCCGGTCGGAGTCATGCTGCACCACACCGGAACAGCGGTCGCGGGCAACGCGCCATCCGAGCAGTTTCTGCTGGACTTCGATCAACCGCTACAACTCACACGGTACGACGGGTTGCAGGGCGGCACCCGGGGAGCGAACTTCCTCGTCGGTCGCGACGGCACCGTCTATTTCATGCGCGCCACCCGCGGGCCGCACGCGGGTACCGGGGACGAACTGCGGCTCGGTAACGATGTCATCGAGGCCGACAACGGCAACGGCCGCCTGTACGGAATCGAGATCGAGAGCGCCGGCACCTCCGGCGAGATCCACCCGAACGCAGACTTCATCGACGGATTCGGCGAGCAGCAGGTGACGGCGACCGCCAAACTCACCGCGGCGTTGCTCACCCTCATCCATCGCGACGTCACCCACGTCATCGACCACAAGGAGTACGCCGGGAGTCGCAAGGACGACCTGGTCGGAAACATGGTCGAGACGTTCCGGCAACGGACGGTGGCCTACCTGCCGCGCTGAGAGACGACCCGGAGCTGAGACCACCCGGCGCCGATCGACGGCCTAGGTGGAATGCGGGCCGGGAAGCCGACGCCACACCACCGACGCGGTCAGCGGCGGTTCGGTTTCCGCGACATCGGACCTTAGGAAGCGGGTCATCAGTTCGCTCACGGTCGTCCGTCCCGGATCGGGGTATTCAGCGCCGCCACACAGTCGACGGCCAAGAGCCCGACTGCGGCCGTCCAAGATGTCCGCGTGGCCGAGTTGTTCGACGACGACGTGCGCGGCCGCTGGGGTCGCCCGCGCAAACTGGTCGTGGTTCACCGGAGTTGGGGCGCATCGACCGCCGAGACCGGCGCCAATGATCAGGGTGGGGATCGTGAAGACCGCCGGCCTGGCGGTGGCGTCAGGCGCGCTGGCGGTACGACTCGAGCCGTCCACCGGGTCGATCAGGATGAGACCGGCCAGGAGGTCCTCGCCCTGTTCAGCGAATCGGTTGGCGCATCGCCAAGCTGCCTGGCCACCGCGTGAGTGGCCCGCCAGCCAGACCCGATCTGGGCGCCGGCTCGTGTGAACCTCCGAGATGCGCTGGGCAGCGGCCTGTGCCTCCTGTTCGCAACTGACCCGTCCCAGCATCGTCGCCGGACTGCGCCGGTACAGCGCCGGGGTGAGCACGTCCACCCCGCGGTCGGCCAGAGGTGCGAGCAGCGTGGTGTAGGCGGCGGGAGCGATCATGAACCCCGGGAGGAAGACAAGCAGGTCATGGCTGCTTGGAGCCGGTGCCGCCGAGGCCATCTCAGACGTCCGAACTGCGGGGCACCACCACGCAAGGCACCTCGGCACCGTGCACGATGCGGTAGCTGACGTCGCCGAGGAAGACTCGACGCAGGAGGCCACTGCGACCCGACCCCACCATCAGGATGTCCTCGTCGCGCCACTCGACCTTGGCGAGCGCACTTGCCACGTCGTTGGCCCGAATGATCTGGGTCGTCAGATGGACACCGGCGGGACAAGCATCGGCGGCCCGGGTGAACGCGGCGGCGGCCTGCGTTGCCATGCGGTCGAGCTTGTCCTCCTCGGCCTCCCTACTGATCGTCCCGCCGTAGATGCGACTGACGCGCTCGAGGATCGTTACCAGATGCAGCGAGGCGCCGCTCGCCTCGGCAGTCCGGGCCGCCGCGGCCAGAGCTCGTTGGCCGTCTGCGGTCCCTTGGTAGGCGACCACAATCCGGGTGAATCGTTTGGGGGCCCACTCGGCGTACCCGGGTGGAGCGATCAGAACTGGCACTGGCGAGCCGTGGAACAGTCGGTCGGCGGTCGTGCCCGCAAAGAGTCGTCGAGCGACGCCACCGTGGGCGGAACCGATGACGATACCCACAGCAGCGGCCGACGTTGCGGCATCGGTGAGTCCCTCCGCGTTCGACGGCTCGGCCACGCTCAGGTAGCGGGCACCAGGGGGATCGCCCGCGGCCAACCGGGCCCAGGCCAGAACTTCGTCGCTGCGGGTGCGCAGGAACGCCCGCCACTCCGGGTCCACGGCTCCGCCCGGGAAATCGAAGTCCGTCGGATACACGTTGACGAACACGGGCTCGGCGCCAACCGTGGCGCATGCCGCCAGACCGAGGGCGATCGCCGACTCGCTGGAGTCGTCATCGCCTCGAGTCCCGATCACGAGGGTATCCATCGCCCAACTCCCGTCCCGTGCGCCGCACACCCGCCGTCGAATCCGTCAGGGACCCGCGGAACACGCTCCCCGTCTACTACCGTAACTCTGACGGATGCGTTTGAGCGGTGCGTGCCGATAGCGGCTGCGAACGATGCATCGCCGCGACGAGGGAGGGCGTATGGCAACGTCCCTCACGCGCAGCCTCTTCCGGGTGAAGTCACCCGATGCCCTGTTGTACGAGGCCAGTGGCGCAGATACCGAATCGCCGCACCTGCGCAGGTCCATGGGCGTCTTCGCACTGACACTTTTCTCAGTCGGCTCGATCATCGGCACCGGGATCTTCATCGTGCTCGGGACAGCCGTGCCCAAGGCCGGCCCGGCGATCGTGGTGGCCTTCCTGCTGGCCGCCATCGCGTGTATGTTCTCGGCCCTGTCGTACGCCGAACTGGCCAGCACCATCCCGGTCTCCGGTTCGAGCTACTCGTATGCGTACGCCACGCTGGGGGAGTTCGTCGCGTGGGTAGTCGGCTGGTGCCTGATGTTGGAGTACGGGCTGGCGGTGTCCGCCGTGGCCGTCGGTTGGGGTCAGTACCTCAATGCCTTCCTGGTCGACGCCATGGACATGCAACTACCGACCGCCATCATCGCCCCGCCCGGCGGCGGCGGCGTCGTGAACCTCTCGGCCGTACTGGTCATCGTGCTCTGCTCGGCGTTCCTCATCCGCGGCACATCGGAGTCCGCCACTCTCAACTCCGCGATGGTACTGCTGAAGATCGCCATCCTGCTCTTTTTCTGCGTAGTGGCATTCACGGCGTTCACGCCGGGGAACTTCGCCCCGTTCGCGCCGCTCGGGGTGGCCGGAATCGGGGCGGCGGCGGGCAAGGTGTTCTTCTCCTTCATCGGCTTCGACGGTGTCTCGACAGCCGGCGAGGAAGCGAAGAACGCTTCGCGTGATCTGCCTATCGCCATCATCGCTTCACTGGTGATCGTGGCCACGGTCTACGTCCTCGTGGCGGTTGCGGCGATCGGCGCACAGCCTTGGCAGAGCTTCGAGGGCAGTGGCGAGGAGGCGGTACTCGCACAGATCGCAGGAAAGGTGACCGGGGGTTCGTGGGCGCCCATCATCATCGCGCTTGGCGCCGTGGTCTCGATCTTCTCCGTAGTGCTGGTGACCATGTACGGCCACACCCGCATCTTGTTCGCCATGGGCCGCGACGGTCTGCTGCCGAAGGTCTTCACGACTGTGAGTCCGCGCACCCAGACGCCGGTGTGGAACACCCTGATCGTCACGGTCGTCGTTGCTCTGCTGGCGGCCTTCGTCAGCCTCGACCAGTTGTCCGACGCCACCAGCATCGGCACGCTCGTCGCCTTCATCGTGGTGAATATCGGCGTGATAGTCCTGCGGCGGACGCGGCCTGACCTGCCGCGGAAGTTCAGGGTCCCGTGGGGTCCGATCCTGCCCGTCATGGGAATCCTGCTGAACGTGTACCTGCTGACCAGCCTGGGTCACCTGACCTGGGTGGCCTTCGGTGTCTGGATGGTGCTCGGCCTGGCAATCTACTTCGGCTACGGGCGTCGCCGGTCGAAACTCAACAGCCACCCGGAGGAGATCGGCCCCCATGGGGCACGCGACTAGCCGGTGGGGCGTGCGCGGGACTAGTCGTGTACCTTAGGTAAGGCATACCTAAGTTGGGCCGGCCGCCTTGATGAGACGATGGCGCCGGATAGCATTCGATTACGGCGCACGCCCCGGCTGGGCGCGGGCCGAACGGCCAGGAACAGGGGATCACGTGCTGTCGAACTACCTGATCGGACTCCGAGAGGGGCTGGAGGCCTCCCTCGTCGTGGGGATTCTCATCGCCTACCTGGTCCGTACCGGCAACAGGGACAAGATCCGGCTGGTCTGGTTCGGCGTGCTGGCGGCCGTGGTGCTCTCCCTCATCTTCGGTGCAGCATTGAGTTTCACCAGTGCCGCTATGAGTTTCCGAGCTCAGGAGGCGTTCGGCGGAGTCCTGTCGATCGTGGCCGTCGGCTTCGTCACCTGGATGGTCTTCTGGATGAAGTCCGCGGCCCGTGGCCTGAAAGGTGAACTCCACGGTCGACTCGACAAGGCTCTGGCGGCCGGTGGATTCGCGCTGGCGATCGTTGCGTTCGTGGCTGTTGTCAGGGAAGGACTTGAGACGGCGCTGTTCCTGTTCGCCGCTGTGAAGGCCACGGGCGAAAGCGCTGTGCCCTTGCTGGGTGCCACGCTGGGACTCGGTACAGCGGCCTTCTTAGGTTGGTTGATCTACCGCGGGGCGCTGAAGCTCAATCTGGCGACCTTCTTCAAGTGGACTGGCGCTGCACTGATAGTTGTTGCGGCGGGTGTGCTCGCCTATGGGGTCCACGATCTGCAGGAGGCGGGCGTGCTGCCGGGAATCACCTCCCTGGCCTGGGACATCTCAGCGCAGATGCCGCCGTCGAGTTGGTACGCCTCGCTGCTGCGCGGCACCATCAACTTCACCCCGGAAACAACCTGGCTGCAGGCCTTCGCCTGGTTGGCGTACATCATCCCGGTGATGTACCTCTACCTGCGTCCCGCGCCCAAGAAGGCCCCGGTAGCCGCCCCGAGCCAGGTCAGCGCCAGTGCCTGACCTACGCCAGGACCCGTCCCGCCCGAATGATGCCCCTTCGAAGGAGAGTTCCCGCATGCCGCCCGCCCGCAGTGTCACCGCCATCGCCCTGGCCGTCAGCTCGTTGGGTCTCCTGGTGGCCTGCGGTGACGGTGGCTCGGCGGCCGGCAGCGCCTCGGCAAAGCCGACCTTCAGCTCGGTACCCACGAACGATGTCACCGTGCAGGCGACGGACAGTGCCTGCCAACTGAGTTCCTCCACGCTCACCGCAGGGAAGGTGACCGTGACAGCCACCTCCAGCGCCGGTGGTGAGACCGAGGTTTACCTCTACGGCCAGGAGAACGGGAACTACACCAAGATCATGGGTGAGGTCGAGGGTCTGACGAGCGGCCTCACGAAGGCCTTCACCGCTGACGTACCGGCGGGGACCTACGAACTCGTGTGCAAGTCCGACGGCAAAGAACTGCGCGTCCCGGTCACCGCGAAGTGACGTCGGGACGCGCAGTTCCGTTGTTCGATCGCTACTGCGTCGGGGTCGCTGCCGGGCTCTGAGCCTGATCGCCTCCGGCCGCTGTCTCGTCGCCCTGCTGGAGCTTCCACGTGATATTGCCGTCGGAATCGGTCACCGTCACAACGACAGTGCCCGTCTGAGAAGCCCCAGCCGCGCTGGTCCCGGACACGGTGCAGTCGAACGTGGCTTGCGGTGCGGCCACATAGATTCCGTTGGTCGCGCCCTGTGGCTCACAGGTCGTCTTCCAATCACCGGGGATCTGTTGGGCGAGTTGCTCGGAGATCTTCGTCTGCGCCTTCTCCAAGGACAGGAACGCCTGCTCCGACTTGTAGGAGACGTTGCCTTTGTCGTCATTCTGGGTGACCGCCAGGTTTACCTGCTGGCCATTGACGGTGGCTGAACACTGGAAGGTGCCACCCTGCTGGGGCTTGATGTCGCTCGGGCAGGACACCGTGACCTGCGCCCCGGGCGCGACCTCGTTGATCTTCGCCGTGATCGTGTTCTGAAGCTTCTGAGCGTCGAGGTTAGAGCTACCACAGGCTGCCAAAGTGACGCCCGCGAGCGCGAGGGTCGCGACCCCGACACCCCGGGTAACCGCCCGCCGGGCCCCAGGATTCTGCGTTCCGATACTCATGTCCATCCCCATCTCTTCCGGCACTCGCCGAACTGATCTTGAAGGTCGGGCGGGACGCCCGCATCCTGTTTCGGGTGCAGCCTAGCGCCGTAGGCGGAGGCCTCCCAAGTTTCTCGGCGCGCGTCCCGACATCGGTCCGCGGAGTTGAGGAGGTGAAACTGGCACGAACGGAGGAGATGTGGCCTGGGTCACACTCTCGAGGGTAACTTTGCGTGATTCCAAGCATGGCTTCTGGCCCAATCAGGGCATTGGGGATCGGCCGAAAGGACTATCCACAGGATGTCCCCACTGTGCACAAACCCGTGGATGATGCTCCAGTGGCTAGCCTGGCCCCATGCAGACCGTCGAGTTGGGCCCCGAAAATGGCACGTTGACGCTGTCCACAGGGGTGGAGGGCAGCGCAGCACGAATGGGTCATGCGCTAACCCTGGAGTTCGAGGACTGGCGGGCGACGGTCGACTTCAACGGCGAAACCCCGGTGGCCGTGGACCTGACTATTCACGTGGCCAGTCTCCAGGTGGTGCGGGCCTCGGGCGGCCTTAAGCCGCTCAGTGACGGCGACCGTCGAGCCATCGTGAAGAATGCGGTGGGCGTCCTCGATGCCGAACGGCAACCGACCGCATCCTTCACCAGTACTTCGCTGGTCCCAGCCGGGCAGCAGTACACGCTCTCTGGTAGCGCCACCATCGCGGGCGTCGATAGCGCGGCGGAAGTCCGGGTGGTCGCTGCGGACGCTGGCGATCACTGGAATGTCACTGCTGAGACGACGATCCGGCACTCCGACTTCGGGTTGAAGCCCTACAGCACCATGCTGGGCGCACTGCGGGTGTCGGACGCGGTGCAGATCGTGTTCGAGGCCGCGATCGGCAAGTAGCGCCCCGGGCGTCAGTTACCAGCGGCCGCAACCCACACGATCAACACAACGACTGCGATCGCGTACAGCACGAGGCCGGCTATCCCCAGCCAGAATCCCCATGTGGCGAGGTTCTTGTTCGTGGCCAGTCCCTGATCAGCCTTCTTTCGACCGATGACGCCGAAGATGATCGCCAGCACCGGAGCGGCGACGAAGAGATAACCCAACAAGGGGATGAAGTAGGCGCAAGGCAGGACGCTGACGATGCCCAGGATCAACGCCGCCGTCCCGAATCCGTTCTGGGGGGGTCGGCCAGTGGGGTAGGTGACCTGGCTCGGTGGCGGCGGTAGTGGCAGCGGTGGGAGCGCACCCGCGGACGGAGGCGGTACCGGCAGAGGTGGTGGTGCGGC
>CAZKVQ010000007.1:46393-63837 GCA_964556255.1 uncultured Actinomycetes bacterium
AGTACGGGTCGATGCTGACCTCACGCAGCAGGCTAGCGCCAGTCCGGCGCATTTGACCGCCGGATTGACCGCCCCGCCGGTTGACGGCGGAGGCCTGTCGTCAACTAGTCGGCAACGACCAGACGATCGCGCCCTGACTGTTTCGCGGCGTAGAGCGCCCGATCGGCGGCGGCCATCACCTCGTCCAGTTCGATTGCGCCGTCGCTGGCAGCCACACCAACGCTCACGGTGACACTGATCGGATGTTCCGTCGCCAGCGGCGACAACGCGGCTGGAATGTTCATCCGGATCCGATGCGCAATCGCTGTCGCGGCCTCGCGATGGGCAGCAGGTAGCACGACCACGAACTCGTCACCGCCGGTTCGACAGGCAACGTCCTGCCTGCGCGCTGACATGCGCAGTGCCGATCCGAGCTTGGTGAGCAACTGGTCCCCGAAAGGGTGGCCCTGGGTGTCATTGACGGCCTTGAAGTTGTCGACGTCCAGGGATATGACCGCACCCCCGGGGGTCGGTGAGTTGCGCCATGCCTCTTGGGCGACGACGTCGAAACCCCGTCGGTTCAACAAACCCGTCAGCGGGTCGATAAGGGCCTTGACTTTCCACTCGTTGAGCTGAGTTACCTCGGCTGAGATGTCGCGTTCGATCGCGGCAAAGTGCGTGATCCTCCCGTCGGAATCGACCAGCGGGAAGATGTGCATGTCGAGCCAATACTCGGTCCCGTCCTTCGCGTAGTTGAGAATGGCGCCGTCGAAAGGCGCACCTTGCTGCAGAGCCTCGCGCACCTGCCTGCGCGTCTCGGCGTCGGTAGTCGTCGGGTCTTGCAGGAATCGGGGGCTGCGTCCGATCACCTCCTCCGGCCGATATCCGGTCAGTCGGGTGAAGGCCTCGTTCACATAGACGATCCGCGGCCCCGGCTCATCCAGGGGTTCAGCCTCGGTGATGATGATGACATCCAAGGCGCGAAACACCAGTTGTCCCAACAGGCCCTCTCGTAGGGCTGGCATGGCCGTCGTTGGCTCGCCTGCGGGGAGGGACTCGTCGCCCGGCAGTGTCACGAGTCGCTCCTCCTCGAAGCGTTGGGTGCAGGGCAGAGGTGGGTCTCCGCACCGCGTATCGCGTGATCAACTCTAATCCAGTCACCGTGGCGCTGCGCGTGTACCGATCCTGAGCCCGGCACTCATCCTGGGCCCTGTGCGTGGGTCCGCCTGCGATTCTGAGGACCATCGCCGCAACTCTGTCGAGGTGTCCCAATCGGAAGCCACCCGGCCCGGATGCTGGCTAGGGTCGCGCCATGAAGCCCGCCCGAACCACCCATCAGCAGTTCAACGGCTACGGCCCGGGACGGGCATCCCTCGCCATTGCCCTGCTACTCGGGATCCTGATCACTCTGCTCGGGTGGGCTCCCGCCGCCTCGGCGACACCCTCGGGCAACCACGTGCGCAGCGCGGCGCCCACCACGTCTGCCGAACAGCAATTGGCGGATCGGTACGCGCCGATCGTGGTTGTCCGCCGTCAGGACGTGCCATGTGGCGATGGCGAACCCTTCCGGCCGGTCCCGGTGACTACGGTCCTCGGCAACCCCGACGTTGTCCTTCGGGGACCCGACGGGGCCGTTGTCAAGGTCGCGCCCACAGCCGCGGATATCGCGGGCAAGGGCGACGGCTTCTACCTGGACTACCCGGGATCACCATTGACCCCCGGCTGTGACTACGAGACCTGGTCGAAAGCCCAGTCGGCGACGCCGACGGTGTACGCACACGTGCTCAAACAGGCAGACAAGCCCGAGACCTTGGTGCTGCAGTACTGGTTCTTCTGGGTCTACAACGATTGGAACGACAAGCACGAGGGCGATTGGGAAATGATCCAATTGGAGTTCCCCGCAGTCGACGCCCAAGCCGCCTTGACGGTGTCCCCCACGCAGGTCGCCTATGCCCAGCACGAGGGTTCGGAGGTGGCGAACTGGGATGACCCCAAGCTGCACCGGGATGGTGATCATGTGGCTGTGTATCCCGGTCAGGGGTCTCATGCGGCCTACTTCACGCAGGCACGGTGGTTCGGCAAGAGTGCCGCCGCTGGATTCGGATGCGACAACACGACCGCTCCCGGGGTGCAGTTGAACCCGAAGGTGGTGTTGCTACCGGATACTCCTCCGCCGGCATCTGGGGAATTCGCCTGGCTCGACTTCACCGGCCGATGGGGAGAAAAGGCGCCGTCGTTCAACAACGGCCCCACCGGGCCGAACACGAAGACGCAGTGGACGACCCCGGTGAGTTGGCAACAGGATGAGGGTCGAGCGTCCGCGGTCGCAATACCACCGGTGGGTGGCGTAGCAGTGGATGGTTTCTGCACCCTGACGGCCGCCGGTTCGCTGCTGTTCATCAAAGTGCTGGCAAACCCCTGGCTCGTGATTATCGCCATCGTTGCGATCCTGGTCCTGGTTGTGCTCGGTATCCGTCGGACACGGTGGCGTGGTGGGTCGGATCCACTCGTGCGACAGCGGCGGGCCGGCCAGATCGTTGGTTCAGCCTTCGTCTGGTGGTGGCGTAAGCGCTCCGTGTATCTGCCGTTGGGATTGATCCTGTTCGCTTCGGCGGCTGTCGCTGCGTTAGGCGAGTCCTACCTGCTGCGACCCAGGGCCACATCAAATCTTGCGGAGGTCGGCGCCCCGGCCTCGCTCTGGCAGGTCGGTCTCGCGCTTCTGCTCGGTTTTCT
Organism: uncultured Actinomycetes bacterium; assembly: GCA_964556255.1. Lineage (GTDB taxonomy): Bacteria > Actinomycetota > Actinomycetes > S36-B12 > UBA10799 > JACJWR01. The sequence goes on from CAZKVQ010000007.1 coordinate 49,106, forward strand.
CTTGCAGTTCTGCGCAGCGCTATGGATTTTCGCAGCCGGACTCATCGCCCTCGCCGACGAGGCGTCAGGGATCAGGGCGACCGCTGCTTCCTCGATGCGAACGGCCGCACGAAGGCCCGCGACGGCGGTCGTCGTCGCTCTGCTCTATGTCACGGCAGCGCTGCTCTCGTCGACGGTCGTGCTGCTGCCGATCGCGGCGTGGCTGCTCTCCCGGTGGGCGGTTGCCGGCCCGGTCTCGGCGATGGCGGGCAACGGGATTCGCGGCGCCTTCCATCGGAGTTCCGAACTGACCGTTGGGCATCGTTGGCGCACGCTGTGGGTCACGTTGCTGTTTGGGCTGCTCGGGCTCGGTGTGGCCAGCGTGGTCGGAACGCTGCTCCTGCTGCTGACCTCGTGGGCGTTCTGGGTCTGCAATGCGATTGCTGCCTTGGTGGCGGTTGCCCTGCTGATGGTGGTTGCGGCCGGGTTCAGCCTGCAGTATCTGGACCTCCAGGAACGGCAGCAGGCTCCAACACCAGCGGGACCCGCTGGTTGATACGTGCCAACAGCGGTGCCAGGGATGCTGACACGAGGATGACGATGATGCCGCCGAGGATGTTCAGCCCGATCCGGATGCCGGCCACGTCGCCGGCAGTGGAGGACAGCCCCGCCAACACCACAATCGCAGCGGCGAGAAAACCTATGGTGAAGGCGTATCCGCGCCACAGTGAGCCGACCCCGAGCAGAGCAAGAACAATTGCCGCCGTCAGCAGGGCATTGCGGTCGTGGATCACTGCCGTCAGCGACAGTCCGACGAGCCCACCTACAACGGTGCCGAGTTGCCGTTGCAGCGCCTTGTCTTCAGCCCGGCTCGGGCTCGGCTGGGCGCACGCGGCCAAGGCGGCAATCAGCCAATAGCCGTGAGGGATGCGGAAGGCCACGACGAACCAGGTAGCCACCAGGCAACTGACCCCGACGGCCGCCGCATAGATGAGGGCCCCGGTGGCGGTCAACCACACCCGGGATGCGCTCTCTGGCATCGCAGGCGGTATCTCGCACACCAGCACCCCTGCGAGTGATCCGAGTCCCACAAGTGCGGCGTGGCCCCAGATCGGTGCGGTGACTACCGGAGCGGTGGCGGCGAGTGCGGCCAGGGTAACAACCGGCAGCCAGGCGGAGTGCAGACCAACGCGGCTGGCGTAGGCGCACAGTGCTGCGACGATTCCGACAAACAGCACCGCAGCCCATGCCGTCGCACTGAGGGTCAGGCCTGCCCCGGCCGCGATGAAACAGCCGACGGACACCGCGAGTCCGGTTCGCCAGCCGCCCACCAACGTCGCCAACGCACCGAGCAGAATGCCGAACAATCCGATGGTGCCGGCATTGGATCTGATCAGGAGGTAGCCCGCGAGCCCGACGACGAGCACTTTGATCGCCAGCGCCACGAGTCTCACCCTGTGACGCTAGCACCGCCTCGGAGTTGTCCGCCCGCGTCTACGAAGCGGCCTGGGCCACGGTTAGTGCGGCCATTCCGAGTACCAGCGCTGCGAAGCCGACCCCGAGCGACTTCTCCGACCAGCGGTTCGACCACCTGGCTGACACCGCACTGGTGACCAGGACTGCCGCGGCCACCACCACCACGGCCTGCCCATCCAGCGCTTGGCCGGCGCGCGGGATGAAGGCGGCTGCCGAATTGATCACGATGACAAGAAGTGCGGTGGCCGTGGCCCTGTGGAGACTCATCCCCATCACCAGCACCAGCGCAGGTACGACCAGGAAGCCGCCCCCGACACCGAAGAATCCCGTGAAGAGTCCGACTGCCGCTGCGGTCACGATGATCAGCGGCCAGGTTTTCCGGGGGCGGTTCGGCGAGTCCGCCGCCGTGTCCGGATCGGAAGCCGCCGGTGACGATGCGAGGGCACGGCGCAGCATCAGTGCGCCTGCGAGGACGAGCACTCCCGCGAAGGCCCACAGTTGCAGCGTGTCGTCGGCGAGGATCGCAAGTACCGAACCAGCCATCGCGCCGAGCACCCCGAGGGCTCCGAAGACTTCGCCCTCGCCCCAGGCGACCCGACCCGCCCGGGCATGCGGGATGAGTCCGCCGATGGCTCCGATGCCGACGACTACCAGCGACGTCGTCCCGGCCTCGTCGGTGGGCACACCAGCGGCCACCAAGAGCGGGATCGCCAAGATGCCGCCGCCACCGCCGAAAAGACCCAGCGCCAGACCCAGAGCTATGCCGATCGACAGCAACACCAACAGGTCCACGAGTTCAGCGTCCGTTTCTCACGGGCAGCGTCAGTCGCGAGCGCATTTGGCGGCGAGGTCAGTCGCTGTAGGCTTCGCCGATGGTCGCAGCGTGGCCTTCGCTAACGATCGGCAGTGATGTGGCCGATACCGTTGCGAAGTCGTCATCCACGGCGACCACGGGTACGCCTTCCCGAGCAAGAAGAGAGGCCCCGACCATGGCGCGAAAGCCGCTGCCGCAGGAGATCCACACGGTGGGGTCGGCGCCGGCGTGCTCGGCTGCCTGAGACCACGCCTTGATCTGACCGAGTTCGTCCGGAAAGTCGTGCAATGGCACGTGTCGGGCCCCGGCAATGTGACCCTCTCGCCATTCGGTGCGCCGACGGGCATCGACCACGATCAACTTGGGATTCTCATCCAAGGCCTTCGCCAGTTCCGTGTAGTCGGCTCGGCCGACAGACCGTAGATCGGTGGGGGTGGCAGCCCAATCGGCTGCTGTTCCGACGTTCCGTCCGGCTGGTCGATCGATGCCTATCCGGGTCAGGCTGCGCTGGAACTCGGCGATCTGCTCCTCGCTGGCACCCAGCAGGGTGATGGGAGTGCCCCAGGGCAGCAGCCATCCCAGGTACGTCACCGCGTTGCCTTCAGCGTCGAAACTCAAACTGCCCGCGATGTGTTCAGTGGCCCACAACCGCCGTTGGCGTAGATCCACGACCCACTCGCCGGCGTCGATGCGTCGACGCAACTCCACCGGATCAACAAGCTCGGCTGGCGACAGATCAATTGCGGGCGCACCGGCCTCATTGGCTGGGCCCATGTGCTTGTAGTAGGCGGGAAAGGCATCGAGGCCCTCCAGAAGTTCCGCCACGAACTCATGCTCGTCCAGTTGCGCGGCAGGGTTGGTTGCGGCTTGTTCGGCAACCGTAGATGCCAGACCCGTGGTGGCGGTGGCGCTGCAGAAGGAACCGAAGCCATGGGTCGGGAAAACGGCGGCGGTGTCGGCCACACCTTCGACGATCTTCCGGATGGACCGCCACTGGTCGTGGGCCAGTCCCTCGGTTGCCTCGGGTCCGATCAAGTCAGGTCGGCCTACACTGCCGAACAGCAGCGAACCGCCCGTGAACACCGCCTCCTCGTCGCCGTCCACGCTCACTGCGTAGGAGACGTGGTGGGGAGTGTGACCCGGAGTGTGCAGGACCCGCCAGCGCATGTCTCCGGCCTGGAACTCGTCGCCGTCTCCGAGGATGAGCGCGTCAAAGCTGTAGTCGTGGCCGCGGGGGACGACGTAAGTGGCACCCAGCTGCTTGGACAGCTCAAGTCCCCCGGAGACGTAGTCATTGTGGACGTGCGTCTCGACGACATGACTCACCTGCCAGCCTTGCTCGTCGAGCACGGCCAGGACTCGATCGATATCACGTTGCGGGTCGACCACCACGGCGGTGGCCCCGCTGGCCACCAGGTAGGAACGATCGCCAAGGTCGGGAGTCTCGATGATGTGGACGATGGGACGAGTCATGGTTCAGGCCATCCTTCCGGTCGGCTGGGCCGTCTCGATCGGGTACCCCTGCTGGCTCCAAAGTTGGGTGCCGCCGGTGACGTTGGTGGCCTCGATGCCCTGCTGTGCCAGCCATGCCACCACCTGGCCGGAGCGTGCTCCGGTGCGGCAGACGACATAGACGGGGTCCGGCGAGACGAATTCCTGCCTGCGAATTGGCACGAGGGCCATAGGGATCCACTCGGCCCCAGGGACATGGCCGCCGTCGAACTCCCACTGCTCTCGAACATCGATGAGTTTCACGCTGGTTGTCGCCATCACGGCGTGGAGTTCGATGGCCGAGATCTGATCGATCATGCTGCGTAACCTCTCGTCTGACGTAGGTGCTGTGCGCCTGGTGCTCAGGGATGTTGGAACAATATACCCCCTAGGGTATATTTCACGGCACTGGCCAGGTTCCTGACAGGAGGGTGAAGTCCTGATGGCTGATGCCACATGGAGTCGGCGTTCGCTGCTCAAGGGTGCCGTCGGCGCGGGCGCGCTGGCTGCGACCGGCGGGATCGTCGCCGCGTGTTCGACGGAGACGTCGGCCCCGAATGGGACGGCAAGCCCCAATGCCGAGGTGAACGGCCGATCCGGGTTCGCCATGCCGGCAGAGATCGAGTCCTCGGCGGGGGTGCTGCGCGCGGAACTCGTGTGTACCAGTTCGACATCCGTGATCGGCGGGACCTCGGTTCGCACCATGACCTACGGTGCCACCGCACCTGGTCCCACCTTGCGGGCGCGGCCCGGCGACACGCTGCGGATCACCCTGGTAAACAACCTCGCGGAGGCCACGTCTGGTGGCGGGATGATGATGGGTGGGGGGCAGGGCAACGGTGGAATGCAGGGGCAGGGAATGTCCGACAACGGCACGAACCTGCACACGCACGGCCTGCATGTCTCACCCTCCGGGAACAGCGACAATGTGTTCCTGGACGTTGCTCGTGGTGCGCGGCAGGAGTACGAGATCGCCATTCCAGCTGATCATTGGGGTGGGCTGAATTGGTATCACCCGCATCGGCATGGTGCTGTGTCCCATCAGGTCCTCGGTGGGATGGCTGGGGCGATCGTCATCGCCGGCCCTCTCGACGAGGTTCCGGAAGTTCGGGAGGCCGGGGAGGACCTGCTGGTGCTCCAGCGCATCCAGGATGGGCCGGCGATGTTGGTGCGGATGGCGGAGATGCACGACGACCGCTCACTGTCGCTATCGGGGAATCCACTCTTCACGGTCAACGGAGTGGTCGCCCCGCAACTGCAGATGAGGCCTGGGGAAGTTCGTCGTTGGCGCATTGTCAACGCTGACCCCATCGACTACTTCGATCTCACCTTGTTAGATGCGAAGGGTAGGAGCCTGCCAGGTGGGTTGAAGTTCCTAGCGCGCGACGGCATGACGCTGCCGAAGTTGGTCGAGTCCGACAGTCACGTGATGGTGCCTGGCAACCGTTTCGACATACTCGTGCAGGCCCCGGCGACTCCGGGCACGTTCTCGCTGGTGGGACGCACGGCAACCGGATTCGGTCAGCCAGACGTGACCTTTGCGACGGTGGTGGTTTCCGGGTCCCCAGTAAAGATGGGACTGCCCACGAAACTGCCGGCACAGATCACCCCGATACCTGCCTCAGCGGTAACGCAGCGCCAAGTCGTGGAGTTCGGCTCCTGGGGGAGTGCCATGACGGTGAACGGGCTGACCTTCGATCAGGGCCCGAGCGTCGTCGAGTTGAAACTGGGCACCGTGGCCGAGTGGGAAGTGCGCAACCTCTCGGATCAACCCCACGCCTTCCACATCCACACCAACCCGTTCTACGTGGTTGCCGAGAATGGTCGACCGGTCGCCGAGCCAGCTTTCTGGGACACCTATCCGATCCCGCCGGCCACTGGTCCCACAACGCCCGGCAGCATCACCGTACGCATGGCTCCGACTGATTTCACCGGCAAGATCGTCATGCATTGCCACATCCTTCCGCACGAGGACGCGGGTATGATGGCCGTGGTGAATCTGGTGTAGTCACGCGGGCGTCCAGGGTCATGACATCGGTCGACCCCGCGTCCCGTGGGGGAGGCGGGGTCGACCGGTTCTGTTTGCGGCGATCAGATGAACAGGAGCTGCGCGCCGTCGGTCATCTCGATGAAGTCACTGGCGTTGATGATTCCGGCGACGTCGTCGCGCAGATCCGACTCCTCCAGATTGTTCATGTCGGCGGACATTCGGCAGGCCCACAGCACGCCCCCGGCGGCGACGATCTGATCGAGGAAGTCCGGTACCTCCGGGATGCCCAGATCGGCGATCTGCTTCTTCATCATCTTGGTCGCTACCGTCGTCATGCCCGGCATCGGTGCCAAAGCCTGCGGCATGTGCTTGTCGCTACCCGGCAGGTGCATCGCAGTGTTGCCGACCGCTGAGAACTGCAGGTCATGCATGCGCGACTTGGTGATCATGTCGAAGCCCCAGAAGGTGAAGAAGATCATGGTGTCCACGCCTTCACCGAGTGCGGCGTTGGCAAGCACGAGGCCCGGGTAGGCCATGTCCAGGTTGCCCTTGGAACAGATGATCGCCAACTTGCGGTCTGTCTCGGCGTCGTCGCCGAAATCGGGGATGATGCTCATGATGTCTCGTCCTTCCTAGACGCAACCGTGGGGCTTGGGCAGGCCGGCGATGTAGGCCATCTTCTTGGCCGGCTTCTTCGGGAAGAGCACGAACTGCTCCTTGGTGGGGAAACCCCCGACCGTCTGCACCCGGCGGGTGGTGGCGGTCTCGTTCTTCTCCTTGTAGTCCTCGCGCAGGAACTTGATGACGGCCCAGTGCTGTTCGGTCATCTCGATTCCGATATTCGCGGCGAGTTCCTTCGCGATGTCCTCGTTCCATTCGTCGTACTCGGTGAGGAATCCCTCGTCGTTGATCTGGACCTCCTGGCCCGCGATCGTTGCAGTGGGCATCTTCCTATTTCCTTCCCTCGGGTTGGTTGATCTCGGCCGGCAGGTGCTCTTCACCGACCGTGTGGAGCATGGACATGACCCTCGCGAGCCCGCGCCTGGTCTGCGGGTCGCGCATCGACTTCAGAAGAGCAAACATCGACGGCGGCTCGGTATGGACGTCTTCGCCTTCCTGCACCGTCATCGCGGTGCGCCGAACCATGCCCATGATCTCGGGCTGGGTCATCTCCTTGACCGCGTCCAGGATCGTCACCACGTTGTCTCCCAGTGCTGCGACATCGTCCTCGCTGTACTGGGTTACCACCCGGTCGGCGATCTTCGCACCTTGGCGAGCGAACGCGAAGTAGCCCTTCTCGTCGGCCACTTCCAGGGTCTCGGTCAGTTTCGCCATCGCCGGGCTGCTCAGGGCGCTTAGTTGGGCGGCCAGTTCGGTCAAGCCCTCCAGCTGCGCCATCATCGCGTTGAGTTGCGGCAGGCTGCGCGCCAAAGTGCGGGCAAACTCCGTCGCGTCCTCTATCGTGACATCCTGACTCAACTCGTTCATCTCGACGGTCGCCATGTCCATGGCGCTGCGGGTGACCGGCGTCAGAGTCTCGGCCAAGTCGGACCACTTCTCCCGACTTGCGCGCTGGGCCATGAGCTCGGCCGTGACGAGATCCAGTTGCGCAGACATCCGGTCGAGGCGGTCGGCGAGTTCGGCGTCCGGTAGGGCGCCCACTGGGGCCTCGGTACTCATCACGCGTCCTCCGGCTCTTTGCCCGCCATCGACATCAGGGCGGGGAGGGGGAGTTCCTTACCTGGAAGCAGCAGATTCCAGTACATCCACCTGAACATCAGTTTGCCCCAATGATTGATCTCGGTCTCTTTCAACAACGAGAACGGGCCGACGCCGGGCAGCGGGTACTTACCCGGAAGCGGTTGGGTGTCGTAGTTGAAGTCGATCAAGAGGCCTTTGCCGTGACCGGATTCAATGAAGCAGTTGGCGTGGCCGTCGAACGGTGAAGGCATCGGAAGTCCCTGGATGTGGGCCAGGAAATTCGACGGGAACAAATCCATCGCGAAGTGAGCCACCGAGCCCGCCTTGGAGGCGGGAATATCGGAGGCGTCGCCGATTGCGAAGATGTTGTCGTAGGCCTTGGACAGCAGAGTGTATTGATCCACCGGGACGTAGTTGAGATCGTCGCCCAGTCCCGATCGGCCGACGAAGTCCGCGCCCATGTTCAGCGGGATCGTCACCAGCAGGTCGAAGGGGACCTCCCGCTCGTCGAATGAGACGAGCTTCTTCTCGTCTGGGTCGATGGACTCGATCATGAAGTCGGGTTCCAGGTGGACGTTCCGGTTATCCAGCATGTCGCCCAGGTGCTTGGAGGCCACCGGCTTCGTGAACGCGCCCTCGAGCGGCGTCACGTACGTGATGTCCACCTTGTCGCGCATGCCCTTCTCCTCGAAGAAGGCGTCGGCGAGGAAGGTGAACTCCAGCGGGGCCACCGGACACTTGATCGGCATCTCGGTGATGTGGATGACGAGTCGGCCGCCCTCCCAGGTCTTGAGCTTCTCTGCTAACGCGCAGGTCCCCTCGTAGGTATAGAAGTCGTAGATGCTCTTGTGCCACTCGTCCTCAGCCATTCCTGGCGTCTGGTCCGGCCGTGGCGTCGTGCCGCTGGCGATGATGAGGTAGTCGTATCGCAGTTCGCGACCGTCGGTGAGCAACACCTTGTTCTCGTCGGCCACCACCTTGTCGACTTCCCCTGAGATCATGTCGACGCCCGCCGGAATGAATTTCTTGGTGGGTTTGACCACCTCATCGGGGGTGTAGGTGCCGAACGGGATGAACAGGTACCCGGGTTGGTAGTAGTGGGTGTCGCGCGGCTCGACGACGGTGATGTTCCACTCGTCTTCCGGCAGTTTGGGACGCAATTTGTTCACGGCCATGGTGCCGGCGGTACCAGCGCCCAGAACTAGCAGCCTCTTCATATTCTCTCCTCGGTTGGTGCACCGAGGGTCCCCGGCGCTTGGCGTGAGATTGCTGTTGCGATCCGGGGCAGGGCTGCAAGCACACGCAGCCTCTCCTCAGGTCCAAGGGCGTAGAGGTCCGAGGCGTCGGCACCGTCGGGCGCGACACCCCCTGCGAGGACCATCCCGGTCAGTTGACTACCCGAACGAGTGAATGACCTGGCGCATTCGAAGCCGGCCTCACCGAGTCGAAAACGCGGGGTGAGGTCGTGATCGTCTGCCAACTCGCGCCACTCGCTGAGGCAGGCCGCGATGACCTCGGGGTCTTGCCCGTTCGCGACCAGCCACGGGCACGGATTCGTGATCGGTGTGATGGGGGTTCCGGTCATGTCCGTCACAACCATCATCACGCCGAGCAGGTCAGCGGTGGCTTCAACGACCGCGGTGGCAACTACCGGGTTAAGACCGCCGGCCTGTGCTTCCAAGGAATCTATGGCGGGGCGCAAGGTGCTCCGCCGGCCATCGGCCTCCTGAGACACCAGGGCAAGGATTTCGTCGCTGGGGAACCGCCACTGCTTACCCACTTTGATCGCGGGTATCCGGCCATCCTCCGCCATTCGATACACAGTGGAGCGATCGATATGCAGCACATCCTGCACTTGTCGCGCTGTCAGTAGCCTGCGGGGTTGTTCAACCTCCGTGTGCATACTGTGCATGCAATGCAGTATATGCGAACTATGCATACTCTGACAAGGGCCTGACTGTCAGGGTGCGGGAGTGCGCAGGCTAAAGCATCCGACCCGAGATAGGCGCGCCCAGCCAGGGGCGGTGCCGATGTGCCCTTCGACCCCTCGATTCCTGCGAGGTGGTCCACTCAGGCGAGAGTGAGGAAGAGCTTCTCCAGGGCAGCCAGATCGGGCCCCGCGGCGTCACCCGAGGCGTCAGTGGATTCCGTAACGCACTGGCGCAGGCCACTTGCAACTATGGCGAACCCTGCCTTGTCCAGTGCTTTCGATACCGCAGCCAGTTGCGGGATGATGTCCTGGCACTCCCGCCCGTCCTCCATCATGCGGATGACCCCGGCAAGTTGACCCTGGGCCCGTCGCAGTCGATTGAGGATGGGGCCGAGTTCGTCTCCGGTGATCTCCATGGAGGGACTCCTTTGTGCGGCGGCGGTTCTGCGAGCAGTCTCTCTGTTCATGATACCCTGGGGGGTATTAATCGCGCACGTGGAGGCAGTGGTGGACAGTTCCCAGTGGGACGATCGCTACTCGAGTTCGGATCTGGTCTGGTCCGCGGGACCCAACCGTTGGGTTGAAGAGGTGGCCAACGAACTTGTCCCCGGGACCGCACTGGACCTGGCCGGCGGCGAGGGGCGCAATGCTCTATGGCTGGCTGAGCAAGGGTGGCGGGCGACGTTGGTGGACTTCTCCCAGCGGGCGCTTGACCGTGCGGCGAGCCTCGCGTCACAACGATGGGGCGACGATGCCACGAAGGTCACCTCGGTCTGCGCAGATTTGGCCGAGTACGTGCCACCTCCCTCCGCCTTCGACTTGGTGATGCTGGTGTACCTACAGGTGCCGGCGGACCTTCGGGGACATGCCGTGCGAATGGCCGCCAGCGCAGTCGCCCCCGGTGGTCACCTGCTCGTTGTCGCGCATCACTCCCGCAACCTTGTCCACGGGGTTGGCGGACCGCAGGACCCTGCTGTGCTGTACACAGCCGAGGACATCGCCGCGGATCTGCTCGCAGATGGGCGCGAGGGAGGGGATCTGGAGGTCGAACGATGTGAGGAAGTGTTGCGCGATGTGCCAGGGGGCTCCGACGCCGGTGCAGCGATCGATGCCCTGTTCCTCGCACGCCGACCTGTCGACGCAAGTCGCGCGTAACGCTCACCACTGATTCCGCCATCTATCCGAGGAGTTCCACATGAGTTACGGCAAAGATGTTCAGGACGAACTGCGTCCGCACACCCGCGAGCTGCGTCGGATGATTCCCGATGTCTACAAGGGCTTCGCCGCGCTGCACCAGGCGTCGTTCGCCGAGGGTGCGCTCAGCACAAAGTTCAAGGAACTCATCGCGCTGTCGATCGCAGTCAGCGAGGAGTGCGATGGTTGCATTGCGGCTCACGCCGACGCTGCCGTGCGTGCCGGTGCATCGAGGGAAGAGGCCGCCGAGGCGATCGGTGTCGCGATCCTGATGAATGGCGGACCGGCAACGATTTACGGACCGCGCGCCTTCGCCGCATTCTCGGAGTTCCACGCCGCCGCCCACGGCTCAGAGTCGGCCTGAAGCCGCCAGCGCCGAAACGCTGACAGAGTTCAGATTACGAAGACGGAGGGACACCCATGACTTACTCAATGAGCACCACCCTGGACCGCCCGTACGATCAGGCGGTCGCCGACGTCCGTGCTGCCCTTGCGGAACAAGGCTTCGGAGTCATCACCGAGATCGACATGCAGGCCGCCCTGAAGGAGAAGATCGGCGCCGACATCGAACCGCAGATCATTCTTGGGGCCTGCAGCCCCAACCACGCCTACCGCGCTCTGCAGGTGGAACCGTCAGTCGGAGTACTGCTGCCGTGCAACGTGGTGGTCCGTGCGGAGGGCGCGGATCGCAGTGTGGTGGAGATGATCAACCCACAGATGATGGTCGAGATCGCCGAGGGTGATGGCATGCAAGAGGTTGCCGACGAGGTGACGGCGAAACTCTCGGCCGCGCTCGACAGCCTCTAGCACGGGGGCCGCGGCAATCCGCCGGGCGGCTCGAGTCCGACGCAACACTCACCCTCGGGTGGCTTGGGCGCCGTCAATCGCGGCCTTCAGTCTGTCGGCCACCTCGGCGGGAATCACTTCGTCGGGATCGCGCTCACCCAGCCCGTTGAGTGCTTCCACAGAGCCAACGAGTGAGGCGTACAACGGCGGACAGGTCGGGCAGCCCGCGAGGTGTTTCTCCAAACGCGCCGCCTCAGCTTGATCCAGCTCCCGGTCGAGGTAGGAGCTGACCCGGCTGCGGGCGTCCCAACAACGAAGCGGCACGCCCTTCAACTGCTGGCGTCGTTCGTGCCCCGCGGCGAGTTGGCTCACCAACATCATCCGTCCCCTCCGAAGCCGCTGTTTGGCCGCCGGGACGCTGATGTCCTGGATCTCGGCGCTGTCCCGAGCCGTGTAGCCCTCAACGTCGTGGAGCACAACCGCCGTCCGGTACTTCAGCGGCAGATGCACCAGAGCATCGAGGAGCTCCTCCTTGGTCTCCGCCCGCCCGACCACCGCCGCCGCGTCCACGGTGTAGTCATCTTCTTGCCATTTTGCCTCGACCTGCGAGGCGATATCGTCGGCCGGCACCTCTCTGGACGCGCGCCTGAAATGGTCCACGGCCAAGTTGTGCAGGATCCGGTGGAGCCAGGTGGACAGACCCGAGTCCCCTCGGAATGACCCGCATCGCTCCAACGCCTTGACGAGCGTCTCGCTCACGAGGTCCTCGGCGGTGTCCGAGTTGTCGGTGATCGTGGCGGCGTAGCGGAGCAGACCGGGGATGGCGGCAGGGAGTTCTGCCGCCATCCGATCCCTGTCCATACTCCGAGGCTAGCGATTCCGTGGCTAGCGCGAGACCCCTGCCGACTCCTTGGGCGCTGCGGACGTCGAGTTGGGGACCTTGCAAGTGCTGATTCCGAACAGTCGGTACAGCGGGCAGAATCCCACCGCCGCCGTGACCACCATCACCGCCGCCACCACCAACAGGACGATGCCCCAGACCGTGCCGACGCCAACTGCGACGGCACCTGCGATGGCAGCTACCGCGATGACGAGACGGATCACGCGGTCGATGGTGTTCTCATTCCTGGTCATTGTGTCCTCCATGGACGATCGATTCTTCGTTCTGACGTCCCATAGACGAACGAGGCCGGAAATGGATACACGCAGGCCCGAAATTTGTCGAGATTCCCTATCGATGTTTCGTCAAGACCCAAGTTGGGTATGCCGATCACATCAAGGTCAGCAGGCGAGTCGAATCAAGGTGGTGTGTCATGGCGCAGGCGATCACGACGCCCTACAGCGCGGAAGCCTGGGGGAGTGACGTTGCCCGATTTGAGGTCGTGGGTCCCGTTCCGAAGCGTGCGACGGCCCGGATGCGGATGGAACCCGAGGCCTACCACGGCGACGTGGGTTGGCGCGCATTCGTCCTGAACCACACAATCGCCACTATTTGGATCTTCTTCGGCCTTGACGTCGCGCTCATTGCGGTTGTGGTCACGGCCCTGCTCAGGATTCTCTGACCCTTAGGGGGCCATCCGGACCCCCGCACCAGCACCCCGCATCAGAATCGTCGCGCATCAGAACCGCCACGCGTGTTGCGCTTGCGCAGGGCTCGCGTGGGCTACGAAGCAGATCGGTGCCTGCAGTGCGCGCGGACCTGAAGTTCGCTATTCCTCGTGTGCTTCGATCCGTCCGTCGGCGATCGCGGCCGTGAATTCCGCGAAATCACGCTCTGTCTGGTCCGCGTAGGCGATGGCGAATTCGGTGATGGCTTTGTCGAATGATGAGCCGCCGCCCAGGTAGGCGGAAATCGCCACGGAGTCCCCGGCGCGGGCATGAGCCCTGGCCAGTGTGTGTCCGCACAGCATGGCGTACCGAACGATCTTGTCGGCGTTCAGCACGGAGGGATCTGGCGACCACTTCATGTCCCTGAGCTGACGGACGTAGAAGTGTCGCCCGCCCGGTCCCTGGATCCAGCCGAGGAATGAGTCGCTTGCGGTCTGCATGAGTCGCTGGCCAGCGACCACGCGGTGCCCGTGCTTGGTGTACACCGACTTGCGGGTGTAAGGCTCGAGGACCGAGGACTGAGCCTGCTTCACCTGCAGGACCATCAAGTCGTTGTCGTCGCGCCCGCGCATGAGCAGCACGAACGCAAGGAGTCCTACGCTGCCGACCCCGACGACCTTGTGGCCAAAGTCGATGATCTCGTAGCGTCGGAGAAGTACCTGCCGATCCTCCTCCAGCGTCGCCCGGTAGGTGTGGAAGAGGTGGTTGACCAGAGCGTAGGTCTCGGCGTTCGCATCAAGTCTGGCCAGGAGCGGTGGTTGATTGCGGAATCGACGCTGCCCGTCAACGACTTCGGTGATCTTCTCGATCGCGGACCAGGCATCCCTGGCGCGCGCTTTGGCCACTCTTTTCTGAACCGCGGCCTGGGCAAGCTCTTCCACCTTCTTGCGCTTCGCGCCCGATTTCTTGGATTTATTGGTTGCACTGGCCGGCAGAGCGGCCAGGGCCGCGACCACCGAACTCGGGTCGACCCGCTCGTACCAGATGTCAAGATCTGTCTTTAGTGCGAGTTCCGCCATCGATTCGCGGTAGCTGGTAGCCGCCATCATGGCGGCCTTGCGGGCAACTTCGGCCGGAAGCTTGTTGTCCCGTGCAGCCAGTACGAAGGAGGTCGCGAGCCTCTTGACGTCCCACTCGAACGGTCCGGGGTTGGTTTCGTCGAAGTCGTTGACGTCGAACACTACGGATCTGTCGGGCGCACCGAACATCCCGAAATTCGAGAGGTGTGCATCGCCGCAGAGTTGCACCTCGAGGTTGGTGCGTGGAGTAGTGGACAGGTCGGAAGCCATCACGATCGCTGCCCCCCGGTAGAAGGCGAACGCACTGGTCGCCATGCGGGCATGGCGAACCGGCAACAAAGCCTGAACTCGCGAGGTCTCTTGCCCCAGGAGCAATCCGGTCGCATCTGGGCGATCATCCCCGGGGGCCCAGGTTGCCAAGTCCTTCCTGGGTGTATTGACCCTCGCCAGTTTCCCCAACCGCTTGCGTTCGGCAACGGTGAGGTGGGTCACTGAGGAGCCACTGAGGTCGGCCGTGTCGATCTCGAATTCCTCAACCTTGGCATTCAGTTGCGTGCCATCCACGATCTTCGGCGCTGCGGCCGCGGTTGCCCGGCGGGTGGTCGCCTTCTTCGCGGGTGCCTTCCTTGCAGTGGTTGTGCGGGTGCCTGTGGCTTTCTTCGCGGGGGCCTTCTTGGCGGGGGCTTTCCTCGCGGTGGTGCTGCGGGTGCCTGTGGCTTTCTTCGCGGGGGCCTTCTTGGCGGG
>CAZKVQ010000007.1:63937-77829 GCA_964556255.1 uncultured Actinomycetes bacterium
TCGCGGTGGTGCTGCGGGTGCCTGTGGCTTTCTTCGCGGGGGCCTTCTTGGCGGGGGCCTTCTTCGCGGTGGTGCTGCGGGTGGCGGGTGAAGTGTCAGGTGTGGTTTCGTCGACAGACATGAGCGAGAGCATAGTGGTGGTCTCGCACTTGTTCTCGTTGGTTGATCCCAATCTGAGCCACGGGCGTGTTCTGACAGCGGCCGCTAGCCTGTCGGGCGATTGATGTCACCAGGAAGGCGCCACCCGTGAATCACCCGCAGCCGGGCCTCTTCGTCGCCGAGAGTAGCGAGCACATCCATGTCGAGTGGGATCTCGATGCCGACGTTGCGGACGAGGTGGCCATCGGCGCGGTCGCGGCCGCGCGACGCGACGTGACCTTCCTCGGTGGCCCCAACGTCGTGTGGGGCATTGCCCCTGACCTGTGGCGGCGGTGGTCAGACGGGGCGATCCCAGCTGACGTCATCTCGTTCAGGGGCGTTCCAGGGGCTGGACAGGTTGTGGTTCCGGTGACCCAGAGTTCCCTCTGGCTGTGGTGCCACGGCGGTGAGTACGCGGCCGTCTGGCAGGCCGTGTCAGCGGCCATTGCTGCGCTGTCTGCGGTGGCCACCGTCGTTCGCCATGTGCGCGCCTACAAGGCCCCGGATAGCCGAGATCCGACTGGCTTCATCGACGGAACCGAGAATCCGCGTCTGGATGAGGCCCTCACGGTTGCACTGGTTCCGCAAGGCTCACCGGGCGCGAGCGGGAGTCCCATCCTGGTGCAGAAGTGCGTTCATCATCTTCCCGCTTTCGAAGCTCTCTCGATCGCCGCCCAGCAGGAGGTGATCGGACGCACGAAGCCCGACAGCATCCAGTTGTCTCCTCGCGTCATGCCGCCGACGTCACACGTCAGCCGCAACACCATCACCGACGAGTCCGGGGACGAGCGACACATCTATCGACTCAATACCCCATTCGCCGACGTTCACGAGGTCGGCACCGTCTTCATCGGGGCATGTGCCGACCCCAGCGTCACCGACTCCATGCTGAACAGGATGTTCGGGGCGGCCCCCGACGGTCTGCGGGATGCCCTGACTGAGTTCTCCGCTCCAGTCTCCGGCTCCTACTACTTCGCCCCCGCGATGGAGGACCTGACCGCTGTGTTCGGCTCGCTCGCGGACGGCGACGGCGACTGAGCTGCGCCTTACATCGACGCCGAGAGTCGCGGGACCCGGAAGTTCGATTGGCTAGCCGAGGTCAGGGTTGGCATGACACCTGGCGCCACCCACGGCGCCCCGTTCCTCGCACCGCCCCTCGCGCGGGTTCAAGGCCTAGGGTGAAGGAGTCGCGAAGGAGGTTCGCTCATGGTGTCTCGTCGGGTAGCCCTACTGGGCGGCGGGAACGGGGCTCGCACAGCTGCCGCCGAATTCGGCATCGCCGGTCATGAAGTGGTGATGTTCGAGTTCCCGGGTTTCGCTTCGTCGCTCGCCGGCATCGTGCAGAGCGGTGTCATTTGCGCCGACGGTGCCATCTCCGGCACGGCCCCGGTACGGGTCACAACCGATATCGCCGAGGCGGTGCGTGGCGCCGATGTGGTCATGCTGGTGGTGCCGACCGTCCACCAGTTGGAGTTCGCACGGGCCTTGGCCCCCGTGCTCGCCGACGGTATGGACATCGTTCTGATGCCCGGTTCACTGGGATCCCTGGAGCTGGTCCAGTATTTCCGTCGGCAGGGGCCGTTGCCCGACATCACTGTCTCCGAGATCGCAGCGCTGCCCTACGCCACCCGGATCTCCGGGCCCTGCGACGTGACCGTGTTCGGCCGGCGACGTTATGTTTCGGTCGGGGTATTCCCCGGATCCAAGTCGGATCGCGTCCAGGCGGTGATGGATGACCTCTACCCCGGTATCCGGATGCACGCCAACGTCCTCGAGGCGGGGCTGAACAATCCCAATCCGACATTGCACTGTCTGGGCGTGCTCATGTCCGCGAGTCGAATCGAATACAGCCACGGTGAGTTCTACTACTACGAGGAGGGAATGACCCCCCACGTCTGTCGGGCGATCGAGGCCATCGACGCCGAACGGGTCTCTATCGGGCAGTCATTGGGGTTGGACATCCTCAGCCTCGTCGACACGTATGACGTCATGGGCTACGGACCCAAGGGGGACAACCTATGGTCGGTCATCCGGGGCGTCATCTGCCTGAACGGAATCAAGGGTCCAACCGAGATCGACAGCCGATACCTCACAGAAGACGTGCCGATCGGGTTGACGATTTACTCCCAACTCGCCGACCAGCTGGGCGTCGGGGCTCCGATCATGTCGTCCGTGATCACCTTGGCAGGCGCCCTGTTGAGCCGGGACTTCGTTGCCGAGGGACGTACCACCGCCCGGTGCGGCATTGCCGGAATGTCCCGGGAGCAACTGCTCGAGTACGTCGCCACAGGGACCACCTGACCAGCGCTAGGCTAACCGGGGAGAGGAAGGGATTGCGTGTTCGCGACTCGAATTCACGGTCGGGGCGGCCAGGGCGTCGTCACCGCGGCGGAGTTGTTGTCGGTTGCGGCTTTCGATGAGGGGAAGCACGCCCAGGCATTTCCAAGTTTCGGATCCGAACGGACGGGCGCACCCGTCGTGGCCTATTGCCGGATCGCCGACAGGCAGATCCGCAACCGCGAGCCCATCCTCGTGCCCGATGCTCTGATCGTGCAGGACGCGACACTGCTCCATCAGGTCGACCTCCTCGCCGGGCTCCCGTCCGATGGCTACGTCCTGGTCAACACGACTCGAACCTTCGCCGAGCTCGGACTGGCGCAGTTCGTCGCCGCCCACCGCCCTGAGCGGCTCATGACTGTGCCCGCAACAGAGATCGCCCTGGCCCATCTAGGGCGACCATTGCCGAACGCGGTTCTGCTGGGGGGCTTTGCCGCGCTGACCGGTCAGGTGGCCCTCGCCGGTGTGCAGGAAGCCGTCATCGAACGATTCCCCGGTGCGATCGGCGAAGCGAACGCCGCCGCGGCCGGTGAAGCACACCGCGAGGTGCTGGCGCGGGTTGCCGGACAGCGTTGGCGGGAGGAGGAACATGCGATCGCAGATTGAGGGATCTCAGGCCGTTGCCCAGGCAGTGGCTCTCGCTCGACCCGAGGTGATCTGTGCCTATCCCATCTCGCCGCAGACCCACATCGTGGAGACGCTGAGCCGGATCGTGAAGTCGGGCCAACTGAAGCCCTGTGAGTACCTGAACGTGGAGAGCGAATTCGCAGCGATGAGCGCCTGTATCGGTGCTTCGGCCGCAGGTGCCCGTACCTACACCGCCACCGCGAGCCAGGGATTGCTGTACA
This sequence comes from uncultured Actinomycetes bacterium, assembly GCA_964556255.1. Taxonomy (GTDB): domain Bacteria; phylum Actinomycetota; class Actinomycetes; order S36-B12; family UBA10799; genus JACJWR01. Next base: position 67,261 of record CAZKVQ010000007.1, read on the forward strand.
TGGCTGAAGCCGTCTATAACGCCTCTGGGCTGGGACTGCCGATCGTGATGACCGTGGCGAATCGAGCGATCGGCGCCCCTATCAACATCTGGAACGACCACTCAGACTCCATGAGTCAGCGCGACTCCGGCTGGATCCAGATCTACGCGGAGGACAATCAGGAGGCCGTCGATCTACACCTGCAGGCCTTCCGGCTCGCTGAGGAAGTGTCGCTGCCGGTGATGGTCTGTATGGACGGCTTCATCCTGACCCACGCTGTGGAAGAGGTGGACCTGCCCGATCAGGCCCTCGTCGACGGTTTCCTGCCGCCGTTCGAACCCAGGCAAGTGCTCGATCCTGCTGATCCAGTGTCGATCGGGGCGATGGTGGGTCCGGAGGCTTTCACCGAAGTTCGATACCTGGCGCACCTTCGCCAGATGCGGGCGCTGGAATTGATCCCGCAGATCGCGGCGGAGTTCGGGGCGGTGACCGGCCGGATACGCGATGGCCTGATCTCCGGCTACCAACTCGAGGACGCTGAGACCGTGGTCGTGGCCCTAGGCTCGGTGCTGGGAACGCTTAAGGACACCGTTGATGAACTCCGCGCCGACGGACACCGGGTGGGAATCCTGGGGATCACGTCGTTCAGACCCTTCCCGTTGGCGGCAGTGCGGCGAGCGCTGGCCGGTGCCAAGGGAGTGATCGTGCTGGAGAAGGCACTGGCGGTCGGGATAGGTGGCATCGTCTCCTCCAATGTCCGCACCGCCCTCGCAGATCTGTCGATTCCCACCAGCACCGTGATCGCGGGTCTGGGCGGACGACCGATCCTGGTCGAGTCACTACGCGAGATGATCCTTAAGGCCCGTGATCGGGAGCTTGCCGAATTGGCCTTCCTCGACCTGCGCAGCGAACTGATCGAGCGGGAATTGGAGCGCACCCGTGCCAGCCGCCGATCCGGACCGGCCGCCGAGAACATCCTTCGCGATCTTGGCGCGGTCGGCGCCCGACGTCCCAGCCCGACCTCGACCGAGAGCAGGCCGCGATGAGTGAGCAGGTGAAGTTCTATCAAGTCGGATCGTTCGCCGTCGGTAATCGCCTGCTGGACATCGAGTCGGTGCAGTCGGATCCCGAACGTTCCAATTCCATCAACAGCGGTCACCGCGCGTGTCAGGGCTGTGGTGAGGCGCTGGGTGCTCGGTACGCCCTCGACGCGGCGATGCGAGCCACCGATGACCAACTCGTGGCGGTCAACGCGACAGGTTGTCTGGAGGTCTTCTCGACGCCGTATCCGGAGACGAGTTGGCAGATCCCGTGGCTGCACTCGCTCTTCGGCAACGCGCCATCGGTCGCCAGCGGGGTTGCCGCCGCGCTCCGGGTGAAGGGTCGCTCCGATGTCCGGGTGGTAGCCCAGGGCGGTGACGGCGGGACTGTCGACATCGGCATGGGGACGTTGTCGGGAATGTTTGAGCGCAACGATGACGTGCTGTACATCTGCTACGACAACGAGGCGTACATGAACACCGGCGTGCAGCGCTCAGGGGCCACACCCCCAGCCGCCCGGACAATGACTACGCAGGCGGTGGGTCCTCACCCCGGTGCGCCGTTTGGGCAAGGCAAGGACCTGCCGCGGATAGCGATGGCCCACGAGATCCCGTACGTCGCGACCGCCACAGTCGCGGATCTGCGCGACCTCGAGGCGAAGGCGACAACCGCGATGTCGATCCGGGGGGCCCGTTACCTGCACGTGCTGGTGCCGTGTCCCCTCGGTTGGGGCTCGGCGAGCAGTGACACGATCGCGTTGGCCCGGCTCGCGACCCAAAGCGGACTGTTCCCGGTCTTCGAGGCCCATCATGGGGAGGTCACCTCCGTCACGAAGATCAGACAGCGGGTGCCTGTGGTGGACTATCTAAAACGGCAGAAGCGCTACGCGCATCTGTTTGCGGGTGACGGAGACCTGGAAACGCTGGAACGCCTGCAGGCGGCCGCCGACCGGAACATCGCCCGATACGGGTTGTTGCCCGAAGGGCTCGAGCAGGCAGCTGAGGAGCGGGCCGCTGAGGAGGGTCACAGCTGATGGACAAACCGTTCGCGATCACCTTGGACGTCGGGTCGAGTCTGGCCAACAAGACCGGAACCTGGCGTACCGAACGCCCGGTCTACCAGAACGGCTTGCCGCCCTGTAATGACGCCTGTCCGGCAGGGGAGAACATCCAGGGTTGGCTCTACTATGCGGAGGAGGGTCGCTACGAGGATGCCTGGCGGGTCCTGGTGCGGGACAACCCCTTCCCGGCCATCATGGGCCGAGTCTGCTACCACCCCTGCCAGACAGCCTGCAATCGTGCTCAACTCGACCAGCCGGTGGGTATCAACTCCGTAGAACGTTTCCTCGGCGACGCAGCGCTGCGGGAGGGTTGGCAATTCGACCCGGCGCCACCAGCCACCGGAAAGCGGGTGCTCGTCATTGGCGCGGGCCCGAGCGGTCTGTCGGCGGCCTACCACCTACGCCGGGCTGGTCATATGGTCGTCGTCCGGGACGCCGGGCCGAAACCGGGCGGCATGATGCGGTTCGGCATCCCGGCCTACCGACTACCCAGGGACGTGCTGGACGCGGAGATTCGACGTGTGCTCCACCTAGGCGTGGAGTTGGAATTGGACTCGCGAGTGGACGATGTCCTCGCGGCCAAGGTCGAGGGCGGCTTCGATGCCGTGTTCCTCGCGGTCGGTGCCCACATCGGCAAACGGGCTTACATACCCGCCGGTGAGTCCTCCCACATCCTCGACGCCATCGGACTGCTCCGCGATATGGAGGGCGAAGACAAGCCGCTGCTCGGCAGACGGGTGGTGGTCTATGGGGGTGGCAATACCGCGATGGACGCCGCCCGGACGGCCAAGCGCCTGGGTGCGGAGGAGGCGATCATCGTCTATCGGCGCACGCGTGATCGGATGCCAGCGCACGACATCGAGGTGGAGGAGGCGCTCGAGGAGGGGGTGCTGATGCGCTGGCTCTCGACGATCAAGCACGTTGACTCCGATCACATCACGGTCGAGCGGATGGAGCTTGATGAGACGGGCTTTCCGCAGCCCACCGGGGAAACTGAGGAGTTGGCGGCGGATTCCCTCGTCCTGGCCCTCGGCCAGGAGGTAGACCTTTCCCTGCTCGACGGAGTCCCCGGGCTCAACCTCACCAACGGCGTCGTGGAGGTGGGTCCCAACATGATGACCGGAGCGGAAGGGATCTTCGCCGGCGGCGACATGGTGCCGTCCGAACGGACGGTGACGGTGGCGGTTGGCCACGGTAAGTTGGCGGCCCGAAACATCGACGGGTGGTTGCGCGGCGAGGAGTTCGTGCACCCGCCACGGCCGGCGCTCGCGAGTTTCGACCGGCTCAACACCTGGTACTACACCGACGCCGACAAGACGGTCCGACCCACGCTCGACCTGGCACGGCGTCTCGATTCGTTTGAGGAAGTCAAGGGCGGACTCACCGAGTCAACGGCCCTGTTCGAGGCGCGCCGCTGTCTCTCCTGTGGCAACTGTTTCGGCTGCGACAACTGCTTCGGGGTCTGCCCGGACAATGCCGTCCGAAAGTTCCCACGCGGGTCGGCAGAGGGGGACAACGGCCGGGATTACGCGTTCGACCTCGACTACTGCAAAGGCTGCGGCATTTGTGTCAACGAGTGCCCGTCGGGGGCGATCCTGATGATTCCCGAGGAGACGTAGTCAGATGACCGACCTGGTGCAGCAGTGTGAGCGCATCGCCCGCGAACTGGGCGCGACCTACCAGGACCTCCATCGGCATCCGGAACTCTCGGGCACTGAACAGCGCACCGCCGGGATTGCGGCGGCGGCCCTGCGCGACGCGGGCTTCGAGGTGATGACCGGAATCGGCGGTCATGGTGTGGTGGGAATCCTGCGCAACGGCCCAGGCGAGACTGTCTGGCTGCGGGCGGACATGGACGGCCTGCCCATGGCGGAGGCCACGGGACTGCCATACGCGAGTAAGGAGTATGGCGTCGACCCGTCTGGGGAGAGGGTTCCCATCGCCCACGCCTGTGGTCACGACATGCATGTGACCTGTCTGATCGGAGCGACGACGGTGCTGGCCGCCACCAAAGCGGACTGGAGCGGCACCGTAGTCGCCATCTTCCAACCCGCAGAGGAGACGTTGGAAGGAGCCCGTGGGATGCTCGACGACGGGTTGGCTTCCCGCGTCCCAACCCCCGCGGTGGTGTTGGGACAGCATGTGGCACCGCTTCCGGCAGGAATCGTGTTCTACCGCCCGGGCGCGATCCTCGCCGCCGCCGACGATTTCGAGATCGTTCTCCACGGCGCGGGTGGACACGCCTCGCGCCCGGAAACGACCGTCGATCCGGTCGTGATGGCGGCCTCCCTGATCCTGCGGCTGCAGACAATCGTGTCCCGAAGTCTTGCCGCGGCCGACGCGGCCGTCGTGACCGTGGGCCGGGTCCAGGCCGGAACCAAAGACAACATCATCCCCGATTTCGCGACCCTCAACGTCACGGTTCGAACGTTCGACCCAGGGGTCCGAACCAAGGTCGTCGCCGTACTTCACCGAATGGTCGAGGCCGAGGCGCTGGCCGCCGGAGCACCGCGTGATCCGGAAGTCACCTGCACATCCTCCTGCCCGGTGACAGCCAACGAACCGGCGGCGACAGCGAGGGTGGCGGAGGCGCTCGCGGAAGGATTGGGTTCCGGGCGTGTCTGGGAATCTCCGCGGCCAGGGACAGGTTCGGAGGACTTCGGACTGCTCGGTGCTGCCGTCGGCGTGCCCTCGGTGTTCTGGTTCCTGGGCGGCGCAGACCCTGAGCTCTTCGCAGGCGGCGGCGACCCCGTTCGGATAATCGAGTCCCTACCGTCGAACCATTCACCCGACTACGCTCCTGTCATCGAACCCACCTTGAGTACAGGTATCGCGGCCTTGGTGGCGGCGGCCCGCGGGTGGCTGTGAGGTCCGGAACCCATAGGTGGGTTTAGATGCCCAGGTCTGCCCGGGTGTCATCGGTCGTTGAAGAAGGAACCACTCTGCCGGAACTCATCATGATGCTCACGCGCCGGCGGTAGTTTTGGAGTGTCTGATTGGCCGGACCATGGAGGGGATAGAGCTATGAAATCAGCACCGAAGTGGATCGCGATCGTGCTCTACATCGCAGGTGCGATCCTTATCATCGGCGGCGGCGTCACCTACGCCACCGTCTCAAGTCAATTGGCCGCGGAGAAGATCACCGTGACCCCCGATGCGAGTTGCCAGCAGGGCGCGAAGGTTGAGGGTCCGTACTCAGCCTGGTGCATGGCGGAGATCATCAAGGAACACGCGCTCAAGGCGACCGGCGGCAAGACCTACGCGGAACTGCCCAGGGATGCCGAGGTGAGGGCAACCGCGATGGACGCTTCGTTCCTGCGCGCATCGCTGTTCACATCTGTCGTTGCGTTCGGCGTGGCGGCCTTCGCCGTTGGCGTGGGCATCATCACCGTCCTTGTCGGTTTGGCGATCCACGCTCTGGACAAGAGGACCAGGGCAGCCGCCGCACCAGCCGCGGCCGCACCGAGCGAGCCGGCAGCCGCCTAACTGCAGTTCCAGCGTTGTGGGAGGGTCGCCAACATGGTGGCCCTCCCACAATCACGTCGGCATGGATCTCGTCGGCATGGCTACAGGCGTGGGTCAGTCGAGGCGGACACCCATCGCTGCCAGATCGGCGACCACGTTTGCGGCGAGTTCCGCCGGATCCGGCACGAGGGTGGCGTCGGTGGCAAAACCGATGGTGACGCCGCCGTTGTAACTGAAGATCGTCGTGGTCATGGGCTGGTTTCCCGAGCAGGGCGCGAAGCCCACGAGTTGATCCACCGGAACGCCGGCGAAGGTCATCGGCGAGGCCGGTCCGGGCACGTTCGTGAGAACCCCCACGGCCTTGTTGGCGAAGAAGTTCGTCAAGAACGTGGCAACCTGGGTCGGCGACAGTGAGACGAGCCGCTGAAGTCCGAAGGTCAGAACGGCTTCGTCGGAGTTCTTGATCCGGGCCATTCGGTGGTGCATCTGCTCGAGTCGCTCGTGCGGATCCTCGGTGTCCAACGGCATCGGCATGAAGACCAGCGCGAAGTAGTTGCCAAGATCCGGGGGCAGATTGTCCTCGAACGGCTTGAGGTTGACTGGAACCATCCAGATGACTTCGTCCACCTGGGTATCCCGCTCGGCCAGGTACTTCCTCAGGCCTCCGGCGACGGCGGCCAGTAGAACGTCGTTGACCGTCGCCCCCGCGGCGCGGCCGACTTCCTTGATCGAGTCCAGTGGCACCGGCGCCGACCAGGCGACGGCTTTGGCGATGCCGGGCTCGCCCGTCCAGACGGTGTCCTCGACGCCCGCGAGAGCCAACTTGGTGACCGACGAGAAATCGTTCGTGCCGCGGTTGTTGTTGACCCCGAGCTCTTCGAGGGCGTCGAGCATCCGGTCCGGGTGGCGGACCAAATCGATACCGGCGCCCAGGCCATGAAGCCCTGCGGAGGCCGCGCGCACCGGAGTCTCAGTGAGTGCCGTCATCGGGTGGCGCGCCGCGTGTGCGGTGCCAGTCACAAGACCTGCCACGGTGTGGCCGACCAGACTGGTGGCGCCGCTGGCGGCATGCAGCGCCACCCCAGTGACCCCCTCGGAGTCGGCGGCCTCATCCGCAGACTTGCTGGCCGACTTTCGCGACACCACGGCCGACACGGACGCTCCGTCGGACTCGCAGAGGCTCAGTAGTACCTGGGTGAGGCGGACGCCGTCGGCGATCGCGTGGTGGAAGCGCGAGACCACAGCGGATCCCTGGGTCCCGTCCGCGAGTTCCACCGGTGATAGAACCATCATCCGCCACAATGGGCGGTCCTTAGGTAACTCCTGCGAACGCTGGGCAGCCAGGAAGTCCTGCAACTCGGTCATGGACATGGGCTCATCGAAATCCACCATTTCGATGTGGCGACTGACGTCGAAATCTGGATCGTCCTGCCATGCCCATCCGGGTCCGGAGCGCACCGGCCTGCGGGCGAACACGGGAAAGCGCTCCACCGCTGCCGTCATCACCTCGTCCACGGCCGCTCTGGTCGGCACTCCGCGCAGCACCATGGCACCGTCCACCACCATCAGGTTGTTCGGGCGGTCGGTGGTCAACCAGAGTGAATCCTGAACGCTCATGCCGACGGTGGTCATGGCACTCTCCTCAATCAAGACTGTGGCGGGGGAGCCGTCGGTTACAAACCTACGCCCTTCTCGACCACGTCGCGTGGTCGTCACAGCCGGCCTGACCGGCGTCCCGGATAACCCACTCCCAGGGGTACCGGCGGAGCGTGGTGAGTGGCTGGAAGGGATTCCCGGAGCGCCGGTCGAGCGTGCACTAACTCCGATGCAGTTAGTTCGCGGCGGCCACTTCTGCCTTGACCTTGGCCATGTCGAGGTCGCGGACCGCCGTGATCAGCTGTTCCAGAGCCGGTGCGGGCAACGCCCCAGCCTCGCGGTAGACCAGCACGCCGTCACGGAAGGCCATCAGCGTAGGGATGGAAGTGATCTGAGCGGCGGACGCGATGGCCTGCTCGGACTCGGTGTCGACCTTGGCGAAGACAATGTCCGGGTGGGTCTCGGAGGCATTCTCGAAGATCGGGCCGAACATTCGGCATGGGCCGCACCAAGAGGCCCAGAAATCCACGAGGGTGATGCCCTCGGCCGAGACGACGGTGTCGAAGTCCTCGACTGTGAGGTTGCGGGTTGCCATGTGCGACTCCTTCAATGATGTGGGTGGGTTCTCTAGCGCCCCTTCGGAGTTATCAACAAATACCCCCTTGGGTATATTCCACGGGTCATCGAGGATGCCTCACCGGGTGTACTCCGGCACTGACGCGGTATGTCTCGACGGCTCGCCACCGAAGCGGCAAGGCTGGGTAGATTGGCCTCATGGCCACTTCAGCGGAACCGAAAGCGCTCGTCCTTTCCGGCGGTGGCACGCGGGGAGCGTTCGAGGCCGGCGCGATCGATCTGTTGGTCACGCGGGGGATGCCGTGTCCAGAGATCATCACCGGCACCTCGGCGGGCTCGATCTCAGCGGGAGTGTTGGCGCAGGCCCGTGGTGAGGCTGAGCTCGCGGAATGCGCTCAGACGCTCAAAGCGGACATCCTGGCCATGACCGAGATCGACAAGGTGTTCGCCAAGACTGACTGGGCCAAGCAACTCGACGGAACCCCAGTAGGACAGTTGATCGACACCCTGATCGGGCGTGGGAGGCCGCCGGTACCGGTCGATCCGACCCTGGCCAACGATCCGCTGGCGCCGTTGGCGGAGGGATCTGGACACAAGTCATCGTGGAAGAGCCTCGCCGGCACGGTGCTGCACCCCGGTGCCGTCCATCGAGCGACGAAGGACTTCTGGAATGATCCGGCATCGTTGATGACCCTCGACCCACTGGAGGCCGCCCTTCGTGGGTACGGAGGAGCGGGCATCTCAAAGGTGGATGAAGACCGCATTGCACGGCCCGGACTCACCCTGCGTCTCACCCTCAGCGCCCTGCAGGCCGGGGTTCCGCGGTACGTCACCGAGAGCGGGACCATGGTGGCCTCAGATGCGGTCACACCGTACCCGGCCGGCGGAACCCCCGGGGTGATCAGCGGGATGCTCGCCTCGTCGAGCGTTCCCGTCCTGTTCTCCCCTCGCCTGATCGGTGATGATGCCTACGTCGACGGAGGCGTGCTGCGCAATCTGCCGCTGGAGGCCGCGGTGTTTGTCGGGGCCGGTGACATCACGGCGATCCTGGCGAACGTCACAACGGTCGAGCCGATGAAGGGTCCGTTGGACAAGTTGACCCTGCTGGAGGTGTATTCGCGCTACAGCGAAATCGAACTCTATGACCAGGTGGTTCGATCCCTGACCTACCCGCTGAAGGAGGGCGCCACCCTCACGGCCGTAACACCGAGCATGAACGTCGTGGCGCCGTTCGAAGTGCAACAGGGGTTACTGCTCATCGACATGGACTACGGCTGGATGCGCGCAGCGGAGGCGTCCGAGCTGGACGCGGCCGATCAACGCACTGCTCAGGAGATCAGCGACGCCTTGACGGTCGGTCGCATCCGGGCCTGGTACCTGGAGGAGATGGTGATCGAAGCCAACGTCGCCGGTGGGGAGCCTGCCAGCGATGTTGCGGTGGCCCTGCGCTCGGCCAAGTCCACCGTGGCCGCTCAGTTGGCCAGCTGGCGGCAGTGGGGTTTGCCGACGCCGTCCGGGGCCGATGCCTGGGCCACCACTGCGGAGACCCACAATCGTCCCCTGCCAGAGGGGTGGGAGAAGTCGGTGCTCGGCTGAGGACGGCCGTGACCGCTAACCGACCGTGACCGGCTGAGCTTCGGGGGCACTGGTACGGATGAGGTGATCGAAGGCGGTCAACGCGGCGGTCGATCCGGAACCCATCGCCACCACAATCTGCTTGAAGGGCAAGGTCGTGCAGTCGCCCGCGGCAAAGACTCCCGGGACCGACGTTCGTCCATGATCGTCGATGACGATCTCATTGCCGGCCGTCAGGTCCACGGTGTCCCCGAGCCACTCGGTGTTGGGCAACAGCCCGATCTGGACGAATACGCCATCTACGGACAACTCGTCGGTGGATCCGCTGATCCGATCCTCGTAGGAAAGCCCCGTGACCCGGGTGCCGTCCCCGAGCACCTCGGTAGTGCGGGTGCTGAGAAGGATGTCGACATTCGGCAGGCTGCGCAGCTTGCGTTGCAGGACATCGTCCGCCCGCATCGTGTCCAGGAATTCGATGAGGGTTACGTGTCCGACCACGCCAGCGAGGTCGATCGCTGCCTCCACCCCCGAGTTACCGCCGCCGATGACCGCGACCCGCTTGCCCTTGAACAGCGGTCCGTCGCAGTGAGGGCAGTAGGTCACACCCTTGTTCCGATACTCCTGTTCGCCGGGAACATCCATGGATCGCCAGCGCGCCCCGGTGCTCAGGATCAAGGTCCTGCCGCGCAGCGTTGGACCACTGTCCAGTTCGACGCCCAAAAAGCCGTCGGCGTCAGGACCGGTCAGCAGTCGTGCGGCGCGCTGGTCGGTCATCAATTCCACGTCGTAGGCCAAAGCGTGTTGCTCGAGTTCGGCCGCAAGCTTCGGACCCTCGGTGTAGGGAACCGAGATGAAGTTCTCGATGGCCATGGTGTCGAGCAGTTGGCCACCGAGTCGCTCGGCGACGATTCCGGTCCTGATTCCCTTGCGTGCTGCATATATCGCCGCCGCGACCCCTGCGGGCCCGCCGCCGACGACCAGCACCTCGAAAGGTTCCTTCTCGGCGATACGAGCGGCAGTGCGCTCGGCGGCACCTGTGTCCAGTTTAGAGACGATCTGTTCGAGGGTCATCCGTCCCTGGTCGAATGCCTGTCCGTCGAGAAAGACGGTGGGAACGGCCAGCACGTTGCGCTGTTCGACCTCGGAGGGGAAGAGCGCACCGTCGATGGCGGTATGCCGGATACGCGGATTGACCACGCTCATGAGGTTCAGGGCCTGAACGACGTCCGGGCAGTTCTGGCAGGACAGCGAGAAGTACGTCTCGAACTCGAAGTCGC
>CAZKVQ010000008.1:0-66213 GCA_964556255.1 uncultured Actinomycetes bacterium
GGCTCCCAGGGGCGGGTCGTGGACTTCAAGAACACCGTGATCATCATGACCACGAACCTCGGCACCCGCGACATCTCCAAGGGGCAGAACTTGGGCTTCGCCAACGCCGACGATACGAAGACGTCCTATGAGCGCATGAAGGCCAAGGTCAACGACGAGTTGAAGCAGCACTTCCGTCCGGAGTTCCTCAACCGGATCGACGACATCATCGTCTTCCACCAGCTCACGCAGGAGGAGATCGTCGAGATTGTCGACCTGATGCTGGCGCGTCTGGACGAGCGACTCCGCGACAAGGACATGGGCATCGAACTGACCAAGTCCGCCAAGGAGTTGCTGGCAGCGCGCGGCTACGACCCGGTGCTGGGCGCTCGGCCGCTGCGCCGGACCATCCAGCGCGAAATCGAGGACGCACTCAGCGAGAAGATCCTCTTCGGGGACCTCGGACCAGGCCAGATCGTGGTCGTGGATGTGGAGGGTTCCGGTGAGGACGCGGCCTTCACGTTCACCGGCGAGACGAAGTCCACGCTGCCGGATACGCCACCTGTGGAGGCCGCCGGCACTGAGTGAGTGCCGGCCACGCCGGCCGCTCGCCAGCGGCCGCGCGGGTCAACCGCGGGCAGGTTGGACGGTCCCGGTCGGCAGGGCGTAGGTATACGGGCCGACAGGGTCGACCAAGCCGTCGACCACCAGGCCGTCGAGCGCGCGGGAGAGTTGGTCGGGCGCGTGCCACAGCGCGTCCAGGTTCTCTCTGCTGACCGGAGTCTCGGACTCCCGCAGTGCGGCCATGATCCTGCCCCGTGCCTGCCGGTCGGTCCCTTGGTACGTCTGTCGTTTGGTCGTACGCTGCCCAAGACCCGGTCGACCGCGGGCGAGCCATAGACACTGTTGGGCAAGCGGGCAATCCTGACATCTCGGATTGCGGGCGGTGCAGATCACCGCACCGAGCTCCATGCTGGCGATCGCCCACTCGGCTGCTCCTGAAGCCGGTAGCAGCGCCTCCGCCCGTTGCCGCTCGGCAGCTGTCACGTGGCCCGGGGGTGCGGCAATGCCGTCGAGCACCCGGGTCAGCAGCCGCCTGACATTGACGTCCAGGACAACGGCTCGCCCGCCATAGGCGAAACTGATCACGGCGCCGGCCGTATAGTCCCCCACCCCTGGCAGGGCTCTCAGGTCCTCATATGTTGACGGAACCCTGCCACCGTGGGTGGTGACGATAGCTGTGGCGGACGCATGAAGTCTGAGCGCTCGACGGGGATAGCCGAGCCGTCCCCAGGCCCGCAAGGCGTCAGCGGGGGTGGCGGCCGCGAGGTCGGCAGGAGCGGGCCAACGAGTCATCCACTCGCGCCACACCGGCTCGACTCTGGCCACCGGGGTCTGCGCGAGCATCACCTCGCTGACCAGCACACCCCAAGGGTCGGGGTCGGTGCGCCAGGGGAGTTCACGCGCGTTGCGTTCGAACCAGGCCCTGGTGGGCCCGGTCAACGTCTCGGTCACGGTGTGATGGTGGCATGGCCTGAATGGCCCGCTGTCCCGCGGGGCTATCGTGTGGCGCATGAGTGGGCTTCTGCATCCCGTGGGCCCCGAGCCGGCGTCGGTGTACTGGCGGCGACGGGCAGTTGTGGCAGCGGTGCTCGTGGCCGTTGTCGCGTTGCTCCTCTGGGCGATCGGGTCGATGTTCGGCGGTGGTGGATCCGCAACGGTGGCCGCGTCGTCGTCCCCGACTGCACCTTCGCCAGCGGCTTCCGGACCATCACCATCCGCGGCTGCCAGCGCCGCCGCCGGCGTCTGCAAGGACGCGGACCTGGCGGTCACGGTGGCGCCGGCGAAGCCGACCTTCCCTGTGGGGTCGCAGTCGACCTTCGTCATGCGGGTGGCGAACAAGGGTCAGGCGCCCTGTACCCGCGACGTCGGACCCAAGAACACCAGTTTCACGGTGACTTCGGGCGGGTATCGGGTGTGGTCGAGCGATGACTGCAGCCCTGGCGGGGAATCGAAGGTGGAGACCATCCCACCGGGCCAGGCCTACGGGGTTCAGGCCACCTGGAACCAGGAGATCTCACTGGAGGGGTGCCCGAGTGGCCAGCCGGCAGCGAAGGCGGGCAGCTACTCAGTGACGGCCGCCAGCGGCTCGGTCACGAGTCCCGAGGCGCCGTTTCAGCTGACGGACTGAGTGCCCCGCCGGTGGACCGGCCGTCCCGTTGCCTCCGGACCGGCGACACGGTCTGGGTTCCGGTCACCGTGACCCGACCGCGGTTATCGCGTGCGAGAGGCTGGCAACCTCGAGCAGGGTGCCGCCGGCTGCTCGGCCGTTCAACCGAGTGCTGGTGCCGGCCGGCACGATCAGGCGTCGGTACCCCAGTCTGATCGCCTCGGCCACCCGTTCGGACATCATCGGCACCTGGCGGACGTCACCGGAGAGGGTCACCTCACCGATGGCGGCCAGATCCAGTGGCAGCGCGCTGTGGGCGCCGGCGGAGACAAGCGCCAGACAGACCGCCAGATCCGAGGCCGGGTCCGAGATCCGCATTCCACCGAGGGTGGCCAGGAAGACGTCCTGGCCGTGCAATGTGATCGGGGCCACCGATTCGGTGACGGCGATGAGCATGGCGCTGCGCGCCGAGTCCAGCCCTGACACCCCTCTACGTGGGTTGGGATTGGTGGCGCCGACGAGGGACTGCACCTCGGCGATGAGTGCCCGATGACCCTCCACCGTCACCGTCGCGCAGGTACCCTCCACCGGGGTCTCGCGGGCACCTCGGAAGAGCACACTGGGATCAATGACCTCCTTCATCCCGGCGTCGGTCTGTTCGAAGGCGGCCACCTCCAGAGAACCGAAGCGATTCTTGACAGCCCGTAGCAGCCGCAGGCTGGTGTGTTTGTCGCCGTCCAGCGAGAGGGTGGCATCGACGATATGTTCCAGCGCCCTCGGGCCTGCCACGTTGGAATCCTTGGTCACCTGACCGATGAGGATCATCGGGATGCCCCGGGACTTCGCGATCCTCGTCAGGACCTGGGCTACTTCCATCACCTGGGTCACACCGCCAGCACGACCGTCGACCTCGGCGGAGGAGAGTGTCTGAACCGAGTCGATGATGACCAGCCCCAACTCATCGGCCTGGGCCTCGATATGGCCGATGACAGTTGAAAGGTCGGTGTCGTCGGCGAGCAACAGGTACTCGCTGTCGGCGCCGATGCGTTTCGCCCGAACCGCGATCTGGGCCACAGACTCCTCGCCGGATATGTAGAGGACGGTGGTGCGTGTTCGGGCGGCGAGGGAGTCCGCGACAGCGAGTACCAGGGTGCTCTTGCCCGAGCCTGGTGGTCCGCTACACAGCACTACCTGTCCGGGAACCAGCCCACCTCCCAGCACCCGGTCGAACTCCCCGATGCCCGAAGTGACCCGCACGACCGGGCCGTTGCTCATGATCTGCGACACCGGCAGGGCCGCCTTCGCCGGTGTCCGACCGGTCGCCGAAGCCCGTTGACCGGGAGCCGGGCCGGTGGGGGCCTGTTCGGAGATCGTGCCGAACTCACCGCACTTGACGCAGCGGCCGGTCCACTTCACCGAGACTGCGTCGCACGCAGCACACCGGAACGTTGTGGTCGATTTCGCCACGCTGCCTCCCCGACTGGTCGTTGGTGGGGCCACCGCCCCGAGATTCGGCTCGGGGAGTCGGTCGGACCCGGCCGACCCCCACGTGTGCGACGTTAACGCCAGGGTCCGACATCAACCAGCGGGATGGGGTAGCACCCCTGGGCGCTCCCGCAGCAGTCGCACGAGTTCGTGGTAGCCGGCGTGGCCCATCAGTTCCACCAGGGCTGCCCTCTCGGTGACGTAGACCGGATCGGGTGACACGTGAGCCTCCGTCGCCCCAGAGCAGTACCAGTCCAGGTCGTGTCCGCCGGGGCCCCACCCACGCCGGTCGTACTCGCCGATCACGACGACATCGGCGGAGGTGCCGTCCGCCCACTCCTTGGTGTCGAACTCCCGTCGGATCGGCAGCTGCCAGCACACGTCGGGTTTCACCGATTCCGGGTCGACGCCTTGACGCAGCGCCATCAGGTGCAGTGCGCAGCCCTCGCCACCGGCGAAACCGGGTCGGTTCAAGAAGATGCAGGCACCCTTGTACGTCCTGGTCTGACGCTGGCCTTCCTCGTCACGCATCATGATGCCGTCGGAGCGCCCGACCTTGCGGAACTGCCAGACGTCGTCTGTGAGCTGTTTGGCGGCCGCCTTCACCCGACGGCGGTCGTCCTTGTCCGAGAAATGCGCGCCCAGGGTGCAGCAGCCGAAATCGGGTGCGCTGGCAAGTATCCCTTTGCAGCCACGTCCGAAGATGCACGTCCAACGCGAGGTCAACCAGGTGGCATCACAGCGGAAGATCCGGGTGTCGTCTTCGGGGTCGACGAACTCGAGCCAGGTACGGGGGAATCCGAGGTCAACTTCGGGCACCTGGACAGCCTAGGCCCCGAACTGCGGGTAGGTTTACCCCCGTGCGTCTTGGAGTTCTGGATGTCGGATCCAACACCGTCCACCTGCTGCTGGTGGACGCGCACCACGGGCGCGCCCCGGTTCCTGCCTACTCCCACAAAACCGAGTTGAAACTCGCCGAGAACCTCACCGATGACGGTCGCGTGTCCGATCGTGCAATCGATCTGCTGACGGGCTTCGTGCAGGAGTCGCTGGAGATAGCCGAGGATCTGGGCGTCAACGAGGTGATGGGATTCGCGACTTCGGCCATCCGCGATGCTCCGAACGGCGACGATGTCATCCTCGAAGTGAAGCGGCGCAGCGGAGTCAACCTGCAACTGCTGTCAGGCGAGGACGAGGCGCGGCTGACATTCCTCGCAGTGCGCCGTTGGTTCGGATGGAGCGCCGGAAGGCTGCTCGTGTTGGACATCGGTGGGGGTTCGCTCGAACTTGCCGCCGGCCTTGACGAGGAGCCCGACGAGGCGGTGTCGTTGCCGCTCGGCGCAGGTCGGCTCACCCGGGACATGCTCAGTGGAGACCCGCCGGATGCGAAGGAGCTCAAGGCCCTACGCAAGTACGTACGCGCCCAGATAGCCGACATCGTCGGTCCGATAACGCGGTTGGGGGAGCCGGAGCTGGCGGTCGCGACATCGAAGACGTTCCGGCAAATCGCCCGCATCACCGGCGCGGCGCCGTCGGCGGAAGGTCCGTTCGTTCGTCGGGTCATCGACCGGGACGACCTCGGGGACTGGCTGCCGAGGCTGGCCGCAATGTCCACCAGCAAGCGGGCCGAGCTTCCTGGCGTATCCGCGGGGCGTGCCGCCCAGCTGGTGGCGGGTGCGCTGGTGACCGAGGCGGCGATGGACCTCTTCGGCCTCAGCGAACTCGTGCTCTGCCCTTGGGCCCTTCGCGAGGGGGTCATTCTGCGACAACTGGACGGGTTGGACTGATGTCCTCCCAGGGGGCGGAACCCCGGCAGGGCACCGACGAGCCGGCCCCAGCCGTCAGCGTCGACGTCCAGCCGGTGGGATTGACCACGGCCGAAGTGGCGGAGCGGGTGGCCCGCGGGGAGACCAACGACGCCCCCGACCCCCGGAGTCGAAGCCTCGCAAGCATCATCCGTGAGAACACCCTCACCTCCTTCAACCTGGTGATCGGGATCCTGTGGGTCCTGATGATCGTCGCTCAAGCGCCGATCCAGGACTCGCTCTTCGGCCTGGTCATCGTCTTCAACTCGGCGATCGGCATCGTCCAGGAATGGCGCGCCAAGCGGACCCTCGAGCGGCTGTCGTTGGTGGGTGAGGCGAAACCGCTGGTCTATCGGGACGGGCAGGTCGTCGAAGTGCGCCCGAGCGAGATCGTGCTGGGTGACGTGCTGGAACTGCAGCTGGGCGACCAGATCGTGGTGGACGGCCCGGTGCTGAACGCGGTCGGGCTGGAGGCCGACGAATCCTTGCTCACCGGAGAGGCCGATCCGGTGCACAAGCAGCCCGGCGACGAGGTGCTCAGCGGCTCCTTCGTCGTGGCCGGCGGTGGCACCATGCGCGCGGACAAGGTGGGCACCGAGGCGTACGCGACCAAGCTCGCGGCGGAGGCGCGCAAGTTCTCGACCACGAAGAGCGAACTCATGGAAGCCATCATGAGGTTCGTCCGGATCATGACCTATGTGCTGATTCCGCTGGGCACCCTGCTGTTCATCAGCCAACTGCGGGCGAGCCCTGACTGGCAGCAGGCGTTGAGCGGAACCGTGGCAGGAGTCGTGACCATGGTGCCCGAGGGACTCGTCCTGCTGACCAGCGTGGCGATGGCTGTCTCTGTCGTCCGACTCGGTCAGAAGCGCACGCTGGTGCAGGAGATGCCGGCCGTGGAGGGCCTTGCTCGGGTGGACGTCGTCTGCGTGGACAAGACCGGGACCCTGACCGAACCGGGCATGGCGGTGCAGGAGCTGCGAACCCTGGTCGAGGGACTCGAGGTGGAAGCGGCCCTGGGGGCCCTGGGCGACTCCGAGGAGAACCCGAACCCGACCTTGGCGGCGGTCGCCGCTGCCTACCCCGACCCGGGTTGGCGGTTGACTGCTTCGGTGCCGTTCTCGAGCGCGCGCAAATGGTCGGGCGCTACCTTCGCCGACCACGGTTCCTGGGTGATGGGCGCGCCGGAGATGCTCACCGCCGACAGCGATCCCAGCCGTGCAGTGGCCGACGAGATGGCGGCGGGAGGGGCGCGGGTGCTTCTGGTCGGACGGGTGCTGGACGGTGAGCCGGACGCGGATCGAGGAGCCGGCGAGGTGCAACCCGTCGCGCTCGTCGCGATCAATCAGCAGTTGCGCCCGGACGCCGCCGACACTGTGGCCTACTTCCTCGACCAGGGGGTGACCGTCAAGGTCATCAGCGGGGACAATGCCGTCACTGTGGGGGCGATCGCCGAGCAGGCGGGGATCCCGCTGGCCGATGACCCGTTCGACGCCCGACACCTGCCCGAGGACACCGCCGAACTAGCGGAGGTGCTGGAGACCCACGGTGTGTTCGGCCGGGTGACGCCCGCGCAGAAGCGAGCGATGGTGAAGGCCCTGCAGTCGCGTGGCCATACCGTGGCGATGACCGGCGACGGGGTCAACGACGTGCTGGCGCTCAAGGATGCCGACCTCGGCATCGCGATGGGGTCCGGCGCCTCGGCCACCCGGGCTGTCGCGCAGATCGTCTTGTTGGACAACCAGTTCTCGGTGATGCCGTCCGTGGTCGCGGAGGGCAGGCGGGTGCTGGGGAACATCGAACGCGTGTCGTCGCTGTTCCTGACCAAGAGCTTCTATTCGGCGGTGCTCTCCCTGCTGGTGGTCTTCTTCACGCTGACGAATCTGTTCGAGGTCGAGTTCGTGTTCCTACCCCGACATCTCACCGTCATCACCTGGCTCACCATCGGCACCCCCGCCTTCTTCCTCGCCCTGATGCCCAACACCGCCCGGTTCCGGCCCGGCTTCTTCCGAAGGGTGTTGGTGTTCGCGGTGCCCGCGGGCATCATCTGCGGGGTGCTGTCGTTCATCTCCTATGCAGTCACGCTGTGGCAGGGTCATCCCGTTCCCACCGCCCGGGTGGACGCGGCGATCACGCTGTTCATCATCGGGTGGTCGGCGCTGGCGCTGATCGCACGTCCCCTCACCGGACTGCGGTTGCTCATCGTCGTGGTGATGGGCCTGGGGTTCCTGGCGGTACTGTTCATCCCCGGTCTGAACGACTTCTTCGCCCTGCGCCTGGATCGCGATGCCAAGACCTCTATCGCCATCGGGCTGGGCATCCTGGGCGCCGGACTCCTGGTGCTGGTCGGTCGCACCATCGAAGTCCGGCTCTCGCCGAGTCTGGGGCAGCCCGGAGCGCCGATGGCCCCCATGCACCTGCCACATCGGCACGACGCGGCCGCCGCTCAGCAGCAAGCAGATGTGGCCACCGATGCCTCCGCCGCCACCGGGAAGGCCAAGGCCACTTAGGCTGTAGCCCATGACAGTCGAACCGTCGCCGGTGGTGCGCTCCGCGCAGGCCAAGGTCGCGCTGTCCACCGTCTCGGTGTACCCCGAGGGGGTCGCTGCGGCGTTTGAGATCGCCGGTCGGCTCGGCTACGACGGGGTCGAGATCATGGTGATGACCGATCCGGTGAGCCAGGACCCCGATGAGTTGCGCAGGCTGTCAGAGCACTACAGCGTGCCGATCCTGGCGGTCCACGCCCCATGCCTACTGGTCACCCAACGCGTGTGGAGTACCGACCCGTGGCACAAGCTGGAGCGGGCGAAGGAAGCGGCCGACACGCTAGGCGCGGACACTGTGGTGGTGCATCCACCGTTTCGCTGGCAGCGGGACTACGCCCGGGACTTCGTCCGCGGACTTGCCCGGATGGGCGACGTCACGGATGTTCGGTTCGCGGTGGAGAACATGTACCCCTGGCGGGCGCGTTCCCGGGAACTGGCCGCCTACTCGCCGGGCTGGGATGTCCGCGACGAGGACTACCCGCACACGACGCTCGACCTCTCCCACACCGCCGTCAGTGGCTCGGACGCCCTCCGGATGGCCGATGACCTCGGGGATTCGCTGGTGCACATCCACTTGGCCGATGGTTCGGGCAGCGCCCGTGATGAACACCTGATCCCCGGTCGGGGGACCCAACCGTGCGGTGAACTGCTCGAATACATCGCCCGTCGGGAATTCAACGGCACGGTCGTTGTGGAGGTGACCACCCGTAAGGCCGCCAATCGGGCCGAGCGTGAGGCCGACCTCGCCGAGGCACTTGCCTACGCCAGGCTGCACCTGGTGGTCGCCGATCCGGCGGCCGTGTCGAGCCTCGACCTGCCCTGAGCCCCGACGACGAACCCATCCTTCGCCACCACCCCCGAAATGGGCCTAGGGTGTCCGCATGGGTACCGACGACGTCAGAGAGGCCGTGCTCGATTCGGCCCGTGCTGCCTTCCATGCCAAGGGCTACCTGCGGACATCCGTGAAGGGGGTCGCCGCCGCCGCGGGTGTCGCCCCCGAGGTGGTCAGCCGCTACTGGGGGTCCAAGGACACGCTGTTCGCGGCGGCCATGAAGCTGCCGTTCGATCCCGCGACTGCGGTGCCGCAGCTTGTCGCGCCGGGCCTGGAGGGAATGGGTGAGCGCCTGGTGCGACTCACCCTGGACACCCTGGGCGATGAGGAGAACCGGGAGGATCTCATCGCGCTGTTCCGGGCGGGAGCGTCCGGCGCCAAGGCGGCCCAGGGTCTCAAGGACTTCATGGAGCAGTCCGTGCTCGATCGGCTGGCCAGGACGATCGGGGTGCCGGACGCGCGGCTGCGAGTCGGCTTGATCTCCAGCTACCTGGTCGGAATCGCCATCAACCGGTACGTGACGCGGTTGGAGCCGATCGCGTCGATGCCGGAGGACGACCTGGTGCGGGTCGTGTCCCCCACCATCCAGTCGCTGCTCGACCCGTCGACCCCGCTTCCGGGTTCACCCAAGAAGTCGAGCAGAAAGGGCTCCTCCGGCAGCCGGTCCGGCTCCGGACGGTCGAGTTCGACCAGTAGGTCCAAGTCGGGATCCAGCAGGTCGCGTTCGGGCAGCGCCGCGGCCAAGACCAAGAAGCAGGCTTCCGGGTCTTCCGGCTCCGGCGGTGACGCCGACTGGCCGTTGAGTTCGTCCTCGCCTTTCTGAGACGGGCGAGGACCCACGGTGTTACGCCAGATCCTGTTGACCGCTTCGCGCAGCGACAACCTCAAGAAGTTGTCTGTCTCAGCGCCGGTCGCCCGCGACGTCGTCGGCCGTTTCGTGGCGGGTGAGGCGACCGGGGATGCCGTCCGTACCGTAGCCGGCCTGGCAGACACGGGGCTGCTGGCAACGGTGGACCACTTGGGGGAGGACACGACCGACCGGCATCATGCGGAGGCGGTCCGGGACGCCTACCTGGAGTTGTTGGCGGAACTGGTCCGGGCCGGACTTGCTGCCTCAGCGGAAGCCTCGGTGAAGCTCTCGGCCATCGGACAGTCGCTGCCCGGTGGCGGCCAACAGATCGCGACCGAGAACGCGCACGCCATCTGTGCCGCGGCTTCGGCCGCGGGCACCTGCGTGACCTTGGACATGGAGGATCACACCACCATCGACTCCACTCTGGAGACTCTCAGGATGCTGCGGGAGGATTTCCCCGAGACCGGCGCTGTGCTGCAGTCCTACCTGTTCCGCACCGAAGGGGACTGCCGGGACCTGGCGACTTCTGGTTCGCGGGTCCGGCTCGTGAAGGGCGCCTATGCCGAACCGGCCAGTGTTGCCTTCCAGAGCCGTGCGGAAGTCGACCTCAACTATGTCCGGTGCCTGAAAGTGTTGCTGGCAGGTGACGGCTACCCGATGGTGGCCACCCACGACCCGCGACTGATCGAGATCGCAGAGGCCCTGGCGGTTCGGGCAGGCCGATCGGCGGGGGAATACGAGTACCAGTTGCTGCTGGGAGTTCGACCCGACGAGCAGCGTCGCCTCAACGATCACGGCGAGCGGGTTCGGGTCTACGTGCCCTACGGGGCAGAGTGGTACGGGTACCTGGTCCGCCGGATGGCCGAGAAACCGGCGAATCTGGGGCTACTCCTGCGGTCGCTCACGAGTACGAAGTGAGACGCTGGTGTCCATGACCGATGGATCGAGTGGCCGGTGCGTGGCCGTGGTGGGTGCCGGCGTGATGGGGGAAGCCCTGATCGCTGGCCTGGCGCGGGGGGATCGCGACGCCGATGAACTGCTGGTGAGCGATCAGTTCGCCAGTCGGGCCGAGGAGGTTGCGGCCAAATATCAGGCCGAGGCCGTGAGCAACGTGGTTGCTGCGACCCGGGCCCACACCATCGTGCTGGTGGTCAAGCCCCAGGACATGGCGAACGTGCTCAACGAGATCGGTCCGCACCTGCGACCGGATTCCCTGGTCGTCTCCCTGGCAGCCGGGATCACCACCAACTTCCTGGCCGACCGCCTCCCCGCGGGTCACGCCGTGGTGCGGGTCATGCCCAACACCCCCGCGCTGGTCGACGAGGGGATGGCCGCGATTGCCCCCGGCCCCACCTGCGATGACTCGCATGCCGCGGAGGCCACCAGGCTGCTGTCCTCTGTTGGGCGGGTGGTCACCGTGCCGGAGGCCTACCTCGACGCCGTCACCGCGCTGTCCGGTTCCGGCCCGGCCTACATCTTCTACGTGGTGGAAGCGATGATCGAGGCCGGTGTGCTGCTCGGACTGCCCCGGGGAATGTCCACCGACCTGGTGGTGCAGACCCTGGTCGGCTCGGCGGCCATGCTGCGGGAAACCGGCGAGCACCCCTCGGTGCTTCGTGAGAACGTCAGTTCCCCGGCCGGCACCACCGTCGCGGCGCTTCGAGAACTCGACCGGCACATGGTGCGGGCAGCCTTCGTTTCGGCGATCGAGGCCGCCCGCGACCGGTCCGCCGAACTCGCGGGCGGAGCATGACTAGGCACGCCGGCGGACCTCGATGACCGGCCGCGCCGCGTTCGTCTGGGACGACGAACTGCGTCACTACGACTTCGGTCCGGGCCATCCGCTGGCACCTGTCCGGGTGCAACTTGCCTACCGGCTCATCCGGGACTTCAAACTGCTCGACAACGACGACGTCGATCTGTTGGCCCCGTCGCCGTCCGCTGACGTCGTCGATCTGCTGAGGGTGCACGATCCTGCATTCATCACCGCAGTGATGGCTGCCTCGGCCGATCCGGGGGCAGCCGACCCCTCCTTCGGCCTGGGCACCGAGGATGTGCCGGCGTTCGCCGGGATGCATGACGCCTCGCGCCACGTCTGCGGGGCGACGATGACGGCTGCTGCGGCCATCGCGGACGGTGGCTATGACCACGCGGTGAACGTGGCGGGCGGGTTGCACCATTCCGGGCCGCGGGCGGCTAGCGGCTTCTGCGTGTACAACGACATCGGCGTGGCGATCTCCTGGCTGCTGGAGCAGGGGTACGAGCGGATCGCCTACGTCGACGTCGACGCCCATCACGGTGACGGTGTGCAGGCGATCTTCTGGGACGAGCCAAGGGTGATGACGATCTCACTGCACGAGACCGGAAGGACCCTCTTCCCGGGTTCCGGGTTCCCGGAGGAGACCGGAGGACCGGGGGCGCTCGGTGCCTCGGTGAACGTGGCGCTGCCGCCCGGTATTGGGGACGTGGAGTGGCTGCGGGCCTTCGAGGCCGTCGTGCCAGAGGTGTTGGAAGCCTTCAATCCGCAGATCCTCGTAACCCAGCAGGGGTGTGACAGCCACACCGAGGATCCGTTGGCCCACCTGGCGCTGACGATCGACGGTCAGCGCCGCACCTACGAGTTGCTGCACGAATTCGCCCATCGGTATGCCGACGGCAAGTGGTTGGCGGTGGGCGGAGGCGGCTACGAGTGGTTGGAGGTAGTGCCGCGGGCCTGGACGCACCTGTCGGCAATCGCCTTCGGCACTCCGATCCCGAATGAGACCGAGGTCCCCGAGGCTTACGTGGAGTTCGTCCACCGCGCGCTGGGCCGCCCCACACCTGGCCGGATGACCGACGGCCGCACGATTCCCGAGGTGTGCTGGGATGCCCGCCTCAACCCGGAGGATCCCGTGGACCGGGCCATCCTGACCACCCGCCGGGCGACTTTCCCGCTCTTGGGCATCGACTTGGACGACTGGCACGGCATGTGAGCCGATGGTGGCGCACCGCGGAGTGCTGAGCGCCGGCATCGGTATCGCCCGAAGGTGCCAGTCTGGTGCCCGAAAGTGCCAAATGGCACAAAGTGCGCGCATCGACTCCGCAGCCTCACTAGGGTTGCGACGCAGCCGTGGTGGAGGGGAAGCCGTTGCGGGGCGCAGACTCGAAAGCTGGATATCGATGGCGTCGGACGACACCGAGCAGGCGTTGGAGCAGGTCAGGTTCTTGACCGTGGCCGAGGTCGCGCAGATCATGCGCGTGTCCAAGATGACCGTCTACCGGTTGGTACACGCGGGTGATCTTCCGGCCGTTCGTGTGGGGCGCTCCTTTCGGGTGCCGGAGAAGGCCGTCCACGACTATTTGCGGCGTTCTTTC
The DNA here is from genome assembly GCA_964556255.1 of uncultured Actinomycetes bacterium. Lineage (GTDB taxonomy): Bacteria > Actinomycetota > Actinomycetes > S36-B12 > UBA10799 > JACJWR01. Next base: position 13,025 of record CAZKVQ010000008.1, read on the forward strand.
ACCGCGGCCGGCTGATCCGCCGGCGATCCAGCATGACTCGCCACCCCTCCGGCGACCCACGCACGGCGTCAGCCCCGTAGTCTTTGGGGGTCGGAAGTGCTGGATCTGTTGAAGGGCTGAATTCTCCGTGGGTTCCGTTGTCAAGAAGCGCCGCAAGCGTATGGCGAAGAAGAAGCACCGCAAACTGCTGCGCAAGACCAGGGTCCAGCGCCGTAACAAGAAGTAGTCGTAAGGTCCGGCGCCGAACCTCGCCGGCTGTCACGTGGTCCACCACCGAATAAGGGGTAGCGACGATGTCACGAGTGGTGCTTGTCACCGGGGTCTCCCGCCATCTGGGCGGCCGCATGGCGCGAATCCTGACCGCCGAGCCCGGGGTCTCCCGGGTGATCGGCGTGGACGTCATCCCACCGCGGGAGGACATCGGCGGCGCGGAATTCGTCCGGGCGGATATCCGTAACCCGATCATTGCCAAGGTCATCCGGGCGGCCAGCGTCGACACCGTGGTTCACATGGGTGTCATCGCGACCCCGGTGCAGGCCGGTGGCCGGATGTCGATGAAGGAAATCAACGTCATCGGCACGATGCAGTTGCTCGCGGCCTGCCAGAAGGCGCCGACGCTGCGCAAGCTCGTAGTGAAGTCGACCACCGCCGTCTACGGCGCCGGTCCCAAGGATCCGGCGATGTTCACCGAGGAGATGGAGCCGAGGCACGCGCCGTCCTCGGGTTGGGCCAAGGACTCCATGGAGGTGGGCGGCTATGTCCGCGGCTTCGCCCGCCGCCGACCCGACGTGCTCGTGACCAAACTGCGGTTCGCCAACTTCCTCGGACCCACCGTCGACACCCCGATGGCCGCATACTTCTCGTTGCCGGTGATCCCGACGGTGCTCGGGTACGACGCCAGGCTGCAGTTCATCCATGAGGATGACGGGTTGGAGGCGCTGCGGATGGTGACCTCCGAGGATCATCCCGGCACGTTCAACATCGCCGGCGATGGCGTCCTGCTGCTGTCCCAGGCCGCCCGCCGCGCCGGGCGTCCGATCTGGCCGATCGCCCGGCCGATGGTGCCGTTCGTGGGGGCGATGGTGCGCCGCGCCGGATTGGCGGACTTCTCACCGGAGCAGGTGCGCTTCCTCACCTACGGTCGGGGCGTCGATACCTCCCGGATGCGTGACGTGTTGGGCTTCTTCCCACAACACACAACGGTCGAGACGTTCGACGAGTTCGTGCGCGCGCGAGATCTCAACCGAGTGTTGCCGCCGGAACGGGTGGAGTCGGTGGAGAATCGGATCGTGAGCCTGTTCGCAGGAAAGGGTGCCGTCAATGCCTAATGCGCGAGTCATCCCGATCGACGGCGACGATCGCGGTCCCGACCGCCGACGGCGGGGCGGAGAATCCGCGTTACCGGTGGACGAGGCGGATGTGTTCCTGAGCCCCGACGAGTACGGCGACGAAGGTGTCGGGTTCGCGGAGCGGGTCAGTGATGCGTTGGCGTTCCTGCGCCGCCGCATCACCGGCGAGTACTTCGTGGACGACTTCGGCTTCGACCCCGAACTCACCGACCGGGTGCTGCTGGCGCCGGCACGCCCGTTGTACTCCAAGTACTTCCGGGTGGAGACCCGTGGTCTGGAGAACGTGCCCGACAGCGGTGGTGCGCTGGTGGTGGCCAACCATTCCGGCACGATCGCGCTGGACGCCGTGATGACGCAGCTGGCCCTGCTCGACCACCATCCCGCGCATCGGCACCTGCGCATGCTGGGCGCCAACCTGGTGTTCTCCACCCCGTTCGTCGGCGAACTCTCGCGGAAGGGCGGCAACACCCTCGCCTGCGCACCAGATGCGGAGCGCCTGCTCTCCAGCGGCGAACTGGTAGGGGTTTGGCCCGAGGGCTACAAGGGCATCGGCAAGCCCTACAGCGAGCGCTACAAACTGCAGCGGTTCGGTCGCGGCGGTTTCGTCGCCGCTGCGCTGCGCACGAAGACACCGATCGTCCCGTGCGCCATCGTCGGCGCCGAGGAGATCTACCCGATCATCGGGAATTCCAAGGTCATCGCCCGCATGCTGGGCGTGCCGTACTTCCCGCTCACCCCGACGTTCCCGTGGCTGGGACCGCTCGGCCTGATCCCGATGCCCTCGAAGTGGATCATCGAGTTCGGCGAGCCGATCAGGACCGACGATTTCCCCCATGGCGCGGCCGACGACCCCATGTTGGTCTTCAATCTGACCGATCAGGTGCGCGAGAACATCCAGCAGACGCTGTACCGGCTACTGGTGCAACGGCGCTCCGTCTTCCGGTAGGTCCGCAGTCGGCTGTTGCGGGCCTGTGCGAGACTTCTGGCTGTGGGAGCCAACCTCGCCGATCTCGTCACCGAATCGGCCGCGCGCACGCCGGGCGCGCCCGCCATCATCTGCGCTGATCGCACCACCTCCTGGTCTGAGCTGGAGCACCTCGTGCGGGCCGTCGCCGGGGGTCTGCGGGAACGCGGTCTGGAGCGCGGAGCGCGGGTCGGGATCCTGCTCTCGAACAGCCTGGAATTCGTCACCTCGTATTTCGGGGTGCTGCGCGCCGGCCTCGTAGCGGTCCCGATCAACAGCGGCTACACGCCGTTCGAGGTCACCTACCACCTGGAGCAGTCCGGGGCCGAGTTGCTGATCGCGGACGCGTCGACTGTGACGACTGCCCGCGAGGCCGCGGGTTCGGTCCCCATTATCACCGTCGGCACCGAGGATTGGCGACGGTTGATGGTCGGCAAGACCCCGCCGCCGCTGCTCGATACCGACCCTGAGGAACTGGCAGTTCTCATGTTCACCTCGGGGACCTCTGGGCGGCCGAAGGGCGCCATGCTCAGCCACCGGGCACTGGGCGCGAACCTCGACCAGACAACAGCGTTGGACAACCCGCCGGCGCTGCTGCCCGAGGATGTCCTGCTGCTGATCCTGCCGCTGTTCCACGTCTATGCACTCAATGGTGGTCTCGGCCTGCTCGCCAAGGTGGGCGCCACCGCCGTCCTCACCGACCGATTCGATCCACAACTCACGTTGGACATGGTGCGCAAGTACCACGTCTCGGTGGTTGCCACCGCCCCGCCCGTTTACCAGGCGTGGCTTGAGGTCGACGGCCTGGCGGATCGTCTCGCGGGGGTCCGACTGCTGGTGTCCGGCGCGGCCCCGCTGAGTGAGCAGGTGCTGGGGGCCTTCACCGAGGCGGCCGGAAAGCCCGTGTGGGAGGGCTATGGAATGACCGAGGCCAGCCCCGTCATCACCTCGACCCTGGTCACCGGTGAGCCGCGGCCGGGTTCGGTGGGCGCGCCGCTGCCAGGGGTGGAACTCAAGCTGGTCGATGAGGGCGGCGGCGAAGTCGATGAGGGCGATCCCGGCGAGGTCGTGATCCGGGGGGCGAACCTCTTCTCGGGCTACTGGCCCGACGGCGACGACGGCCCCGACGACCAGGGGTGGTGGGCTACCTCCGACGTCGGCATCCTCGACCAACTCGGGGAGTTGCGCCTGGTCGACCGACGGAACGACCTGATCATCGTCAGTGGGTTCAACGTCTACCCGCGCGAAGTCGAGGAGATCATCGCGCGGCTGCCGGGCGTTACCGAGGTGGCCGTGATGGGCACTGAGCACCCGTATACCGGCGAGACGGTGAAAGCCCTGGTGGTGGCCAGCGAGGACGTGACCAGTGACGCCGTGATCGAGTTCTGCCAGACCCGACTTGCGCGGTTCAAGTGCCCGACGGTGGTGGAGTTCGTGGCCACGCTTCCCCATTCCGGTACCGGCAAGATCTCCAAGGGTGCCTTGCGGGACGTCGCTCGGCAGGTGCGCCAGACGCCGTGAGGGTCACCCTGATAGGCAAGCCCGACTGCCACCTGTGTGACGACGCACGCCTGGTAGTCGAGGCCGTCTGCCCGGAGGGCTTCGAAGAGATTTCGGTATTCGATGACCCGTCGTTGTTCGATGCCTACGCCGAACTGATCCCGGTGGTGCTGGTCGATGGCAGGCAGGTGGCCCACTGGCGGATCACGCGGGCGGAGCTTCGCGCCGCCCTGGCCTGATCAGCACGCCACCCGGATAGCCCGGGATATCCGACTCCCGCCTGATTCCGATATCCGGACATCAAATCCCGACCCGCTTTGAGAGTTCTTTGCCGAACTCGTAGTCTGTACCGGTATCCGCCCGTTCGCGGCGGCCCCCGTGAGTGCGGAAGATCCGGAGCAGCATGACCATCAGGCAGTCTGACGCGTGCCGTCATGCGCTGCCGTCGTCGATCGCCGTTGCTTCGCCATCGCCCTTGGGGAGCCCCCCGAAATGACGCTCATCGTGGTGGGCGTAAGCCACCGTTCTGCGTCCTTCGATCTCCTCGACCGGGTAGCGCTCGGAGACGACGGCGCCAAGCACCTGTTGGACACGGTTGTCGCGAGCGACCACGTGGCCGAAGCGATGGTGCTCTCGACCTGCAACCGGGTTGAGGTCTACGCGGACGTCGATCGCTTCCACGGGGCCGTCGAGGACGTGACGGCGATGCTGGCCAAGCACGCCGGATTGCCGGTGGGCGATTTCGCGGGCTACGCCTACATCCACTACGACGAGCGCGCGGTCCATCACATGTTCACCGTGGCCTCCGGACTCGACTCCATGGTCACCGGGGAGCAGCAGATCGTAGGACAGGTGCGCTCAGCGCTACGGCAGGCCCAGGAGTCCGGCACGGCAGGTCGGGTCATCAACGAGCTGGGCCAGACTGCCCTGCGGGTCGGCAAGCGCATCCACAGCGAGACCGGTATCGATCGCCACGGTGCCTCCGTGGTCTCGGTGGCGTTGAACCGCGCCGACGACCTGCTCGGTGGTCTGCGTGGCCGACGGGCTGCGCTCATCGGGGCCGGTGCCATGGGTGCCCTGGCCGTGAACCAGTTGTTGGCTGCCGGCGTCACCGACCTGGTGGTGATCAACAGGACACAGGGCAACGCCGAGCGCTTCCTGTCGGCCGAACTCCCCAGTGGCCTGCCGGCACCTGTGCGGCTGGCCGGGCTGGACGACCTCCGGGGAGCGATCGCAGGGGTGGACATCGTCGTCACCTGTACTGGCGCCAGCGGCACCGTACTCTCGGCTGCCGACCTGTCACCGGCCACCCGGGTGGTCGTCGACCTGGCATTGCCGCACGATGTGGAACCTGATGTCGCGGGCGTGCCCGGGGTGGCACTCATCAATCTCGCTGCTCTTGCGTTGCTGCCGGGGCACCATTCCGCGGCCGAGGCCGCAGCTGGCCTCCTCGTCGACCAGGAGACCGATGCCTTCGTCGCAGCTCAGGCTGCTGCCTCGGTGGAGCCCGTGGTGGTATCCCTGAGGGCGCGCGCGGACGGCATCCTCGAGGACGAGGTGAAGAGGCTGCGCCTCAAGTTGCCGAACCTCGACGACGCGGGGGCCGCCGAGGTGGAGAAGGCACTTCGCAGAGCCATGTCCGCCTTGCTGCATACCCCAACTGTCCGGATGAAGCAGTTCGCCTCGGATCCCGGTGGTGAGCGGTTCGCTGCAGCCCTGCAAGCGTTGTTCGACCTGGACCCGGCCACCGTCCAGGTGCTGTCGACGCCACCGGAGGTGCCGGGTGTCGGCGGTGCCGATGAGTGAGCCCATCCGGGTGGCGACGCGGCGCAGCCCGCTCGCCCTAGCGCAATCCAGCCTGGTCGCCGAGCGCATCACCGCCATCACCGGACGGCCGGTCGAACTCGTGCACACAGTCACCCAGGGGGACCTGGACAGCAGCCCGCTGACCAGTATCGGCGGTGCCGGGGTGTTCGTCGCCGCGGTTCGGCAGGCGGTCATCGATGGTCACGCCGATGTCGCGGTGCACTCGTTGAAGGACCTGCCTACCGCCCCATGTGAGGGCATCGTGGTGGCCGCCGTGCCCGAGCGGGAGGATCCCAGGGATGCGCTGTGTTCTCATGGCGCCTCCCTGGCCGAGCTTCCCGCCGGCGCTCGAATCGGTACCGGATCCCCTCGGCGTGGTGCGCAGCTGAACATTCGTCGGCCGGATTGTCAGGTCGTCGATCTGCGGGGCAATGTCGATACCCGGCTGGCACATCTGGACTCCGACCTCGATGCGGTGCTGCTGGCGGCGGCGGGTCTGCGACGGTTGGGTCGCACCGGTGCGGTCACCGAGTACCTGGACCCCGAGGTGGTGCTGCCAGCGCCGGGTCAAGGCGCCCTCGCAGTTGAGGTGCGGTCGGATGACGAGGAACTGAACGTCGCGCTGGCGCAGTTGGACGACGCCGCGACCCGCGCCGCTGTCACTGCCGAGCGGTCTCTGTTGGCGGCCCTGGACGCCGGTTGTTCGGCGCCTGTGGGTGCCTACGCCGAAGTCACGGAACCAGGCTTCTGGGCCCCTGAAATCTTCCTTCGCGGCGGCGTATTCGCCGACGCCAAGGCGGTACGAATGTCGGTTACCGGTCCCGTTGCGGCCGCCGAGGAGTTGGGACGCGAACTCGCCGACCAACTTCTGGCGAGCGGGGCGGCCGGTCTGTTGTCGGAGTCGAGTCTGTGAGCACAAAGAGCAAGCCCGCCGTCGGAACCATCACCCTGGTTGCTGCCGGTCCCGGAGATCCTGAACTTCTCACCCTGCGGGCGGTTTCCGCCCTCGGGCGAGCCGATGTCGTGCTGGCCGACGCTGACGCGCTGGCCATCGCGGAGAGGTTTGCCCCGCAGGCCGAGATCGAGCCCGTGATAGACGCCAACGGGCTGCCGCTCACCCGGAACGCCCGGGCGAAGAAGGCGATCTCGGCCGCCCGCAAGGGAGCGACCGTCGTGCGCCTCATGGCAGGTGATCCGGTACTGGACGGCGCCCTGTCCGAGGAGGGCGAAGTACTGCATCGGGGCGAAGTGCGCTTCGAAGTTGTCCCGGGCGCGTCCACTTTCTCTGGTGTGGCGGCATTCGCCGGGTTCGGCCTGACCGGAAAGAAGCACGGAGAGATCGTGCTGTTCACCGAGCTCGGTTCCGGACCGCTGCCGGCACAGGACCCGAAGACCACCTTGGTGTTCCTCTCGGGTGCCGACGAGGCCCCGGCCATAGCCGCAGAATTGATGGATGCCGGATATGCCGCCACCACCCCCATCGGGGTCACCCGGGCAGGTTCCACCGTCGACCAGCGCACCCTGGTATCAACCCTGGGTGAGGTGACCAAGGCGGCGAAGGCGGCCAAGCTCGCCGGGCCCGGGACGGTGGTCGTGGGCGATGCCGTTTCGGCCAGGGACTCCCTGAACTGGTTCGAGACCAAACCGCTCTTCGGCTGGCGGGTGCTGATCCCACGTACCCGCGAGCAGGCCGGTGCCGTGACCGCGCAATTGGTGCCCTACGGAGCGGTCGGGGTCGAGGTGCCCACCATCAGCGTCGAACCGCCGCGCACCCCCCAGCAGATGGAGAAGGCCATCCAGGGGGTCGTCACCGGCAAGTACCAGTGGATCGTGTTCACCTCGTCCAACGCCGTGCGCGCCGTCCGGGAGCGCCTGGAGGACTACGGCTTGGATGCCCGCGCGTTGGCCGGCATCAAGTTGGCGGCTGTAGGGGACAAGACGGCCGACGCCCTGCGAGAGTTCGGAGCGCAGCCGGAGCTGGTACCCACCGGCGAGCAGTCCAGCGCCGGGTTGGTGGCCGAATGGCCATCCTTCGACTCCTCGATAGACCCCATCAATCGGGTCTTCCTGCCCCGCGCCGACATCGCCACCGAGATCCTGGTCGAGGGACTGACCGAGCGGGGATGGGAAGTCGACGACATCACGGCGTATCGAACTGTTCGGGCGGCCCCACCGGCGGCCGAAACCCGCGAGGCGATCAAGACCGGCGGGTTCGATGCGGTGCTCTTCACCTCGTCGAGCACCGTACGCAACCTTGTCGGCATTGCTGGCAAGCCCCACGCGACCACCGTCGTCGCCTGCATCGGTCCGGCCACCGCAAAGACCGCCGAGGAGCACGGCCTGCGGGTGGACGTCCTGGCTAGCGATCCGAAGATCGAGGTGCTGGTCACCGAGCTCGCGCAGTTCGGCGAGCAGTTGCGACTGAAGGCCGCCGAGAACGGCGACACCTCCTGGCGTCCCAGCCGCAAGCGGGCATCCCGGCGCCGCTCCTCATGATCGCGGCGCGGCCCCGACGCCTGCGCGGCACGGCCGCGATGCGCAGGCTCGTGGCGGAGACCGAACTCTGCGGCCGCCAGTTGATCCAACCGCTGTTCCACAGGGAGGGGCTGGACTCGCCACGGCCGGTGGGTGCCATGCCCGGGGTGTCGCAACTCGACATCGATTCGCTGCGACGGGCCGCAGCGGAAGCCGTGGCTGCCGGAGTGGGCGGCCTCATGCTGTTCGCCGTCCCGCTCCACCGCGACGCGACCGGTTCGAGTGCGTTGGATCCGGAGGGGGCGCTGAGCCGTGCGGTTGCCGAGGTGGTCGCGGAGGTGGGCGGGGACACCGTGGTGATGGCCGACCTCTGTCTGGACGAATTCACCGACCACGGTCACTGCGGGGTGCTCGATGACCGGGGCAATGTGGACAACGACGCCACCGTGGACCTCTATGCGCAGATGGCAGTCGTGCTTGCCGACGCAGGTGCCAACGTTGTCGCACCCAGCGGCATGATGGATGGCCAGGTGGGGGCCATCCGCACATCGCTGGAGGACGCCGGTCACCTCGATGTCGCGGTGCTGGCCTACGCCGCCAAGTACTCCTCGGCCTTCTACGGGCCCTTTCGAGAGGCGGTCGACAGCACGCTGGTCGGTGACCGCCGCAGTTACCAGCAGGACCCGGCCAACCGACGTGAAGCGGCCCGCGAGATCGCGCTGGACATCGCCGAGGGCGCGGACATGGTGATGGTCAAGCCCGCACTGGCCTACCTGGACGTGATTGCCGATGCCGCTCGCACGGTGACGGTGCCGCTGCTCGCCTACCAGGTCTCCGGCGAAATGGCCATGGTGGAGGCGGCCGCCGCGGCGGGGATGCTCGACCGCGACGCCGTCATCGAAGAGACCCTGCTGTCGATCAGACGGGCAGGCGCGGACGGCATACTCACGTATTGGGCCGCCGAAGCGGCGGCCAAGTTGGGAGGTGGCACGTGAACATCCACCGCGATGACGAGATCTCCCGATCGTGGTTCGCCCGAGCGCAGGAGGTCATCCCGGGCGGGGTCAATTCCCCGGTGCGGGCCTTCCATGCGGTGGGCGGCACCCCGCTGTTCTTCGTTTCCGGTCGTGGCGCGGAAGTCGTCGATGCCGACGGCAATTCCTACGTCGACCTCGTGTGTTCCTGGGGCCCGATGATCCTCGGTCACAGCCACCCCGAAGTGCGCGAGGCCGTCGAAGCGGCCGTCGCGCGCGGGTTCTCCTTCGGCGCCCCCAGCATGGCCGAGGTGCTGCTCGCGGAGGAGATCTGCTCAAGGGTCGAGCCGGTGGAGTCGGTGCGGCTGGTGAGTTCGGGCACCGAGGCAACGATGAGCGCTATCCGGGTTGCCCGCGGCTTTACCGGACGCAACAAGATCGTCAAGTTCGCCGGCTGCTACCACGGCCACTCGGATGCCCTGCTTGCCGAGGCCGGTTCCGGGATAGCCACGTTCGCGCTGCCCGGTTCGGCCGGCGTGACCGCTGGCGCGGCCGGTGACACCATCGTGCTGCCCTACAACGACCCCGACGCACTCCGGGCGGCCTTCGCCGCCCACCCCGGTGAGATCGCGGCCGTCATCACCGAGGCTGTGCCGGCCAACATGGGGGTGGTGCCGCCAGCGGCAGGATTCGACACTCTGATCTCGGCCACGGCTCACGCAGACGGCGCGCTGGTGATCTCAGACGCGGTGATGACCGGCTTCCGGGTGTCCCGATCCGGCTGGTACGGCATCGCGGGCCCCGACGGACAGGACACCGCCGACCTGTTCACCTTCGGCAAGGTCATCGGTGGCGGGCTGCCGGTGGCGGCCTTCGGAGGACGAGCAGAGGTGATGGCGGTGCTGGCGCCGGCAGGGCCGGTTTACCAGGCCGGCACGCTGTCGGGCAATCCAGTTGCCTCGGCCTGCGGCCTCGCGACCCTGCAGAACTGCACCGAGGCGGTGTATACCGACCTGAACCATGTTTCCCGCGCGATCGGCGACCTCGCTACCGAGGCACTGTCCGCGGCCGGGGTCCCGCACCGGCTGCAGCGGGCCGGGAACCTCTTCAGCATCTTCTTCGTCGATTCCGATGTCCGCGACTACGACCAGGCCAGAACCCAGGACACGGCTGCGTACGCCCGGTTCTTCCATGCGATGCTTGACCACGGCGTCTCGCTGCCACCCTCGGCCTACGAGGCCTGGTTCGTCAGCGCTGCGCACGACGAGGATTCGCTGGAGCGGATCGCTGCCGCCCTGCCGGCCGCTGCTGAGGCAGCGGCCCGCGTCGACTGAGGAGGAGGGGCCGTGAGTCGCACCATCGTGCACATGCTGCGCCACGGTGAGGTCTACAACCCCGACAAGGTGCTCTACGGCCGGCTGCCCGGGTTCAACCTGTCCGACCTCGGGCGCGAAATGGCGGAACGCGCCGCGCTGGCATTGCAGGGGCGCGACGTCGTGGTGATCTGGTCCTCTCCCATGGAGCGTGCGCAGGAGACGGCCGCGCCCATCGCTGCGAGCCATGAATTGCCCGTCGAGCTCGACGACCGGCTGCTGGAAGCCACGAACGTGTTCGAGGGGCAGCGGGTGTCCGTCGGTGACGGCGTTCTACGCAACCCTCGGGTGTGGCCCCACCTTCGCAACCCGTTCAAGCCGAGCTGGGGCGAGCCGTACCGCGAAGTGGCCGCCCGGATGTCCGCCGCCGTGGAGAACGCCCGGGTGCTGGCAGAAGGCCACGAGGCGGTGCTGGTAAGCCACCAATTGCCGATCTGGATCACGCGGCTGTACCTGGAGGGCCGTCGATTCGTGCACAACCCCGCCAATAGGCAGTGTTCGTTGGCCTCTCTCACCTCGTTGGTCTACGAGGGACACGAGCTCGAGGCGGTGCTGTACAGCGAGCCATCCGCGGACCTGTTGGAGCAGAGCACGAAGGGTGTTGGCGCTTAACCCGTGTACGCCACCAGGAGGACCACCGTTTCGGTCGTAGGCGCCGCGCTGCTCGCAGGCGTGGCGCTGGCCGGTTGTGGTTCGAGCCAGGCCGCCTCAGAGGCGAAGCCCGCAGCGGGTGCCGGATACGTCGCGGGGGACGGCTCAGCGGTGATCCTCACCGACGCCGAGCGCAAGCCGGCCCCGGACTTGCAGGGGACCACGCTGGACGGTAAGCCGTGGTCGTTGGCCGACCAGAAGGGCCACGTCACGGCGATCAACGTGTGGGCATCGTGGTGCGCGCCCTGTCGGGCCGAAGCGCCGACGCTGGAGCGCACCTACAAGAAGATGGCGCCCCAGGGTGTCCGCTTCGTGGGCATCGACACCCGTGATTCGGAGACCGCCGCGAAGGAGTTCGTCGCCAAATACGGCATCACCTACCCGAACCTGCCGGACCCCGATGGCCAGCTGCAGTTGGCCTTCCGCGACACCCTGCCGCCGCAGTCCATCCCGTCGACCATCTTCATCGACGCCCAAGGCCGGGTCGCTGCCCGCATCCTCGGCCGGGTGGACGAAACGAGGCTGACCGGAATCCTCGACACCCTGGTGAAGGAGTCCCAGTGATCCCGCTGGCGACGGCGGACACTGTCGCCCAGGGGTCGCTGCTGCTCGCCCTTCCCATCGCGGCCGCCGCTGGTCTGGTGTCGTTCCTGTCGCCATGCGTGCTGCCACTGGTACCCGGCTACCTGTCGTACATCACCGGCCTGACGGGGGCAGAACTCGGAATGACTGCACCGTCCGAGGCCGCCGCCGCGCCGCCCAGTCGCGTCCGCACCGAGGGCGGCCGTGGCGATTCCGCCGTCGACACCGCCGTGTCCACCTCCGTGGCGGTCGAGCCGGGGGCCACCCCAACCGGACGCTCCTCCCGAGTGCTCATCGGCACGCTGGGCTTCATCGCCGGCTTCACGGTCGTATTCATGTCCTATGGGGCCCTGTTCGGCGCCCTCGGCGACCTGCTGCTGGAGTATCAGGACGTGATCACCCGCGTGATGGGCGTGCTCGTGATCATCCTCGGCCTCGGTTTCATGGGTTGGCTACCAGGGCTGCAGCGGGAGTACCGGTTCCACCGGGCACCGGTCATCGGGCTCTGGGGGGCGCCGCTGCTGGGCGCGCTGTTCGGGATCGGCTGGACACCGTGCATCGGTCCGACGCTCGCGGCCGTGCAGACACTGGCGTTCACCGAGGCGTCGGCGCTCCGCGGCGCATTGTTGTCGTTGGCCTACTGCGTTGGGTTGGGGGTTCCCTTCATCCTGATCGGGTTGGCCTTCCGCCGACTCGCGGGCACCCTCAGCTGGGTCAAGTCGCACTATGCGCTGGTGATGCGAATCGGCGGCGGTCTGCTCATCGTGATCGGCGTGCTGCTGGTCACCGGGGTGTGGAACGACCTCACCATCGAGATGCGCACCTGGACCGGATCCTTCGAGGTGCCGCTGTGAGCGCCGGCGGCACGACGATCGCTCCCCCCGAGGACACCCGCGGACCCGATCCTAGGCCCCCGGCGAAGTTCGGCCCTCGCGGCTGGGGTCGGTGGTTCTGGCGTCAGCTGACCAGTATGCGGGTGGCCCTGATCCTGCTGTTCCTACTGGCGCTCGCCAGCGTTCCGGGTTCGCTCTTCCCGCAGCGGGGGTCCAACCCGATCGCGGTGGATGATTACTTCACCAACCACCCGGCATTGGCCCCCTGGCTCGACCGCTTCTCCCTGTTCGACGTGTTCGCGGCGCCGTGGTTCGCGGCCATCTACCTGCTGTTGTGTGTCTCGCTCACCGGGTGCATCGTTCCCCGCACTATCGACCAGGTTCGTGCCCTGCGGCGTCGGCCGCCAGCGGCGCCGTCCCGGCTTGAGCGGATGCAGGGGCTGCATCGAGGTACCGCCGTCGGTTCGGCTGAGGAATCGATTGCCGAGGCGGAGAAATGGTTGCGGGCCAAGAGGTGGCGGGTCCGGGTCTCCGACGATCCCGTCGACCCGTGGGTTTCGGCGGAGAAGGGCTACTGGCGGGAGACCGGGAACCTGGTCTTCCACCTGTCGATGCTGGTTCTGCTCGCGGGCCTCGGGATAGGCAGTATGTTCGGCTGGCGTGGCCAGGTGATCGTGAAGGAGGGTCAGGGCTTCTCCAACACGCTCACCCAGTACGACACCTTCTCCGCCGGTCGACTGGTGAACAAGCAGGACCTGCCACCCTTCACGGTCAAGGTGGACGACTTCTGGGCGGTGTTCCAACGAGGTGGTGACCAGAACGGGGCGCCGCGGCAGTACTCGGCGGCGGTAAGTTACCGCTCCGCACCTGGCCAACCCGAGGACCGGGGTCGGATCGAGGTCAACTCGCCCCTGGTGATCGACGGGGCAAAGGTCTTCTTGCAAGGTCATGGCTACGCACCGCACGTGATCGTCCGCGATGCCGCCGGCAAGGTGATCTTCGACGACTCCGTGGTGTTCCTGCCGCGCGACAAGCAGTTCACCTCCACCGGGGTGGTCAAGGTGCCGGATGCTGATCCGGAATTGGGCTTCCAGGGAATCTTCCTGCCCACGGCCACGATCGACATGAGTCGCGGTCCGGTGTCGGTGTTCCCCGCCCAGGATGCGCCGGCGCTGTTCATGTCGGCCTGGCAGGGGGACCTGGGCTTGGACTCCGGCAAGCCGCAGTCGGTATTCCGACTCGACACCTCCAAGATGACCAAGATTGGACTGGAATCGCTTCGGCCGGGACAGACCTGGCAGTTACCGGACAAGGCGGGCAGCATCGAGTTCGTGAAGGCCGACGAGTGGGTCTCGTTCAACGTCTCGAAGGATCCGGGCAAGGAACTGGCCCTCGGTGCCGGTCTGGCGGCTATCTTCGGATTGCTGCTTTCGTTGTTCGTGCGGCGACGTCGGGTGTGGGTGCGCGCAGGAGCCGACCAGGCAGGCCGTACGCTCGTCACGGTGGCGGGCCTGTCACGCACCGAGAACGCCGCCGTCGACCGCGATACCGCCGAGCTCGCCGACGCGTTGCACCTGAACCAGGACGACCCGCAAGGAGGACGATCGTGAACGCTGGACTTGCCTCACTGTCCAATCAGTTCGTGTATGCGGCGATGACCACCTTCACCCTCGCCTTCATCAGTTTCGCGGTCTCGCTGGCCGCCACGCGGGGGCGCAGCACCCCGGCTCGTGCCCGAGTCCCGGTAGCCGTGGGCGTCGGGGCCGACGGTCCACCACCCACCGCAGTGGCGGACTCGCCGGCCGAACCCCTGGCACCCGGACGACGTTCCGGCAACATCGCGATGGCGCTGACGTGGCTGAGCACCGGCCTGTTGCTGATCGGGGTCGTTCTGCGTGGCCTGTCGGCGAGTCGGGTGCCGTGGGGCAACATGTACGAGTTCTCGATCACGGCGGCGCTCGCGGTCGCGATCGTCTTCCTGCTGGCGTCGCTCCGCAACGACCTGCGCTGGCTCGGGGTGTTCATCACCGGCCTGGTGCTGCTGACCTTGGGCTTGGCCGTCACCGTGCTGTACACCGAATCGGCCCAACTGGTCCCGGCGCTGAAGAGCTGGTGGCTGGTCATCCACGTGTCCGCGGCCGTCATCTGCGCTGGTGGTTTCACCCTGTCCGCTTCGCTGTCGTCGCTGTACCTCGTCAGGGAGCGGGCCGAGCGTCGCGCGAACGGAGGTGTGGTGACCGGCTGGCTGAGTTCCCGGCTTCCCGACGCGACCAAGTTGGACGGCCTCGCCTACCGAGTCACAGCGTTCGTGTTCCCGCTGTGGACGTTCGCCGTCATCGCCGGCGCCATCTGGGCGGAGAACGCCTGGGGTCGTTACTGGGGCTGGGACCCGAAGGAGACGTGGGCCTTCATCACCTGGGTGGTGTATGCCGGCTACCTGCATGCCAGGGCCACAGCGGGATGGAAGGGCCGTCGGGCGGCCTACATCGCGCTGCTGGGTTTCGCGGCCTTCCTGTTCAACTACTTCGGCGTGAATATCTTCATCACCGGTCTGCACTCCTACGCGGGCGTCTAGTGCTCACCACCATGTGGGGGTTTGCTAGCAAACCAGCCAGGTGAGACAAGGACATAGTGTCGCCCAGCGGCATCCGCGGACTGATTAGGACGCTGTCGATCCGTCCTCGTCGACGCCCGGTTTTCGCTGCTGCTGTGCCCGCCACTGCAGGTCCTTCAGGAACTCGGCGTCGTCGTCGGGTCCTTGGCTGCGTGGAACCCGCCGGGTACGTCGCGGCCGGCCGAAGGCGAACCAGGCAATGGCGCCCACCAGCGGTAGCAGCAGAACCGCCACGGCCCACAGCCATTTGGGCCCGCGCAGAAACCGTTCGTCGTGCATCGACAGCACGTCGATGAACGCGTACACGGTGATCGCCAACGGAATGGCGAGGATCAACAGTCGGCCCACGCGCACACCCTACGGCGGCTTGCCCGGTTGCGAAAGCGGCGGCGTACCCTTGTCGTCGTGACCGACGACAAGAGCGCCGCGCCCGCCACCGAGCCCGTTGCAGTTGACCCCAGCGGGGAGACGACCGCCAGCGAGCACGAGCCCACCTCCACCGTTGTCTCCGGTCCCCGCCACGCAGGACTCTGGTACACCGGCGCCCGGATCGTTCTGCTGGCCGTCGTGGCAGGCATCCTGTACCTCGTCGGGGCACGTGGTTTCCTGCTCCTTCTGCTCGCCTTCCTCATTTCGGGCCTCATCTCGTTCGTGGTCCTGGCCAAGTGGCGGGAGGCACTTTCGGCCCGGTTGGCCGAGCGCTTCACGAAGATCAACGACAAGATCGAGAAGTCGAAGACCGCCGAGGACGACCTGCTCTGAGGTGCTGTCCGGGCTCAGCGTGGTCCCGAGGCTGCCCGGCCGGCCCCCGGCGCGGTTCTGAGTTCCTGACCGTCAGGGCGCGGAGAGGGTCAGCCCGATCGCGAAGAGCAGGCTGAACACCAGGTGTACCCGGGCCGTCGCCCCGAGGACGTTCACCAGCGCCGGACCTGTCGCGTGGTTGCGCACGGCGCGCGCCGGGGCCGCTGCCAACGGGACGATGATGATCGGCAGCGCGGCGAATTCGGGCCACGTGTCCGAGACCAAACCGGCGATCGTGAGTACCAGAGCGATGACGAACGGTAGCCAGATCAGCGACAGGTACAGCACGCGGGTTCGTTGGTCACCGATGCGGGTGGCCAAGGTGCGCTTCCCCGCCGGCAGGTCGGTGTCGATGTCGCGCAGGTTATTCACCACGAGCAGGGCGCACGCCAGCATCCCCACCGGGACACCGGCCACCACCCCGAGCAGTGTGAGGCTGCCGATGAGCACCGCAGCTGTGCCGGCCACCGCGACCAGGCCGAAGAAGACGAACACGAACAGTTCACCGAGACCCGCGTAGCCGTAAGGTCGCGGGCCACCCGTGTAGAACCAGGCGGCCGCGACCGCTGCCAATCCGATCGGCAGCAGCCACCACAGCCCCGAGATCGCTACCAGGGCCAGACCGGCGGCACCAGCAACCGCGAAGCACACGAAAGCTGCCCGCCGAACGAGATGCGGGGCCACCAACGAGGATCCGACCAGGCGCACGGGTCCGACCCTGGCCTCGTCGGTGCCGCGAACACCGTCGCTGTAGTCGTTGGCGTAGTTGACGCCGACCTGAAGCGCCAGGGCGACCACCAGGCATAGCCCGGCGATTAACAGATCGGTGGCGCGGTAGTCCCGAGTGCTCTGGAAGGCGGCGACCCCCGACCCGACCGCCACCGGGGCGATGGCTGCGGGAAGGGTCCTCGGGCGCGCCCCGGCCCACCACAGTTTCACGGCGGTCATCGGCCCTCCGGTCGCTGGGATGCCTCGGCCATCAACGATGGCAGGTCCACCTTGCCCCCAGGCAGTCGGGGCAGGTCCGGCACAGTGACAACGGTCGGTACGGCTGCGGAGCCGAGCCCATCGGCCACGGTGGCGCGCATGACGGCCGGATCGGCCTGTCCCACCACGTAGGCGATGAGTCGCGCGCCGTGGATCTCGTCCGGGACGGCGGCCACTGCCGCCTCCAGGACGCCGGGGGCGCTCGCGAGCAATCGCTCAACCGCCCCCCGGTCGACATTCGCACCGCGTACGGCCACGACATCGTCGAGTCGACCCCCGACCACCAGTTGACCGTCGACGATTTCACCACGGTCACCGGTGTACAGACGGCGACCGTCGAAGTGGGCAGCGCCACCGGAAGCGGAGCCGCAATAGCCGGCTGCAACTGTCGGTCCGCTGACGACGATCTCCTCATCGACTATCTCGAGCCGGGTCCCTCCCAGTGGCCGCCCGTCGTACACACAGCCACCCGTGGTCTCGGTCATCCCGTAGGTGCGCACCACCGGCAGCCCGGACGCTCGATAGCGGGCCAGCAGAGAAGGGTGGATGGCCCCGCCCCCCAGCAGGATCCGATCGAAGCGTGAGAGAACCTCCGCAGCACCGTCCAGGGCGAGTAGCCGCGCCAGTTGCGTCGAGACCAGCGAGGTTCGGACAGGCAGATCGGCAGTCTCGGCGGCGCCGACGAATTCGGCCAGTTCGTCGAGCAGGCTCACCGGGTCGAAGGGCGTGCCGGCCCCCAACGCTGACCAGGCGGCCAAGGCCGTGTCACCGAGGACGCAGCGGGTGATTGCCGCCAGCGCCCCTGCTGCGGCGGGATTCAAAGCGATGAACCAGGCGGCAGGACCGTCCAGTGCCGCATCGCTCATCTTCGCCGCGGCCCGCAGGTTCGCCTCGGTGAGGAGAACTCCGCGCGGTGCCCCTGTCGATCCACTGGTCGGGCAGATCACTGCCAGGTCCTCCGGCAGTCGGGTTTCGGGGGCAGGTGTGACCGCGCGGCGTTGGGTCTCGGCGACCGCCGGCGACCCGCTGGCGGACACCACCGCGACCGGGGGGCCGTCGTCGAGCAGCCGTCGCGACAGCGCGGTGAAGAGCATCGCCACACCCGCGGGGCCGGCGGGCAGGTCGAGGGTCTGCAGGGAGCGCCCTGCGGGGGTCGACGGCATCCCCATTAGCCTAGGAGTCGCCCGGGATCCCGAGGCGGCCCGACCCACCTGAGACTGTAGGAGTCTGACCCGAAGTGGACACCCGCGACCGATACCCACTGCCCCCCGTCGTCGCCGAGGACAGCCCGGCGATGACCGACCCCAGCTACTCGTCGATCATCCCCGCGGCGCAGTGGCAGCGATCGGGGGACTTCTCCGACATCACCTACGACGTCGCCGACGGTATCGCCAAGATCACCATCAACCGACCCGAGAAGCGCAACGCTTTCCGACCGCAGACCCTCTTCGAGTTGGAGCGGGCGTTCGGGATGGCGCGCGACGACGACAAGGTCGGGGTCATCATCCTCACCGGGCAGGGCGACTGGGCCTTCTGCTCCGGCGGCGACCAGGTGATCCGGGGCAACGATGGCTACCTGGGCGATGACGCCGTCGCCCAACGGGGCATCGGCCGGCTCAATGTGCTTGATCTTCAGATCCAGATCCGGCGGCTGCCCAAGCCGGTGATCGCCATGGTGGCCGGTTATGCGATCGGCGGCGGTCACGTCCTGCACGTCGTGTGCGACCTGACGATCGCGGCCGACAACGCGCGATTCGGACAGACCGGTCCCAAGGTCGGCTCGTTCGACGGGGGGTACGGGTCGGGGCTGCTGGCGCGAATCGTGGGGCAGAAGCGTGCCCGGGAAATCTGGTACACGTGTCGGCAGTACGGCGCCGAGCAGGCGTACGACTGGGGGCTGGTGAATCAGGTGGTGCCACTGGCCGACCTGGAAGTCGAGACGGTGGCCTGGGCCAAGGAGATGCTGGCGCTCTCGCCGCTGTCGCTACGGATGCTGAAGGCCTCCCACAACGCCGCCGACGACGGTCTGGCCGGCGTGCAGCAGTTGGCCGGCGATGCGACGTTGCTGTTCTACATGACCGAGGAGGCCCAGGAGGGCCGCGACGCCTACAAGGAGAAGCGGGAACCCGACTTCGGGCAATTCCCCCGTCGGCCCTGAGTC
The DNA here is from genome assembly GCA_964556255.1 of uncultured Actinomycetes bacterium. GTDB lineage: Bacteria > Actinomycetota > Actinomycetes > S36-B12 > UBA10799 > JACJWR01. Next base: position 32,095 of record CAZKVQ010000008.1, read on the forward strand.
CCATGGTGCCTGCCGACCCTCGACTCCAGACCCTCATCGATGCCGCGACCGTCTTCGCGGTCCCATTGCGCGACCGATTCCGGGGGCTCACCACCCGCACCGGCATCGTGCTCCAAGGCCCCGCCGGCTGGGGGGAGTTCGCCCCCTTCGAGGAGTACGGCCCTGAGGAGGCGGCCCGTTGGCTCGACGCAGCCGTCGAGGCCGCCTTCCTCGGAGTCCCTCAACCGGTGCGCGAAACCGTCGGAGTCAACGCGATCATCCCTGCGGTGACGCCCGAGCGTGCCGCCGCACTTGCCGAGGCAGCAGCGACTGAGCGGGGTTGCCGGACCGCGAAGGTGAAGGTCGCCGAGCCAGGGGGGTCGCTGGCATCCGACGCCGACCGGGTCGCGGCGGTAGCGGAAACCTTCCGTGGGCGCATCAAGGTGGACGCGAACGGCGCCTGGCAACCGGACGAGGCGTGTGCCGCTCTGGCCGTACTGGAACGGGTGGCGGGCGGGTTGGAATACGCCGAGCAACCGTGCCCGGATCTTGATGGCCTTGCCGAGGTCCGCCGTCGAATCGGCGTCCCGATAGCGGCGGACGAGTCGATCCGGCGGTCGAGCGACCCGGTTGCCGCGGCAAGGGCCGCAGCGGCAGATGTGATCGTGGTCAAGCCGACCCCGCTTGGAGGGGTTCGTCGTGCCCTCGACGTCGTCGCGGAGGCGGCGATCCCGACGGTGGCGTCGTGTGCCCTGGATACGTCGGTCGGCTTAGCGCAAACGCTGGCGTTCGCCGCCGCCCTTCCCGAACTGGACCACGACTGCGGGCTCGGAACCGGAGCCCTGCTGGCCGCCGACCTGGTGAGCGATCCGTTGTTCCCCGACGACGGCGTCATGCGCACCGACTACCGGGCGCGCTGCGACAACGAGTTGCTGGCGCGGGCCACGGCGCGGGTATCCGAGCCCGAGCGCGATCGTTGGCTGCAACGCCTGTCTCAGGCATGGACGGCCGGTACCCGGGCGCGACTGGGCCGACTTTTGGCAGACTCCGACCTGTGAACCCTGCGGTGGCTGCGGCCCGAGTGATCGTCGACGAGCTGCTTCGCTGTGGCGTGACGGACGTGGTGCTGTCACCGGGGTCGCGTTCGGCTCCCCTCGCGCTGGCGGTCGCCGAGGCGGAGCGTGAGGGCGGGCTCAGCTTGCATGTGCGGGTCGATGAACGATCGGCGGGGTTCACCGGGCTCGGCCTCTCCAGAGTCACCGGAGCTCCGACCGCCGTCATCTGCACCTCGGGTACCGCGGTGGCGAACCTGTTGCCGGCAGTGATCGAGGCCGATGCCTCCGATGTGCCGATGGTCCTCGTCACCGCCGACCGGCCGCCGGAACTGCGGGGCGTAGGCGCGAACCAGACGATCGTGCAGCCCGGGATCTTCGGCGGCTACCTGCGAGCCGCAGCGGACCTGGAGACCCCGGCGGCCCGTGCCGGAGTAGGACGGTACTGGCGGTCAACAGTCAGCCAACTCGTCTCCGCTGCCGGGTCAGCGGTAGACCCGGGTCCGGTGCACCTGAACGTGGGGCTGCGGGCCCCCTTGCTCGATCGCGATGACTCGGCGGCCTTCGATTGGGAGTTGGAGACGGCGGGGCGATCCGCGGGATTGCCGTGGACCCTCGACGGTCGATTGGTCTCCGTCGCCGGGCTGGCGCTCGACTCGGTCTTGGAGCAACTCGGTAGACGGCCGGGTCCGATGCGCGGTGTTGTCGTCGTCGGCGACCTGCCTGGCGGGGAGCCGTACCCGTCCGAGGCGACAATCCTGGCTGAGTCGTTGAACTGGCCGCTGATATGCGAGCCGAGCGGCAATGCCCATGACGGCGGGACCGTGATCGCCCACGCCTCGGTGCTGCTGGCGGTTCCTGATTTCCTGGCCTCCCACATCCCCGACGTGGTCATTACCGTCGGGCGGGTGGGACTCAGTCGCTCCGTGGACGCCCTGATCCGGAGTGCTGGGCTACACATCGCGGTGGACCCGCGTGCGGCCCGTTCGCCGCTGGACCCGCAGCGGACCGCGGACGTCGTGGTTTCAGCCGTACCCGCGCCGGCGGATGTTTGCCGAGCCGAGGACGACTGGACCGCGGGCTGGCTCACCGCGGACGATCTGGCCGAGGAGATCATCGCGGAGGAAGTGGCCGCCTCGGATTTCTCGGCGCCGGCAGTGGCCCGCGGCGTTTGGACCGCCATCGGGGACACCGGGCTGCTGGTACTGGGGTCCTCGTGGTCGGCCCGACATGTCGACGCCCTCGTGCCGATCGAGCCGATGCCACCGTTCGTGATCAGCAACCGTGGCGTCTCCGGCATCGACGGCCTCGTCAGCACTGCCTGGGGAGCGGCCTCGGGTTACCAACGGGCCGGGAGTCCGTGGGATGAGGCGTTGGAGTTGCTCGACGACCCGGGCGGTGACGTGGTGCTGCGGGGTGGGCCAGCAGTGGCCCTGATGGGTGATCTCACCTTCCTCTACGACGCGAACGGCCTGCTCGTCCCCGAAGGCGAGCACCGTCCCGATCTGGTCATCGTCGTCGTGGACAACGATGGCGGCGGGATCTTCTCCATCCTCGAACAGGGTGGCCCTGAGTACACCCAGGACTTCGAGCGGGTCTTCGGCACTCCCACCGGCCGGGACTGCGCGTCGGTCGCGCGGGCCGCGCAGGTGAGCGTTCGCACGGTGGGGTCGCAGGCTCAGTTCGACCAAGCGCTCGCCGAGGACCTGGCGGCTGGCGGAGTGCGGGTTATCGTCGCGTCGGTGGGGACCCGCGCCGCCGAGGCCGAGCTGTTGCGGCGCATCGACCGGCGGGTCGCAACTGCCCTGCAGCGTTGACGACCCGTCAGGTCAGGGCGCCACGCATCGCATCGAGCTTGGCCTCGGACTCCGCCAACTCCGAGGCCGGCGTGGAACCCGCCACGATCCCGCAGCCGGCGAAAAGTCGGATGCTGGTGTTGCCCACCCCGAGTTGACCGCATCGGAGGGCGATGCCGAACTCGCCGTCGCCATGGGCGTCCACCCACCCCACCGGCCCGGCATAGCGTCCGCGGTCCATCCGTTCTAGCTCAGCGATGACCCCGGCTGCCCACTCGGTGGGGGTTCCGCACACCGCGGCGGTCGGATGCAACGAGGCGGCGAGCGCGATCGCTGAAGCGTCATCGGCCAGCAACCCGGTGACGTCGGTGGCGAGGTGTTGGACATTCGCCAGTGGCAGCAGACTCGGAGTCTGGGGGACGTTGAGATCGGTGCAGTGGGCCGCCAGCGCAGCCCTCACCGAATCGACCGCGTACAGGTGCTCGACGAGGTCCTTGTCCGACGTCATGAGCGCCTCGGCGAGCCGATCATCCTCCCCGTGGTCGGAATCCCGTTGGACCGTCCCGGCGAGTACCCGCGACGTGACCGCGGCGCCGGTACGGCGCACCAGGAGCTCGGGAGTCGCCCCCACCAGGCCGTCGACGGCAAAGGTCCAACAGGCGGGGTACTGCTCAGCCAGTCGGTACAGAAGCCCGCGGGCGTCGATCGGTTCCGAGGTACGCAGCAGCACGTCGCGGGCGAGCACCACCTTGTCCAGCCCGCCCGCCTTGATCCGGGCAACCGCTTCATCGACGGCGTCGCACCACTGCTGCGCGGACCGGCTACCGGGGAACTCCCGCACGGCTGGCGCGGGCCCGGCGACCGTTCGGGTGGTCAGATCGGGTTCCGGGGCGTCGCCGATGACGGTCAGCCAGGACTTGCCATCTCGCCTACCCACCAGGAATTCCGGCACGATCACACAGGAGGAGTCCGGTCCGCCGGCAAAAGTGAAGGAGGCGAAGGCCACCGGCCCGCTGCCGGGAACGGACACATCGTCGGCGATCGTCGCCGAGTCGCAGAGCTGCGACCACCACCGGTGGGCGCGGGAGAACCTCTCCTGCCCGGCGACCTGCAGCCTGGCGGCCTCCCCCCACGCAACGAGGCCGTCGCCGTTGCGAACCCAACTCATGACTGGGCCGGGAGGAAGCACCCGAAGAAGGTCGACGGGCTCCGGCAGGGCTACCGTGCGCACGCGAAGCCCGGGCGCGGATGCCGCGAGGCGCAAATCAGTCACGAGATGAGCCTACGGTGCCTGTGCCGGTCCGGCCCCTCGGAGGCTCCAAGGGCTCTCTCCCGCACTGCCCCGTAGGGTGGCCCCACACCACCCGCGAGAGGACCCGATCGCCCATGAGCCGTGCGACGTTGGCCAAGGATCCAGCCGAGGTGGCAGCGATGTTCGACCATGTTGCCGCGCGATACGACCTCACGAACGATGTCCTCTCGGCAGGTCAGACGCGCTATTGGCGTCGGGCGCTGGTCGACGCGATTGACCCCGGCCCCGGCGACAGGGTGCTCGACCTGGCAGCCGGCACCGGCACCAGCTCGCTGCCCATGCGTGCCCGTGGTGCGTTCGTGGTGCCCTGCGACTTCTCCCTCGGAATGCTCCGGGAAGGGCGTCGACGCCAGCCCGAACTGCCGTTCGTCGCCGGCGACGCCCTCAGGTTGCCGTTCGCCGACGACTCCTTCGACGCCGTCACAATCTCGTTCGGACTTCGCAACGTCAGCGATCCGGCAGCCGCCTTGGTGGAGCTTCGGCGGGTGACCCGGCCAGGCGGTCGGTTGGTCGTGTGTGAGTTCAGCGCCCCGCTCGTGGCACCGATCCGCACCGCGTACACGGAATACCTCATGAGGGCGCTGCCGGTGGTCGCTCGTCGGGTGTCGAGCAACCCGGACGCCTACGTTTACCTGGCCGAATCAATCCGGGCCTGGCCCGATCAGCCCGAGCTCGCCGCGCGGATCGCAGCCGCAGGCTGGCAGCGGGTGGCCTGGCGGAATCTGTCGGGCGGAATTGTGGCATTGCACCGTGGTTACGCGCCGAAAGGCATTTCTGACTAGACTCGGTTGACGGGTTCGGCAACCGGTTCACATGGTCCGATTCCGACCCCTAAGATCGCGACTTAGCAGGCATCTTCGGACAAGCCGCGCGAAGTCGGTCCGACTAGGAAAGGGTGTGGGTCGTGGGCAACGTCTACCTCCCGATCCTCTTCCTCGGCATCCTCGCCGGGCTGTTCGCGGTCTTCTCCGTCGGCATCGCCTCAGTGACCGGGCCGAAGCGGTACAACCGCGCAAAAGTGTCCGAATACGAGTGCGGCATCGAACCCACGCCGCAGCCGGTGGGCGGTGGTCGGTTCCCGATCAAGTACTACCTGACGGCGATGCTCTTCATCATCTTCGACATCGAGATCGTGTTCCTCTACCCGTGGGCCCTGACCTTCGACGCGTTGGGTCTGTTCGGGTTGGTCGAGATGGTCCTCTTCATCATCACGCTGCTCGTCGCCTATCTGTTCGTGTGGCGTCGACGCGGCCTGGACTGGGACTAGGAGGGCCGGACCATGGGCCTGGAAGAGAAACTCCCGAGCGGATTCCTGCTCAGTACCGTGGAGGGGCTGGCTGGCTACGCGCGTCGCAACTCGATGTGGACCGTGACGTTCGGCCTGGCCTGTTGCGCGATCGAGATGATGTCGGCCGGTGGCGCCAACTACGACCTGGGTCGGTTCGGCATGGAGGTCTTCCGACCCTCCCCCCGGCAGGCCGACCTGATGATCGTGGCTGGCCGGGTGAGCCAGAAGATGGCACCGATCCTTCGTCAGGTGTACGACCAGATGCCCAACCCGAAGTGGGTCATCTCCATGGGTGCCTGCGCCTCCAGCGGCGGAATGTTCAACAACTACGCGATCGTCCAAGGCGTCGACCACGTCGTGCCGGTGGACATCTACCTTCCTGGTTGCCCGCCCCGCCCGGAGCAGCTCATGGATGCCATCTTGAAGCTTCACACGAAGGTCGCCGACATCCAGATCGGTGCCGATAGGGACGCCCAGATCACGGCCCGCGAGCACGAGGCCCTGCTGGCGGCGCCCGCCTCCGAGATGAAGGGGCTGCTGAGGTGAGCGACGCCGGTAACGCTCCGAGCGCGGCAGAAGCCGTCGTGCCCCCGGAGGGGACGACCGTGATGCCACTGGAGGTGGTGGAGACCCGGCACGGTGCATTCGGCGTCAAAGGTGTACCCGATGTGTCCGGCTACGGCGGTTTGGTGTCGCCGGTCGTACTGCCGGGTCCGAGCCCACGACCCTACGGCGGGTGGTTCGACGAGGCTGCCGACACCCTGGAACAGACCCTGGGCGATGACTACGCGAACGCCGTCGAGAAGGTGGTCGTCGAGTTCGGAGAACTCACGTTCCACGTCCGCCGAGAAGCGCTGCAAGGTTTCGTGCAGACCCTGCGCGACCACCCCGATCTGCGTTTCGAGACCTGTCTCGGCGTTTCCGGCGTGAACTGGCCCGGTGACAGCGATCGAGAGTTGCATGCGGTTTATCACTTCCGGTCGATGACCCACGCGGGTCGGATGGTCAGGGTGGAGACCACCTGTCCCGACGCCGATCCTCACGTGCCCACGATCACCGGGATCTACCCGGCCAACGACTGGCACGAGCGCGAGACCTACGACATGTTCGGGATCATCTTCGACGGCCACCACGGCCTCACCCGGATCCTGATGCCCGATGACTGGGTCGGACACCCGCAACGCAAGGACTACCCGCTGGGCGGAATCCATGTGGAGTACAAGGGTGCCAGCACCCCGCCCCCGGACGAGCGTAGGGAGTACTCCTGATGAGCGAGACGTACTCCGAGCACGACACCGCCTCGGCCGCAGCCACCGACCAGGAAGTCCTCGACGAGGAGCAGGCTCACGCGGTTCACGAGGAAGAAGTGATCGACGGTTCCTACCAGACGACCGAGGGTCGCGTGTACACCGTCACAGGTGAGGACTGGGACACCATCGTTCCGCCTGCGGAGGGCCAGCAGGAGCGGTTGATCGTCAACATGGGTCCGCAACATCCCTCGACCCACGGCGTCGGACGGTTCGTGCTCGACCTCGACGGTGAGACCGTCGTCGAGTGCCGGGCAGCTATCGGCTACCTGCACACCGGGATCGAGAAGAACCTGGAGTACCGCACCTGGACCCAGGGCGTCACGTTCGTGACGCGAATGGACTACCTGTCGCCGATCTTCAATGAGACCGCCTACTGCCTGGGTATCGAGCGGCTGTTGGGGATCACCGACGACGTCCCCGAGCGCGCCACCCTCATCCGGGTCCTGATGATGGAGTTGAACCGCATCTCCTCGCACGCGGTGGCGCTGGCCACGGGCGCCTTGGAACTCGGGGCGTTGACCCCGATGATCTGGGGCTTCCGCGACCGCAACATCGTGTTGAACCTCTTCGAGGAGATCACCGGCCTTCGGATGAACCACGCGTACGTACGTCCCGGCGGGGTGGTGGCCGACCTGCCCGACGGCATGGAGCAACGCATCGCCGACGCCGTCAAGCAGATGCGGTCCACCTTCAAAGAGACGGTGGACATGCTGGTGGGCAACGGCATCTGGGTGGAGCGCACCCAGAACGTCGGTTATCTCGACCTGACCGGCTGCGCTGCGATGGGCGTGACGGGGCCGGTGCTGAGGTCGACCGGCCTGCCCTGGGACCTGCGCAAGACGGCGCCGTACTGCGGCTACGAGACCTTCGAGTTCGAGGTTCCCACCCGTGATACCGCCGACTGCTACGGACGCTTCCTGATCCGGCTCGACGAGATGGTGCAGTCCCTGAACATCATCGAGCAGGTGCTGGATCGGCTCCGTCCAGGTCCAGTGATGGTGGTGGACAAGCGCATCGCCTGGCCCGCCCAGTTGGCGTTGGGCGGGGACGGCCTGGGCAACTCCCTCGGTCATATCCGGGAGATCATGGGCACCTCGATGGAGGCGCTGATCCATCACTTCAAGTTGGTCACGGAGGGCTTCCGGGTCCCGGTCGGCCAGGTGTACTCGGCGGTCGAATCGCCGCGCGGCGAACTGGGAGTCCATATCGTCAGCGACGGCGGCACCCGGCCCTACCGGGTGCACTTCCGCGATCCGTCCTTCACCAACCTGCAGTCCATCTCCGCGATGTCCGAAGGTGGCATGCTCTCCGATGTCATCGCGTCCGTTGCCAGCATCGATCCCGTGTTCGGCGGAGTCGACCGCTGACCGCGGTCGAGAGGAAGGATCGGCACCTGACCATGGCGCTCACGGAAACCACCCGAGAAGAGATGCGTGAGATCATCGCGCGCTACCCGGACCCGCGTTCGGCCCTACTGCCGATGCTGCATCTGGTGCAGTCCGAAGAGGGGCACGTCAGTCCCGAGGGGATCGCGATGTGCGCCGAGGAGGTCGGCCTGACCTCTGCCGAGGTGGCCGCGGTCGCGACCTTCTACACGATGTACAAGCGTCATGACGTGGGCGAGTACCACATCGGCGTCTGCATCAATCCGGGCTGCGGAATCCTCGGCGGGGATGAGATCTGGCGGGTCGCCACCGAGGAACTGGGCATCGGACACGATGAGACCACCCCCGACGGCAAGTTCTCCCTCGAGCGGATCGAATGCCAGGCCGCCTGCACCCACGCCCCGGTCGTCACGGCGAACTGGGAGTACCTCGACGATCAGACCCCCGCATCGGTCCGCGAGGTCATCGCCCGGCTACGCGAGGGCGAGCCGGTGCAGGCCACTCGTGGACCACAGATCAGGACCTTCCGCGATACCGAGCGGACCCTTGCCGGCTTCGACGATGGGCTGGCAGATGCCCACAGCATCGATGACAAGATGCTGGTCGGGCTGAAGGTGGCCAGGGAGCGCGGGATGAGCGCGCCACCGCCGCCAGAGGGAGGGAGTCACTGACATGGGACTGACCCCCGTCCTTACCGAGAACTGGGACGACCCCACCAACTGGACCGTCGCCGGCTACCGCAGCCACGGCGGCTACGCGACGCTACCCAAGGCGCTGGGTCAGGAACCCGACGCGATCATCTCGACGATGAAGGACTCCGGATTGCGGGGTCGAGGCGGCGCAGGCTTCCCCACCGGACTCAAGTGGTCCTTCGTTCCGCAGGGCGATGGCAGGCCTCACTACCTGGTGGTCAACGCCGACGAGAGCGAGCCCGGAGCCTGCAAAGACATCCCGTTGATGCTGGCCAACCCCCAGGCGCTCATCGAAGGCATCGCGATCACCTGTTACGCGATTCGCTCGAACCACGCCTTCATCTACATCCGTGGCGAGGTGCCGCAGGTCATCCGTCGGGTCGAGGCGGCCGTGAGACAGGCGTACGAGGCCGGCTTCCTGGGCCAGAACATCCTCGGCAGCGGGTTCGACTGCGACGTCGTCGTCCACGCCGGTGCCGGCGCCTACATCTGTGGTGAGGAGACGGCGCTGCTGGACAGCCTGGAGGGCCGCCGTGGGCAGCCCCGGCTGAAGCCGCCGTTCCCCGCGGTTGCCGGCCTGTACGCTTCGCCGACGGTCGTCAACAACGTCGAGACCATCTCCAACGTTCCCTACATCATCGGCAACGGCTCGGACTGGTTCCGCCAGTTCGGGACCGAGAAGTCTCCCGGCTTCAAGTTGTTCGCGGTGAGCGGCCACGTCGCCAACCCGGGCATCTACGAGGCCCCGTTGGGGATCACCATGCGCGAACTGCTGGAGTATGCCGGCGGAATGCGCAACGGTCACGACCTGAAGTTCTGGCTACCGGGAGGTTCATCGGTGCCGCTGCTGACAGCTGAGCACCTGGACATCCCGCTGACTTACGAGGACATCGCGGCGGCCGGTTCCATGTTGGGCACCGGAACCCCCATGATGTTCGACGAGACCACGTCGGTGGTGCGGGCGATCACGGGTTGGCTCGACTTCTACAAGCATGAGTCGTGCGGCAAATGCACCCCCTGCCGGGAAGGCACCTACTGGATCAACCAGGTGTTGCACCGGTTCGCCGCCGGCACCGGCACCCCGGAGGATCTCGATACCTTGCAGGACCTCTGCGCCCAGATCCTGGGCCGGTCCTTCTGCGCCCTTGGAGACGCCGCGGCGACGCCCTACCCGGCAGCGATGAAGTACTTTGCCGACGAGTTCGCCGCCGGAACCCACACGGCCGCCGATGAGTTGTTCGACCCGGTGGCTGCCACAGTGTTCGCGACTGCGGAGGCACGATGACGACCACATCCGAGGCCCCCGGCGCCGTGGTGCCCTCCGGCCACATCACCGCGACCATCGACGACATCTCGATCGTGGTGCCCAAAGGCACACTGGTCATCCGTGCCGCGGAGCAGCTCGGCATCGAGATCCCGCGCTTCTGCGATCACCCGCTGCTCGAGCCGGTGGCCGCCTGTCGGATGTGCCTGATCGAGATCGAGGGCATGCCGAAACCGCAGCCCGCCTGCGCCATCCCACTTACCGACGGCATGGTGGTTCGCACCCAGCAGACCTCAACGGTCGCCGACGTCGCCCAGCGCGGAGTGATGGAGTTCCTGCTGGTCAATCACCCGTTGGACTGCCCGGTGTGCGACAAAGGCGGCGAGTGCCCGCTGCAGAACCAGGCCATGACGGCCGGTCGCCCGACCTCCAGATTCGACGGCACCAAGCGCACCTTCCCCAAGCCCATCAACGTCTCCGCCGAGATCCTGCTGGATCGGGAGCGTTGCGTCTCCTGCGCCCGCTGCACCAGGTTCGCCGACGAGATCGCCGGTGACGCCCTGATCGACCTGCTGGAGCGCGGCGCGAAGCAGCAGGTCGGAACCGCGTCCGATGTTCCGTTCGACTCCTACTTCTCCGGCAACACCGTGCAGATCTGCCCGGTCGGTGCCCTGACGAGTGCGGGTTACCGCTTCCGGTCGCGACCGTTCGACCTCGTGAGCACGCCGACCGCGTGTGAGCACTGCGCCGCTGGTTGCGCCCTGCGCACCGATGCCCGGCGGGGCGTGGTGATGCGGCGATTGGCCGGCGACGACCCCAACGTGAACTCCGAGTGGAACTGCGACAAGGGACGTTTCGCATTCACGTATCTGTCCTCGGGCCGGCTGACAACACCGCTCATCCGCGAGGACTCCGGTGAATTGCGGCCGGCATCGTGGCCGGAGGCGATCGGTCTGGTCGCGGAGCGGCTGGCGGAGGCCACTGGGGCGTCCGCGGTGCTGACGGGCGGACGGTTGACCCGTGAGGACGCCTACGCCTACGCCAAGTTCGCGAGGGTGGCGCTGGAATCCGACGACATCGACTTCCGTGCCCGACCCACCTCTGCCGAGGAGGCGTCGTTCCTCGCCGCTCGGGTGGCCGGCACAGGTCTGGGCGTCACCTATTCCGACATCGATACCGCGCCGGTGGTGGTGGTGGTCGGTTTTGAGCCGGAGGAGGAGTCGCCGATCGTTTTCCTGCGCCTCCGTCGCGCTGTCGACAAGGGCAACCTCAAGGTGGTGGCACTCGCCGCTTGGAACAGCCCCGGCTTCCGCAAGACCTCGGCCACATTCATCGAGACCATCCCCGGGGACGAACCGGCGACGCTGGCAGGTTTGTCCGACCCGGACACCGCGGGTGACGTGGCGCAGTTACTGCGAACTCCAGGCGCGATCATCCTGGCGGGTGAGCGGCTCGCCACAGTTCCCGGCGGGTTCTCCGCGGCGGTGGCACTGGCTGCCGAGACAGGGGCGGCGTTGGCATGGGTCCCCAGACGGGCGGGTGAGCGGGGAGCCCTGGACGCGGGGGCGATCGCGGGGCTGCTGCCCGGTGGGCGACCGATCAGCGATCCGGGTGCCCGCGCTGAGGTGGCCGCTGCCTGGGGGCTGCCCCCGGATGCGCTGCCGTCCACCCCGGGGCGCGACCTCGAGCAGATCGTGTCGGTGCTGAATCTGCAGGTGGACGAGATGGAGGCCGCGGCTGAGAACGATGCGGCGGGAGAGGCCGAGTTGGAGCCCTCCGCGGTGGTCGATTCCGAGAACGACCCCGAGGTCGAGAGCGAGTCCGAGCGTGGCGTCGAGGCGCTCGTTGTCGCCGGTCTGCAGGCTACCGACATGGTCGACCCGGAGAGCTTCCGTCGGGCGGCCACGGGCGCCGGATTCGTGGTCCACCTCGCTACCCATCCTTCCGACGTGACCGAGTTCGCCGATGTCGTGCTGCCGGTGAAGCTGGATGCCGAGCGCGCGGGCTCCTACAGCGATTGGGAGGGCCGGGTCAGGACCTTCGGTCAGGTTTTCCGCGACGCGGGCGGTTTCACCGACGGTCAGGTGCTGGCGCTGATCGCCAACGAGATGGGTCGACCCATCGGCTCCGGCGACACGGTGGAGTTCGCGCGGGAGGCAGCTTCGCTGGGGGAGTGGGACGACGTCCGAGTCGAGTTCGACCCGGTGTCCCCGGCGCCCGTCACGGTGGATCCCGATCAGGCGGTGCTCGCCACGTGGCGGCACCTGATCGACGATGGTGCCTTGCAGGCGGGCGAGCCCTACCTCGCCGCGACGGCCCGCCCGGTGGTGGCCCGGATCTGCCCCGCTTTCGCCGAGCGACTGGGAGTCGCCGACGGTGACGAGGTCGCCGTCTCCGCGGAATCAGGTGCCATCGTGGTTCCGGTGGCGGTCACGGACATGCCCGACCACACGGTCTGGTTGCCTACCAACTCGGGTCCCTCACGGGTCCACGAGGACCTGCACATGACGGCGGGTGCCGTCGTCCGCGTCACGGCCGGAGGTGCGACATGAATGATCCGGTGACCGCCGCGAGTTTCGGCTCGGATCCGGTGTGGTTGTCCATCGTCAAGGTGCTGGGCCTGTTCGTCCTGCTGGTGCTGATCGTGCTCTTCACGATCTGGTTCGAACGCCGGGTGGTCGGGCGGATGCAGTTGCGCATCGGTCCCAACCGGGCAGGCCCGCTGGGGCTGCTGCAAACCCTCATGGACGGCATCAAGCTGGCCTTGAAGGAGGAGATCTTCCCGAAGGCCGCGGACCGCGCGGTGTACATCATCGCACCGTTGGTGTCAGCCATCTGTGCCTTCATGGCCTTCGCCGTGATCCCACTGGGGCCGATGGTGTCGATGTTCGGACACTGGACCCCGCTGCAATTGGCGGACTTCCCGGTGGCGGTGCTCTACGTCCTGGCCATCGCCTCGATCGGCGTCTACGGCATCGTCCTCTCCGGCTGGTCGTCGGGTTCCACCTGGTCGCTGCTGGGTTCTCTGCGCTCCAGCGCCCAGGTCATCTCCTATGAGATCGCCATGTCGCTGTCGTTCGTGGCGGTCTTCCTCTTCGCAGGCTCCATGGGCACCTCGGAGATCGTCAATGCCCAGACCAGGCTCTGGTTCGTGATCCTGCTGCTGCCGTCCTTCATGATCTACGTAGTGTCGATGGTCGGTGAGACCAACCGCGCGCCGTTCGACCTTCCGGAGGCGGAGTCCGAACTCACCGGTGGTTTCCATACCGAGTATTCGTCGCTGAAGTTCGCCATGTTCTTCCTGGCCGAGTACATCAACATGGTCACCGTCTCAGCTCTGGCCACCACGCTCTTCCTGGGTGGCTGGCGCGCCCCCTGGCCGATCTCGATCTGGTCCGGGGCCAACGAGGGCTGGTGGCCGTTGTTGTGGTTCCTGCTCAAGGTCTTCGCCTTCATCTTCGTGTTCGTGTGGCTGCGCGGCACTCTGCCCCGGATGCGCTACGACCAGTTCATGCAGTTCGGCTGGAAGTTCCTCATCCCGGTGGCGATCCTCTGGATCCTGGTCGTGTCGGTGGCCCGCTACGTGGGCAACCAGCGGGACCTGTCGCTGACCGCGCTGGTCGTCATCTTCGCGATCTGCCTCGGGCTGTTCATCGCGGTGGCATCTTGGATAAACGGCCGTCGGAAGACCGAACCCACGCCGCCACCGAAGGTTGTCGATGCTTTCGCGGGTGGATACCCCGTGCCCCCGCTGCCGGGTCAGCGGCTCGCCGAGGAGCGGCCTCGGGTGACGGTGCCGGCCAAGGCAGCAGAATTGTCTGGTAGCGACGATGACGAGGGGGTGGACGATGCCTGAGATGCCACAGGCGGTGAAGGGTTTCGGTATCACCTTCAAGTCCATGTTCAAGAAGGTCGTCACCGTCCAGTACCCCGAAGAGAAGCAGCCGGTGAAGCCGCGCTTCCATGGCCGCCACCAGCTGAACCGTCACCCCGACGGCCTGGAGAAGTGCGTTGGCTGCGAACTGTGCGCCTGGGCCTGCCCGGCCGACGCCATCTACGTCGAGGGGGCACCGAACACCGACGAGGAGCGATTCTCGCCCGGCGAGCGGTACGGCCGGGTGTATCAGATCAACTATCTGCGCTGCATCTTCTGCGGGCTGTGCATCGAAGCCTGCCCCACCCGTGCACTGACGATGACCCACGAGTACGAGTTGGCCGATGACAACCGGACGGATCTGATCTACGAGAAGAGCGAGCTACTGGGTCCGCTGCTGCCCGGGATGGTTGCGCCACCCCACGCGATGGTCGAGGGGACGACGGAGAAGGATTACTACACGGGCGAGGTCACCGGGGCCTCAGCCGAGCAGATCGCGGCAGCCCGCGAGGCGAGGAGCGCAACATGAGCGCCAGCAGCCTGCTCGCCGTTGCCAGCACCGGCGAGGCCTGGGTCTTCTGGATCTGTGGCGGTCTTGCCGTGCTGGGCGCGCTGGGGATGATCCTGTCGCGCAAGGCCGTGCACAGCGCGCTGTTCGTGGCGATGACGATGATCAACCTGGCGATCCTCTACATCTCCCTCCAGGCGCCGTTCCTGGGGATGGTGCAGGTCATCGTCTACACCGGCGCGGTCATGATGCTGTTCCTATTCGTGCTGATGATGGTCGGCGTCGACTCAGCGGACAGTCTTGTGGAGACCATTCGCGGTCAGCGGCTGGCGGCCCTGCTGTTCGGTATCGGATTCGTGGTGTTGGTCGCCGGCGCCGTCATCAAGGGCATCGGGGCCGTGCCCAACGGCAACCTCGACTCGGCCAACAGCCTCTACGGCGGCAATGTCCAGGGGATCGGCGCGCTTGTGTTCACCAGGTACGTGTTCGCCTTCGAGATCACCGCCGCCCTGCTCATCACCGCGGCGCTCGGTGCGATGCTGCTAGCCCACCGGGAGCGGCTGAACCCGCAGCAGTCCCAACGCGAGCGAGCCGTGGAGAGATTCGCCGGGGATGCCTACCCCGGGCCGAAACCGCCGCCAGGGACCTACGCTCGCCACAACGCTGTGGACACTCCCGCGCTGCTGCCCGATGGCACTACGGCGACCGACTCGATCCCGGCCCCGTTGCGCGCGAGGGGCTCGGTACGCAAGGTCAACCCGGAGGACATCGAGGAAGTCTCGGACGTCTCGGCGGGGCGGGCAGTGATGCCCGGCGAAATCTCGGGGAAGGGGGAGTAGGCCGTGACACCCACCTACTACATCGTGCTGTCGGCGATCCTGTTCTCGCTGGGCGCCCTCGGGGTACTCGTGCGACGCAACGCGATCATCGTCTTCATGTGCGTCGAGATGATGCTGAACGCCAGCAACCTGGCCTTCGTCGCGTTCGCCCGCGCCAACGGCAATCTCGACGGCCAGGCGGTGGCGTTTTTCGTGATGGTCGTGGCCGCCGCCGAAGTCGTGGTGGGACTCGCGATCATCGTGACCATCTTCCGGGTCCGCCGTTCAGCCTCGGTGGACGAACCCAGTCTGCTTAGGTACTAGGGGCGAACATGGGCTACTTGGCAGACCAGACACGCATGGAGGCGGTGTGAACGCGACCCTTGCTGCCGCCGCTTCCAGCGAAACCGGCGCGGCCTCTGTGCAGCACCTTGCAACGGCTTCGGGCGTCTTCTCGTACGTATGGGTGATCATCGCCCTGCCACTGCTGGGTTGCGCCGTGCTGCTACTCGGCGGACGGCGTACCAACAAGTGGGGCCACCTGCTGGCGATCCTGATGGTGTGGTCCTCGTTCGTGCTCGGCGTCATCATGTTCTTCTCGATGATGGCCAAGCCCAGCGAGGAACGGGGAGTCCAACAGACGCTCTACAACTGGTTCACGGTGGGCAATTTCAACGCCTCCTTCGGGTTCCAGCTCGATCAGCTGTCCATCGTCTTCGTACTGCTCATCACCGGGGTCGGTGGCCTGATCCACATCTACTCGGTGGGATACATGGCCGAGGATCCCGAACGGCGTAAGTTCTTCGCGTTCCTCAACCTGTTCATCGCAGCCATGCTGCTGCTGGTCCTGGCCGATAACTACGCCTTGCTCTACTTCGGCTGGGAGGGCGTCGGTCTGGCTTCCTACCTGCTTGTGGGTTTCTGGCAGTACAAGCCGTCGGCAGCCGTGGCCGCGAAGAAGGCCTTCGTGGTCAACCGGGTCGGCGACTTCGGGCTCTCGATTGCCGTGATGCTGATCTTCTTCACATTCGGCTCCGTGAGTTTCCCGGAGGTGTTCGACAACGCCAGCAAGGCCGACTCGACGATGCTCAACCTGATCGGGATCGCGCTGCTGATCGGGGCCTGTGCGAAATCCGCCCAGTTCCCGTTGCACTCCTGGTTGTTCGACGCCATGGAGGGCCCGACCCCGGTGTCGGCTCTTATCCACGCTGCGACGATGGTCACGGCCGGGGTCTACCTGATCGCCCGCTCCAACCCCATCTTCAACCTCGCGCACGTGGCCACGACAATCGTCATCATCGTCGGCTGTATCAGCCTGCTCGGCGGCGCCATCATCGGAATGGCCAGAGACGAGATCAAGAAGGCGCTGGCGGGCTCGACCATGTCCCAGATCGGATACATGATCATCGCCGTCGGCCTCGGCCCCGCCGGGTACATCTTCGGCATCTTCCACCTGCTGCTGCACGGCTTCTTCAAGGCCGATCTGTTCCTCGGCGCAGGATCGGTCATGCATGCGATGAACAACCAGGAGAACATGCGTCGCTACGGCGCGCTCCGGACGGTCATGGTGGCCACCTTCGTGACCTTCCTGGCCGGTTACCTGGCGATCATGGGTATCTGGCCGTTCGACGGCTTCTACTCCAAGGACAAGATCATCGAAGCCGCGTTCGGCCAGAACATCTTCGTCGGCCTGGTGACGCTGTTCGGTGCCATGCTGACCGGCTTCTACATGACCCGCATCTTCGTTCTGACCTTCCTCGGTAAGGCCCGTTGGGAGGACGATGACCATCCGCACGAGTCCCCGCCGGTGATGGTCATCCCGATGGCGATTCTGGCGCTGCTCAGCACAGTGGCCGGCTTCTACCTGGCGTTGAACGGCAAGTTCGAGAGCTGGCTCGAGCCGGTACTCGGATTCACCGAGCACGAGTTGCCCTTCCCGGCGTGGACCTACTCGCTGGCAACCCTGGTGCTGACGCTGATTGCGGTGTTCATCACGGCCAAGCAATACGCGCGTGATGTGCCGCTGACGGCGCCGCAGCACGTCAGCTTCCTCACGAAGGCGGCCAGGGTCAACTTGTACAGCGACGCCTTCAACGAGGCCGTCTTCATGCGCCCCGGCCAGTACCTGACCCGGTCGATGGTCTGGTTCGACCACGCCGCCGTCGATGGCACGGTGAACGGTGGCGCGGCGACGGTGGGCGGGCTCTCCTCTCGGTTGCGTCGTTGGCAGACGGGCTACGCGCGCACCTACGCACTGTCCATGCTCGGTGGCGCGGTCCTCGTGATCGGCGCCCTGTTCTTGGTGAGGCTGTGACCATGGACTCCTTTCCCTGGCTGACAGCGCTCGCGCTGGTCCCTCTCGTCGGCGCCATCGTGGTGGCGCTGATGCCGGCCGGTCGAGATGTGCTCGCCAAGAAAGTCGGCCTCGGCTTCGCGATCGTGCCGGTGCTGATGGTGATCGTTATGGGTCTGCTGTTCAAGCCCAACGCGACCGAGCAGTTCCAGTTCACCGAGAGCGTCCCGTGGATCCGCTCCTTCGGCGTCTCCTACTCCGTCGGCGTCGACGGGATCGCGTTGGTACTCATAGCGATGTCCGTCATCCTGGTCCCGATCGTGCTGATCGCCGGCTGGAACGAGGGTGATGATTCACTCTCCGGCGCTTCCGTCAAGGGCTACGTCGCGCTGATCCTGGCGCTCGAGACCTGCATCATCCTGGTCTTCAGCGCCACCGACGTGTTCCTGTTCTACGTCTTCTTCGAAGTAATGCTGATCCCGATGTTCTATCTGATCGGGCGCTACGGCGGACCCCAACGCAGCTATGCCGCGGTCAAGTTCCTGCTCTACAGCCTCCTCGGCGGGCTGTTCATGCTCGCCGCGTTGATCGGCCTCTACGTCACGGCGGGTCGCGAACTCGGTGCCGGCACCTTCGACTTCACGGTGCTGAGCCAACTCAACATGGATCCGGGAACGCAGAAGATGCTGTTCCTCGGCTTCTTCTTCGCCTTCGCGGTCAAGGCGCCGATGTTCCCGTTCCACACCTGGTTGCCGGATGCCGCGGCTGAATCCAAGCCGGGCAGTGCAGTGCTGATGATCGGTGTCCTGGACAAGGTCGGCACGTTCGGCATGATCCGCCTGTGCCTGCCGATCTTCCCCGAGGCCTCCGCCTACTTCGCCCCGGCCATCATCGTGCTCGCCGTCATCGGCATCATCTACGGGGCACTGCTGGCCATTGGACAGACGGACATCACCCGACTGATCGCCTACACCTCGATTTCGCACTTCGGCTTCATCGTGCTGGGCATCTTCGCGTTCACCACCCAGTCCCAGTCCGGATCGACGCTGTACATGGTCAACCACGGCTTCACGACGGCCGGCATGTTCATTCTGGCTGGGTACCTGATTTCCCGCCGTGGCTCCAAATACATCGCCGACTACGGCGGTGTTTCCAAGGTGGCGCCGATATTGGCCGGCACCTTCCTGGTCGTCGGACTGTCCTCACTGGCGCTCCCGGGCCTTGCCAGCTTCGTCAGTGAGTTCCTGGTGCTGGTCGGTAGCTTCACCCGGCATCCGTATGCCGCAGTGATCGCGACGTTGGGCATCATCCTGGCCGCGATCTACATCCTGTGGCTCTACCAACGGATGATGACCGGCCCGGTCAAATCGGGCTGCGAGGGTATGAAGGACCTTAACGTCCGCGAATCCACCGGCATCGCGCCGGTCATCGCCATCCTGCTCGTGTTGGGCTTCTTCCCGATGACACTGTTGAACGTGATCAACCCGGCCGTTGATCGAACCATGGCGCAGACCGGGCAGACCGATCCGCCGCCGGTGGTCAATATCAGCACGTCGAGCCAAGGGGGTGTCCAGTGATCAGCGCCCTGGCCGCCGCCGCGGACCCGCAGTCGATCCAGACCGCCGACATCAACTATGCCCAGATCGCACCCATCCTGATTGTTTTCCTGGCAGCCCTGGTCAGTGTTCTGCTGGAGGCGCTGCTTCGCCGTCCGGCCCGTCGGCAGGCCCAACTCACCCTCGTCACGGTGGCGCTGCTCGCGTCCCTGGTCACGGTGTTCCTGCTGGCGGGCACCAACAGCCTGACCGCGGGGGGAGCGCTGGCCATCGATGCCCCCGGCCTGTTCATGCAAGGATCCATCTTGCTGTTGGCGTTGCTGGCCGCCTTCGTGATGTTCGAACGTCGGGTGGATCCGGCAGGTGACGCCTTCACTGCTCGGGCCTCGGCTTTGCCGGGCAGCGAGGACGAGCAGGGGTTCACCCGAGAGGGCTGGCTGCAGACCGAGATCTGGCCGCTGTTCCTGTTCTGCGTCGGCGGCATGTTGACCTTCGTCGTGTCGAACGACCTGCTGACGATGTTCGTCGCGCTGGAGGTCATGTCCCTCCCGCTCTATCTGCTGGTCGCCATGTCCCGCCGCCGCCGTCTGCTGAGCCAGGAAGCGTCGCTCAAGTACTTCCTGCTCGGGGCGTTCGGTTCGGCGTTCTTCCTCTACGGATCGGCGATGACCTACGGGTTCGCCGGAACTCTGGGATTCGGTGGGATCGCATCGAAGATGACGGCGCTGGCCGGGCCCAACGGACTGCTGATCACCGGGATCGGTTTGATCGCGGTGGGCCTGCTGTTCAAACTCGGCGCGGTGCCGTTCCACCAGTGGGTTCCGGACGTGTACCAAGGAGCGCCGACACCGCTGACCGGATTCATGGCGGCGGCTGTGAAGTTGGCCGCCTTCGGTGCGCTGCTGCGCATCATGTATGTCGCCTTCGGTGGCGCCCGCTGGGACTGGCGTCCGGCGTTCTGGATCATCGCGGTGCTGACGATGTTGGTCGGCGTGATCCTGGCACTGACCCAGAACGACGTGAAGCGGATGCTCGCTTACTCCTCCATCGCCCACGCCGGGTTCCTGTTGATCGGTGTGCTGGCAACGAACAACACCGGCCTCGGCGGGACCATGTTCTACCTGCTGGCCTACGGCGTCTCGACCATCGGTGCCTTCGCCCTGGTCGCCCTCGTGCGCGATCCGGCCGGCGAGGCCACGAGTCTGTCCTCCTGGGTCGGGTTGGGACGGACCTCACCACTCGTCGCGGGGGCATTCGCCCTGTTCCTGCTGGCCTTCGCCGGTATCCCGCTGACCTCCGGCTTCACCTCGAAGTTCTACGTCTTCACCGCTGGTATCGCCGGCGGCGCCACCCCGGTCGTCATCTTCGCGGTCATCGCAAGTGCCATCGCGGTGTTCTTCTACGGACGTGTGATCGTGTTGATGTTCTTCACCAAGCCGAAGGGGGAGGGTCCGTCGGTGGTGGTGCCGAGCACCATGACGGCCATCTCCATCGGGTTCGCAGTTGCCTTCACCGTTCTGCTCGGCGTCGTCCCCCAGGCCATGCTCGATGTCGCGGAGAAGGCGAGTACCTTCATCAGGTAGCCGGCGCGGGGTCGTTGTACCGTCATAGTGTGTGATTGGCTTCGGCAGCCGCCGGAGTACCGACGTTAGGCCCGGAGTTCGTCGGGCGTGAGGACATCGAGAGAAGTGGCACACGGCTACGAGATCGCCGACGCTGAGCTGCAGCGACGCCTCGACGACCGTCTCGCCGTTGTGGAGCAGATGCTCCGCGAGAGTGTGAAGAGCCACTACCCGTTCGTCACGGAGACCTCCCGACACCTCGTCGATGCCGGCGGAAAGCGGTTCCGGCCGATGCTGGTTCTGATGGCTGCAGAGTTCGGGGACGCCCAGGCGGCCCAGGTGCTGCAATCGGCGGTCGTCGTCGAGCTGACCCACCTGGCAACCCTGTACCACGACGATGTGATGGATGAGGCCATGCGGAGGCGCGGCGTCGACTCAGCGAACGCACGCTGGGACAACACCGTGGCCATCCTGACCGGTGACTTCCTGTTCTCCCGAGCCTCTGACATCCTCGCCGACCTGGGTCCGGAAGCGGTGCGGATCCAGGCCCGAACGTTCGAACGGCTCGTGGTCGGGCAGATCAAGGAGACTGTGGGGGCCCCGGAGGGCGGTGACCCGGTCGCACACCACATCAGCGTGCTCGAGGACAAGACCGGCTCCCTCATCGCCACCTCGGGACGGTTCGGCGCGATGTTCGCAGGCTGCGACGAGGCCATCGTGGAAACCCTCACCCTGTTCGGCGAACGCATCGGAGTGGCCTTCCAGCTGGCGGATGACCTGGTCGATCTGACCAGTGAAGATGGCACCTCCGGTAAGACCCAGGGCACTGACCTCCGCGAGGGGGTTCTCACCCTGCCGGCGTTGTTGGCGCTGGCCGGTGATGCACCTGCCGACGGACGTCTGCGCGAACTGCTGTCACGGCCGCTGCCCGATGACGGGGATCACGCGGAGGCGCTGGCGCTGCTGCTGTCCCATGAAGCGGTGGCCCAGGCACGCCTGGAGGCCCGGCGCTGGGCTGACGCCGCACGAGACACCCTGCGGGCGCTGCCCGGCATCCCAGCGAGGGACGCGCTGGAGCAGCTCTGCGATTACGTGGTGACCCGCACCGCCTGACCCGCAGGATGCGGTGCCGAGCTGGCTGCGAGCGGCGCCTGTCCCGACCTGCGGGCCGCGCCTGATGGCCTCCCGGCCCTCAGGCCTCGTCGTGGTCGCACACCGTCTCAGTCAGTATCCGAGCAGTTTGGCCGCCAGGTCGGTCATGACCTCGGTGGCGCCGCCCCCGATGCCCAGCACCCGGGCATCCCGGTAGTGCATCTCCACCTCGGCATCGCGGAGGAAGCCGAAGCCGCCGTGCAACTGCACGGCCCGGTCCACCACGAAGTCGCACGCCTGAACCGCGGTCGTCTTCGCAAGTGCGGCGCCGAGCAGGTCATCCTCGCCATCGGCGACCTTGGCCGCGACGCTGCGGGTATAGGTCCGGGCCACGTCGATCTGACGGTACATCTCGACCAGGTCGTGGCGGACCACCTGGCGACCAACCAGTGGTCGACCGAAGGTCTGCCGCTCGCGGGTCCAGGCGAGCGTGAGATCCAAACAGCGTGCCGCGGTCGCGTACGCCGTCACAGCCAGCGAGATCCGCTCCACGGCGAAGTGCCGGGCCAGTGAAGCAAACCCTTCGCCGGGGCCGGGGGTTAGTAGCGACCAGGCCGGCACGGTCACGGCGGTCAGTGCCAACTCCGCGGTGTCGCTGCAGTGCCAACCCATCTTCTGCATCCTGCTCACCACGGTGAATCCGGGCGTATCGGTGGGGACGACGAACAGGGCCACTCCTGCCGCGCCGGGTCCGAACGCCCGGGCGGCGACCACTGCGTAGTCGGCGCGTGCCCCCGAGGTGATGTAGGCCTTGGCTCCGAGGAGCCGCCAGCCGGTCGTTGTCCCGGAGTCATCCACGATCGGCTCCGCGGTGGTTCGCAGGCCGCCCACGTCGGAGCCACCGTCCGGTTCGGTCACTGCCAGGCACGTGATCGCCCGGCCCGTCAGCGTCGGGCGGATGACGGCGTCGATCAGGTGTTCAGCGCCGACGTCATCGCCAGCGGCCAGGCGGCGCCGGGCCGCGTCGACGACGTGGGGGATGGAGATCCCGTGGGTGAACAGGGCCGAGATGAGACCCCCGGAGCCACCGTTGGCCAGCACCTGCTCGGTCATGACAACTACGTCGCGAAGGTCACCTCCGCTGCCACCGAACTCCTCGGGGTAGCTCAGGCCGAGCAGCCCCAGGTCACCCGCTCGCCTGCTGAGGCTCCGAGGGAGCTCGCCGGCTTCCTCCCAGGCTCGCAGGTTCGGGGCGATCTCGTTGGCCGTGAAGTCAGCCGTCAACTCGGCGAGGGATCGTCGTTCGGCCGACTCGTAGTCGTCCGAAGTGGCGGATTGATCGCTGGTGGCCGAAGTCGTCATAGGTCAACAGTAGGAGGGGCCTTGGCGTGACGAAACGCGTCCACGCTGAAGACCGTCAGTGAAATCCAGATCATGACGAATCCGATCCACGCCAGGCCGGACATGGTCTCGTCGAAGACGAAGATGCCCAGCAGGAACTGCAAAACCGGGGTCAGATACTGCAGCAGACCCAGGCTGCTCAGCGGGATCCGAATCGCGGCAGCGCCGAACGCCAGCAACGGGAGGGCGGTCACGACACCCGACACCGCGAACAATGCCGCTTGGCCGGGTGAGTCGTCGAAATGGCCATCCAGGCCCATGACCAGTAGGAAGCCCAGCGCCACCGGTGCCAGGAACAGACTCTCGACGGTGAGGCTGGGCACAGCCGCGACGTTGGCCAACTTCTTCAGCAGTCCATAGGTGGCGAAAGTGCTGGCGAGGAGGAGGGCGAGCCACGGTGGGTGTCCGTATCCCAGCGTCAGGACGGCCACGGCCGCCCCTGCCAGGGAAACCGCCAGCCACTGCGCCCCGCGGAGGCGTTCCTTGAGGGCCAACACCCCGATCAGCACGGAGACCAGCGGGTTGATGAAGTAGCCCAGCGAGGCCTCCACGACGTGACCGGAGATAACGGCCCAGATGTAGCCGGTCCAGTTGCACGCCACCAGCAGGCTGGCGCCGAGCAGGAGCCAACGCGTCCGTGGTTCGACCAAGGTGGCGCGCACCGTGGCCCAGCCACGTGTGATGGTGATGACCAGCGACAGGAACACCAGCGACCAGAGGCTGCGGTGCGCGACGATCTCCACCGGCCCTGCCGGCTCCAGCAACGGCCAGAACAGTGGGAAGAGGCCCCAGATCCCGTATGCAAGCAGGCCGAATCCGAGTCCCGCCAACGCCTGCGTCGAACGGCCGCGGGTCCTCACGGGATCACTGGTCAGTCGATGGTCCAGGTGTCGTGGCCGTCGAGCAGCCCAGCGAGATCCGCGGAAACGTCCTGGGCGTCGGCGAGTTGGGCCTGGAATCCCTCGATGTAGTTCGGGCGATCGACGTCCCGGAAGACCCCGATCGAGGTGTTGGCGAGAGTCACCGGGTCGGCCAGTTCGGAAAGGGCGAAGGCGCCCAGCGGTGATTCGGCCCCGGGATCATGGACCATGATCTCGGCCGGGTCCACGGAATCCGTGGGCACCACCTTGAGCCCACAACCGCCGTCGCGCACCACCGCTCGGCTACCGCCGGCCAAGGTGATCGGTTGACCCGCCTCGAGTCGGATCAGGGCGCCGTCGCGGGTGTCGGGGTTCTTCAACACCTCGAAGGCGTCGTCGTTGAAGATGTTGCAGTTCTGGTAGATCTCCACCAGTGAGGCACCCTTGTGGGCGGCGGCCGCGCGCAGCACCGACGTCAGGTGGGCGCGGTCGGAATCTATCGTCCGGGCGACGAACGTGGCTTCGGCGCCGAGGGCGAGGGTCACGGGGTTGAAAGGTCGGTCGATGGAACCCATCGGGGTGGACTTGGTGACCTTGCCGATCTCGGAGGTGGGCGAGTACTGGCCCTTGGTCAACCCGTAGATGCGGTTGTTGAACAGCAGAATGGTGATGTTGACGTTTCGCCGCAAGGCATGGATCAGGTGGTTGCCGCCGATACTGAGCGCATCCCCGTCTCCCGTCACAACCCAGACGTCGAGGTCGGGGCGGCTGACGGCCAGCCCGGTCGCGATGGCCGGGGCTCGGCCATGGATCGAGTGCATCCCGTAGGTGGTGAGGTAGTAGGGGAAGCGGGAAGAGCACCCGATGCCGGAGACGAACACGATGTCCTCGCGTCGCCGACCGAGCTCCGGCAGGAATCCCTGCACCGCTGCCAGAATCGCATAGTCTCCGCAGCCGGGGCACCACCGCACTTCCTGATCGCTCTTGAAGTCCTTGGCCTTCAGCGCCAGTTCGGTCATGCGCCGATCTCCTTCTCGATGACGAGTTGCAGTTCATCGGCCTTGAACGGCTTGCCCTGCACCTTGGTGATGCTCTGGATGTCGACCAGGTACTTGGCGCGAAGCAGCAGTGCCAACTGGCCGCTGTTCATCTCCGGTACGACCACCCGCCGATAGGACCGCAGTACCTCTCCGGTGTTCGCCGGAAATGGATTCAGATGGCGCAGATGCGCCTGGGCCACGGGCAGCCCCGCCTCCCTCACCTGTCTGACGGCGGCGCCGATCGGTCCGAAGGTCGATCCCCAGCCGAGGACGAGGACCTCGGCGTCCGGGTCGGCGTCTACCGCCAGATCGGGCACGTCGATGCCATCTATCTTGGCCTGCCGAAGTTGGACCATCCGCTCATGGTTCGCGGAGTCATAGGAGATGTGTCCGATACCATCTGCCTTCTCAATGCCGCCGATGCGGTGCTCCAGGCCCGGGGTACCCGGGACCGCCCACGGTCGGGCCAGGGTCTTGGGGTCCCGCAGGTAGGGCCAGAACTCCTTGCTGCCGTCCTCGGCAGTGTGGTTCGGCTCGGTGGCGAAGGAGACCGCAAGGTCGGGAAGCGAATCGACATCCGGGATGCGCCAAGGTTGCGAACCGTTGGCGAGGTAGCCGTCGGAGAGCAGGATGACCGGCGTCCGATAGGTGGTGGCTATCCGTGCCACCTCCAGCGCGGCGTCGAAGCAGTCGGCCGGCGACTGCGGCGCGACGATCGGCACCGGCGATTCACCGTTGCGACCGAACATGGCCTGCAGCAGGTCGGACTGTTCGGTCTTGGTGGGAAGTCCGGTGGACGGACCGCCACGTTGCACGTCCACGACGATCAGGGGGAGTTCCATCGAGACTGCGAGTCCGATGGTCTCGGACTTCAGGGACAGGCCGGGTCCTGAGGTTGTGGTGACGCCCAGCGCGCCGCCGAACGAGGCCCCCAGCGCAGCGCCGATTCCGGCGATCTCATCCTCGGCCTGGAAAGTCTGCACCCCGAAGTTCTTGTGCTTGCTCAATTCGTGCAGGATGTCGCTGGCCGGGGTGATCGGGTAGCTGGCCAGGAACAGCGGGAGGCGCGTCTGCCGGGCCGCGGCGATGAGCCCGTAGGACAGCGCCAGATTGCCGCTGATGTTTCGGTAGCGGCCGGGGGCGAGTCGGGCTGGGGCGATCTCGTACTGGACCGAGAAGTCCTCCGTCGTGTCGCCGTAGTTCCAGCCGGCATGCAGTGCGGCGAGATTGGCCTTGAGGATCTCGGGCTTTCGGGCGAACTTCTGGTTCAGGAACTCCTCGGTTCCCACCAACTCTCGCTGGTAGAGCCAAGAGAGCAGTCCGAGGGCGAACATGTTCTTCGCCCGCTCGGCATCCTTCTTGCCGATGTCGAAGCCTTCAAGGGAGCGCACCGTCATCGACGTCAGAGGTACCGGGTGCAGGGCGTAGTCGGCCAGTGAGTCGTCCTCCAGCGGACTTACCTGATAGCCGACCTTGGCCAGGTTGCGCTTACTGAACTCATCCGTGTTGACGATGATGTCGGCGCCGCGGGGCAGGTCGTGCAGGTTGGCCTTGAGAGCGGCTGGGTTCATCGCCACCAACACGTTTGGGGCGTCGCCCGGGGTGAGGATGTCGTGGTCGGCGAAGTGGAGTTGGAAAGCGCTGACTCCCGGCAGGGTCCCGGCTGGCGCCCTGATCTCGGCTGGGAAGTCGGGCAGCGTGGACAGATCGTTGCCGAACGACGCCGTTGCTGAGGTGAAGCGATCCCCGGTGAGCTGCATTCCGTCGCCGCTGTCGCCGGCGAAACGGATGATTACTCGATCGACCTTGACGGTCTTCTTAGCCATGTGACCTCACGACTTCAATGCGCGAGCCGCGGCGCTACGGGCGGTGTTCCGTGGCGGACGCGACGACGGGAGGCTGGACGCATCGCCTGGCCCGTCCTTCCATTGTAAGGCTGAGCGGACTGGGCCGATGCGCCTGGGACGGCTATGGTTCGCGGTGTGTCGCGGGAAAACTCCTCGGTCCCAACTGTCGCCGGCGCCGAGTCGCTGATGGTCGACGGCTTCCCCGTCGTGCTGCATCCGCTGGGCCTTGCCTGCTGTGCGGTGGAGGCCGCCGGTGGAGTCGCCGCCCTGGCCGCTGCGAGTGCTGCGGAGGCGATGGCGGACCCGGCCACCGAACGACACGACCTTCCGACCCTGCATGTGCTGCTGGTGGCGGGCACCGTGACGAGGGCCCTCGCGCCCGAGGTGAGCACGGTCTGGGGCAACCTGCCGGCCCCGAAAGTGGCGGTCGCCTTCGGTGCGTGCACGATCTCGGGAGGGCCCTACTGGGATTCCTACGCCGTGGCCCCGGGACTTGCCGGCATCGTGGACGCGCAGGTCTTCGTGCCCGGGTGCCCACCTGCGCCCGCGGCTTTGGTGGCGGGGGTGCAGCGAGCGGTGCGGGAGTTCGCGGCCGGGACGGCGCAGCAGCCGAGGGCGGACATCGATGGATGGACCGGGAAGCCTGACCGGGGGACGGCCGCCTCGTGAGCGGGGAAGTCGATGACGGTGCCGCCCGCGGTCGCGGCGCGCTGGTGGATGCCATCGCCGCCGCGGTGGATGCTGCCACGTCGGATGCCTACGGGACCATCTGCCTGGACGTCTCGCCACCCGACTGGTCCTCCGCCCTGCTCGCCGCGGCCCGGGTCGGTGCCCGACTCGATTGGCTGGGCGGAGTGGATGTGGGATCCCCCTCGGGTGTCGAGCGCGAAGCGGACGCCGAGGAGTCGCCGAGCCCGGCGGTCGAGGTGGTCACACTGTTGTTGACCGATGAAAGCGCCGTGCTCCTGAGAACGCGAGTCGCGCCGGGATCGGCCCTCGACTCGGCCACTTCGCTGTTCCCCGGTGCCGCATGGCACGAGCGGGAGACCGCCGAGATGCTGGGGGTCGACTTCGGCGGCGGGTCCGAGGATCGACTGCTGCTTCCGCCAACGACGTCCGGCTACCCGCTACGCCGGGACTTCCCGTTGTCCGCCCGAACGTCGAAGCCGTGGCCGGGAGCCGCCGATGTCACCAATCGGCGCCGACGTGGCAAGGTCCCGGGCGTCAACCCGGAGTGGCTCGACGCCGGTGCTGCGGAGGCCTCATCGTGACGGGTCGTCATGGGGCTATCGCGCTTGACCCGGAGGCCTGCACCAGCTGCAATCTCTGCGTGGTGGAGTGCCCTGCGTGGTGCATCCAGCTGACCGCGCACAACGAGCAGGTCGACGCGGGGCGCCGAGGCAAGACGGTGAAGGTTCTCGACGACTTCACCATCGATTTCGGACTCTGCATGTTCTGTGGGATCTGCGTGGATGTGTGTCCGTTCGACGCCCTCCAATGGGTGCCCGAAGATCCGCCACCCACCGGCGCCGCCGCGGCGCTCGTCGAAGGAGTAGTCGAACTCGCGGCCCGCTGGCCTCCGAAGGACAGCGCTGGCTGAGGCCGTCGGCGTACCCGAAGGGCCAGCGGGCAAGGTGCAGCAGGAGTCGGGGCCGACCTCAGCGGTAGTTCACGAACTGGGTCGCGAAGTCGAGGTCGGCGGCTTTCACCAGTGCGATCACCTCTTGCAGGGCGTCCCGCGACTTCGCCGACACCCGTAGTTCCTCGCCCATCACCTGCGTCCTGATGCCTTTGGGGCCTTCGTCGCGGATGAGCTTGGCCACCTTCTTGGCCTGCTCCTGTGTGATTCCGCTGGCGAAGGAGCAGTTGATTTTGTACTCCTTGCCTGAGGATCGGGGCTCACCGGCGTCCAGCGCTTTCAGGGACACGCCGCGCTTGACCAGTTTGTCCCGGAAGACATCCAGTGCCGCGACTGCCCGTTCCTCGGTACCCGAGGTGATCTCAGCGCCGAGTTCGCCCTGCCAGGCGATGGAAGTGCCGGTGTTCTTGAAGTCGTAGCGTTGGGACAGCTCCTTGGCTGCCTGGTTCAGGGCGTTGTCGACCTCTTGGCGGTCGACCTTGCTGACGATGTCGAAACTGCTGTCGGCCATGGGACTCCTTCAACTGTTGATCGGGTACGGCTATATTCTTGTTGCAACACCATAGGCGGGTTGCCCGAGCGGCCAATGGGAGCGGACTGTAAATCCGTCGGCTTTGCCTTCGAAGGTTCGAATCCTTCACCCGCCACCATTGCGTGGAAGCCCGGTCGGGGCGAGTATCGTCCCGACCGGGCTTCTGCATGTTTGCTGGCACGCCAGGTCTGCACCTCGGGCGTTCTGGGGCCTGGCTCTCACGCGATCAGGTCGTTGAGCAACTGCACGACCCGCTCCGCAACCTCGCGGCCCACCCGAGCGTCCGCTCCGGGGTCGGCGGCCCGTGCCGGTTGCAGCGGCCTGTCCAGCCACAGAGTCGTCACCCCATGAACCGTCGACCAACAGAGTGTCGCGAGGGTCGCGGGATCGGCGGTTCGCGAGTGGCCCGCGGCCTGGCAGCGTTCGATCACTGCAACCAGGGTGTCCCAGGAGGCCGTGTAGGTGGCAGGAACCTCGCCCTCGCCGAGCCCGGTCAATTCGGGTCGGAACATCAGCCGGAAGAGCCCCGGGTTGGCGAGGCCGAATTCCACATACGCCATCCCGGAGGCGGCGAGTTCTGCCAGCGGGTCACTCGCTGCAGCCACAGCTTGGTTCATCGCCGCCGCGAGCGCCACGAATCCCTCCTCTGCTACTGCGCGCAGTAGCGAGGCCTTGTCCGGGAAGTGGTGGTACGGGGCTGCGTGCGTGACACCCGCCTTGCGGGCCACTGCGCGCATGCTGACCGCGGACGGCCCTTCGGACTCGATCAGGGTGGTGGCTTCCCGCAGGACAGCCTTGCGCAGGTCACCGTGGCGATAGGAGTCACGATCTGGAGGCACGGTTTGACGATACCTGTGCCGGGGAGTGCTCCAGGCCCGTCGCGCCACCCGAGATGGCCAGCCACTGGTCCAGGGTCGTGGCGCCCCGGATCACCGGAGCTTGCTCGACCTCGGTCACGTGCGACGCGTACTTCAGTAACGGCAACGTGGCCGCCAGGGACTCGCCACCCGGCATTCGGGCGATTAGGCCTGCCGCCCAGAACGGCAACTGCCCGACCTTCGCCGACGGGTTCACTGACGCGCAATAGCGCTGCAGGGCCTCGGTCATCGTCATCGCCTCGGGTCCGAGGAGGGTGACCAGTTGGGCGCCGGGTCCATCGAGGTGTGCTGACATCACCAACCCCGCGAGGTCCTGGCCGGCCACCCAGTGCCACGGTGTGGGTTGCCGACCGATCACGCTAGCCCGATTGCCCTTGACGAACCGGGGCAGCGATTCCATGAAGAACGACGAGCGGAAGACGGTGGCGGGGATCTCGCTGCTCGTCACGGCCGCCTCTGCTGCGAGCTTCGCGCGGGTTCCGGGGAACCACGCGTTCTGATCGCAGACGCTGGCCCCCGAGAGCATGGTGATTCGTTGAACCCCGAGGTCCCGGGCGGCCGCCACGACTGCATCAGCCGCCCGACGTTCAAGGTCGGGATCCTGACCTCCATCAAGGCTGAGGTGCACCCCGGAGCAGCCCTGGACCGCCCCGCGCACCACAGTCGCGTCAGCAGCGTCGCCCTCAACCGCCTCCGCTCGGCCACCGAACAACTCGGCGACCCGGGTCGCGTTTCGAGTGAGCACCCGCACCGGAATCCCGGTTGCCAGGGCCTGCTCGACAACTATGCGCCCGATCAGCCCGGTTCCGCCGAGCACCAGCATCCTCTGTTGTGGCATGGGGTCCACGCACCTCTCTATCTAGACAGTGTCTAGATTATGGCACATGTATCTTGACACTGTCTAGATGCGCAATGGAGAGGGGAAGAGGGGAGAAGGGCAACCAGCGCAAGACGGTGGGATACGTGCTACTGACCGCTCACAACGAACGGCAGCGCGGCCCCCGGTCCGGCGAGGGCCGCGCTGCCGTTCCAACGGGTGACCTCGGTGGTCACCGTCGATCGATCGTCAGCTCGGATGGATCTCCCGCTTGAGGATCTTCCCGGTTGGGCCCTTGGGCAGTCCCTCGGGGACGAACCACACGATGCGGGGGTACTTGTAGGGGGCCACCCGGTCCTTGACGAAATCTCGCAACTCGTCCTCGGTGGCGGTGGCGCCGGGCTTGAGCGTCACCGCGGCGCCGATCTCCTCACCCTTCATGTCATCCGGGATCCCCAC
Organism: uncultured Actinomycetes bacterium; assembly: GCA_964556255.1. GTDB lineage: Bacteria > Actinomycetota > Actinomycetes > S36-B12 > UBA10799 > JACJWR01. The sequence goes on from CAZKVQ010000008.1 coordinate 63,349, forward strand.
GACAGCAGCCTCGGCAACCGCTGGGTGCTCGTACAGCACCTCCTCGATCTCGCGCGGGTAGACGTTCAAGCCGCCGCGGATGATCATGTCCTTGGCCCGGTCGACGATGAAGTAGTAGCCGTCCTCGTCGCGTCTCGCCAGGTCGCCGGTGCGGAACCAGCCGTCCCTGATGGCGTCCCCCGTGGCATCCGGACGTTGCCAGTAGCCCTTCATGACGTTCGGTCCCTTGATGACGATCTCCCCGATTTCGCCGTCGGGGGAGTCGTTCCAGTCGCTGTCGATCAGGCGCATCTCCACGTCCTTGATCGGCGTCCCGATGGATCCGGCCTTGCGCTCCCGGTCGGGATGATTGAACGACGCCACCGGGCTCGTCTCGGACAAGCCGTAGCCCTCGAGGATGGCGGTGCCGAACTCGGACTCGAAGCCCTTCAGCACCTCCACCGGCAGCGACGCGCCGCCGGAGACGCACAGTCGAAGACTGGAGGTGTCGTAGGAGGCGTGGTCTGGATGTTGCAGCAGCGCCACGTACATGGTCGGAACCGCCTCCAGCACCGTCACCTGGTCGCGGGCGAGCACCTCCAGAGCCTTCCCCGGCTCGAAGCGCGGCAGCAATGTCAGGCTGGCGCCGAGCGCGACTGCAGAGTTCAGCCCGCAGGTCTGGCCGAAGGAGTGGAAGAGCGGGAGGCCACCGAAGATCACATCCTCCGGACCACCCCCGAACAGATTCACCGACGCCTCGACGTTGCTGAGCAGGTTGCTGTGCGTCAGTTCGGCGCCTTTCGGCTTACCGGTGGTCCCCGAGGTGTACAAGATCACCGCGGTGTCGTCCGCCGCGCGATCCACGACCCCCGGGACGGGCGCGTGGGTACCCAGTTCCGCGGCGAATTCGGTGGTCGACACCAGGACGCACGGGGTGCCGGCCGCCTCGGCCCCAGCCACCGCCTCCTCGGCTACGCCCTCCCAGGCGAACAGCACCTTCGCCCCGGAGTCCGCCAGGTAGAACTCGATCTCCCTGGATTTGAACAGCGGATTCATGGGCACGACGACGGCACCAGCGCGCAGGGCGCCGAAGTAGAGGATCGGGAACTGCGGCAGGTTCGGCAACATGACGCCGACCCGGTCGCCCGGTTCCACGCCGAGTTCGGCGAGCCAGCCGGCGGCGAGTTGGCTGGCCACATCCAGGGCGGCGTAGCTCAGTTCGAAGTCATCGAGCTTGATGACGGTCCGGTCACCGTGCTGGGCAGCGGTACGGACGAGGTTGTCGGCAAGGTTCACAGGTACTCCAGTCTCATCGGGTGGTTGGGGTGGGCAGGGTCGTCAAGAGGTCAGGACTTCGCCACCGAACCGGCGGGCCAGGTCGTCGTCGACGTCGTCGGCGAAGCCGCCGATCACGGCCACGGTAGTGATCAGTTCCGATCGGTCCACGTCGTCACCCGGGAGTTGCCCGGCCACCAGGATGTCGACCAGGCCCTCGCGTTCGGAGTCCTTGATCCGCAGGTGTCCCAAGCCGGGTGCGCCGGTCTGACGGGCGACGTGCTCGAACAGTTCAGCAGAGGGCGTGGCGTAGAACACCAGCGGCGCCAAGATGTTGATCACGGTCCGGTTGCCGGCCGGGCGCACGTCGACGATCACCTTGGTGCTGCCGACCGGCAACTCACAGCTCATCGATCCGGTCGTCCGCATCGCGTCGCCGAACTCGACCTGCAACAGGTGCAGCACCCACTGGCTCACGGCATGGGGTGAATCCGGCTGGGACGCGCTCATGAACCGGTCCGAGCAGGCGGGATCAGATCGTCCAGTTCGGCGTAGTCGACCCCTGTCAGTCGTACCGACTCCGCCCATAGCCGGGCGGCGTCGACCACGTCCTGGGCACGTTCGTTGGGGTGGACCACCTTGGGATGTCCGCGCGATTCGGCGAAGCCATCCGGGCCGATGTAGTCGCCGCCGCGGACTGATGGGGAGGTGGCTGCGAAGAGTTGGGGCAGCGCACCCATCTCCGCGGGCTGGGCCATCACCTTGTTCACCAGCCCCATGAAACGTTCCTCCAGTGCCCGACCGGTGGCCTTGGCATGGGCGGACTGCAGGTTGGTGTCGGCGAACCCGGGGTGCGCCGCGACGGCGATAGCCGCTGAGCCGGCGCCGGCCAGTCGAGCCTGTAGCTCTAAGGTGAACAGCAGGTTCGCCAGTTTCGACTGACCGTAGACTGCCCACCGCCGGTAGGACTTCTTCGACTGCAGGTCGTCGAAGTTCATCCGACCCATCTTGTGCGCACCCGAACTGGTGGTCACGATCCGTGCGGCCGGCGCGGCGAGGAGTGCGGGCAGCAACTCACCGGTCAGGGCGAAGTGCCCCAAGTGGTTGGTTCCGAACTGCCGCTCGAAGCCGTCAGCGGTCTCGCCACGCGGGATGGCCATCACCCCGGCGTTGTTCATCAAGACATCTATCTGCGGGTAGTCGGCCAGCACCCCGGTTGCGAATGCTCTGACGGAGGCCAGGTCTGCCAGGTCCAATTCGCGCAGGTCGACCGAGCCGTCACCGCCGAGCAGGGTGCATGCCTGTCCCTTCGCGAGGTCCCGGCAAGCGGCGACGACGAGGGCGCCATGGGCCACCAGCGCCTTGGTGGTCTCCAGGCCAAGCCCGGAGTTGGCACCGGTGACGACGAAGGTCTGCCCGGTCAGGTCGCCGATGTCTTCGGTTGTCCACTTCATGGGAAGCGATTCAACCGTGTGGAGCGGCGGAGCGCTACCCTGCGAGACCCGCTCGTGAGGATTCGTCGACCCTCCGTGTACCCTCGTGTGGCACGCAGTTTGGCCCCAATAGCTCAGTCGGCAGAGCGTCTCCATGGTAAGGAGAAGGTCTACGGTT
>CAZKVQ010000009.1:0-65292 GCA_964556255.1 uncultured Actinomycetes bacterium
CGCCGCCCCCGGCCAACTGCTCGGCCATCTCGGCCGCCCTGGCCCGGCGCCCGAGGTTGATCTCGTCCACCTCCCGCAGGAAGGTCAGTGCCTGGCCGACGCCCAACTCACCCGCGCGGGCCATGAAGGCGCGGATGTCCTTGGGCAGGCAACCGCCGCCGAAACCTATGCCCGCCTTGAGGAACTTGGCGCCGATCCGATCGTCGTAGCCGATCGCCGCAGCCAGCGCCGTCACGTCAGCCCCGGTCGCCTCGCACACCTCGGCCATGGCGTTGACGAACGAGATCTTGGTCGCGAGGAAGGAGTTGGCGGCCACCTTGACGAGTTCCGCGGTCGCCAGATCCGTCTCGACCCAGGGAACTCCGGCGGCGATCTGTCGGTGGTAGACCGCGCGCATCTGTTCGGTCCCGAGACCATCGCGACTTCCGACGACGATCCGATCCGGCTGCAGGGTGTCGGCCACCGCGAATCCCTCACGCAGGAACTCCGGGTTCCACACCAAAGCGGCGGCCGGCCCAGCTGGGCCGTGCTCGGCCAGGTAGTCGTCGATGGCTGCGGCCGTCCCCACCGGGACGGTCGACTTGCCGGCCACCACCGATCCAGGTGCCAACCGGGGAGTGAGTTCCTCAACGGCTGACCACACCGCGCCGAGATCGGCAGCATTGGAACCGACCTGCTGCGGGGTCCCGACACAGAGGAAATGTACCGAGCAGTCGGCCACGGCGGCGTAGTCGTCGGTGAACTCCAAACGTCCGCTGGGTAGTACTTCGGCGAGCAGTTCCTCGAAGCCCGGCTCGTAGAAACTCGGCGCACCCGCGGCCAGCCCTTGGATCTTGGTCGCGTCGGTGTCGACCGCGGTCACGGTGAACCCCTGGGACGCCAGCGCGGCGGCGTGGACGGCGCCGAGGTAGCCGGTACCGATGACAGAGACCCGTGGTTGCTGCACCTGAACTCCCTGTCTCACCGCGCCGAAGTGCCCGTTTCCCGGGGTGCTGGATCGTCGGCTGTCGCAGGCGGCAACGATCGCCGGATCGGGCGTATCTATGCTGGAGGCTACCCCGCCACCGTTGCGCCACCGGGCGATGCCCGCAGATTGGAGCCGCGGCCGGCGACCGCTGGGAAGCCGAGCACGAAGGAGACCTGTAGAAGTGGACGCACCTGTGTACCAGCTGCCGGAGGAGTACGTCGAGCTGCAGGAGGCCGTTCGCGCCCTTGCACAGGACAAGATCGCCCCTCGGGCGGCGGAGATCGACGCGGCGGGCGAGTTTCCCTGGGACGTCTACGATGCGTTGGTCTCGGCAGGTTTCCACGCGGTGCATATCCCGGAGGCCTACGGCGGCATGGGTGGCGACAACCTGGTGTCGGCGTTGGTCGTCGAGGAGATCGCCCGGGTGTGTGGTTCGAGTTCGCTGATTCCGGCGGTCAACAAGCTGGGAACAACTCCGGTATTGGTGGGCGGCTCCGAAGAGGTCAAGAGCAGGTACATGCCCGAGGTCGCCTCGGGTGAGGCGATGTTCTCCTACGCGCTGAGTGAGCCGGAGGCCGGTTCGGACGCCGCCAGCATGCGGACGAAGGCGGTACGTGATGGAGATGACTGGGTACTGAACGGCAACAAGCGTTGGATCACCAACGCGGGGGTCTCGAAGTACTACACGGTGCTGGCCACTACCGATCCGGGCACCGGGCCGAAGGGCATCACCGGTTTCGTCGTGCACGCCGACGACGAGGGCTTCACCCTCGGGGCGGAGGAGAACAAGCTCGGCATCAAGGGTTCGCCGACCCGGGAACTGTATTTCGACAACGTCCGGCTTCCGGCGGATCGAATCATCGGGGCGCCAGGCGAGGGCTGGACGATCGCTATGAAAACCCTCGACATCACCCGGGTCACCATTGGGGCCCAGGCGGTAGGGATGGCGCAGGGGGCTTTCGACGCGGCGCTGGCCTACGCGCAGGAGCGACGCCAGTTCGGCAAGGCCATCTCGGACTTCCAGGGATTGCAGTTCATGCTGGCCGACATGGCCATGCAGATCGAGGCCGCCCGCCAACTCGTCTACCACGCTGCAGCGGCCAGCGATCGTGGCGATCCCAACGTCACCTTCCTCGGGTCGGCAGCGAAGTGTTTCGCCTCGGACACCGCGATGAAAGTGACCGTCGATTGCGTCCAGGTGCTCGGCGGCTACGGCTACGTCAAGGATTACCCGGTGGAGCGCTTCCTGCGGGACGCCAAGATCACCCAGATCTACGAGGGCACCAACCAGATCCAACGGCTGGTGATGGCCCGTCAGCTACTCGGCTGAGCGGGCCCTCCCGGCCGACCCTCCTGGGCCGGCCGCGCCCCGTCAGTTGGTGACGTAGGTGCTCGGGTCGCCGGAACCGAACCCGCTCGCGTAGGCGCTCGCGTCAGGTGGGCACTTGGCATCAACGGCGGCGGACAGGTCGCTGCTCAGTTGCTGCACCCCGGGCGTGTTGGCAGCTGCCAGGGCCTCTTGGATCTGCTCGGGCGACTGGCCCTTGGCGAAGCCGTCCTTGATGATCGCGGAGAGGGTGGCGAATTCAGCCAGATAGACCTGCGAGGAGGCGGGTGCAGACGCCCCCAATTTGGCAACCACGGCCGTGGCCGCGGTCTTGGCGTCGTCCAGCGCCTTCAGCGCCGCGGCACCCTGATCACTGGAAAGGTCGAGACCGGCCACCAGCGTGCCAAGATCGAGCTTGTCCGCGTCAGATCGGATGATCTGGCAGTCGATCTTCGCCTGAATCTCGGCAGATGCCGAGGCGAGGCCGACGCCTGCCGGGTCGGGACTGGCGGTAGTGGCGGTGGCAGTCGGAGTGGGGCTCGCGGAGACCGTCGCCGAGTTCGTTGAGGTACTTGACGCGCCGCCGCTGGAGCACCCGAGCAGCACCGATGCGGGCACCGCTGCTAGTAGGAGCAGTGCGGCGAACCTGGATCTGTCCATGACGGAGTTGTATCAGAAGATGAGGGGCTGGCATCGTCGTCCCCGCGCAAGGGCGGGGAATTACCGTCCGCAGATGTCGTCAGCCGCGGTTCGGACCCCGGCGCCAGCGACCGCCGCCGACTGCTTGTCCGTGGTGGTGCCGGCAGCGTCGGGGCCCGAAGCGAGCGAGACCACCGGTTGCAGGCCGCGGTAGTCCGTGCCCAATTGGATCCGGTAGGTGCCGCCGAGACCTACTAGCGGCTTGGCGGCTGCGCCTGGCAACGAGGCCTTGACGGTGTCCAGGGCCGAGTCGTACGTCGGGTCGTAGAAGATCGTCGTTGCCGTCTCGGGAGGATCACCACCATTGTCATATCGCGAGTTGACGATGTAACCCGCCGCCTCGAAGTCGTCAGCGGCGCGGCCGAGCAGGTCTTTGTCGCCGCTGGCGTTGACGAGTTGCACGTCGATCTTCGACGTTGGGATCTCCACCGGAGTCGGCTTGCCGGCGGCCGTATCGGGAAGCCGCAGAGGCGTGTCCGACTGCATCGCATCGAACAGGGCTCCCGCCCGCGCGTCCCAGGTGAGTACCGAACCGATGCCGTCGATGGTCTGCTCCGACGACACCGGAACTGTCTGGAACGTCACCTTGTCGGGGCTGGTTGTGCGGGCGCGCTGAGACAGGTCGAACAACCCGGCGGTATCCAAGCCCGGATCGGTGGTGAGGCTGCCGAACAGCGCGTTCGTGACGTCGGTGAACTTGGCCGGGTTGAGTAGCACTCCCGGGCTGGTGGCACGCTTGAAAGCCGAGGCGAGGAAGGCCTGTTGCCGACGCATGCGGCCGAAGTCGTCGGTGGGGTCAACTGAGCGAGCACGGACGAAGGCCAACGCGGCCGGGCCATCCAGCGTGCTACGGCCGGCCGGGATGTCGAGCCCCGACAGGCCGTCGGCGAGTGGGGAAGGGGTACAGACATCGACGCCTTCGAGCGCCGACACCACATTGGAGAAGCCCTCGAAGTCGACCTCTGCGTAGTGGTCAATCCGGACACCGGTGGCCTTCTCGACGGTGTTGACCACCAGCGGTGCGCCGCCGGCAGCCAGCGCCGAACCGATCTTGCCCATCGCGGCGGGCACCGGCACGCCATCGGCGTCGGTGTGTGCGGGCAGCTCCACGTAGGAGTCCCGGGGGATGCTCACGACGCCGATCGAACCGTCCGACGACAGATGAAGGAGAACCATCGTGTCGGTGCTCTTCGGTCCGGTATCGGAGCCAACATGAAGAGTCCGCTGCTGCTCGTCACTGAGTTCAGAGCGGTCGTCGGACCCGACCACCAGAATGTTGGTGCCGCCGGCCTCAGCCGGCCGCTCCGTCAAGCCTTCGAACGCGTTCACGTGGTTGATCTGGCCGCCGTAGTGGAACGCTGTCGCGTATCCCATACCGCTCAGGGCCAGCACGACCGCTGCCAGGGCGCCCGCGAGGACGACGTGGGGTCGGGAACGACCCCACCGCGCGAACTTCGCCACACCCGATCCTTTCGACGGCCATGCGCCAACATGGGCACGGTCCACTGTAAGGATCGGAAAGCTGTTAGCCGCGCTGCCACGCCCGCCGAGTCCAGGGATCACCACACGAGCGGGGATCGCGGCGGCTGTTAGGTTCTACTGTCATGACCGTCCCGCCCGCAGTCGCCGATGAAAGTGGTCGGGCCGGCGATGCGGGGAGTCTGTCCCAGCAGTCCGCGGACACCGAGTTCCCGCCGGTCACGATCTACATGACGGTTCTGGATGAGGAGCGGCACCTCGCGGAGGTCGTGGAACACGCCCAGACGCAGGACTACCCGGGCGAGCTGCAGATCGTTGTGGCAGTCGGCCCTTGCAGCGACGGAACCCGCGGCATTGCCGAACGCTTGGCCGAAGAGGATCCTCGGATCGTCGTCGTCGACAATCCGAGCGGCTACATCGCGGCAGGACTGAACCGGGCGCTGGCAGCGGCTCAGCACGAGATCGTCGTTCGGGTTGATGGCCATGCGATGCTCCCGCCGGGTTACGTGTCGGAGGCGGTCGCCACGTTGCGGGCGACCGGGGCGGACAACGTCGGTGGCATCATGGCGGCTGAGGGCGAGACCGATTTCGAACGCGCGGTTGCCTGTGCGATGCGGTCCCCGATCGGGGTGGGACGCGCCGCCTTCCACACCGGTGGTGAGCCGGGGGAGGCCCTCACCGTGTACCTGGGTGCTTTTCGGCGAGAAGCGCAGCAGCGCGCCGGCGGATACGACGAGTCGATGCTGCGCGCGGAGGATTGGGAGCTGAACCATCGGATCCGTTCCAACGGCGGTCTGGTGTGGTTCAACCCGCGGATGCAGGTGAGCTACCGCCCACGCCCCAACCTCCGGATGCTCGCACGGCAGTACTTCTTCTACGGACAGTGGCGAAGGGAGATCACCCGCCGACACCGGGAGACCGTGAGTCTCCGGTATCTTGCGCCGCCGGTGCTGGTGAGCATCCTCTCCGCGGGCACGCTGGCAGGCACCGCCGGGACCCTCGGGGGCCCTCGATGGCTGCGGGCCGGCTGGTTGGCCCCGCTGGGCTACGCCGGCGCGCTGCTGGTCGGATCCGCGGTGACGGGCCGGGATCTACCGTGGCGGATAGCGGCCAAACTGCCTGCCGTATATGCCACCATGCACTGCGCCTGGGGGGTCGGGTTCCTGACATCGCCGGCGGACCTGTCTACCCGGGATCACGGCCGAGCGGTGCGCTGATCTCGCTCCGATCCGCACCCTTCAGACGATCGGTGGCCGGCCGTGCCGGGTCATTTCGAGGATTCCCCGCCACGACAACGGCCGACGCTCGCCGGGATCGACGTGCCAACCTTCCTGCCAACCCCGGCGCCATTCCGCACGCGAATCCGGGTCCGCACGGTTGCGCCAGCCGAATACCGCACCCCACACCCCCAGGTAGGCCGGGACGAGGACCCAGGGGAGATTCCGACGTGCCAGCAGCACCCGGTTTCGGGAGTTCATCCGCTGGAACACAGAGTGGCGGGTCGCTGGCGAAACAGGATGGTAGGTAGTCAGATCGCCCGCGTACCAGACGATGGCGCCGGCGTCCCAGACCCGCCAGGCGAGTTCGATGCCCTCGTGGGCGTAGAGGTAGGGGGTGCCCCAACCACCCGCCTCCGTGAACAGGGCCCGACGCACCATTACGGCGGCCTCACAGACGTACATCGTCGTCGAAGGTCGTCCAGGGTCGCCTTTGCGCAGGCGAGGTACCCAGCTGCGCGGGGCAGCGGGGTTGTCCGGGTCGGTGATGCGCGTCTGCACCATGCCGATGTCTGGGTGGGCCCGGAACACCTCGGCGACCTCGGCCAGCGCCGAAGGGCCGGGAAGCCAGGCGTCGTCGTCGAGGAAGAACAACAGGTCGCCGCGCACGTGGTCAACCCCGGCGTTGCGCCCGCTGACGCCGACGTTCTCCGGCAGGTGCACCGCTGCGACGCCGGACGGGAGGCCAGTGGGAGCCCAGCCATTTCCAACACAGACGACATCGACCTCGACCCCGGTCTGGTTCAGCACTGAGCGCAGCGCACGATCCAACTCGATCGGACGGTTGCCTTGGGTGAGGACGACGACTCCCACGGTCAGGGCGGGCACCTCACCTGCCGTCATCGGGTGCGGCGGTACCAATTGCTCTGCAGTGCCAGCCAGACGAGACCGAGGAGCACCGCCACGACAAGTAGTCCGGAACCTGCGACAGCGGCCGTGCCCAAGGCCGACAGCAGCAGCAGTCGGCCGTCGAATCCCAGGCCCAGCAATGCGACGAAGGCCGGCGGTGCTCCCATGTCGAGGCGGTTGCGGTCGACACCGTCGAGCACGACGAGGGACATGCACACGGCGAACAGGAGAGCCCAGGGCTGGCCTGCTCCGACCAGCGAGGAGGCTATGGACGCCACTGCGATGAATTCGATGGTGCGCAGGGCAGTGGGCAGCCACCACCCTCGGCTGCCGCCGTAGCCGCCGGCCATTCCTGCCGCGACGGCGGTCGCGAGAAACGCACTGCTCAGCACGATCGGCCACGGGTTGCCCCGCCACGAGAGCCCCGCGGCCAGCACCGTCAGCGCGAAGCCGGCGATCAGCAATCGGGTGGCCCATGGGGACAGTCGCGGGCCGACCGAGTTCGCGACGGCACGGACGACGACGCCGGCGTCGATCAGTGATCCCGGCGGGGTCAGGGAGCGGCGCTGGAGCACGGCATTGGGAGCCTCGACTTCGTCGTAGGCGAGTCCGCTGCGACGGCGGTTGAACAGCACCATCGCCGTCTGGGCGATACCGGCAACTGCGGCGACTCCGAGGGCGAGAGCCGGCGAGGCGAAGGCTATGGCCAGCGCGAGCACCAACCAACGGACACCGCGATAGGTCGGTACGTCCAGTCCGTGCCAGCGCTGGCTTCCGGCGCAGGTCTCGGCCACCGTCAGCATGCCGACAGCCATCATCCCCAGGATCCAGACGGGTTCATCGAGCCTGGCTCCGGCCACGGCGACCCCGGCCAGCACCCCGAATTCCACAACCCGGTTGGCCACCGAGTTCGTCCAGGCGCCCCGCACTGAGCGGCGTCTGCGGTATCGGGCGACCTCACCGTCGCCGAGAAGCAGCAGTCCGGCCGCAAGGAAGAGTGCGGCCCCCAGCACCGCGGCGGGGCGACTCCCGAGGCCGATGATGAGGGCAGCGAAGATTCCGACGCCGGCGCCGACTGCCGTGAGGGTCTGCGACGACCAGCCCTTCGTGACGGCGAATCTGGTGACCCTTCGCGACAGTGGTCTCAGCAGTCGCGCGGTGACAGGATCCTGGACGGTGTCGGAGGCGGCCTGCAGCCGTCGATCCGGCTCGCTGCGGGAGGGCAGGTCCATGGCGCCGCGGCTGGCGCAGAACGGTGCAGCGGGTACGACCTCCACGGTCAGGCCGCCGTCGGTGAGCAGGTCGAGCGCGTACTGCCAGGAGGTCTCCTCGGAACGGTCGGCGGCCCCCACGGCCCGGCGGGCCAGGGCCGCGAAGGTGGCCCGGTCGGAGGGGTCGATACGCAGTACGCCGGCGGACCGACCGACTGGCGCGCCACTCTCCGAGATCGATTCCGGGGTCGCGAGAACGACGGGGTTCAACTCGTCGATGCCGTTGTGCGCGAGCAGCACAGCCGTGCCCACCTCGGGGTCGTCCAGCAGATTGGCCAGCGCCTGCAGTTCCGCGTGAACGTCGTGATCGGCCAGGATGAGCGGCCCCTCGCCGGCTTCGGCGCGGTCGGCCCAATCGGTGAGGACGGTTCCGCTGACGGAATCGCCGCAGACGATCAGTTCGCCGCCGCCGACGGCGGAGAACAGGGCGGACGTGTGCTCATCGAGGGCGGACTCGCGCTCGAGATGGTAGTTGGAAGTTGCCACCGGACTTGTCTACCAGCCAGCACCGACAACCCCGTGGAGGCGCAACGGGCATGACGCGTCCGGAGTGACGCATTCGACTCAGCGGATGAGAGGAAGTCAGGAGCAGATGACTTGGGCGGCGTTCTTGGCGGCGCCACGCTCCGGCGCCGGGGTAGTGCCGTCCGTCACCGCCGGCTTCGGTTGCACGACCACCGAACGGACGCCCGAGTAGTCGTTGCCCACGACCACGGTGACCAGGCCTTCGGTGCCGCCGGCCAGCTGCGCTTTGGAGTTCAGCGCGTAGGCCACGGTACGTGCGTCCTCGGACTCAGACGGGAAGGCCGCAACCTGAGTCTGGGCCACGTTTGAATCCGGGAAACTGCCCGTGTCCACGACGTTGTAGCCGGCGCTGGTCAATTCCTGGGCCACTGCCTCGGCCCGGCCAGGGGTGCTGGTGCCGTTCAGCACCCGGACACGGATGTTTTCGGGTGCCTGGGTCAACGCCGACTGGCCTTCGGGGACCGTCGGCTTCGGCGGCCAAGGAGTATCGGATTTCATGGCCGCCCACAGCGGATCCGCCTTCGACTTGACCCAGAGCACGGTTGCCTTGTCGTCATTGTCGACGACCGGCACCGTGAGGAATGTCACGTCGCTCGGCTTGATGCTGCTCATCGATGTGGCCAGGTCTTGCAGATTCTGCAGGTCCGCCAACTCGGGATCCGTTGTCAGCGATTTCGTGACGTTGTCGAGCACCCGATAGAGAGTCACCGGGTTGCTCAGGACCTGCATGCTCGTCGCCTTTCGTACCGCCGACGACAGGAAATCCTGCTGACGTTCGATCCGTCCGAGGTCGGAGCCGTCGCCGAGCGTGTAGCGGGCCCGGACGAAGGCCAGGGCGTCCTCTCCCTTGACGACGCTCTTACCGGCGGGCAGGTTGAGTCCGCTCTTTTCATCGCTGACGGGTTGGTTGACGCACACCTCGACACCGTCGAGAGCATCCACGACACCCTTGAAACCTTGGAAGTCGACCACCATGTAGTGGTCGACGTAGACCCCGGTCAGCGACTCCACGGCCTTGATAGTGCAGGCGGGCCCACCGATGTTGAACGCCTCATTGAACCGATCGCGCTTGGCGGGGACCATGACGCCCTGGGCGTTCTTGCACGACGGCAGATCCACCATCGAGTCCCGCGGGATGCTGACCGCGAAGGCGTTCTTCCGGTCCGCCGAGACGTGCAGCAGGATCGCAGTGTCCGACCGGGCGCCCTCGATGTCCTTCGAACTGCCGTAGTTCGTGTTGCCGGCACCGGTGCGAATATCCGAACCCATCAGCAGGATGTTCACCGGCTGGTTGTCGCCGGAGGCCTTCGACTTGTCCGGCCTTGGGCCGATCAGCGAGGTGAGATCCTTCGAGACGATGTTGTTGTCCAGTTGGCGGTAGGCGATGGCACCCGCCCCCGCGACCCCGGTGACGACGAGGACGCCGGCGCTGGCGATGCCAGCCATGACCCGAGGCCACCTACGTCGACGTTCCGGACTCACTCGATCCTCCGATTCTGGGGAGTCCGTCGAACGGACCCGTCAGACAATCCTAACTGCGGGCTGGGGACCCGGTGGGGGTGCACCGGATAGATGTGGGACGCGACACTGCATCGCCAGGTTCCGGCTCACCCAGCTGAGCCAATTACAGGCGTGTATTTAGACAAGGGTTACACAGCCCGGTCGTGACTTTGGGAGCATGGGGGTGCGCGTCGTGCGGCGCGAGAGGGGTGGCCAGATGCGCGGCTGGTGGAGTCGGGGATGGCTCGTGCTCTTCGTACCGGTGCTCGCCGTGCTGGCGGCTGTCGCGCCGGCTTCCCCCGCGGCGGCCGCTCCGAGCGGATTCCTCATCGACGGCTTCGGCTGGGGACACGGGGTCGGGCTCTCGCAGTACGGGGCATACGGGCAGGCCAAAGAGGGCCGCAATGCGCTGCAGATCGTCCACCACTACTTTCCCGCTGCGCGACTTTCGCCGCTGCGCGACGACGCCGACCTCCGCGTAAACGTAGGTCGTAGTCTGACCAGCGCCCGCCTGCGCACGGTGCCGTTGGCCCCCGGTGGAGGAAGATGGGAGGTGGCGATCGGTAGCAGGCGAGTGGTCGTAGCGCAGGATGCGGAGATCGCCCTCGTCCGTTCCGGCTCCACTGTCGAGGTGAGGATCGGCGGGAGATCTGTGGGGTCTGCGTCGTCAGTCACGGTCACCTGGGCCGGCACCCGCAAGCCAGGAGCTGCAGGTCGGGTGCCCACCGCGCTGGAGATCGCCCCCTCGGTCGGCTCGTCGTTCCGCACCGATCGTCGGTACCGCTACGGCTGGCTGGATGTCGGTGTCGCCGACGGCGGCCTGCAGCTCGTGAACACCGTGAGGGTGCATGACGAGTACCTCGCCGGCATAGCGGAAGTTTCGGCGTCTTGGCCGGCGGCCGCGCAGCAGGCGCAGGCGATCGCGGCCCGTTCTTATGCGCTGGCGAACACCGGGAAAGTGCGGGCTGCCTGCAGATGCAACGTCGACGACGGCTACGGCGGCTACTACGGCCAAACAGTCTGGGGCGTCGCCCGTGCGCAGGGTCCCAAGGGCGGCAACTGGGCGGCCGCCGTGCGCGATACGGCGTTCGGGCCCCGGTACGGCTGGGCCTTGAGCTACGCCGGTCAGCCCATCTCTGCCTTCTACACGTCGTCCACCGGCGGACGTACCCAGAACAGTGAGGACGTGTGGGGAGGCGTACTGCCCTGGGCTCGCAGCGTGGATGACCATTGGAGTACCGATCCCAGGTACAACCCGAACGGGCGCTGGGCGACTCGACGGGTGAGCCAGGCGTCGCTGGCAGCGGTGTTCGGTCTTCCCGATGTCGCGTCAGTCCGGATCGTCAGATACGTTTCGGGTGCGGCGAAGGAGGTGTGGGCCACGTCCAGCGGGGGGCGCAGCGTCAAACTCAAGGGGTCCACTTTCCGCTCCCGACTGGGATTGCGCAGTACCTACGTCACGAGTGTGCGTCCCGGCTGAGCAACGTCGCATCCACCTTCTCCTTGGACTGCAACTCCGCCAACCGCGCGGGGTCGCCGCCGGTGGCGAGGACGCCGCCAGCTGGGGCCAGGACCGGACCCACCGTTGCGTCCAGCAGCCCCGTCGGATCTTCGGGGTCACCCGTCACCATGACCCTCGAGGCACCGGCGGGAATGCGAACCAGGGACATCGCCTGCTCGGCGGTCAATCGCCGGCCCGGCACCCCGATGACGACGGCCTCCGGATCGGGTGACACCAAGGAGGCCGAGTCGGCCTGTCCGCGCACCGAGGCCAACGCATCGTCGGCCCATGGCGGACAGTCTCCTCCGAGTGACAGTCCCAAGGGATGCAGAGACACCGCCAACACCTGCGCCGCGGCCTCGGGCGCCGTCCCATCGGCCGTGGTCAGGACCACATCCGCGGTGCCCGAAGAATGCTCTCCCAACACGATGGACGCCCCGAGCCCCCAAGTGGCGAAGGCGAACACCGGAACCTGCCAGTGCAGCGGCAGGTCCAGCGCGACCGTGTCGCCGGCGCCGACGCCGTATTCGAACTGCAGCAGGTTGGCGACCTTCGCGACCCAGTTGTCCAAGGTCGCCGCGGACAGTTCCACCCGATCGCCGGTGCCGAGATCGTAGAAGGTGATGACCGGAGCGGCCGGGTCATGTCGTAGCGCGGCTCGTCGGGCGGACTCGGGATGTCGATGGACCATGGCGGCCAGGCTACGTCTGGCGGCTCGATCTGGCAGGGTGGAGAGATGCTGGAAGCCGTTCTCCTCGTGGGTGGCCGCGGCACGCGACTGCGTCCCCTGACCATCAACACACCCAAACCGATGCTGCCGGTCGCCGGGGTGCCCTTCACCGAGCACCAGATTGCGAGGGCCCGCGAGGCGGGTGTCGGGCGCATCGTGCTGGGCACGTCCTACCGCGCCGAGGTTTTCGCCGAGTACTTCGGTGATGGATCGGCCTTCGGGGTGGAACTCGTGTACGTCACCGAGGAGGAGCCGCTCGGCACCGGTGGGGCCATCCGTCATGTTGCGCCCCACTTGCGCAGCGGCCCCGACGACCCGGTGCTCATCTTCAACGGCGACGTGCTCTCAGGGCTGGACATCGCCGGACTCGTTGAGTCGTGGCGGGCGGCTGAGGCGCAGGTTGCGCTGTACCTGACAAGGGTGGCCGACCCGCGGGCGTTCGGGCTGGTCCCGACGGCCGCCGATGGCACAGTGACGGCGTTCCTGGAGAAGCCGACGACCGAGGCCGAGATCGTCACCGATCAGATCAACGCGGGTTGCTACGTGTTCCGCCGTTCGGAGATCGACCGGATCCCGCCGGGCAGGGTGGTGTCCGTCGAGCGTGAGACCTTCCCCGGGCTACTGGCCGAAGGAGCCAAAGTGATCGGAGTCGTGGACGACGCCTACTGGCTCGACCTGGGCACTCCGGCGGCGTTCGTGGAAGGTTCCCGCGACATCGTGTCCGGTCGAGCACCGTCACCCGCGCTGCCGGGAGACCCAGGGCGTGCCCTCGTGCTGCCTACCGCCCGGGTGCACCAGGATGCGGTCATCGCCGGCGGCTCCACCATCGGCGCCGGTGCCGAGATCGATGCCTACGCCACGGTGGACGGCAGTGTGATCTTCGACGGCGCGACCGTTGGTGTCGGCGCCACCATCACCGGCAGCATCGTCGGTGCGGGTGCGGTGATCGGAGCCGGTACCCGGGTCACCGACGCGGTGATCGGCGACGGTGCGGCCATCGGTGAACAGAACGAGTTACTTGCAGGGGTGCGGGTGTGGCCCGACGTCACCATCGCCGACTGTGCCGTGCGGTTCAGTTCTGACGAGAGCTGAGCAACCTGCCGTGATCTCCACGCTGTTCGTCGTCGGGGCGCTGGTCACCTCGGTGCTGGTGGTCGTCAATCTGCTGACGAACCTGTGGGCTCGCAAGCATTATCTGCTCATCTCGTTGTGGGCGACCGGCGTGATGCTCGCGATCGCGTGGCTGGCGGGCCTCAGCTGGGCTTCGCTCGGCCTCAGTCTGCGGGGAACCGAACTGAAGAGCGGACTGATCTGGTCTGCGGCGCTCGTCGGGATTGTGCTGCTCGGGTATCTGATCGCAGCAGCGCTGCCGTGGACGCGCAAGGGCTTCCAGGATGCTCGCACGGCCGACATGGGCGTGGGCCGCGTGATCTATCACTCCATGCTGCGGATCCCCATCGGCACCGCACTGATGGAGGAGGTGGCTTTCCGAGGTGTGCTGTTGGCCGCCTTCACCGGCACCTGGGGGGTCGTCTGGGGCGTGACCGCGTCATCGTTGCTGTTCGGGGTGTGGCATGTGCTGCCGGCCCTGGAGTTCCATGAGGCCTCGGCGACCACGGACCGGCTCGGCAACAGCTGGCGCGGCAAACTGACGACCGTTCTCGGCCAGGTCGTCGGCACCGGCGTGGCGGGCGTCGGCTTCTGCCTGGTCCGGATCTGGTCGGGCAGTCTGCTCCCCAGCATCGCGCTGCATGCGTCGCTGAACGCCCTCGGCTTCGCCGCGAGTTGGGCGTTCAGCCGGCGGCTGCGCGAATTGTGACTCGACGGTGATCGCGGTCCAGCAGCAATCCCGCGTTCTTCGCCCCGACCACCTGCCCGACCTGGCGGGAATCCTGGGGCCGCTGGTTCACGGTCGCGACCCTAGTTGGGCCAGACCGGCTACGGGGGTGTTCATCAAGGCCAGCCGAACCCCTGAAGGTCCCGGGGTCGAGGTCATCACCGTGGACCCAGCGGCTGGATCCGTCCATCATCGGGCGTACGGCGTTGGAGCGCCATGGCTGGCTGAGCGGATCGAGGATCTGCTGGGTCTGCATGATGATGACTCCGGGTTCGAGCCGCCGCCGCAACTGCGGACGATCTGGCGTCGCCATCGAGGATGGCGGGTACCCAAGACGTCCCTGGTTGTAGAGACGCTCGTCCCTATCGTGCTGGGACAGAAAGTGACCGGGGTGGAGGCCTACGCCTCATACCGTCGTCTGGTGCTGGCCCACGGCGAACCGGTCGGCTTCGGTCCGCTTCCGGAGTTGCGGCTACCTCCCGAGGCCGCCACCTGGCGGTCGATCCCGTCATGGGAGTGGCATCGTGCGGGTGTCGGACCTGAACGGTCCCGGACCGTGGTGGCAGCCATGGGTCGGGCCGATGCACTCGAACGGCTGGTGCGACGTCCCAGCGGCGAAGCGCAACTGGCGATGCGCGCACTTCCCGGGATCGGAGAGTGGACAGCGGCCGAGGTGGCACAACGGGTATTCGGCGATGCCGATGCGATCTCCGTCGGCGATTTCCACGTTGCCAAATCGGTGGTGCACACCCTGACCGGGCGGCGCAACGGCACCGACGCCGACATGCTCGAGCTTGTGGAGCCCTTTCGACCACACCGGTTCCGGGTGCAGCGGCTGGTTGAACTGGGTCGACTGGGGCAGCCGCGCCGTGGCCCGCGCTATGCGGGTCTGGATATGCGCGGCATCTAGAGCTCCCGGAAGTACTCGGTCAGCTCGCGCGATGGCCGCGGCGGGGCCACACCCGCCGGGTAGCCCACGGCCACGGCCCCCAGGGGCTGCCAGCTGCTCGGTATCGCCAACTCTTCAGCGACGACGTCCGGGCAGAACACGGTGGCGGAGATCCAGGCTCCGCCGAGCCCCTGGGCCGCCAGCGAGACCAGCAGATTCTCCACCGCGGCACCACCGGCGACCAGGAACAGATCCCGCTCGAAACCACGACGCCTCGCGTCCGGATAGGAATGTGCCGCCCCTGAGAGTTCGGAGAAGCACAGCAGCACCTCCGGTGCCCGTCGCAGAATGTCCCCGCGAGCGGTCCGACGTCCAATTTCTTCCTCGTTGAAGCCATCCAGCTGGGCGAGGTCGGAGCGCCACCGAGCCACCATCGCGTCGAGTACCCGGGTGCGGGTGTCGGGTAGGAGGCGCACGAATCGCCAGGGAGTTGTGTGGTGCGGGCTGGGGGCGGTGACGGCCGCCGCGATCGCCTCCTGCAGGGCGGCCACCGGTACGGCCCGTTCAGCGAAGTGCCGAACGGTTCGCCGCCCGCCCGCCGCGGCGCGGGCCCCTGCCTCCCGCGCCGCCTCGGTGCCCAGCGGGAACAGGTCCTCTTCGGCCGGTCTGATCAGATCGGTGGCCTTTGAGGTGCTGTCGCCGACCCGGTGTGCCATGCCGCGCAGGACGGCCACCGGGACGCCGGCGGGCTTCGGTCGGACCAGTTCGGAGGCCGCGGCGACAGCATCAGCCGTTGCGTTGATCGTGACGTTCAGCATCTGCCCGCTGTGGTCCGTCCGGCCACGGAGATCATCGAGGACCTCCATCCCGGCTGCACCGATCGCGATGTCGACGACACCTTCCCGCCAGGGGCGACCGGCGGTATCCGTCACCACGACGGCGAGTGGCCGAACCCCGGTGGCGGACTCCAGGCCGTCACGAAGGCGTGTTGCGGAAGCATCCGGGTCCAGCGGCAGCAGCAGCACCGTGCCTGGGTCGGTGTTGGACGCGTCGACACCGGCGGCGGCGAGCACCAAACCGTGGCGGGTGCGGGTGATCCTGGTGACGCCACCCTCGTGCGATCTGCGGGCGACCTCCGATACCGCTTCGGCATCGATCGCGGCCTCCCGCGAATCCGCTGTCACCATCCGTCCCTCGACCTTGGAGATGACCTTCGAGGTGACGATTACGATGTCCCCTGGTTGCAGACCGCGGCTCCCGTCCGGCCAGCGAAGTGAAGCCAACGGTTCGGCGAGTTCCGCAACCAGGTCGTCATCCGCGGCGAACTCGGGCAGGCCTGGGACTCCCAGTAGCACCACGTTCTCCGGCGTGTCCGGCGTCACCGCGGGGCCAATTCCCCTGCGAGCTCCAGCGTGGCCCGTGCGAGTTGGACGGCCGCCGTGCGATCGGTCATCAGGGTTGGCACTGCCCGACACCTGATGCCCGCGGCATTGACGGCGTCCACCTGGTCGGCGTCCGAGGTGTCCACCAGCCACCCGTCGAGCAGCCCCGACGGTCGGGCGCCGTAGTGCAGCGCGACCGCGGATGAGGTCGTCGAGACGCCGATGGCTTCCAGGCACTTATCGGCCATCCCCCGCACGGGTGCCCCCGCCACGATCCCGGAGACACCGACGACTGGCGCCGGCGTCTGCGAGATGGCGGCGGAAATGCCCGGGATCGCGGTGATCGCGCCGATCGACACCACCGGGTTGGACGGTGGCAGCACCACGACATCCGCCTCCGCGATCGCTTCCAGCACACCGGGGGCAGGTCTGGCCTCGTCGGCGCCGATGTAGACGAACTGCTCAGCGGGCAGCGAGGCGCGGTGGCGCACCCACCACTCCTGGAAGTGCATGGCCCGCCGGTCGCCGTCACCGTCCTCGACGACAACATGGGTCTCCAGCCGTTCATCGCTGGCCGGCAGCAACTCGACACCTGGTTGCCAGCGTGCGCACAGGGCCGCGGTCACGGTTGACAGGGGGTAGCCGGCCTCCAGCATCTGGGTGCGGATCAGGTGGGTTGCGAGGTCACGATCACCCAGCCCGAACCAGTCCGGCTTGGCCTTGTATGCCTTCAACTCGGCCGCAGCATTGAAGGTCTCGTCGGATCGACCCCAAGCGCGGTCCTCGTCTATGCCGCCACCCAGGGTGTACATGACTGTGTCCAGGTCTGGACTGACCTTGAGGCCGAACAACCAGATGTCATCTCCGACGTTGCCCACCACCGTGATCGTGTGGTCTCCGGCGGCCTCGGTCAGGTGGTCGCGAAGGCCCCGCAGAAACCTCGCGCCGCCGATGCCGCCTGCCAACGCTGTGATCCGCATGACGGCCATTCTTCCCAACCCAGGACCGTGGTGCCCCCCGGGGCACGGGCACGCCCGCCGTAGGCTGATCAGCATGTCGGCCATCACTCCCGCCGAGGTCAGGCGAGCCCTGGCACGGGTGGCGCGCGGGGCGAGCCTGGACCGGGGCGAGGTGGCGGCGCTGCTCGCGGCGAGGGACGCCGATCTGGGGGCGCTCTGCGACCACGCCGCCAGGCTGCGCGACGAGGGTCTGCGGACGGCCGGTCGCTCCGGCATCGTCACCTACTCGCCCAAGGTCTTCATTCCGCTCACGCGGCTGTGCCGGGACAGCTGCCACTACTGCACGTTCGCGACCGACCCCGCCGACCTGCGACGCTCCGGCGAGCAGATGTTCCTGAGCCCGGATGAGGTCGTGGCCATTGCCCGTCGCGGCGCTGAGGTGGGCTGCAAGGAAGCCCTCTTCACGTTGGGAGACCGGCCCGAGGACCGCTGGCCGGCTGCCCGGGAGTGGCTGGAGGCCGCCGGATTCGACTCCACCCTGTCGTATCTGAGGGCGATGGCCATCCTGGTTCTCGAGCAGACCGGGTTGCTTCCCCATCTGAACCCAGGTGTCATGACCTGGGAGGAGTTGGTTCGTCTCCGGCCGGTGGCCCCGAGTATGGGCATGATGCTGGAGACCACGTCGGAACGGCTCTTCAACACCCCGGGGGAGGTTCACTACGGTTCGCCGGACAAGGATCCCGCCGTGCGTCGCCGGGTGTTGGCCGACGCCGGCCGCGCTGGGATCCCGTTCACCACCGGCCTGCTCATCGGCATCGGCGAGTCCTTGCCCGAGCGGGCCGATTCGATTCTTGCTCTGCGTTCCCTGGTGCGTGAGCACCGTGGCGTGCAAGAAGTCATCGTTCAGAACTTCCGCGCGAAGCCCGATACCGCGCTGCGCCACCGGGACGATCTGGACAGTGCCGAGTACGTGGCCGCGCTGGCCACTACTCGGGTGGTGCTCGGTCCCAGGATCCGGATCCAGGCTCCACCCAACCTGTCGGCCCCCGAGGAACTCGGGGCGCTGCTGGGTGCCGGGGTGGACGATTGGGGAGGGGTGAGCCCGGTCACCCCCGACCATGTCAATCCCGAACGCCCCTGGCCGCATCTGGATGCTCTCAGAGCCGCGACGGCGGCTGCAGGCTTCGAACTGCGAGAGCGACTGACAGTGCACCCTGAATACGTTCGGCAGCCGGAACAGTGGCTCGACCCCAGGGTGGCCGGGCACGTGTCGGCCCTCGCGGACGCTGATGGGCTTGCCCGTCCCGGTCACCGTCCTGTCGGCCGCAGTTGGCAGCAGCCCGACAGCTATGCGGAGTTCGCTGCGACCACGGACGCCGGGCACGGGGAATTGTCGACGTCGATCGATGCCGGCGGCCGACGATCGGATCGCCGTGGTGATTTCGACACCGTGTTCGGTGACTGGACCGCCATCGGCGAGAAGGCCCTCGCCGTCGATCGTGACCCTCGTGGGCAGAACCGGCCGTCGCCGGCGTCCGTCGGCCGGGAACTGCGTGCGGCGCTCCGACTTGCCGAGCGGGACCCCGCAGCGCTCGCCGAGGAAAGTCATGCCGACCTGGCGGTGGCCTTGGCGGCCGCCGACGGATCGGCTCTGGACGAGCTGGCCGCGATCGCTGACGGGCTGCGCCGACGCGTGGTCGGCGATGAGGTCACCTACGTCGTCAATCGGAACATCAACTTCACAAACGTCTGCTACACCGGTTGTCGATTCTGCGCGTTCGCTCAGCGCGAGTCCGACGCGGACGCGTTCACCCTCGGGCTGGACGACATCGGGTCACGGGTCGACGAGGCCGTGGCCGCCGGCGCCACCGAGATCTGCATGCAGGGCGGGATCCACCCGAAGCTGCCGGGTCATGCGTACTTCGACATCGCGGCCGAGGTGAAGCGTCGCCCCGTTCACCTCCACGCCTTCAGCCCGATGGAGGTCGTTAACGGTGCCACCAGATCGGATATGTCGATCGGCGACTGGCTGAGGGCGGCACATGAGGCGGGCGTCGACTCGATTCCGGGAACGGCCGCGGAGATCCTGGACGATGAAGTCCGCTGGGTGCTGACCAAGGGCAAGTTGCCGGCGCAGGCCTGGGAGGAGGTCATCAGGACGGCACACGGGCTGGGGATCCGCTCGAGTTCCACGATGATGTACGGCCACGTCGACTCCCCTCGGCACTGGGTCAGCCACCTTCGCAGACTTCGACGGATCCAGCTCGATACTGGGGGATTCACGGAGTTCGTGGGGCTGCCGTTCGTGCATCACAATGCGCCGATCTACCTGGCCGGCCACGCCCGACCGGGGGCGACCCCGCGCGAGGATCTGGCAGTCACGGCTCTGGCGCGGGTGATGCTGCACGACGCGATCCCGAACATCCAGGTGTCCTGGGTGAAGTTGGGCCCTCAGGGCTGCGCTCGGTTGCTGCGGGCCGGCGCGAATGATCTGGGCGGAACCCTCATGGAGGAGACCATCTCGCGGATGGCGGGCTCCGAACACGGGTCGGCGATGACCCCGGAGGAGTTGCAGGCCACCGCGGCCTTGGCCGGGCGCACCGCCCGGGAGCGCACCACCCTGTACGGCCTGGTGGACCGCGGTCCGGCGGCGTCAGAGCCGTTGGTCGGAGTCTCCGAGGCGCCTCGCGCCAGGGCTGACTCGGGTGATCCAGAACCCATTCGTTAAGAAACCTTTGCCAAATACACCCCGACTTGACGACAATGGTGTAACGGCGGTGTAATTCCATTGTTGTTATTCACCTGCTGGGCCCTTCCCCTCCTCGGCCCGAGAACCAACTGGAAGGAACACCCACGACATGAACGAACTCGATATCTTCCCCCTCGACGAGACAGAGGAGATGGGTTGGCAGGAGCGCTCGTTGTGCGCCCAGACCGACCCGGAAGCGTTCTTCCCCGAGAAGGGCGGCTCCACCCGCGAGGCGAAGAAGGTATGCATGTCGTGCGAGGTTCGGATGGAGTGCCTCGAATATGCACTGGCGAATGACGAGCGGTTCGGGATCTGGGGTGGCCTCTCCGAGCGGGAGCGTCGGCGACTCAAGAAGCAGGCGGTCTGACACTGGCCCCGAGCCCGCGACCGAGCTCACGTCGGCGCCGTCAGCGGGACCGCAGGGGTCGTGGGCTTCGCGGCCCGCTGCTACCGGCAACGATGCCCGGGTCGCTCAGTCGGGCTCAGCGCTTCGACGCTGCGGCAGAGCAGGCAGCGGCCCGGCTGCTGCGGCTCAATCGGGAACTCGACGGGGTAGACGTGGTCGTGGAGGATGTGCCACGGGTCGGTCCCCGCGCCACCGAGGTACCGCTCGGTCGGGTCCTCAGGCAGACGGCGAAGCCGCAGCTGGTGCTGCACCGGCGAGCGATCGAGTCCCGGGGAGCCGACTCCGACGCCCAGGTAGCGCTCCTCCGAGATGTCCTCGCGGAGCTCGCTGGAGACCTGCTCGGGCGTGAGCCGGCGGCGCTGGACCCCGCATATCCCCGGGAGTCTTGATCGGCGCGCCGTAACGATGGTTCGCGTGGTCGCTGGGTAACCTCTGCCCTGTGAGTAATCAGCGTGCGTGCTCGAAGCCGTCGTGCAATTCAGGTGCCGTTGCGACCCTCACCTATGTCTACTCGGACTGCACGGCAGTACTCGGCCCACTGGCCACAACGTCAGAGCCGCATACCTATGACCTGTGCGAGGCCCACGCGGAGAGGCTCACGGCCCCTCGCGGCTGGGATGTCGTGAGGCTGGACTTCGACCCGGCGGACTTCCTTCCGTCGACGGATGACCTCGAGGCCCTCGCCGACGCTGTCAGAGAGGCTGCCCGTCCTCGGCCGGAAGTGGCGGTGGAGGAGCGGGAGCGGGAACTTGTGCCGGCAGGGACGGTCGAGGTCGGTCGCAGAGGGCACTTGCGGGTGCTGCGCTCGGTCGACTGAGCGGATCGCGGCCCCAACTGCCGAAGCCTGTGGGCTTGGCTCAGGGTGGCCAGTGATCTTGTGGCTCGCCAACGGCTACGGTTGCCACTATGCGTGATCTCGATGCCATCATCAAGGCCTACGACGTTCGCGGGGTCTATCCCGACCAACTCGACGAGGACCTCTCCCGCGCAGTGGGGGCGGCGTTCGCTCTGGTCGTCGGTGCAGCTGCGGAAGCCGGCGGGCCAGGGGCGGTGGTCGTGGGACACGACATGCGTCCATCGGGCCCGGACCTGGTTGCCGCTTTTGCTGACGGAGTGACCGCCCAAGGCGTCGATGTTGTCGAGATCGGGCTCTGTTCCACCGATGGTCTGTATTTCGCCAGTGGTCACCTCGGTCTGCCGGGGGCGATGTTCACTGCAAGCCACAACCCGGCTCAGTACAACGGCATCAAGCTGTGCCGTATCGGGGCGGCGCCGGTAGGCCAGGAGACGGGATTGGCCGAGATCAAAGCGATGATCGCGACCGGGATCCCCGATTCCGATGGGCCGTTGGGCACGGTGACACAGCGCGATCTGCTCGCCGATTATGCGGACTACCTGCTGTCGTTGGTCGAACTGGCGGACATGCGGCGACTCACAGTGGTGGTCGACGCCGGTAACGGCATGGCGGGGTTCACCGCCCCGGCCGTGCTGGGCGCCCTTCCGATCGACCTCGTTGAGATGTACTTCGAACTCGACGGCACCTTCCCCAATCATGAGGCGAATCCGATCGAGCCGGCGAACCTGGTCGATCTGCAGGCGAAGGTGCTCGAGACCGGCGCCGACATCGGACTGGCCTTCGATGGCGACGCGGATCGCTGTTTTGTCGTCGACGAACTTGGTAAGCCTGTTTCGCCCAGTACCATCACCGCCCTAATCGCCAGTCGCGAATTGGCCCGGGAACCGGGTTCCTCGGTGATCCACAACCTCATCACGTCGGCCGCGGTGCCGGAGATCATCACCGAACAGGGCGGCACCCCGGTCCGAACCCGGGTCGGTCATTCCTTCATCAAGGCGACGATGGCGGAGACCGGCGCGGTCTTCGGTGGCGAACACTCAGGTCACTTCTACTTCCGAGACTTCTGGCGGGCCGATTCGGGCATGTTGGCGGCCCTACACGTCTTGGCCGCCTTGGGCGGCACCCCGCAGGGAACGCCGTTGAGTTCCTTGCTCGCTGAGTACTCCCGCTACGTGGCCAGTGGTGAGATCAACTCCGAGGTCGCCGACACCTCCGCCGCCACAGCGGCCGTACGGGCGGCTTTCGAGGATGAGGCAGACACGGTCGATGACCTCGACGGCTTGACGTTCGCTGGCAAGGGGTGGTGGTTCAACGTGCGCCCGAGCAACACCGAGCCGCTGCTCCGACTCAACGTGGAGAACGTCGACGAGGAGTCCATGGCGGAGCTGCGCGATCGAGTCCTCGCGGTCATCAGGGCCTAAGAGCCCTAGGCTGTCCATCATGACCGAGCTCGCCGTCGAACTCCTTGAGATTCTGGCCTGCCCCTGCCCGAAGCACGCCCCCGTGGAACAGCACGGTGAACAACTGGTCTGTACTGCCTGTTCGACTGCGTTCGCAGTACGCGATGGCATTCCGGTCATGCTGCTCGACGAGGCGACACCGGGTCCCAATGGCATCGGGGAGTCAGCCGACGGGGATCGGCCAGATGGCAGTTGACGAGTCCCTGCTCGCCCAGCCGGAACTGCTGATCGAATCGGACACCGGAATGCTGGCCGCCACGGCGGGCGCCGGGGGTGACCTGCGGCGCGCGCTGGCCGAGGCCGACAGGGAGGCCATCGCGGCGGTGGCCGCGGCGGGTCGGCCGCGCACGATCGTGGTCGTCGGTGCTGGTGGATCGGCGGTTGCCGGTGACGTCCTCGCGGCGTGCGCGGGCGTCGGCTCAGTGGTACCGGTCGTCTTCGTCAACGGTCCCCGGCTGCCGGGTTGGGTTGGTTCACTCGACCTAGTGGTGGCCATCTCGGCTTCCGGGAACTCGAAGGAGACGCTCGCCATAGCCGAAGAGGCAGGCCGACGCGGCGCCCAGGTCGTCGGCATCTGCCCGACGGAGGGCGAACTGGCGGACCGCGTCGCGAGGGCGCGGGGCCACGTGCTCGATCTGGGCAGGGTGACCGGGCCGGCGCGCGCCCGTGCCCTGCTGTGGCGTCTCACCGCACCGCTGATCCTGCTCGGACAGGCCCTCGGTGTGGTGGATGGCGACGATGCCATGCTGGCCGAGGCCGCTGACGTCCTGGACGCCCGCGCCATCGAGTGTGGACCCACGGTGATGCTGGGGGAGAATCCCTCGAAGGACTTGGCAGTGGCGCTCGCCGAGAGTCTGCCGCTGATCTGGGGGACGCCGGGTGTGGCCGCCTCTGCCGCCCGCCGGTTCGGACTGCAGTTGGCTGAGAACGCGGGGATACCCAGCAGCGTCGGCTCGTTGCCGGAGGTGGCGCGTACGGGGGCCCGCGTCCTCGTCGGTTCCTGGGGCCGGTTGGACGACGACGACATCTTCCGCGATCGCGTGGCAGAACCCGCAGGACCGTCCCGACCGCACCTGGTGCTGCTCACCGAGGGCGACTCGGACCCGCTGAGCTCATCGTTGGCCGAGGCCTGTGCGGACCTCGCCGAAGGTGCAGACCTGCTCGTGACCCGGCGGACGGGTGCCGGCCACCACCCGTTGATCAGGTTCGCCGACTTGATCGCGCCGTTGGATCTGGCCAGTGTGTACGCGGGTATCGCCCTCGGGGTGGATCCGGCGGGAACCGCTGCGGGTCTCGATCCACGCCTCGGCGGAAAAGATGCGGCGTCGCCATGAGGATCATCAGCGGGCACGTGCAGAACTATGCGTGGGGCATACCGGGCGGGCTGAACCCCTGGCTTGCCGGTGTGGAGGACGACGGACCGCAGGCGGAGCTCTGGTTCGGTGCGCATCCGAACGGCCCGTCGCCCCTGGTGGGACGTGCTGGGGTGCTGACCGACGTGATCGACGCCGATCGGGTGCCGCTGCTGGTGAAACTCCTGGCCGCCTCGGTTCCGCTGTCGATCCAGATTCACCCGCGGGCTGAGTTGGCACGTGAGATCTATCGGACCCAGGACCCCGAACACCCGCTGCTCCCCGACGATCGGGCGAAGATCGAAATGCTCATCGCGCTCCGGGAGTTCTCCGTCTTCGCGGGTACCCGAGAGGTTGAGAGCGCTGCGCAACTTCTGCGCGCCTCGGACCCGCGCCTGGGTCCGGCGGCAGAGGCGTTGTCCCGGGGTGGTTTCACCGAGGGTGTCAGGGCGGTGATGGACCTTCCCCAGGAGGAGGTCCCAACGCTGATCAGCGCAGTCCTGACCGAGGCGGGACGCCGACTGCCGACCGCTGCCGTGCAGGCCCTGCAGATCGCTGCCACTGCCTTCCCCGGCGACCGGGGAGTGTTGGTCGCGCTGCTTCTCAATCAGGACACGTTGGCGCCGGGCGCGGCGGTCTACATGCCGGCCGGAGGTGCTCACGCCTACGTTCGCGGCTTCGGACTGGAGGTGATGACGGCCTCCGACAACGTGCTTCGGCTGGGAATGACGCCTAAGCCGATCGCGCTGGACGAAGGCCTCTCGGCCGTCGACCCGGACGCGACGCCACAAGTTCTGCCGGGACCCGCGGGTGGCATCGACGACGGCTCGGCGACCGTTGACTATCGACCGGCGGGTGCGCCGTTCAAAGTCACCCTGGTCCGCGAGTCGAGCGCCCATTCGGCGGGCGGAAAGTACCGGCTGGCGCTGTGCCTGTCAGGTACTGCGAACGTGTCGGTCGGTCCGGCGACCGTGGAGCTCTCAGCCGGACAGGCGGCTGTCGTGCTGGCCGACGAGCCGACGCTGGCGATGGACTGTGCCGGTCTGGGATTCGTCATCGAGCACCGACCGGAGAACGATGCCGTGGCGTTGGATTCGACCCATGGTCGCCCGGCCGGCAGCGAGGAGTCAGAGGCATGAGCACTGAAGGTGGCAAGAAGGCGGTGGTCGCCGCGCTCGGTGCCAATCTCGGAATCGCCGCGGCGAAGTTCGTGGCCTTCGCGATCACTGGTTCATCGTCAATGCTGTCGGAAGCCATCCACTCGGTCGCCGACTCGGCCAACCAGGTGCTTCTGCTCATCGGCGGGCATCGATCCAAACGCGGACCGGACCAAACCCACCAGTTCGGGTACGGGCGTCTTCGCTACGTCTACGGCTTCGTCGTGGCGATCATCCTCTTCCTCATCGGGGGGCTGTTCTCCCTCAACGAGGGCATCCACAAATTGCAGCACAAGGAGGATCTGCACGACCTCGGCGTCGCAGTTGCGGTGCTGCTGGTAGCGATCGCGCTGGAATCGTTCTCCTTCCGCACCGCCATCAAGGAGGCCAACAAGGCGAGGGGGAAGCGGTCGTTGCCGGGCTTCGTCCGCAACGTGCGACAACCCGAGTTGCCGGTGATCATGCTGGAGGACTTCGGCGCGCTGATCGGGTTGATGTTCGCCCTCTTCGGTGTGGGCATGTCCGCCATCACCGGCGATAGCCGATGGGATGCCGTCGGGGCCATCGCCGTGGGTTCGTTGCTGCTCGTGATCGCCGTCTTCCTCGGCTTCGAGATGTCCAGCATGCTCGTCGGGGAGTCCGCCCTACCCGAGGAGCAGGCGGCCATCGAGGCAGCTCTGGCAGCATCGCCGGTGGTCAACAGCGTCATCCATCTGCGGACCCTGCACGCCGGACCGGACGAGATTCTGGTGGCGGCCAAGATCGCCATCGACAACGACGACACCGGTGAGGCTATTGCCGAGGGCATAGACCAGGCCGAGGCGGCAATCCGACAGGCGGTGCCGACGGCCACCTACATCTTCATCGAACCGGACCTGCGCCGTCCCGCCGTCGATGGCGGGTCGGGCGGTGACACCAGCGGTGCCCAGCCCGAGAGTTGAAGGGACCATGGCCGTCGGCTGAGCCGGAAGGCCCAGGGTCGGACTGCCCGAGGTGTGCCGACTTGTCGTCGAGCGCCGGTATGACAGACTTGAGCCTGATCTTGGCTGTTACAACCAGCGTCCTGACCCGTCGGGACAGCCGTCGAACGGCCGTACTCACCGCACTTCATAGGAGAGAATTCCGTGGACTTCAAAGTTGCCGATCTCGCACTCGCCCCTGCGGGCCGCGACCAGATCCGCCTCGCCGAGCACGAGATGCCCGGGCTGATGGCAATGCGCGAGCAGTTCGGCGAGAGCAAGCCGCTCGCCGGCGCGAAGATCACCGGATCCCTGCACATGACCGTGCAGACCGCGGTCTTGATCGAGACGCTGACCGCCCTCGGCGCCGAGGTTCGTTGGGCGTCCTGCAACATCTTCTCCACCCAGGATGAGGCTGCCGCCGCCGTCGTCGTGGGACCGAACGGTACCCCGGACGATCCGCAGGGCGTGCCGGTCTTCGCCTGGAAGGGTGAGACCCTCGAGGAGTACTGGTGGTGCACCCAGCAGGCTCTGCTGTGGCCCGATGGCGCCTACGCCAACATGATCCTTGACGACGGCGGCGACGCGACACTGCTCGTACACAAGGGTGCCGAGTTCGAGAAGGCCGCCTTCGTGCCGGCGCAGTCCGGTGATGGATCCGAGTTCGATGTCGTTCTGGGAGTGCTCGCGGAGTCGCTGGTCGAGGATCCGCAGCGCTGGACCAAGGTGGCCGACGAATTGCTCGGTGTCACCGAGGAGACCACCACCGGGGTACACAGGCTCTACGAGATGATGCGCGCGGACGAGTTGCTGTTCCCCGCCATCAACGTCAACGACTCCGTGACCAAGTCCAAGTTCGACAACAAGTACGGTTGCCGACACTCACTGGTCGACGGGATCAACCGCGCCACCGACGTGCTGCTCGCCGGGAAGACGGCGGTCGTCTGCGGGTACGGCGACGTGGGCAAGGGCTGCGCAGACTCGTTGCGGGGTCAGGGATCCCGGGTGATCGTCACAGAGATCGACCCGATCTGCGCGCTGCAGGCGTCGATGGACGGTTACCAGGTTGCGCGACTCGACGACGTGGTGGCAGAGGCCGACATCATCATCACCGCGACCGGCTGTGTGGACGTCGTCACCGCCGAGCAGATGACCAGGATGAAGAACAAGGCGATTCTGGGCAATATCGGCCACTTCGACAACGAGATCGACATGGCCGGGCTGTCGCGACTGCCAGGGGTCACTCGCCACAACATCAAACCGCAGGTCGACGAGTGGACGTTCGCCGATGGTCACTCGATCATCGTGCTGTCGGAGGGTCGACTGCTGAACCTGGGCAACGCCACCGGCCACCCCTCGTTCGTCATGAGTAACTCCTTCACCAATCAGGTGCTCGCCCAGATCGAACTCTTCACCAAGCGCGATGAGTACCCGGTTGGCGTGTACACGCTGCCGAAGCATCTCGACGAGGAAGTCGCGCGCCTGCACCTGGACGCTCTCGGCGTGCATCTGACCGAGCTGTCCAAGACTCAGGCCGAGTACCTCGGCGTCCCGGTGGAGGGCCCCTACAAGGCCGATCTGTACCGGTACTGAGCACCAGTACCGAGCGACTGCCCGTGGGCGCCCCGAACACATCCTCCCCGCCTGGATCGAACCCCGGTCCGGGCGGGGACGCGCCTGTTCAGCCCGCGGTCCCTGCGCCGGTGGGGTTCCCGAACGACTACCCGGCGTTCCCGGTGGCGGGCTCCCTGCCGGCGACCAGCGCGCTTCTCTACCGGGGAGCGCCGGTCACCCTGCGGCAGGCCGTCGCGGAGGGTCGACCCGTCATCGCCGCGCGATGGGGAATCCCCGACATCCTGATCACCCTCGCGCTGTGGTTCTTCTTCCAGATCGTGGCTTCCTTGATCGCCCTGGGTCTCGGAGACTCACCGGTGGGCAAGTCGGTCGGGATCTTGCTGCTCATCTCCATTCCCTGGTTCGGCCTCGCAGGATGGCCGATCTTGGTCGCCTTCTGGCGAGGCAACGGTCCCGTGATCGACTACGGCCTCACCCGCAGGTGGTCAGACCTCTGGTGGGGGATCCTCTACGGGGTTGCCGCGTTGGTCGTCGCGGGGCTGGTCGCGGCCGGCACCGAGGCGATCTTCGGCAAGTTCGACTCTGCGGCGGGCGAGATCGCCGGGGACGTCAAACAGCTGTGGGCGCTCGTCCTGTTCGGGATACTCGTGGGCATCGGGGCGCCGATCGCCGAGGAACTCGCCTTCCGCGGCCTGCTCTTCGGCTCGCTGGCCAAACGGGGTCTCGCGCCGTGGCTGACGATCGGCATCACCGCACTGACCTTCTCGTTGATCCACTTCGAGCCCATTCGGATCCCGCTGTTGCTCTCGACCGGCATCATCCTGGGCCTGGCGCGGTTTCACCGCGGCAGTACGACCACCTCGATCGTGGCGCACATGACGAACAACCTGCCAGCCGCGGTGGTTCTGATCCTCGGCAGTTGAACCGCTCCTGACTCCGGCGGATCCGGAATCTGGACCCGGTTCCGGTGTGCATGTCACTGCTGGGCTGCCGCCGCCAACACTGTCCCGAGGTTCTCGGTGCGGATGCGCCGATCCAGATACACCAGGGCGGTGACCCCTGCCACGAATGGCAGCGCGACCATCACGGTGACCAGGGCGGCCAAGGCCAGCGCGAACACCGAGAAGGTGCTGAGATCGCTGCCCGCACCACCGGCGAGACTGAACGGGATCGCTGCCACAGTGCCTACCGCCTGCGCCACGATGCTGCCGAGCAGCACCATGCCGAGCGTCCGCCAGAAGGCCCCCGACACCAGCCGGCGGGATCTCTTAAGCGCCATCACCACGCCGCAGTCCTCCAGCGCCAGCGCCGGGGTTGCCAGAATGAGGGTGAACGCCACCCAGACGGTCAGGGCAATACCCGCGAACACCCCGAGCAGCAGTAGCAGCGCCCCGGGCGCCGTGGCACCGGCCCAGATAAGCGCCGCGCCAGGGGCCATGGGAAGTAGCAGGGCAAGGATCGATGCGAGACTCACCAGTACGGTCACGCCCAGCAGTCTGAGGAACTGTGGGCGTACCAGGTCCCAGGCTTCAGCCAGCGAGGTGTGCTTGCCGATCACGGATCGACCCAGCACGTGGGTGAGCATCCCGGTGCCAAGGATCTGAAGCAGCCCCGCGATCACCGAGGTGGCAAGGGCGATGCCCAGCAGGGCGAGCACCGCCCGAAGGTAGATGCGGGGGTCGAGGTCGGGGGTCGGCTGCATCGGCAACTCCGCCACCTTGGACGCGGTCATCCCGAGGATCACAATCTGGCCGATGGCGGCGACGACGCCCATGATCGCCGAGATCGCGATGACTGTGCGGGGGTCCCATCGCACGTAGTCGATAGCGCCGGTCATCACCTCCCCGACCTGCAACGGGCGCAGCGGGATGATTCCCGGTTTCGGTGCTGGCGGCGGTGGGGTCCAGCCGCCGCCAGCCGCCGGGCGACCTGCCGAGGCAGCACCGGAGGAGGCTGTGAACGGTGGCGGTTGATGGGCGGACCAACCCGGAAGTGGCTTCCCGCTTTCCTGCTCGGGGGAGACATGGTCGGGGCCCGGGTCGCCCCCATCGTTGGGTTCGGGGACACCGGCATCGTCGGGGGGTTGCGCGCTGCCGGACATGACGCGATTGTCCCATGCTGCGCCCGAACGGCGGGGAGTTGGTGCCCATCAATGAGGACGCATCCACAGATCCCGCCGCCCGGTTGTCCGAGTCGGACGGACCGACCAGACTGCACCGCAATGGTGGACCCCCTGTCCTGGCTCGACCTCGCGCTCCCGTCGTCGTGCGCCGGCTGCCAACAGCCGGCCACCCGTTTGTGTACCCGCTGCCGCAACAGCCTGGTCTCGGTGCGGGCGCGACTCGTACCGCCGCCACCTGGTCTGCCGCTGCTGGCCGTGGCAGGTGAGTACCGCGGGGTTCTCAGATCCGCGGTGCTGCGCCACAAGTCGACCCCCAGTGCCCCGCTGGCTGCGGCACTGGTCGAGGCCCTGCGGCGCTGCTGGTCGGCGCTGCGGTCAGTCCTCGTTGCCTTGCGACCGGACCTCGCGCTGGCTGGTGGCCGGGTGTCGGGCGGCGACACCCTCCGACCTGGCCCCGGCCCTCCCGTGCTCATGGTCCCCATCCCACCGAGCCGCAGGCTCTCCCACCGGCGGCCGGTAGCGGAACTGCTGCGCCAGTCAGGATGGTCCGCCGAAGGTGTCGCCCTTGCTGAAGCCCTCGCCCCGGTGGGTTTGCGTCGGCCGCAGAAGGAGTTGTCCGCGGCCGCCAGGCGGCGGAACATGACCGGCGCTCTGAGGTGTCGCCGGATACCCGCTGCCCTGGTCGGCTGGCCTGCGATCGTCGTGGACGATGTCGTCACCACTGGCGCTTCGATGCAGGCAGCAGCTGTGGAACTTGGCCGCGGAGGTCTCGACGTCGTCGGCGCCGTGGCGCTGGGACATACCGCCGTCGGAGCGCAGGAGTGAAAGCCGCCGCGGACGAGTCATGACCCCGTAGCTCGCGATAGCGTGGGGGTATGGCATCCGCCCGGGTCCGTGGTTGCGCGGCGCGTCCATCGCGAAGGTGGCGCCCGCAAGCCGAAGCCAGTCGCAGGCGAAACGGTCCACGTAAGGCGACTCTTCGTCGCTCGAGCACGGTGCGGCTTAGAAGTAAGTCCTGCGAGGTCGGGGCCCGCACAGGCGGGCTCCGGTCGTTGAGGGGAACCATCCCCGACGCAGGCAGGTGTGGGGTCGAAGACCAGGTCGGCCGGGTGGATGCCTGTGGACCCGCGGAGTGTGCTGCGGGCTATTGCGGAAGGGAGAAGTGACATGGGGAATCCTGAAAGTGTCGTCGACACGGAGGTGGTCGTGCACGGCCGCCATGTGGATCTGTCATCCAGGTTCCGCGATCACGTTCTCGAGAAACTGCAACGCGTAGGAAAGTTCGGAGTCCCGGTCAGTCGGGTAGACGTCGAAGTCTCCAAGGAGAACAACCCTCGGTTGGCCGATCGGGCCTATGAAGTCGAACTCACCTGCCGGTCCCAGGGTCCGGTCATCAGGGCCGAGGCCTACGCCGGAGATCACTACTCCGCTTTCGATATCGCTTTCGGCCGGTTGGAGGAGCGACTGCGCCGCTACGCCGAGCGGCATCGACACCACCGGGGTGGCCGCCACTTCCACCGTGGCTCGTTGGGCCTCGAACCCGGAGGTGTCCCGGTCGACGAGCCCGGTGCCCTCAACGGGGAGGGTAGTGCCGACGCCGCCGATCCCTACGACGCCTCCGATTCGGACACGGTCTTCGAGAGTGGCCCGGTCGTCGTGCGCGAGAAGACCCACAACACGGCACCGATGACTGTCGAGCAGGCCGTGACCGAGATGGAACTGGTCGGACACGACTTCTTCCTCTTCCAGGACGCGGAGACGGGTCTGCACAGCGTCGTCTATCGGCGTCGAGGCTACGACTACGGCTTGATCCGCATCGATACCTCGGAGGCAGTCGTCCAAGGATGACCGCATCGCCCACCAGGGTCTTCGTTTCCGACAGTCAGCCGCTGTTCGCCAACGGTGTGGCGACGGTTCTGCGGGGGACGGCCGAGTTCTGGGTGTCGGCGACGGAGACCCCGCCGTTGGAGTTGCTCGGCCATGACGCCAGCGACATCGTCGTCATCGGAATCGACGCGGATGTACACGGCGTGTGGGAGGTGTGCGACCACCTGCTCGAGGTGCTGGCGCCACCGCTGCCCCGAATCGTGCTCCTGCTGCCGGGCAGGTCGGAGTTCGAGATGACGGCGGCGGCCAGCCTCGGGGCCGCCGCCGTGCTACCGCGCAATGCCTCTGCGCAGGCCCTGACCGACGCCGTGCACGCGGTGGCGGAGGGTCGCACCCTGGTAGCCGCCGGGATGGCAGAACGCATGCTGGCCGAGTTTGCAGGGATGCTGCGTCGCAGTCGAGAGGCGGCCGAGATCGACCTGAGCCGACGCGAGAGGGAGGTTCTCACCCTAGTCGCCGAAGGCCACTCCAACAGGGAGATCGCCAGCCGACTGCACATCAGTGAGAACACGGTGAAGAACCACGTCCGGCGCATCATGGAGAAGTTGGGTGCCTCGTCGCGTACCGAGGCGGTTGCCCTGGCCGCACGGGGTGGCCTGCTCGTGGTGGGTCAGAGCAGATCCATCCCGAGCGCACGCAGGCCGTAGCGGGTGATCGCGTCGCGGGCCGCGACAGCGGCCTGACGGTCGGACTCGTCCCGCGGCGCGCTGAGAACCCAGCCCCGACCGCCGGGCTGTCCGAGCAGGGCCACCGCCGCTTGGGGTTCGGCAGTGGTGATCTCCTTGGCGATCCAGATCGCCTGGGTCGCATTGCAGGGCACGGGCAGCACCGTCTCGGCGAATCCGACTTCGGCGGCCTCGATCGGCTGCAACTGCCACATCCCGGCCGCGATCTCGACGTCCACCTCGGGACGAGAGAATGGCCCCACCAGCGGGCTCGCTGCGAAAATCGAGGCTGTCCAACAGTCACGGGGCTCGCCGCCGTGGGCGACGACTCCGCCGCTCAACCGTCCCTCGCCCACGAATCCAGCCGCCTGCGCTACCCGCAGCGAGGCCAGGTTGCCCACGAGTGCCGTCCAGGTGATGTGGGTCAAGCCAAGCCGTTCGAATCCCCACCGGACCAACCCCCGCACGCTGGCGACCGCCAGCCCGCGGCCGCGGGCCCACGGCGCAATCCAGAAGCCGATAGCCCCCCGGTGGAAGCCGTCGAGGTCGTGTAGGGAGACCATGCCCATCACATCGTCGGCCGCATCGGCGACCGTGAGGATCACTGCGCTGCGGTCGTGCAATCGGGCCGGAACGACGCGCTGGACGTACTCCCTGGCGTGGGCAGGCGTGTACGGGGCCGGCACCTCCGTGTAGGTGGCGATGTCCGGGTCGGCGCAGGCCCGGGTGATCTCGGGCTCGTCCTTCGGCTCCGGAGTTCGCAACTGCAAATCGGCGCTCAGGTCGATCTTCACCGGTCGGTCGGGGAAGTCGTCGGGGCTCGTCTGCTGCGCCGTCATTGGCCCATCACACCACGGGCAGGTTTCCCACAAGGTACTCACGCCCTCGGCATCGCTACCCGGCATGCGTACGATGCTCCTCGTGGGACTATTCGACAAGGTACTCAGGGCCGGTGAGGGCAAGACCCTCCGCAAGCTGGAGAAGATGGCCACGGTGGTCAACGCCCTCGAGGAAGACTTCATCGACCTGACAGACGCTGAACTACGGGCCAAGACGGACGAGTTCAAGGAGCGGCTCGAGTCCGGTGAGGACACCCTCGACACTCTGCTTCCCGAGGCCTTCGCCGCTGTCAGAGAAGCCTCCAAACGCACGCTGGGACAGCGCCACTACGACGTCCAGATCATGGGTGGTGCCGCGCTGCATCTGGGCAACATCGCCGAAATGAAGACCGGTGAAGGTAAGACCCTCGTCGCCACCCTGCCCA
The DNA here is from genome assembly GCA_964556255.1 of uncultured Actinomycetes bacterium. Classification (GTDB taxonomy): domain Bacteria; phylum Actinomycetota; class Actinomycetes; order S36-B12; family UBA10799; genus JACJWR01. The sequence continues at coordinate 33,645 of CAZKVQ010000009.1, forward strand.
GCTACCTCAACGCCCTCAACGGGCAGGGCGTGCACGTCGTCACGGTGAACGACTACCTGGCCGAGCGGGACTCACAGTGGATGGGCAGGGTGCATCACTTCCTGGGTCTGGAAGTGTCCTGCATCCTGGCGCAGATGAGTCCGGCCGAACGTCGAGTCGCGTACGCAGCCGACATCACCTATGGCACCAACAACGAGTTCGGGTTCGACTACCTACGCGACAACATGGCGTGGTCGCTGGACGAGTTGGTCCAGCGCGGCCACAGTTTCGCCATCGTCGACGAGGTGGACTCGATTCTCATCGACGAGGCCCGGACCCCGCTGATCATTTCCGGGCCGGCAGATCATGAGCCGAAGTGGTACGCCGACTTCGCGCGCCTGGTCGATCGGCTGGAGCGTGACACGGACTACGAGGTCGATGAGAAGAAGCGAACGGTCGGAATCACCGAGGAGGGGGTGGAGTCCACCGAGGATTGGCTCGGCATGGACAACCTCTACGAGGCGGAGAACACCCCGCTGGTGGGCTTCCTCAATAACGCGATCAAGGCCAAGGAACTGTTCAAGCTCGATCGGGACTACGTCGTTCTCGATGGCGAGGTCGTCATCGTCGATGAGCACACGGGACGCATCCTTCCCGGTCGCCGCTACAACGAGGGCCTGCACCAGGCGCTGGAGGCCAAGGAGGGTGTCGAGATCCAGACGCTGGCCACCATCACGCTGCAGAACTACTTCCGGATGTACGACAAGCTCGCGGGCATGACCGGCACCGCCATGACCGAGGCGGCGGAGTTCAACCAGACCTACAACCTCGGTGTGGTACCGATCCCGAGCAACAAGAAGAACCAGCGCAAGGACGCCTCCGACCTGGTGTACCGCACCGAGGACGCGAAGTTCAACGCGGTCGTCGAGGACATCGTCGAGCGGAACGAGATCGGCCAGCCCGTGCTGGTGGGCACAGTCAGCGTGGAGAAGAGTGAGAAGCTGTCGAAGGCCCTGCGCAGGGCCGGGGTTTCCCACCAGGTCCTCAATGCGAAGTTCCACGAGCAGGAGGCCGCGATCGTGGCCGAGGCGGGCCGCAAGGGTGCCGTCACGGTCGCCACGAACATGGCAGGTCGAGGCACCGACATCATGCTGGGCGGCAACCCCGAGCACCGCGCCGCTGCGGAGTTGGCGGCCCAAGGCCTCAATCCCGCGGAGAATCCGGAAGAGTACGAGGCCCGTTGGCCGGACACCCTGAAGGCGGCAACCGAGTCGGTCCAGACCGAGCATGAAGAGGTCACCGACATCGGAGGACTCTACGTACTGGGCACCGAACGGCATGAGTCGAGACGTATCGACAATCAGCTCCGAGGCCGTGCTGCCCGCCAGGGGGATCCGGGCGAGACCCGGTTCTACCTGTCATTGGAGGATGAACTCATGCGCCGCTTCAATGCGGCCATGGTCGACTCGTTCCTAACCCGATTCAACGTGCCCGACGATGTGCCGATCGAGGCGAAGATGGTCACCCGGGCGATCGCCAGTGCGCAGGCGCAGGTGGAGAGCCAGAACCTCGAAATCCGCAAGAACGTGCTCAAGTACGACGAGGTGATGGACCGTCAGCGGAAGGTCATCTACTCGGAACGACGGGCCGTGCTCGACGGGGAGGACTTATCGGATCAGGTCCGCAGGTTCATCGACAACGTGGTGGAGTTGCACGTCCGCGCAGCCACCGCGGAGGGTTACCCGGAGGAATGGGACCTCGACGAGTTGCTGGCGTCCCTCGGGGAGGTCTACCCGGTCGGCCTCACAGTGGACGACCTCGAGAGCAGGTCCGGAGGCGGCCGACATGGCATGAGCACCGACTTCCTCATCGAGGAGCTGCAGGAAGATGCCCAGCTGGCATACGACCGCCGCGAGGAGGAGCTCGGCGACGAGGTCACCCGGGAGTTGGAGCGTCGGGTCATCATGAGTGTGCTGGACCGCCGCTGGCGTGAGCACCTCTACGAAATGGACTACCTCAAGGAGGGCATCGGGCTGCGCGCGATGGCGCAGAAGGACCCGCTCGTGGAATACCAGCGTGAGGGTTACGACCTGTTCCAGGCGATGATGGCCGCTATCGGTGAGGAGTCGGTGGGCTACCTCTACAGCGTCCAGCCCCAGGCGCCCGAGGCGCCGGCGGAGATCGAGGATGCCGAGCAATTCGGGATCTCCGGTGTCGCGTCAGCCGAGATCGCGGCAGCGCTTGCCGAGGCATCGGGTCAGACCCAAAGCGGCGCTCTCGACCTCGACGCCCTGTCGAAGGTCGACGCCGAAGAGGAAGTTGCGGCTGTGGAGGCCGAACTGGCCGCATCTCAGCAGGTACCGGCGGAGGAGGATATCGACATTCTCCTGCCGGAGGGTCTGGGGGCTCCGCGCCGGCCGGGCACCTTGCAATACTCCGCCCCGACCGCTGAGGGCGACATTGAGGTGCAGTCGCAGACCGTGACGGACACTGACGACCCACTCTCCGACGATCCCTACCGCGGCACAGCGCGCAACGCTCAGTGCCCCTGCGGATCCGGGAAGAAGTACAAGCGCTGCCACGGCGCTGATCCGAAGTAGCAGACGGGCGCGCGGACGGTCGTCAGGCGGAGTGAAGGGCCGTGCAGCGCCACCGCCCGTCGAGGCCTTCAAGTCGGATCGCCAACGCTCGCCCGCGGCGCGCGTTGCGCACCACTGCGCTGGCCTCCACCACGCCATCGGCGGGCAGCGTGATGCGCACCGACATCACCCGATGGCGGTGCCATCCGCGTCGGTCCGAGGCGCTCGCCTCCGCGGCGTGCGCGGCGAGGTGAAGCAGTTGGGCCTGCACGTCGCCGGTGGTCCAGCTGGCTAACTGCCGTGCGGGACGCTGCGCGGCCATCACATCCACCAGCGCCTGAACCAACCGCGGCACCACGACGTGCGGGTCCGGTAGCGACTCGGTGCCCGTGGGCTGGCGGGCGAAGAGGTCTTCAGGCGCCTCCAACATGCTGAGTGCACCTCTGACAGCCGCACCGGTTGCGGCCAGCGAAGTCGACATGTGAATCCCCCGTTTCGTCGACGTTTGCGTCTCTGCTAGTTAGCCTCAGATTCCTAGGCCCTACAACCCTGTGCCGGTGCGGTTGTGGACAAGGGAATGTAAGAAGGGGCGGTCGTGGTACACCGGTTGTTAGGCGGCTCACAGGACCGCCCAGGTGTCGTCGTCCATATCGCACGGTCACCCGGTTCCCGTTGATCCGCAACGGGTTGGCACACTGAGGTCATGCCCGACACAGAGGAGAGCGGCGTCCGGGCGCTGATCGTTGACTGGGGTGGGGTCCTGACCAACGATCTGTCCACTGTCATGGATACCTGGACCCTGGGAGAGGACTTCGAGGCGCACCACTTCGCCGAGGTCATCTCCACGTGGTTCGGGCGGGACGCCGGCGTCGAGGCGGAGATCAATCCGATCCAAGTGCTGGAGCGCGGCGAGATGACCGTCCCGGACTTCGAATCGAAGCTCGCCGAGGAACTGAGTCGCACCACCGGGCGTGATGTCTCCGCCGCGGGCCTGCTGGATCGACTGTTCGGTCACTTCGAGCACGCACCTGACATGACCGCGCTGGTACGTCGGGCCCATGAGCAGGGAATCCGAACGGGCCTGCTGTCGAACTCGTGGGGCGACCATTACCCGGAACACCTCTTCGACGGGATGTTCGACGCTGTCGTGATCTCCGGTCGGGTCGGGATGCGTAAGCCGGAGCCACGGATCTTCCAGTACACGCTGGACCTGTTGCAAGTCACGGCTGCGGAGTCGGTTTTCGTCGACGATCTGGCGCACAACATTGCCGCTGCTCGCGAGCTGGGCTTCGTCGCTGTACATCACCGCGACTACCAGAGCACGCAGCTGGAACTCAGTGCCATCTTCGGACGTGATTTGGGTGGCTAACGGGGGGTGCTGGTCCGCGTCGGCTGACCGGTCCCGCATCACCCGGCTGTTGCCGTGTCAAGATGTTGTCTCCAGCGAAGGAGTGGCCATGATCGACCGACTGAGTCCGGTGGACGCGTCCTCGTTCTATCTCGATGATCCCAGCGCGCCGATGCACGTGGGCGGGGTCACGATCTTCCGAGAGTCAGCTGCGGGTTTCGACTACGACCGGCTCGTCAAACTGATCTCCGAGCGCATCGCTTTGGCCCCACGCTACCGGCAACGCGTGAAGCCGGTGCCGGGAAACCTGGCCAGTCCGGTGTGGGTGGACGACCATAAGTTCGATGTGACGTATCACGTTCGCAGATCGGCTCTGCCGCGGCCGGGCACCGACGCGCAACTGCAGGAGCTGACGGCGCGGATCATGGCTCGCCCGCTGGACAAGTCCCGACCCCTATGGGAGATGTACCTCGTGGAGGGACTGAAAGGGCACCGGTTCGCGATTCTGACGAAGTCCCACCATGCCATCGTCGACGGCATCATGAGTGTCGATATCGGTCAGGTCATCCTCGATGATGCCCCGACAGCCGACCTCGAAGGTACCCAGATCTGGCGGCCGTCACGGGAACCCAGCCAGCTGTCGTTGCTGGTGAATGCCGCCGGCGACCAGATCCGAAGCCCGGCGGTGGCAGTGTCCTCTGTCCGCAGGGGCATCGCGGATGTGACCTCAGCGGTGACCTCGGTCGGGAGGCAGACTCTGGGGCTGGTCTCGGCCGCGGTCAGCGTGGCGCGATCGCCAGCAGCCGGACCGACCAACTTCGAAATCTCCGAGCAACGAAGGTTTGCGATGGCGAACCTGAAACTGTCGGACTTCAAAGCGGTGCGGGCGGCACACGGGGGCACCATCAACGACGTGATCCTGGCCGTGGTGGCGGGCGGCCTGCGGGCCTGGCTGCTGAGCCGTGGTGAGCGGGTGAACGCCCGCAGTGAACTCACCGCGCTGGTTCCGGTGAGCGTGGAACCGTCACTGGACGCTCCTGAGGCCGGCGACGTGCAACCTTTCCTGGTCCATCTGCCCATCGGCGAGGCCGACCCGGTGGTCCGGCTGAGCAGGGTCAGTTTCGAGATGAGTCAGCACCGTGAGAGCAGCCGCCTCGTCGGTGCCGATGCGCTGGCGACGATCGCCGGCTTCGCTCCGCCAACCCTGCACGCGCTCGGTGCGCGGGTGGGGGCGGACATCACCCAGCGGGTCTACAACCTGGTGGTCACCAACGTGCCGGGGCCGCAGACGCCCCTGTACGTCGGGGGAGCCGAGATGGTTGCCGCGTATCCCGTGGTCGCCCTGACCAAGGGCCACGGCCTCAGCATCGGCCTGACGTCGTACAACGGCGGGGTGTTCTTCGGGATCAACGCCGACCGGGACGGCATCCCTGACGTCGACGAACTCGCCGATTGCATCAAGGATGCGTTGGCCGAGTTGAAGGACACCGCCAAGACCCGTCGGCGGGCTCGGCAGGGACGATCGAAGTCCTGAGGTTCTGCGGTTTCCTTCGAATTCCCCGGTTCGGCGACTGAATCAGTTGCGCGAGGATCACTAGACGCCCAGCAACGGCGTATCGTCGCCCGATTGCCGCGACCCGACCCGTTCCCGGGGCCTATGGTGAGCGTGGACGTAACTGTGGGATTGAGGTGAATCGCCGGATGGCCGCTCGACGACAGCCCAAACGCGGACTCGTGTTGGGCGGCGGCGGGATCCTCGGTGCGGCCTGGATGGTCGGGGCGCTGTGCGCCTTGGAGGAGGTCCACGGATTCAATCCCTGCAAGGCAGACGTCATCGTCGGCACGTCCGCGGGTTCGGTCATCACGGCCCTGCTGGGTGCGGGCGTCACGCCGACCCAGTTGCGCGATCATCAGCGTGGCCATCCCATCACCAAGGGGCCGCTGGCGGGCTTCTCATGGGACTACGAACGGGCCACCGGCGACAGTCGACCCCAGATGCCGAAGCTCGTGCCCGCCTCGCCACGTCGAATCCTCAGCTCCAGCGCCCGCCGTCTGCGCAACCTGCCACCCACCGCGGTGCTAGCCGGCTTCCTTCCCCAGGGCCGTGGCTCGCTCGAACGTGTCGGCCATCTTGTCGAAGCGATCACTCCGATGGACGAGTGGTCGCCGCACCCCAACGTCTGGGTTGTCGCCATGGATCTCGACGACGGCAAGCGGGTTGCGTTCGGACGTCCCGGTGCGCCCACCGCCTCGCTGGCGCAGGCCGTGATGGCCTCGTGCGCGATCCCGTCGTGGTTCCGTCCGGTGGAGATCGGCGGCCACAAGTACGTCGACGGTGGCGCCTGTTCGGCGACCTCCGTCGACCTAGTGGCAGAGATGGGCCTCGACGAGGTGTATGTGTTGGCGCCGATGGTGTCGTTCGCGATGGACAAACCGGACTCGGTGCTGGCTCGGATGGAACGTCGGTGGCGGGTTCAGGTGACCAAACGTTGCCTGCACGAGACGGACAAGGTGCGGGCCAACGGGGCCGCGGTCGTCGCCCTCGGACCCGGCCCGGAGGACCTTGAGACGATGGGCCCCAACCTGATGGATGTCTCGCGCCGGCTACCCGTGCTGGAGACATCGATGCGGACAAGCGTGGAGGCGTTGCGCGACCCGGACCGGGTGGGTCCGGACCATCTGGCCAACGTCGGCTGACTACCGGACGCTGGTTGGCGCTCTGCGTTGGCGGTGCCGCAGTGCCAGGATGACCGCTATGGATGCTGTGACCTCGCCCCCCGCACCTGTCAACGAGCCGATCCTCGACTACGCGCCGGGATCGGTGGAACGCGCCGAACTCCAAGCTCAACTCGCGGCCTTCCAGGCACAGGGGCCGATCGAGCTGCCGAACACCATTCACGGCGAGCAACGTCCCGCTGGCGGCACCTCGTTCGAGGTCGTGCAGCCGCATGCCCACGCGGAGGTGCTGGGCGTCGGCGCCAATTCGACCGAGGCCGACGCTCACGCCGCGGTGGTGGCCGCGCGGGCGGCGGCGCCCGGCTGGCGTGAACTGAGTTACGACGACCGCGCCGCGGTCCTGCTCAAGGCCGCCGATCTGCTCGCCGGACCTTGGCGCGCCAGATTGAATGCGGCGACGATGCTCGGCCAGTCCAAGACCGCGTATCAGGCCGAGATCGACTCCGCGTGCGAACTCATCGACTTCTGGCGCTACAACGTGCACTTCGGCCGCCAGATTATGGCGGAGCAGCCCACCTCGAGCCGGGGCGTCTGGAACCGCAGCGATCACCGGCCGCTGGAGGGCTTCGTCTACGCCGTCACCCCCTTCAACTTCACCGCCATCGCCGGCAACCTGCCAACGGCACCCGCGCTGATGGGCAACACCGTCGTGTGGAAACCCGCGCCCACCCAGCAGTTCGCCGCCCACTACTTGATGAGACTGCTGGAGGAGGCCGGCCTGCCGCCAGGGGTCATCAACATGGTGACTGGTGACGGGGTGGCTGTCAGCGACGTGGTGCTGGCCGAGTCGGATCTCGCCGGTATCCACTTCACCGGCTCGACCCCGGTGTTCCAGATGTTCTGGCGCCGGGTGGGGGAGCGTATCGCGGACTACCGCTCTTACCCGCGGATCGTCGGTGAGACGGGTGGTAAGGACTTCATCCTGGCGCACCCCAGTGCGGACCCGGACGTGGTGCGGGTGGCGATGATCCGCGGCGCTTTCGAATTCCAGGGGCAGAAGTGCTCGGCCGCCTCCCGCGCCTACGTTCCGCGCAGCATGTGGCGGCGCATCGGCGACGACTTCCTCTCCGAAGTGGACTCGCTGACGCAGGGTCCGACGACGGACTTCAGCAATTTCATGTCGGCCGTGATCGACCGCAAGTCCTTCGACAAGTTGTCCGGCGTGCTCGACCGAGCGCGCGCCGACGACACCGTGGATGTCGTTGCCGGCGGCACCTGCGACGACAGTGTCGGCTACTTCGTACGACCGACGGTGTTGCTGGGCACCGATCCGACGCGGGAGTTCTTCGTCCACGAGTACTTCGGCCCGCTGCTGTCGGTTCACGTATACGACGACGCCGACTACGACGCGGTGCTCACCCAGCTCGAAGGGGTGTCCCCCTACGCACTCACCGGCTCGATCATCGCCCGGGATCGGGAGGTGATCGCGGCCGCGACCGAGGACCTTCGGTTCGCCGCCGGGAACTTCTACATCAACGACAAGCCCACCGGTGCCGTCGTCGGTCAGCAGCCGTTCGGTGGCGGCCGAGCCTCGGGTACCAACGACAAGGCGGGCGCACCTCAGAACCTGCTGCGATGGACGTCCACACGGTCTATCAAGGAGACCTTCGTGCCGGCGACGGACTACCGCTACCCGTTCATGGATTGACGGCGGTCTCGGGAGCTGAACCCAGCACCGCGGCGCGGCTCGTCCGGTTGCCTCTTCCGAGATTGGGTGCGGCGGATCAGGAGTGCTCGGCCAGCCATTGGTTGCCCAGCTTGGTCTCCTGTCGGACCGCCCGCTCGAGTTGTTCGACGATGATCTCCTCGATCTTGCCCCCCACCAGCGGCACGGTGGACCTGACCTCCAACTCGACCCGGCAGACGCTGCCGTCGGCGGACGGCTCCAACGACAGCCGACCGTCGGCCGAGGCCGGTGCTCCCTGGAAGGTCACCTTCACCGACGCCGTCCGGGCGCCCTTGTCATCGGCAGGGCTCCACTGCTGCTTCTCGTCGATGACCACCGTGTCGCCCAGGAACTTCTTCGCCACCGAGGGCACTTGGGCGGGCAGGGTTCGGGAGACATCCACCACCACGTCGGAACCGACCTTCTCGACACTTATCGTCGGGTCGGAGCCGCCCGTTCCAGAGACCTTGACGGCCAGGAACCCGGTGTCGGAGTACATGGCGAACACGTCCTTGCAGGAGGCGTTGTATTCCATCTCCGCGCTGATCTTCTTCGACATGGCTGGTTGCTGGTTCCCATCGCTCGAGGGTTGAGTTCCCGACCGTGTTTCGGTTCCGCAGGGCTTCCCGAACAGGCCGCCGCTAGCCTGACAGAGTGGCAGCCGATGATGCACATCTAGCAAGCGATCCGATCGTCAACGACCTCCTGCAACGGGGCCTGGATCAGGCCGAGGCCGGGCATCCGCTGGTGGACCGGGAAGCCCTCGGCCACCTCATCAGGCTCTACTACCAGTACGTGGACCCCACCGACCTGATGGAATCCGACCCGATGGATCTGGTCGGGACCGTCACCAGCCATCGGCGGCTGGCTGAGAATAGGACTCCCGGCACTTCGAATTTGGCGGTATTCACCCCGACCATCCCGGTCAACGGTTGGGCGTGTGGTCACACGGTCGTACAGGTCGTCAGTGAGGACATGCCCTTCCTGGTCGACTCGATCAGCCTCACCCTGACCCGCAATGGCCACGATCTGCACGCGGTGATCCATCCGCAGTTGGTGGTCCGCCGGGATGACGACGGCAACCTGCTGGAGGTGCTGGACGTCGTCTCCGACGAGCCGCTGCCCAGCGGTACCATCGCGGAAGCCTGGATCCACATGGAGATCAATCGGGAGTCCGACCAGGAGGAACTGCAGGCCATCGAGCGGCGAATCGAGGACACCCTGGTCGACGTTCGCGCCGGGGTCGAGGACTGGGAGGTTATGCGGGACAAGGCGCTGGAGTTGGCGGGGGAACTGGCTGACAACCCACCGGTGACGGTGCCCCCGGCCGAGAGCGCGGAGGCCAGCGCCTTCCTCTACTGGCTCGCCGACAACAACTTCACGTTCCTCGGCTACCGCGAGTACGAGTTGACCGACGACGGCAACCAGTTGCTCCCGTTGCCGAACACATCGGTGGGCATGATGCGCGACGCCCCGGAGGTGTCAACATCGTTCAGCAAGCTCTCGCCAATGGTCCGGGAACGCGCGCGGGAGCCGAAACCGCTGGTACTCACCAAGGCCAACACCCGATCGACGGTCCACCGTGATACCTATCTCGACTATGTCGGGGTGAAGAGGTTCGACGACGAGGGACGGGTCGTGGGGGAGCGACGTTTCCTCGGGCTCTACACCGGGGCGGCGTACGTGCAGCCGGTGGGAAGCATCCCGGTGATCCGGCAGCTGGAGTCCGAGACCGTCGAACGCGCAGGTTATCCACCGTCGTCGCACCGCGGTAAAGACCTGGTCCAGTTCATCGAGACGTACCCACGCGACGATCTGTTCCAGATGTCGTCCGGGGAGCTCAACCGCATCGCCACCTCGGTGCTGGCGATGCAAGAGCGGCGCCAGACGAGGGTGCTGCTGCGGGAGGACGCCTACGGACGGTTCTACTCGGTGCTGGTCTACCTCCCCCGGGACCGCTACACCACCGATGTGCGGCTGGAGATCCAGGACATCCTGATGGAGGCGCTCGACGGCGTGACCGTCGACTACACCACCCGGGTGTCGGAGTCGGTGCTGGCACGGCTGCACTTCGTTGTGCGGGTTGCCTCGGGCACCACCACCGGGCCGGTTGACCTCGAGGCCCTGCAGTTGCGGGTGCGGGCCGCTGTCCGCTCCTGGGACGACGACTTTGCCGATGCTCTCGTCGCCGAGGTCGGGGAGGAGGCGGCCGCCGCGCTGTTCACCCGGTACGCGGCGGGTATGCCGCCGGCCTACCGGGAGATGTTCTCGGCCCGGGCCGCCGTCGCCGATGTGCAGCGGTGGGAGTCGATCGGCGGCGATGAGGGCTTGGTGGTCTCGCTGTACGAGCCGCTGGACAGCGTCGGCGGCGACCGAAGGCTCAAACTGTTCCGCACCGGCTCGCCGGTGTCCCTGCTCGAGGTGCTGCCGCTGCTGGCCTCCCTGGATGTCGAGGTCATCGACGAGCACCCGTACGCCGTGCCGCGGCCGGGGGGTACGACGGCCTACCTGTACGACTTCGGTCTCCGGTTGCGCGGGATCGACTCGGTTCCTGAGGTCGAGACCCTGCCTGACCGGTTCTGTGCCGCGTTCGTGGCCGGCTTCACGGGGTCCTTGGAGGCCGACCGGATCATCGGCTTGGTGACCCGTGCCGGCCTGGACTGGCGACAGGCTTCCTACGTGCAGGCGTGGGCGCATTACACCCGCCAGATCGGTTCCCCGTTCAGCCTCACGAGTATCTCGGCGGCGCTGATGGCGAACCCGGACCTGATCCGACTGTTGGTGGAACTGTTCGAGACGGCCCACGATCCGGATTTCCGGGGTGATCGCGAGGCTCGCACCGCCGAGTTGAACGAGGCCCTGCTGCTGGAACTGGACAAGGTGCAAAGCCTCGACCACGACCGAATCCTGCGCCAGTTGATCGGGCTGGTCGGAGCCATCCTGCGCACCAACGCCTTCCAACTCCGTGACGGCAAACCCAAGGAGTGGCTGTCGTTCAAACTCCACCCGCGGGATGTTCCCGGGATGCCGGAACCTCGGCCGCAGTTCGAGATCTACGTGTCGTCGCCGAAGGTTGCCGGTGTCCACCTCCGGTTCGGCGAGGTGGCCCGTGGCGGTCTGCGTTGGAGCGACCGCCGTGACGACTTCCGCACCGAGGTACTGGGGCTGGTGAAGGCGCAGGAGGTCAAGAACGCGGTCATCGTCCCGGTGGGATCCAAGGGCGGGTTCGTCGTGAAGAACCCGATCACCGAGGGGACCCGCGAGGAGATCCTCGCCCAGGGGCAGGACTGCTACCGGACCTTCATTTGCGGCCTCCTCGATCTGACGGACAATCGGGTGGACGGCGAAGCAGTGCCACCGGAGCGCACCATCAGGCGCGATGGTGACGACACCTATCTGGTCGTGGCGGCGGATAAGGGCACGGCGACGTTCAGCGACCTCGCGAACTCGATCTCCGCGGAGTACGGGTTCTGGCTCGGTGACGCCTTCGCCTCCGGGGGGTCGGTCGGCTACGACCACAAGGCCATGGGAATCACGGCGCGCGGTGCCTGGGAATCGGTCAAGCGGCACTTCCGAGAGCTCGGGGTCGACTGTCAGACCGAGCAGTTCACCGTCGTCGGCGTCGGCGATATGAGTGGTGATGTGTTCGGTAACGGCATGCTGCTGAGCGAGCAGATCAAATTGGTGGCCGCGTTCGACCACCGACATATCTTCCTGGATCCCGACCCGGACCCGGCGGTCTCGTTCGCCGAACGACAGCGGTTGTTCGAACTCCCGCGGTCCAGTTGGAACGACTATGACCGGTCGCTGATATCACCCGGTGGCGGTGTGTATGCCCGTACCGAGAAGTCCATTCCGGTGACGCCGCAGGTGCGGGCGGCGCTGGGCATCGACGAGCAGGTCGACCGGCTCAGTCCGCCGGAACTGCTGCGCCTGATCTTGCTCGCCCCGGCGGACCTGTTCTGGAACGGCGGTATCGGCACCTACGTCAAGGCCTCCACCGAGACCGACCTGCAGGTGGGTGACAAGGCCAATGACGTGATCCGGGTCGATGGCCGCGATCTGCGGGTCCGCATCGTCGGGGAGGGCGGCAACCTGGGCCTGACCCAGCTCGGCCGGATCGAGGCCTCCCGGGCGGGGGTACTGATCAACACCGACGCCGTGGACAATTCCGCCGGGGTTGATTGTTCCGACCACGAGGTCAACATCAAGATCCTGCTCGACCGGGTCGTGGCCGATGGTGACCTGACGTCTAAGCAGCGCAACGAACTCCTCGCCGCGATGACCGACGAGGTCTCCGACCTGGTGCTGACGGACAATTACGAGCAGAACATCCTGCTCGGTAACGCGAGGGTGCAGGCGCCGGACATGCTGCCGGTGCACATCCGGCTGATGCATCACCTCGAGCGGATCGGACTCCTCAACCGGAGGTTGGAATTCCTGCCCGACGATGAGGAGTTGACGCTGCTGCGGGAACGCGGCGAGGGCCTCTCGTCGCCGGAATTCTGCACCCTGCTGGCATACGCGAAGATCGCCGTCACGGCCGAGTTGAATGCGGTGGGCCTCGAATCCGAGCCCTACTACGACAAGGTGCTGGCCGCGTACTTCCCCGAGCCGCTGGTGGCACGCTACGAGAACCGGCTGGCCGATCATCCACTGCGACGGCAGATCATTTCCACGATGGTGTCCAACAACATCATCAACCGTGGTGGTATCACTTTCGTCTACCGAGCACTGGAGGAGACCGGCGCCTCGGCACCGGAGGTCGCGCGCGCCTACTCGGTGGCGCGTGAGGTGTTCGACCTGCCCTGGTACTGGTCGGCGATCGAGTCGCTGGACAACCAGATCCCCACCGTGGCTCAGTCGGCGCTGTTCCTGGAGGTGCGACGGTTACTCGATCGGGCCACACGGTGGTTGCTCACGACCAGGGGTGGCCGGCTCGACGTCGCAGGTGAGATCGAACGTTTCGGCGGACAGATCACCGAGCTGGCGCCGGAGGTACCCGATCTGCTGGTGGGTCCCGAACTGCAGCGGCTCGACGAACGCACAGCGGAATTCGTCGCGCTCGGCGCCCCGGAGGAATTGGCCCGCGACATCGCCTCCCTGCTGGATGTGTTCTCCCTGCTTGACGTCTGCCAGATCGCCGGTCGCACCGAGACCGATGCCCGCGACGTTGCGGCCATCTACTTCCAGCTCAGCGCGCGCTTCGGGGTTGATCGGTTGCTGGGCCAGATCACGGGTCTGCATCGGGAGGATCGCTGGGACGCGCTTGCCAGGTCCTCGCTGCGCAGTGACCTATACGGAGCCCTTGCCGGTTTGTGTTCCCGGGTTATCCGAGCTACCCCGGAGGGTGGCGATCCGGTGGCGCGGATCGAGCATTGGGAGTCGTTGAACGCCGAGGGTTTGGCGCGCGCCCAGGCGACGTTGACCGAGATCGCGGAGGGATCCGCTTCCTCGCTCGCCACTATCTCGGTGGCATTGCGTGTCATCCGGACCTTGGTCTACCAGGCCCCGGGGGAGTAGCCAACGCTCTAACCAAGCGCACCCAGGGTCGGGCCGCGGGCGGATGTCAGCCACCCCCGCATGCCTGCCGGTGTCGCTCACGACCCAGGCAGGCGTGCCCCGGATCACGCTCGGGATAGGCTTGCACGGTGGATCCGGAGCTGGCAGAGCAGATCGAGTCGCTGGCATCCGACCTCGCGGGGATCGAGTCGGTCCTGGACCTTCCGAAGATGCGGTCCGACATCGCAGACCTGGAGGCGGAGGCCTCCGCTCCTGACCTGTGGGATGACCAGGACAAAGCCCAGGCCGTCACGTCGAGGCTGTCGGTGCTGCAGGGCGAACTTCGCAAGGTGGAGGCCCTCACTGCCCGAATGTCCGACCTCGCTGTGCTGGCCGAGCTGGCCGCCGATGAGGGGGACGATGACGTCGCCGGTGAGGTCGAAGCGGAGCTCGCGGCCCTGCAACGCGAAATCGGCGCGTTGGAGATTCGGACCCTGCTGTCCGGCGAGTACGACCGTCGGGATGCGCTGGTCAGCATCCGGTCAGGCGCCGGTGGAGTGGACGCCGCTGACTGGGCAGAGATGCTGATGCGCATGTACACGCGCTACTGCGAACGCAAAGGCTGGCCGGTGGAGGTCTTCGACACCTCTTACGCGGAGGAGGCCGGCATCAAGTCGGCGACCTTCCAAGTCTCGGCGCCGTACGCCTACGGAACCCTCAGCGTCGAGCAGGGAACGCATCGCCTCGTGCGCATCTCGCCGTTCGACAACCAGGGGCGCCGACAGACCTCTTTCGCAGAGGTCGAGGTGATCCCGGTGATGGAGAAGACCGAGACGATGGACATCCCCGAGGACGAACTGCGGGTGGACGTCTACCGCTCGTCGGGTCCCGGCGGTCAGGGTGTCAACACCACCGACTCGGCGGTGCGGCTCACCCACCTGCCCACGGGGATCGTCGTGTCATGCCAGAACGAACGCTCCCAGCTGCAGAACAAGGCGACGGCGATGGCAGTGTTGCAGGCCAAGTTGCTGGAACGGCGGCGCCAGGAGGAGCAGGCCAAGATCGATGCCCTCAAGGGTGACACTGCGGGCTCCTGGGGTAATCAGATGCGTTCCTACGTCCTGCACCCGTACCAGATGGTGAAGGACTTGCGCACCGAGACCGAGACCGGCAACACCTCCGCGGTGCTGGATGGGGAGATCGACGAGTTCATCGAGACCGGAATCAGGTGGCGTCGGTCGCAGGTCGGAGCCTGAGTCGGGGCCTGCTGCGTTGGGCCGTCCACAGGGGAGCGAGCATTCCCGCGGCCGGTCAAGATGGCTTTACGAAACCCCCTCTGGGCTGCGAAAACGCCCAATGACGAGCAGGTTTTCCACAAGCGGGCGTGTCGGGTAACCGTCGGGTTGGGCGGGCCGTCCTATGGTTGCCAGATATTCACCCGGTGCCGGGTGGAGTAGGTCACCAACGACACTAGTGAGGGCCCCAAGCCGTGATCCGCTTCCAGCAGGTGACGAAGCGCTACCGTCACCAGGCAGCGCCTGCGCTGCTCGACGTTTCCGTCAATATCGAGGCGGGCGAATTCGTCTTCCTCGTCGGGCCGTCAGGTTCCGGCAAGTCCACCTTCATGCGGCTGATCCTGCGCGAGGACCGCGCCACCGCCGGACAGGTGATCGTCAACGGTCGTGACGTGGCCACCCTGAGCCGCTGGAAGGTGCCCGGCTTGCGCCGTCGCATCGGCACCGTCTTCCAGGATTTCCGGCTGCTGCCCAACAAGACGGTCTACGAGAACGTGGCATTCGCCCTTGAGGTGCTCGGCCGGCCTCGGTCGTACATCCGAACCGCGGTGCCGGAGACGCTGGAACTGGTCGGTCTGGCGGACAAGGGTGGTCGACGCCCGCACGAACTGTCCGGCGGCGAACAACAGCGGGTCGCGATCGCGCGTGCGTTCGTCAACCGGCCGCCGGTACTGATCGCGGACGAGCCAACCGGAAACCTGGACCCGACCACCTCGGTGGGCATCATGCGCCTGCTGGACCGCATCAACCGCACCGGCACGACGGTGCTGATGGCCACCCACGACGCGGCCATCGTGGACCAGATGCGCAAACGGGTCGTAGAACTCGACGCTGGTCGTATCGTGCGCGACCACGCGGTAGGCGTTTACGGGAGTGTGCGCTAGCCATGAAGATCCGATTCATCACCAAAGAGGTGTTCGAAGGCCTGTCCCGCAACGTCACCATGACGATCGCGGTGATCCTCACTGTGGCAGTGTCGCTGACACTTTTCGGGACCGGGCTGCTGGTGCGCTCGCAGGTCGAGACCATGAAGGACTACTGGTACGACAAGGTCGAGGTCTCGGTGTTCCTCTGCGGAGCCACGTCCGATGCAACCACCTGCCCGACCGCTGTTACCCCCGCTCAGCGACAGGCGATCCAGTCGAAGTTGGCCGGGCTGCCCGTGGTCGAGCAGGTGTATTACGAGTCCTCGGACGAGGCCTTCAACCGGTTCCGTGAGCAGTTCAAGAACTCGCCGATCTTGGAGAACGTCACCCCGGCAGCCCTGCCGGAGTCGTTCCGGGTGAAGCTCACCGATCCGCAGGAGTACGCCACAGTCGCGTCGGCGGTCGCCGAGCAGCCGGGCGTCGAGCAGGTGCGCGACCAGAAGAAGCTGCTGGATTCGTTCTTCACCCTGCTCGGTGGTTTGCAGGCGCTGGCTCTGGGGATCGCTGCCGCCATGCTGATCGTGACGGTGCTCTTGGTGGCGAACACGATGAGACTCTCGGCCTTCAGCAGACGCCGGGAAACCGGGATCATGAAGCTCGTCGGTGCCAGCAACTACGCGATCCGACTGCCGTTCCTGCTGGAGGCCGCCCTGGCGGCCGCCCTGGGTGGCGCGCTGGCGATGGGTGCCCTGGTCTCGATCAAGGTGTTCCTGGTCGACCGGGTTCTGGCGCCGACCTTCAAATTCACTGCCTTCATCGGTTGGGAGGACGTCACCAGGGTGCTCCCGGTGGTGTTCCTGACCGGCGTCGTCCTAGCCGCCCTGGCTGCATTCTTCGCGATCCGTCGATACCTGAAGGTGTGAGAGGCAACCGTGACCGGACCGACTGGCAGCACAGCATCATCCCGTGAAGGAGGACGCGTGAATCGTCGACTTCGACGCAGGGGAGTGGCGACCGTTCTCGGGTCGGTTGCCATGTCGGGTCTCGCCCTGACCTTGATGCAACCCGCAGGGGCAGTGCCGCTGCGCAGTCTGCCCACTGACAACCTCGACGGCCAAGTGGCGGCCGCCGGCGACGATCTCAACGAGATCGACGCCCAAGCCAGTGCTGCCCGCGACAAACTCAGCGCCGCCGAGGGATCGCTGCCGGGCGCCCAGGCGGAACTGGCGTCGGCCCAGAGCGCGCTCGAACGTGCCCAGGCAGCCGAAGACGCCGCGGCCGCGGCGCTCAAGGAGGCGGAGGCCAAGGTCACCGCCACCAAGACCCGCATCGATGCACTGCGCGGGAAGATCGAGAAGCTCAAAGTTGCCCTCGCATCGTTCGCCCGTCAGGTCTACACAAGTGGCGGTGACGCCGGCGAACTCGACATCCTGCTGAAGTCCGAGAATCTCGGAGATCTCACAACGGCACTCGAGTCGGTCAACACCGTGTCCCGAGGCAAGAACGATGCGGTGACGGAGTTCGTGGACGCCAAGACCAAGCTCGACACGGAATTGGTCACCTTGAAGGATGCCGAGGCGGCAGCCCAGACGAAGCGGGACGAGGCGCAGGCAGCCGTGTCTGAGGCCGAGGCGTCCGCTGCGCGGGCGAGTGAGGCCAAGAAGAAGGTCGAAGAACTGGTGTCGGCGCGCAGTGCCGCGGTCACCGATCTGGAGGCACGGCGCGGCGTCGTGCAGAAGAAGTTCGACGAACTCAAGGCTGCCCAGGAGGCGCAGCAGGCGAAGCTGGCGGCTGCGGAAGCGGCTCGCCTGGAGAAGCTGGCGGCGGCAGAACGCACCCGCAGCGGACAGTCGACTGCAAGCGACGCCGGCAACTCACAGGGCGACTCGAGCGCTCCGGCCGCAGATCCCCCTGCGCAGCCGAACACCGACGCCGGTAGCGGCGGCGGGGGCGGTGCGACCACCAGCGGCGGCTGGACCTGGCCGACCGACGGCAGTGTGGTGGGCAATGTGGGCCCGCGCATCAACCCCTATACCGGGAACGCCGGGTGCCACACCGGTGTCGACATCGGAGCCGGGATGGGCACTCCGATCGTGGCCGCTCGGGCGGGAACCGTCATCGCGGTTGAGCCTGAGGACGGCGGACCGTACGGCAACCACATCACCATCGACCACGGCGACGGGCTGTCCACCATGTACGCTCATATGTCGAGTTTCGCGGCCAGTGATGGCCAGGCAGTGACAGCCGGCCAGGTTATCGGTTACGTCGGTTCCACCGGCTGGAGCACTGGGCCGCATCTGCACTTCGAGATCCACGTCGGCGGCGTACCGTACGACCCGATGGGTTGGTTTGGTGGCGGCTCACAGTCGCCCGCCTGCTGAGCGATAAGGGGTGTGCGATGTCGGTCAAGGTCGCGATCGCGGGGGCTGGCGTCGGAGGACTGAGTCTGGCCATTGCCCTCAGACGCATCGGTGTCGAGGCGCGCGTGTTCGAGCAGTCGCCGGTCATCGGTGATGTCGGTGCCGGCATTGGACTGTGGCCGGGGGCCTTGCACAGCCTGGAACGCATCGGTATTGCCGAATGGTTCTGGGATCTGCCGGTCTGCCCCTTCGAGAGGGCGGAGACCTGTGCGCCGGATGGACGACTACTGGTGGGCTTCGACGTCACCGGTGTCACCGGTGGTTGGGGATACGTAGTCAGGCGCACCGATCTTCACCGGGCGTTGATGGAGTCATTGGAACCGGATCAGGTCACGCTGGGTAGAGAAGTCGTGGGCGTGCGCCAGACCTCCCAACAGGCGTTCCTGCAGTTCGCCGATGGCGCGGAGGAGGCCGCGGATGTGGTGGTTGGCGCCGACGGGCTGCATTCAACCGTGCGCAGCGAACTCTTCGGCGATACCCCGCCCCGCTACAGCGGGGAGACCTGCTATCGCGGCATGGCTAAGCTGGCCGTGCCCGACAGCGGGGTGTTGCGCGAGGTTCAGGGCAACGGTGCCCGAGCAGCCGTCCATCCGCTCGACCCCGAACACGTCTACTGGTGGGCCACCCGACGTGCTCCGGCCGGCGAGGTGGAATCTCCGGAGCAACGAAAAGCCAATGTCGCGCGGACTCATTCAGGTTGGAAGTTCGGACTCCCCGAGGCCCTCCAACGCACGCCTGCAGACGCCATCCTGAAGAACGACCTCTACGACCGACCACCCCTGCGGCGCTGGTCCGTCGGCAGGATTGCCCTGCTCGGAGATGCCGCGCATCCGACCACCCCCAACTTGGGACTTGGCGGCTGTATGGCCATCGAGGACGCAGTCGTGCTCGCACGGTCGATGGCCGACCACCCTGGCGATCACGCCGTTGCCCTGGCCGAGTTCCACCGGGGGAGGGCCCGCCGCACAGCCCGCGTCGTACGGATGTCCGCAATGTTCGGCCGGTTGGGTTCGTTGCGGAATCCGTCAGCGATCCGCCTGCGGGAAGCATCCTTGCGGTTTGCTCCGACCGCTTTGTCGAAGCGCTCCTTCTCCGGGGTGGTGGGATTTGATCCGGGGCCGCTGCACACCTGAGCCAGTCGGTGGGGCCCGCCCGTCGAACTCGTCGGAGGCATCGACGGATCCCCGCGAGGCGCTGCACAGATCCGCCGTTTTCGCCTCGTAGGCTCTGGTGCCAAGCGAAAAGTTCCGAGGAAAGCACGGGGAGAACGGTTCATGGGTCAGACGTCACCGCGGTCACGGCGCCTCCGCCACGTCGCGCTACTCACCGGCGGCGCGCTGTTGACCGCTGGCTGCGCACTGGTCGCGGCGGATGCGCAGGCACCGAGCGACCCCGGGTCCCCGGGAGCCACCGTTCAGGGTTCCGACGGAACGCCGACCATCACCACCAACCTGGCGCCGCCCTCGGTGCCCAACGTCGACTGGAAACCTGTGGGTACGCAGGTGGGCGGCAAGTCAGCGGCCTTCCTCGGGGAAGCCGACGACGGGCAGGTGGCGTTGCAGTGGCTGAACCCCGATCTGTTGAAGTTCCGCTTCGTACCCGGGTATGACTCCCCAGGTGAGGGGCCCAGAACCACAGAGGACAAAGACTCCGCCACCTGGGTTCCCGACATGATCGCCGCCTTCAACGGCGGGTTCCTGCTCAAGGATGGCGCGGGCGGCTACTACTACAACGGCGAGACAGTGCGGGACTTGGAGGATGGTTACGGCTCGGTCAAGGTCGCCAAGGATGGCCACCTGACGGTGGGTAGCTACGGCCGAGATATCAAGGTCGATGCCGACACGGCCGCGATCAGGCAGAACCTGAAACCGCTGATCGACAACGGCACCTCGCAGGCCTCAGAGGACGATTCCCCCAGGCGCTGGGGGATCGCGGACGGAAATGCGAGTCATGCCAAACGCTCGGCCGTGGGGCAACTTGCGGATGGCGCCATCGTGTTTGCCTACGGCAACAACGTGACCGCGGCGAAGTTGGCAGACGCCATGGTGGCCGCGGGCGTCAAGCAGGCGGTGGCCCTGGACATGAACCTGACCTGGCCCACCGGCTACTACTACACCAGGGAGGATGGCCAGGTCGTCGGACACCGCATCCATCCGGAGATCATGCGGGAGCCGAGCACGTACTTGGACTCGTTCAAGAAGGACTTCTTCGTCGCCGATTCGAAGCTGCCGTTGCCCAACTCCGGTGCCACCGCCAGCTCAACGACGGGGGCCTCGGATGCCAGCAGTTCAGCGGGTGCGTCGAGCCCATCGGGCTCGTCCAGCCCCTGAGGTTCGGCACCCTCGGAGCTGACCGCGTATCCTCAGGGCCTATGCCCAGGGAACGAGGACGAAAGCTCATCGCGCAGAACCGCAAAGCGCGCCATGACTACGAGATCCTCGACACCTACGAGGCCGGAATCGTGTTGGTGGGGACGGAGGTCAAGTCCCTCCGGGCCGGCCGGGCCACGCTTGCCGACGGCTACGCGACGGTGGACGACGGGGAGGTGTGGCTCCGAGGGGTGCACATCCCCGAATACGACCCGGGAACCTGGACCAACCACGAGCCTCGTCGCACCCGCAAGTTGCTGCTGCACAAGGCCGAGATCGCCAAGCTGATCGGCAAGACTCGGGAGGGCGGGCTAACACTCGTTCCGCTGTCGCTCTACTTCAAGGACGGCAAGGCGAAAGTCGAACTCGCGTTGGGCCGCGGCCGTCGCTCCTACGACAAGCGTCAGGCGATCGCGGAACGGGAGTCCAAACGCGAAGCCGACCGGGCGTTGGGCCGCGGCCGGAAAGGTATGGACTGACTTCGACTCCTCGGGCCGGGCATGATGACCCCATGACATCTGTACGCGAGGCCGTCTTCGATCTGCTCCAACGCCATGGGATGACGACCGTATTCGGTAACCCGGGCTCAACTGAGATGCCCTTCCTGAACGAGATGCCTGACGGCTTCCGCTACATCCTGGGGTTGCAGGAGGGCGCAGTCGTGGCGATGGCTGACGGCTATGCCCAAGCGACCGCGGGGCCGACCCTGGTGAATCTGCATTCGGGTCCGGGCGTGGGAAACGCGATGGGCAGCATCATCAACGCTCGCGCCAACAGGTCGCCACTGGTGATCACTGCCGGTACGCAGGTGAGACCCATGCAGGCCATGGAGGCTTGGTTGACC
The DNA here is from genome assembly GCA_964556255.1 of uncultured Actinomycetes bacterium. Lineage (GTDB taxonomy): Bacteria > Actinomycetota > Actinomycetes > S36-B12 > UBA10799 > JACJWR01. The sequence goes on from CAZKVQ010000009.1 coordinate 55,249, forward strand.
AATGTTCGGGCAACCGAACTGCCCCAGCCAGCGGTGAAGTGGAGCGGGGTAGCCGCGCGGGCAGCCGACACTCCCGCCGTGCTCGCCCGGGCCATCCACGAGGCATCGTTGCCGCCCACGGGCCCGGTGTTCGTGTCGCAGCCGATGGACGACTGGGCGGCCGATGTGACGCCGGCCGAGAGCAAGTACCTGAACACTCGGAAAGTCGTCAGCGCCAGTGGCTTCGATCAGGCGACGGCCGCAGCGGTTGCGGCGCGGATCGATGACGCGTCAGCGCCATTGCTGGTGCTCGGTTCACCGCTCGACAGCGAAGCAGGCTGGCGTGATTCGGTGGCGCTGGCGGAGAAGGCGGGGATGGCGGTGATGTTGGCGCCGGTGGAGGGCCGGTGGAGTTTCCCCGGCTGGCACCCCAACTTCCGGGGCACGTTGTTGCCGGCGATCGCGGCGGCCGCGGCACAACTCGCAGCGCATGATCTGGTCGTGGTCGTCGGTGCCCCAGTCTTGAAGTACTACCCCTACATGCCCGGCGAGTTGCTGCCCGAGGGGACGGAGTTGGTGCAGATCACCGACGACCAGGGCGAAGCCTCTCGGGCACCGATGGGTGACGCCTACATCGGCGACCCCACGGCCGCGGTGGCCGGCCTGCTCGCTGCCGTCTCAGCACGTCCGTCACGAGTCCCGGGCCCCCCGCAGGTGCCCGCGGTCGCTCCAAGCTCGTCACCGCTGTCGCCTGCCGACGCCTACTCGACGATCGCCGCCGTGATGCCGGACGACGTGGCTGTCGTGTCGGAATCGCCGTCGAATCTCATGGTCATGCTGAACCATTGGCGGCCCTCGCATCCGCGCAGCTTCTTCTTCTCCGGCAGTGGTGGCCTCGGCTTCGGCACATCCGCCACGGTAGGTGTCCAGCTGGGCCTACCCAACCGGCCGGTCGTCGGCATTCTCGGAGACGGCGCATTTCAGTATTCGGTTCAGGGCTTGTACACGGCCGCGCTGTACAACATCCCGGCCACATTCCTAGTTCTGCGCAACAGTCAGTACGCCATCCTCAAGTGGTTCGGTGAGGTGGAGGGTGCCCCGGGTCGAACGGTTTCGGATTCGGCAGCCTTGGCTGATGCCCTGCCCGAGGCGCTCGGCGCCGAGGGCCCGCGGCTCATTCAGGTGGATATCGACGGGTCACGGGAGGTCATGTAGGCCGTCCCACGGGGTCGGCAGCCCGGGGGCGTGTGCGGAGCCTCGGCCCTGAAGGTAGATTCGGCGTCATGCGTTCGTTGGGCTCCGCAATCGCTGCGGCCTCGTTGATCGGCGGATTCGGCATCGCCCAAGTCACGGACAACCGGACCGCCGGTGGCGTGGTACTTCTGGTGGGTGGGGCGTTTGCCGCCTGGCAGTGGTGGCGAGTTGCGGGACCTGTACCGGCAGTGGCCAACGCGGTGATCTTCGTCGGTGCTTTCGCGCTCTCGCATCCGCTGGCCAAGCAGATCGGCGCCTGGCCTTCGGTGTTCACTGTGACCGCGGTGACAGCCGTTGCGACGTACGCGATTGCAAGTCCGAGCAGGCGCGCCATCGTAGCCTGACCGCGGTCGCCGGCGTTCAAACTTCAGCAGGGCCGGGCCTTCGGGGTGCGCGCATGTGCTGACGGGAATGAGCCGTCTGTGGTGCGGGTTACAATGGGCGTACAACTCAACAGGGGGTGACAGGTTTCGACACCGGTTGCCGTAAAGAGAGAAGCGAGCCGAGGACCCACGGTTATCTCGCAAACGATCCGTGGAAAACAACAAGTGCCGATACAAAGCGCACTGACTTCGCTCTCGCTGCCTAAGCAGCTGAGCATTTAAGAAGTCCGTCAGACCGGGGATGTCTCCGACCCGGACCCTGGCGTCGACTAGGAGACTCGCCGAAGTCCCCCGCTCACGGGGGGACAAGGGACATCAATCAGTGAGGTAGGCCGCGTTCCCCGTTGTGCCACACGAATCGGGGAGGCCGAATCGCATCAACGTGGCTGCGCTCGGAGAAGTCTCGGAACAGTGCCGATGGACGCGGGTTCGATTCCCGCCACCTCCACCCGACCGGACGGTATACGCACACCGGTCCGTTTGAGGAGCCAGCCCCCGCGGGGGCTGGCTCCTTTGTCGTGTCTGGGGTGGGGCGGGTAACTAACAGTGTTACGGCGACCTCGGGTGTCGGGATGCGCAGTATCGGCGTTGCGTCATGGCCGTCTATGTCAATACGTTCGATGAGAAGTTCCAGCAGCTGGGAGCGCAGTCTCGTGTTGCCGTTGCGCAGGGCGTCAGCGAATTTTGCTGCGAGCCCCTCAAAGTCCGTAGCGCGAGGACAGGCTGGTTCTTCTTGGAGTTCGTATTCAAGTTCGGTGATGCGAAGCTTGACGGCGGCCTCTTGGGCGAGCAGTTCGTCGTGGCGGGCTGTGAACAGCCGTGCCGGCAGGTCACCGCTTTCGTAGTCGGTGATGTAGCGCGCCATTTTCGCACTTAGTGATGCTGCCCGATGCCGCGCGGCTTTCAACTCGCTTGCATGCTGGGCGCGTTCGGCGGCGCCGTGGTCGTGCTGGGTGGCGAACGCTTCGGCGAGCAAGTTGGTATCGGCCAGCGTGTTGAGGATGATGTCGATGATTTGCGTTTCGAGCGCGTCGGCGCGTACCCGGGTGCCGGGGCAGGACCGTTTGCGGGTCTTCAGTGACGATACGCACGAGTAGTAGCGGTAGCGCCCGGCTTTGGAGTGTGAGCTTGTGCCGGCGATGGCTCCTCCGCAGCTGCAGTAAAGGACCCCGGATAGTAGGTAGTCCGACGATGCACGGCGGGCGGCATCTGACCGGGTGCGTTTGGCGCGCAGGGCGGCCGCGGTCGCGAACATGGCCTCGTCGATGAACGCGCTGTGGGCCCCGGGCAGCCAGGCGCCTTTGTAGCGGATTTCACCGATGTAGGTGCGGTTGCCGAGAATGTCGGCAAGTCTGGTGGAGGCCCAAAGTCCGCCGCGTGATGTTCGCAACCCGTCAGCGTTCAGTTCGTTAGCAAGTGCGACTAGTCCGACCTCGCCGGTGGTGTAGCGGGTGAAGATGCGTTCGACGATGGGAAAAGTATCAGCGTCGGTTTCCAGAATCCCAGTGACTTGGTTACGCCTCAGCCCGTAGCACGGTACACCGCCGACTTGCAGCCCCCGGCTGGCCTTTGTGGCATTGCCGCGGTTGATGCGTTCGAGGATGCTGCGACGTTCGAACTCCGCGAAGATGCTTAGCATCTGCATGAGCATCATTCCGCTGGCGCCTGTCGTGTCAAAAGACTCCGTCGCGGAACGAAACTGCACCCCCACTGCTTGAAGTCTGCGCACCGTGTCCATCACGTCGGACAGCGACCGTGACCAGCGGTCGAGGCGGTAGACGAGCACGAGGTCGAAGCGCCCAGCTTCCGCGTGCTTCATGAGCCGCTGAAATTGGGCCCGGTTCGTGTTCTTGCCGGAGACGCGTTCGACGTAGTCGGCTGCGGCGACCATGCCCGGCTGGGATTCGATGAACCGTTGGAGAGACGCCAGCTGGGCGTCAAGGGAGTATGGCTGGTTCTCTTCGCCGGTGGAAGCCCGGCGGTAGGTGGCAACACGGACGACTGTGCTGTCGGTGCTCATGTGAGGTGGTGCTCCTCGATGGTGGCGGACGGAGGGCTCGGATGGGTCCGTTGTCCGCTAATTTGCAACCTCCGCAAGCCCTGATGTGTTCCATTGAGTCGAGCAGCAGCGCGATGCTGCGTACTGCTTCCTGATAGGTTTCCTGGCCCATCGGCACTTTGGTCGCTGTATGGACGTGGATTTCGTTGGTTTGCCGGCGTCGCGCCGGAGGTCTTGCTTTGGATGGTCTCGTCGTGGATCCCATATCCGTCACAGTGCATGTGGCATCCGATTTTGTCAGTCGCCGATGTCGGTTTACCTCGTCTCTACGCCCAGTGGCACATGCGCAAACCCGCGATCGGAGTCTCTTGCACATCGCATCAGCGCAATCCGGAGACCTTGGCCAACGTCGGGCGCAGGCTGCGGACCTGGATGTCGGGCCCCATCTGCCGAAGACAATTCGCCGGCGCCCCTGCGCCGCGACGGGTGTCGGGGGTTACTGGCAGGGTTACTACTTGACGGTCGGTTTCGTGGGAGGACCGTTGCGACAGTGAAACCCCGGTCGAGTCTCAGCCGCGTTGTCGTGTCCCGACTAGGGTCGAACTTCGAGGTGGCTCGAGGGTCGGTGGTGCGGATTGTCGTTTGGTGGTCAAGACGGTGGAGCGAGTCCAGAGTGGGAGGGGTGAGATGAAACAGAGTCAGCAATCAGGCGAGGCCACGCTACGGCCGGGTGCGGTGGTGTCCGGGCTGGCCGGCCCTCAGACGGCGACGATCCTGTCGGTCATCAGGCTGACCGACGACTCGGCGACAGTCGTCTACCGCAACGACGAGGGTGCGCTTGACGAGAAGATCGTGTTCGCAGAGCAGCTCGCCGCGATTCGGGAGGTGTCCGCTGGCGCGGCCTTCACCTTCGACGCCGATCCGGCCTCGTTTTGGCTTGCCGCGGAAGCTCGTCGGATGCGCCTGGCGTTCCTGTTCGATCCGCAGTCGGCGTTGGGCACCTCTGACGTCGACCCGCTTCCCCACCAGTTGAGGGCCGTCTACCAGGAGATGCTGCCCCGACAGCCGCTGCGCTTCGTCCTCGCAGACGACCCGGGTGCAGGCAAGACAATCATGGCTGGGCTGTTCATCAAGGAGCTGCTGTTGCGCGGTGACGCGTCCAACGTTCTCGTCATCGCACCGGGCTCGCTGGTCGACCAGTGGCAGGATGAGCTGTCGGCCAAGTTCGGACTGGACTTCCAGATCCTGACCAAAGACCTGGTCGCCGGGAGTGGGAACCCGTTTTCCCGCGGAGGGCTATGGCTCGCGCGCCTTGACGTTCTGGCGCGCAACTCTGAGAACATCCAGGACAAAGCCTCAGAGGTTGACTGGGACTTGATCGTCGCCGACGAGGCCCACAAACTGTCGGCATCTGTGTGGGGCGGGGAGGTGAAAAAGACCAAGCGCTACCAGATGGCCGAACGGCTCGGCTCTGCGCGCAATCTGCTGCTCATGACGGCGACGCCGCACTCGGGCAAAGAGGAGCAGTTCCAGTTGTTCATGGCGCTGCTGGACTCCGACCGTTTCGAAGGTGTGCCACGGGAGGGCACCCGCCGGGTGGACGTGTCCGACCTCATGCGCCGCATGATCAAAGAGGAGCTGCTGACCTTCGATGGCACCCATCTGTTCCCCGAGCGCCGCTCCTACACCGCGCGCTATCCGCTGTCTGGCCCGGAACGGGATCTGTATGTGGCGGTCTCGGACTATGTGCGCGACCAGATGAACCTTGTCGCCCAACTCGCCGAGGACGGCAAGCGCCGCGCATCGGTTGGTTTCGCGTTGACCACGCTGCAGCGCCGACTCGCCTCGAGTCCGCGTGCGATCCATCGCTCGCTGGAGCGCCGACTGCGCAAGTTGACCGACCAACTCGACGAGGTTCGCAGTGGCGGCGACATCACCGCGCTGTCCACCCCTGTGGTAATCGACGCTGACGACCTCGATGAACTGCCCGACGATGAGCTCGAGGCGCTGGAGGACGAAGCCGCGGCAGGAGCCTTCGCCGCCCGCACGGCCGAGCAGCTTGAAGCCGAGATCGCCGTGGTGGCTCGGCTGGTGGATCAGGCCGCCGCGGTGCGCCACTCGCCGACTTACTCCAAATGGGATCGGCTGCGTGACACTCTCGACGACGCCCCGTTCATGCGCGACGGCGCTGGGCAGCGGCGCAAGGTGATCATTTTCACCGAGCACAAGGACACCCTTGATGACCTGACCGAGCGACTGCGCGACTTCATCGGCCGCGACGACGCGGTCGTCACGATCCACGGTGGGACCCGCCGGGAGGACCGAAAGAAGGCCCAGGAGACGTTCCGCAGCGACGACGGGTGCTACTTCCTCGTCGCCACCGACGCCGCCGGGGAAGGTGTGAACCTGCAAAACGCCCACCTGGTCATCAACTACGACCTGCCGTGGAATCCCAACCGCATCGAGCAGCGCTTCGGCCGGGTGCACCGCATCGGCCAGCAGGAGGTGTGCCACATGTGGTCTCTGGTGGCCGCCGACACCCGCGAAGGGATGGTGTATGAGCGGCTGTTGGAGAAACTCGAACAGCAACGCCAAGCCCTGGGCGGGCGAGTATTCGACGTCCTCGGTCAGGTATTCGACGGGACGTCCTTGCGTGACCTGATGATGGACGCCATCCGGTACGGCGACGACCCGGCCCGGCGCACCGAACTGCTCACCGTTATCGACGCCCACGTCGGCGACGGCATCGCGGAGGCCCTCTCCGAGGAGCAACTCGTGCCGACCATGATGGCCACCAGCGAAATCGACCAGGCTCGCCGAGAGATGGAACGGGCTGAGGCCGCGCGCCTGCAGCCCTATCACGTGGAGGCATTCTTCTCCGCCGCGTTCGCTGCAGCCGGCGGACACCTGCGTCCGCGTGAATCCCACCGTTACGAGATTCGTTCGGTTCCCTCCGTCATCAAAGACCAGGACCGCATCACGGGCTCCGGCATGCCTGTGGTCAACACGTACTCCCGAGTCGCGTTCGACCCGCGCAACCTGCGTATTGACGGCCACACCCAGGTCGCGGCACTGCTGCACCCCGGGCACCCGTTGATGGCCGCTCTCATGTCTGTCACCACCGACCGTCACGGCGACGCGCTGCGCCACGGCGCGATCCTCGCCGACCGCTCAGACGCATCTCTAGACCCGTACGTCGTGTGCCTGCTCGAACACGACGTCACCGACGCCCGTCGCGGCCGCGATGCTCAGCCCCACGTCGTGTCGCGACGTGCCCAATACGTGCGCCTGGATGTCGACGGCACCATCGCGCCTCTGGGTGGTACACCGCTGCCCAACCTCGAACCGCCCACCGACGCCGAACTGGTCCAGGCACGGATCATCGCCGGCCAGGACTGGTGTACCGCCGCCACGCTCGAGGACGCTGTGGTCAACCACGCCGCCGCAACCCTCGCCCGCGAACACTCCGAGGACATCACTGCCTCCACGAACGCCCGTATCGACAAGACCACCGCGCTCGTACGCGACCGGCTGACAAGGGAGATCAACTATTGGGACTCCCGAGCAGCCGAACTGCGTGAGGCCGAGCACGCCGGCAAGCAGACCCGGCTGCCCGCCTCCCAACTCCAGCAGCGCGCCGACGAACTGTCCCATCGCCTGGACCGCCGCCTGGCCGAGTTGGAATCAGAGAGAGCGCTTTCCGCGCGTCCGCCGCGCATCACTGGTGCATGCCTGGTCGTGCCGCAGGGATGGTTCGAGGCCCTCACCGACCCAGAGGGTGCCGCCGCGCATGCCAAGGAAACCGCCCGCGTGGAGCGCCTCGCTGTCGAGGCGGTCCTCGCAGTTGAACGCGCCCACGGACATCGCCCGGTGGAGATGCCGCATAACAACCCGGGCTACGACATCGAATCCGACACGCCCGAGGGCCTCGACTTCATCGAGGTCAAGGGTCGCGTCGAAGGGGGCGACGAGTTTGTGCTCACCCGAACCGAGGCGTCGACCGCCCTGAATAAGGGCCGCCGCAGCGTCCTGGCACTGGTGCGCGTCGCCGCCGACGACACGACGACGGTGCGCTACCTGCGCCAGCCGATCACCCACCCGCTCGATCCGCGTGCACGGTCGGTCACCTTCGAATGGGATGCGATGTGGGACGACGGCCAGGAGATGACACCGTGACCCGCAAAATCATCGAGGTGGCGCTGCCTCTGGAACAGATCAATGCCGCCGCGAAAGCGGACAAGGACCGAAAGACTGGCACCATCCGCAACCTGCACAAATGGTTCGCCCCCGCACCACTGCCAGCCTGGCGGGCGCTGCTGTTCGCTGCCCTCGTCGACGACCCGCAAGACGACAACCGCCGCGTCTACCTGCTCGACCTGATCAAGCGATTGGTGGCCAACGGAGCCGACCTGCCCGACGCCGACACCCTCGCCGAGGCCCGGCAGGTGATAGTCGACCAGTTCCCGGATGGAGTACCCGCCGTCATGGACCCGTTTTGTGGAGGGGGTTCCACCCTGGTGGAGGCTCAACGACTGGGCCTGCCAACCTTCGGATCCGACTTGAACCCGGTGCCGGTGCTCATCACCCGCACCCTGACCGAACTGCTGCCGAAGGTGTACGGTCAGCAGCCGCTTCATCCCGAGACCGAAGCCGACCGCGACCAAGCCAAGAAGGGAACCAAAGGCCAAATCCCACTCGACTCCAGAGACCGGCCTCTCATCTACTCGGGCTTCGACGGGCTCATCCGCGACGTCACCTACTACGCCGAACAGGTCCGCGACCGGGCATGGGAACAGTTGAAGGACAACTACCCATCTGAGCCTGGCGAGACGCCGATCGCGTGGCTGTGGGCGCGTACCGTGACCTGCCCGAACCCGGCCTGCGGCATCGAGACCGTCCTGTCAACCTCGTGGTGGCTGTCGAAGAAGAAAGGCGACCTCGCCTGGATCTCTCCCCGCGTCGAGGACGGCCAAGTCGTGCTCGACGTGGTTAGTGGGCAGACGTCGGGCGAGGCGCCGGCGTCGCCGAAGGTCGGACGCGGCAGGTTCGCCTGCGTGGCCTGCGCGGCCACTTTGGGAGAGAACTACCTACGTGCCGAAGGCTCCGCGGGAAACATGCGCATTCGCATGACGGCGGTCGTCGCGGAGACCGAGAAGGGGCGACTTTACCGCGCCGCGACTGCCGCAGATGTGCCGACGGTCCCGACCTCGCCAGATGCGACCGGCGTTGGTGACGTCCCCATCGTGAAGTGGCGCTCGGTAAATGTCCCCGACTACGGCATCGACACCTGGGACAAGCTATACACCCCACGCCAACTGCTCACCCTCACTACGTTCGCGGACCTGGTCGCCGCGACCTACGAGCGCATTCTTGACGACGGCGGGTCCCGCGAGTGGGCGTCCGCTGTATCAACACTTCTTGGGTTGGCGGTGGGCCGCCGGGCGCGCTACGGATCCTCGCAATCGCAGTGGCGCCTCCGAAGTTCGGCTAATGCGAAAGCCGAGTCGGTCTATGCCCGCAATGACCTGCCCATGATGTGGGATTTTGCCGAGACGTTCTTTGATGGTGGGTCAGTCGGCGATTGGATGGACGCCTGCACGGGCGTCTTCAGATCGCTGGCATACGCTGTGCCAGGGAGCGGTTCGGCTGTACGTGGCGATGCGCGTTCCGTTGCCTTGCCTCTTGGGTCGCCGGGGTCTTTGGTAGCCACAGACCCGCCGTACTTTGACGCCATCGGATACGCCGACCTCTCAGACTACTTCCACGTGTGGCACCGCCGCGCCCTCAAGAACGTGCACCCCGACCTTTACGGCACCATCGCCGCGCCCAAAGCCGGGGAACTAACCGCGATACCGTCCCACCATGGCAATGACTCTTCCAAGGCGCGCGACTACTTCATCGACGGCTTTACCGACACGTTCCGCAATCTGCAGCAGTCGATGGCCGGGGGTCTTCCCATGCTCGTCATCTATGCATCGAAGGAGCAGAAGTCCGGTAAGGGTGAGGAGACCCGCTGGGAATCCATCCTCACTGCGATGATCGATGCCGACCTCGAAATCACCGGCACCTGGCCCATCCACATGACCAGCGGCTCACGCATGGTCGGCATGGGTGCCAACGCGGTGGCTGCCTACATCGTGCTGGTTTGCCGGCCACGACCCACAGACGCCGCCACATGCTCGCTGAACGAGTTCGCACGCGCCCTGCGCCGCGAACTTCCCTCAGCTATCGAAGACCTGCAGAGCTCGTCGATCCTGCCCGTCGACCTCTACCAGGCCGCTCTCGGTCCCGGAATGCAGATCTACTCTCGCTACCGCAAAGTCGAAGACGCCGCAGGTGAGCGCGTCCCTGTCGGCCGCGCCCTGCAGATGATCTCCAAGGCCATCGCCGAGGTCCTCGACGAGCAGGAAGGCGACCTTGACGCCGCCG
>CAZKVQ010000010.1:0-12529 GCA_964556255.1 uncultured Actinomycetes bacterium
CGGAGATTGCCGCCCAGGCGCTCGATATGCTCAATGTCGATGCCCAGGGCTTCGCGCCCTCACATCGACCCTGAGCATGACGATGCCCCCTCCATTCTTGGCTATGGAGGGGGCATCATTGTCTGATCAGTTAGGACGTCTATCCTCACATCGGCCACGGATGCGATGCATGAGGATTCGGGGTCCGCATCAGGATGTGTTCGGCAAACCTTATTTCGCGATCTCCCTTGTTCGGTCCTTGTTATCCACTTGCGTCTTCGCGTAGGTCCGATCCACGTCTTTTCTTTCGCGAACTCCTGTTCGCCTGTGGACTTCTCTTCGCTAGTTGCTGCGGATTTTTCTGTCCGCTGGTGCCGCGGAACTATTCTGTTCAGACTCCTCAAGTGTGCCGCCCGCACCCGACGAAGGGCAAGTCCGCGGGCCCGCGCCAGCCCAACTGTGGACATGTGGGTACGTGCAATCAGCCGTTCGGACCATGGCCGACCGAGGCTTTGAGCACCGCACGTCGTAGGCCGGCGAACGAATCCCCGGCACAATCTCGCTACGGAGTCGTCGACCGGGCGGACAGGAAGTCCAAACAGCCGCCCCCGTCGGGCCACAGCCGCACCACGGCAACGCACGCCGGTGGCGGACTGATCCTCGACACCTTTGCCAGCGGGAGCTCGAGAGCGTTGGCGATGACGAGGCGTACGGTCGTCGCGTGACCGACGAGTAGCCAATCCCGCTGCACACCCCGGGTCATCTCAGCGACCACCGGAGCCAACGCGTTGGCCGCCTGCGCCAGCGATGTACCCCCGGGCGGGGCCACCTCGGGGTCAGTAAGCCAACTCGCCCACAGGTGCGGATCCATGGCACGCGCCTGAGCAGATGAGAGGCCTTCCCATCGTCCGAAGTCGACCTCGGAGATGCCGGGCTCGATGCTCGGTTCGCCGCAGCCATTGGCCCACGACAGTCCGCAACCGAGCAGCACCGCTGCTGTCTGCTGACACCGTCGGGCTGGGGAGGTCAGCACCCTGGGAGTTGGCCAGCGATCCAAGTCGAGCGCTGCCCCCGCCACCTGCGCAGCGGCATCTACCGCGAGGCCTGGGTCGGCGGCACCTGCCCCCGATCCGCAGTACCGCTGACCAGTGTGCGCAGTCGACGCGTGTCTCACCACTCGGATGGTGACGGCCTGCTCCGCCAGGGATCCCGTCGGCCTCACGGTGCCCGGTCGATGACCGCGTCACGGCCGGCGGCGCAGGCGTCCAGCGACTCGTTGACCAAGGAGTCGGCGCGTTTGTTGGCCTCCCTGGGAACCCAGGTGTATCGGACCAGCGAGGGCGGGTACGCGTCGCGCGCGGCCATCGCGAGCGCACGCATGTCCGGGTGCTTGATCCGCCAATTCCCTGACATCTGCTCGACGACCAGCTTGGAGTCCAACCGAGCCTCCACATTTGGGCGATCGTCACCGTCCCCCTCGGTGTTGGCTGCGATCCAACGCAATCCGGCGAGCAGACCCCGGTACTCGGCGACGTTGTTGGTGGCGACGCCGATGGCCTCCGCCAGCTCCCGCACCGGTTCACCGTCCTTCAGAACCACAGTCCCGTAGGCCGCTTCTCCGGGGTTACCCCTCGATCCGCCATCCGCCTCGATGACGTAGCTACCACTCACAGCCCTGACTCATCGGTGCGGATCAGAATGCTGCGGCACTCGGGGCAGCGGACCACCTCGTCGGGGGCAGCCGCCGCGATCTCGTCGAGGTCGCCCGGGGGCAACTGCAACCGACAGGCTTCGCACCGGGCCTGCTTCACAAGGGCGGCCGCGATGCCGCCGCGGTCATCGCGAATCTTGACGTACAGGGCGAGCAACTCCGCAGGGATTCCCGCAACTGCCTCCGCCCGGCGCGCCTGCAGATCAGTCAGGTCCGCGTCCAATTCAGCGAGCCCGGCATCGCGGGCAGCCACCGCCTCGGCCAGATCACCGGCAACCCGTTCGGACTGCTCCACCAACTGGGCATGCTCAGCCTCAGCCACCTCAACGGCCTCCATGACCTCGAGTTCGGCATCCTCGAGGTCGGACTGGCGCTTGGCCAGTGAGGCGACCTCGTGTTCAAGGTCAGCGAGTTGCTTCGGGGACGTGACGGATCCTGATGCCAGCAGCGTCGAGTCCCGCTCGGCACGGGCACGGACCTGCTCCACATCCGATTCGGCCTTTCGTAACTCGCGAGAAAGGTCCGAGGCCCGGGTAGCCGCTGCGACGGTATGGTCGCGCAGCGCCGCCTGCCTGGCCGCCAACTCGTTCGCCGTGACAATCGCCGGCAGTTCGCTTGCCCGGTGTCGGTTCTGGTCGATTTCGATGTCGAGTTGTTGCACATCGAGCAGCCTCAGCTGCACGAAGGGGTCAGCTCTCACGAATCACTCCCTGCATGCGCGGTCCATGGATCGGTGACGATGCTCGACACCCGGACCTCAACGCTATCCGGGTGCGGAAGTACGGACGGCAGCAGTGCGGCGGCCTGAGGGCACCAGGGCCATTCACTGGCCCAGTGACCGACGTCCACAAGCGCCGGTCGGTCCGGACCGAGGGCCTCCTGAGCACGGTGATGCCGAAGATCAGCGGTGACGAACGCATCGGCTCCTGCCGCCGCCGCGGCATCCAGCAGTGAATCACCGGCACCGCCGCAGACAGCCACCGTACGCACCTGCCGCGATGCGTCTCCGGCGACTCTGACGCCACCGGGCGTGGCGGGCAACGACCGGTGCACGACCTCGACGAAACCGGCAAGCGTCATCGCCTCCGGCAATCGCCCGATTCGACCGAGCCCGGTTCCCACCGGTGCCGCCACGGCAGGAAACACGAAGTAGGCGGGCTGCTCATAAGGATGGACGCCAACGACCGCGGACAGCACGGATCGTCGTTTCGAGGCCGGCACGGCCATTTCGATTCGGACCTCTTCTGCGGTCGCCCGCTGCCCCGGCTCTCCCACGTGCGGGTCCCCTCCGATCGGGACCTGGAAGGTGCCCGCGCCGGTCGAAGAAAAGACGCAACGGCGGTAGTCGCCGACATCCCCGGCCCCGGCCGATGCGGCGGCATCCACCACCGCTTCCGCGTTGGCCGCCGGCACGTACACCACCAGGGCCTCCACCGGATCATTCTCGGACGAGTCGACCAGCGGCGTCGTCTCGGTGATCCCGAGGGCGGCGGCGAGGGCGTCAGAGACCCCTGGCCGGGAGGCATCGGCGTTGGTGTGGGCGGTCAACAGTGCACAGCGACCCTCGACGAGCTTGGTGAGCAGCGCGCCTTTGGGCTCGTCCGCCGCCACCGAGTGCACTCCCCGCAGCAACAGCGGGTGGTGCACCAGGAGCAGATCCGCCTCCCACTCCAAGGCTTCCTCCACCACGGCCGCGACCGGGTCGACGGCGACCAGAATGCGACGCACATTGCGATCCGGCACACCGCACACGAGTCCGACGGCGTCCCACGCCTCGGCCAGGGCCGGCGGGTACAACGAGGCCACCGCCGAGACCACCTGCGAGAGGCTGGGCGCGACGGGATTCGCGATGCCTGGTTCAGATCGGGCCATGGTTCAACCTATCCGTCTCCCCCGTGCTCGCCGGTGACCCGGTTCGCCGTCCGTGTCGCCGGGCGGTCACCCAGACCCATGTCGCCCGGTCCTACCCCCGAACGCGTACCCTGACGATGCTGGGCCCGTAGCGCAGTTGGTAGCGCGCCCCGTTTACACCGGGAAGGTCGTCGGTTCGAGTCCGGCCGGGCCCACCCGCGCCGCTCTGAACGCCATCGGGTGGAACGCTGGCACGACGTCCTGCTCGCCCTCGTCGGCCGATGGGCGTAGCGTCGCGCCCAAGAGGTACCGAGCCCCAAAGGTCTGGGAGCGGTACCCACTCGCGCGTCATGGGTGTCGTCGACTCGGAGGTGGAAATGGCGTCAGTTCCGCCGGGCATCCTCACGCCCACAGCCGGCTCCCGGGGTTTGGCCGGCGAGGACCCGAACGACCTGGGCGAGGCGACCCTCACTGCGTGGGATCTGCTCATCACCAGCACCGCCGAGTTGGATCCCCAGGCGCCGACCAGGGTATCGGGGGCGAATGTTCGCAACGAGTTGATACCGCTCGGCTCCTGGCCGGACAGCCGCAAGCTGGGCGACATCTTGGCGGACGCTCGTTCGGGGCGCAGCTGGAGCCCGGCCGATGATGCGGCACGCAAACGCCTGCTCGTCACGCATGACACTGCAAGCGCCCACGAACTGACCGTGGCCCTGCAGCGCGGAAGGGACGCCCTGGCAGATTGGCTCGCCGGTGATCCGCAATGGCCGGTGGCTGAATGGGGGCTGAGGACAGTGTGCTCACCCGTTGGTCCGCTGCCGGTGCTGACCCTGCTGCATGGTGTCTCCTACGAGATGGCCAAGACCGCCCTCGACCTCCAGCCGGCAGGGTGCCAACCCCCACCGGGACTGCTCAAGATCGGGCTGACCGCACTCATGGATCTGCTGGGAGCCTTCACGGCCCGCGCCGGAGTCGCAGGATCCTTGATCGCCATCGGAACCGACTTCAACGTCGGAACCGGCGCCCTTGACGGTGACTGGGTGACCAAGGTTCTGACCGACGACCAGGTGCACGGTCATGGTCCTACGGTCTCGGCGTCGACCGACGTTCTGCTCGATGTCACCGCGGGGAGGGCGGCGGTGCCACCGCTCTACACCAAAGGCGAACTGCGGGTCACCGACCTCGCCGGACTCGCCCGACTCCTGCCCGTTCTCGAACACGTCCCGGGGGTGCCCGCGGCCGCCAGCCTGGGCAGGACCGGCAGGATGCTCGTTTCCGCCTCGGATCTCCTGTCGAAACTGCCGCGCTGGGGCAGGAACTAGGCAAAGAATGGGTACTGCTGTTGCGTGGGACGCCCAATGTCTAGTGGACTAGCGTGGTCGACTGCGAAGGATGTCGGCTGAGGCAGGAAATGGAGGAACGGTGACGACGACCTCTGGTCCGTCGAGTGCGCTTGGCGTACAAGCAGGTCAGGCCGTCCAAGAAGTCGGCTGGGACGAGGACAGCGACGAGGAATTGCGCAGCGGCCTAGAGGCCGCCTGCGGCTCCGAACTACTCGACGAGGACGCCGACGAGGTAGTCGACGTCGTCCTGCTGTGGTGGCGCGAGGACGACGGCGACCTGGTCGACGCCTTGATGGACGCCATCGGCCCGTTGGCGGAGAGCGGCACGGTCTGGCTGCTGACACCGAAAGCCGGACGGGACGGACACGTCGAGGCCGCGGACATCTCGGAGGCGGCGCCGATTGCCGGCCTGCAACAAACCAGCACGATCAGCGCAGCCCGGGACTGGCAAGGCACCCGCCTTGTCGCACCCCGGGCTCGGAGATAGGGGAAACGCACATGCCCGAAGAGATGATGAGTACCCGCCGTCGCATGACGATCGCCACCTGGCGGGCACCCCACGAAGGGATCATCCACGGTGCCCTCACGTTGGACGCGACGAAGGTCCTCGACTACATCGACCGGGCGCGCGAGGCGACCGGCGAGCGAGTCACCATCACCTCCTTCATCGGAGCGTGCGTCGGACGAGGATTGGCGCTCGAGCCCACCCTCAATGGCTACATCGCGTTCGGCAAGTACTACCACTACGACGACGTGAGCCTGTCCTTCCTCGTCCAGGTAGACGGCGGCAAGCAACTGGCACAAGTGAGGGTGAAGGACATCGACAAGATGACCCCTGCCCAGGTCGCCGCCGAGCTGCAGGCGGGGGCCGGACACATCCGGACCGGCGAGGACGAAAACTTCAAGAAGAGCGCCGACGTCGCCTCCAAGTTGCCCACCTGGGCTCTGCGGCGGGTGTTCTCACTCGCGGGCTTCGTCACCACCTCCCTTGGTAAGCCGATGGCCGGCCAGCCGCCGTATCCGTTCGGCGCCGCCATCATCACCAGCGTTGGGATGTTGGGCGTCGACGAGGCCTACGTGCCCCCCACACCATTCGCCAGGGTGCCGCTGTACGTGGCAGTCGGCGCAATTCGGGACATGGTTTTCGCGGTGGATGGCAAACCGGAGGTACGCAAAGGCCTGACCATCACCGCGACCCTGGATCATCGCTTCGTGGATGGTTTCCAGGCGGCAACGGTCGCTCGTGCCTTCCGCCAGTACTTCGAGGATCCTGACTCGCTGGGAGCACTCGCACCGGCCAAGGAACCCAAGGCGAAGAAGCCGGCGTCCAAGACCACCCAGAAGGCGCGCGCAGCTTCCTGAGGGCAGCAGGGCCGACATCCTCAGCCCACCGAACCACCGAGGGATCCGGTGCGGATCTTTCGGGCACGACCCGCACCGTCTAAGGAGGATGGCTGAAGTGAGCGACGACACCTCGCATCGGGACCCGGTCGGACTGCCGCATCAGTACGTCGACGTGGACCCCGGCGAACGCGCCGAGTGGGTCGAGTCCTTCGACGCCGTCGTCAAGCGGCTCGGCCCCGCCCGGGCCCGCTTCCTCATGCTGGAACTCCAGCGCCGCGCCGCCGAGTTGGACATCGGCGTCCCCGACGTGCGTCAAACCGACTACATCAACACCATCCACCCGGACGACGAGCCAGAGTTCCCGGGCGACGAGACCATCGAGAAGCGCATCCGTCGCTACGTGCGTTGGAACGCCGCCATCATGGTGCATCGGGCCCAGCGACCCGGGATCGGCGTCGGCGGCCACATCTCGTCCTACGCATCCTCGGCGTCGCTCTACGAAGTCGGCTTCAACCACTTCTTCAAGGGTCCACAGGCGGCCGGCGGCGGCGATCAGGTGTTCTTCCAGGGGCATGCCTCGCCGGGGATCTATGCGCGCGCGTTCGTGGAAGGCCGACTGTCGGCCAACCAGCTCGACGGGTTCCGGCAGGAACTGTCACACCCCGGCGGTGGCTTACCCTCCTACCCGCATCCACGCCTGATGCCCGATTTCTGGCAGTTCCCCACCGTCTCCATGGGCCTCGGGCCGATCGACGCCATCTACCAGGCGAGGTTCAACCGCTATCTACATGACCGCGGCATCAAGGACACCTCGCAGCAGCATGTCTGGGCCTTCCTGGGCGATGGCGAGTGCGACGAGCCCGAGACCCTCGGGAAGATCTCCTTCGCGGCCCGAGAGGGTCTCGACAACCTGACCTTCGTGATCAACTGCAACCTGCAGCGCCTGGACGGCCCCGTCAGCGGCAACGGAAAGATCATCCAGGAGCTCGAATCCGTCTTTCGGGGCGCGGGGTGGAACGTCATCAAGGTGGTGTGGGGACGCAGCTGGGATCCCTTGCTCAACCGCGACGACGACGGTGCCCTCGTGCAACTGATGAACAACACGCTCGACGGGGACTACCAGACGTTCAAAGCCGAAGATGGCGCCTTCATCCGGGAGAACTTCTTCGGTCGGGACCCCCGCACCGCGGCGATGGTGGCCGACTGGTCCGACGAGGAGATCTGGCGTCTTTCCCGCGGCGGCCACGACTACCGAAAGCTCTACGCCGCGTATCTCGCCGCCATGAACCATCAGGGACGCCCGACCGTCATCCTCGCCAAGACGATCAAGGGGTGGACGCTGGGATCGCACTTCGAAGGGCGCAACTCCACCCACCAGATGAAGAAGCTGACGCTGGAGGATCTGAAGGATTTCCGAGACCGGCTGCAGATGGAGATTCCCGACTCCGAGCTCGACCCCTACTTGCCGCCGTACTACAGCCCAGGTGAGGGCAGCGAGGTTCACGAGTATCTGCAATCGGTGCGGAACGACCTAGGCGGTTTCGTCCCGACGCGCCGCACCGTCTCCCGACCACTTGAGCTGCCGGGTGACGCCCCGTACGAGGTGATGACGCACGGATCTGGCAAGCAGGAGGTCGCCACGACCATGGCCTTCGTCAGGCTGCTGAAGGAACTGCTGAAGGACCCGGCGTTGGGTCCGCGGTTCGTGCCGATCATCCCCGATGAGGCCCGCACCTTCGGGATGGACGCCATGTTCCCGGTGCAGAAGATCTACAACCCTGCCGGACAGAAGTACCAAGCCGTCGATCGCGACATGTTCCTGTCGTACAAGGAGAGCACCACCGGGCAGATCCTGCACGAGGGGATCGACGAGGCGGGCTCGCTGTCGTCCTTCCTGGCAGCCGGTTCGTCGTACTCCACCCACGATGAGCCCATGATTCCGATCTACGTGTTCTACTCGATGTTCGGATTCCAGCGCACCGGTGATCAGTTCTGGGTCGCAATGGACCAGAAGGTTCGCGGCTTCGCCCTTGGCGCGACTGCCGGTCGGACCACCCTCAACGGTGAGGGCCTGCAGCATCAGGACGGCCAATCCCTGTTGTACGCCGCGGCCAACCCGACCTGTATCGCCTACGACCCGGCCTACGCCTACGAACTGACCCACATCGTGCGGGATGGCCTGCGGCGGATGTACGGGCCGGACTCCGAGGACGTCTTCTACTACCTCACCCTCTACAACGAGCCCTATGTCCAGCCGGCGCAACCCGCCGACGTGGACGTGGAGGGCATCCTGCGGGGGATGCACCTCATCGCTCCGGCTGTGAGTCCAGCCGGTCCGGTGCCGCAACTCCTCGCCTCAGGTGTCGGTGTGCCGTGGGCCCTGAAGGCCCAGCAATTGCTCCGTGATGACTGGTCGGTGTCCGCAGATGTCTGGTCGGTCACATCGTGGAACGAGCTTCGACGAGACGGGCTCGAAGTTGATCGTTTCAACCTCACCAACCCAGACCAACCGCGACGTACTGCCTACGTGACCCAGCGCCTGGCGGACCGCCAAGGGCCGGTGATCGGCGTCTCCGACTACATGCGCGCGGTTCAGGACCTCATCCGGGAATGGGTTCCGGCCAGCTACTACACCCTGGGTACCGACGGCTGGGGCCTGTCGGACACCCGGGGAGCACTACGGCGTCACTTCCTGGTCGACGCCGAGTCCATCACGGTGCAGACCTTGCGCGCTCTCGCCGATGCCGGGCAGTACGATCCGGCCGCGGTCTCAGCGGCAATTCAGCGCTATCGGCTGTGGGACCCGGCGGCCGCAGATTCCGGCAACACCGAAGGCGGCGGCTGAACTCAACCGACTTGGTTGAGCCACCGCACCGGGGCGCCGTCTCCGGCGTGACGGAACGGTTCCAGTTCGTCGTCCCACGGTCGGCCCATCAGTGCCTCGAGTTCGATCTCCAGGTCGAAGGGCTCCCCGAGGATGCCAGCTGCGGCAGCGCGGGCCAGCATGGCCCGCAGTTGCTCCTCGCCCACCATGACGTCGCCGTTGCTGGCAACCGTGGCGCGGAATATTCCGAGGTCAGGTGTGCACGAGTAGCGTTCCCCGTCGTTGCCGGGTGATGCATCCTCGGTGACCTCGAAACGCAGACCTGGAAAGGTTCGCAGTTCGCTGGCGATGCGGGAGGCCGTGCCCGGAGCGCCGCTCCAAACGGCCTCGCCCCGGAGCGAGCCGTGGAGCGCAGGCTGCGGTGTGAATTCCATCTTCAGGGGTCGACCGAGAACCCGCTCAAGGGCCCAACCGACGTGAGCGGACAGCGCTTTCGAGCATGAGTGGACGAAGACGACCCCTCGGGCCGACTTCGGCGTCGACGCAGCGGGCGTCGACGCACTAGGCGTCACAGCGGACATCGTGATCCTCCTCGATCGAGAGTCGCCTTCCCCTGCGCTCCCACGAGAACCGTCACGGCCCTGGCGGCAAGTATAGTCACAGCAGTCACAGGAACACCAGGGGCCTCATCCGGATCAAGGGGCGCCGCGACGTGGTCCCAGGCTGGCTCACGAGTCCCGCGCCGCCGACTCATGTCAGCCGCCGGACCGGTGCGACAACCACTGCTTCACAGCACCAAAATAGCCGACCCAGGAGCGGTAGCGGAGCAGTTCCGGTGAGACGTCGGCCATACTGCCCAGCAAGGCAGCGCACTCCCGCTCATCCAGTTCCGCCAGTGGCGTGAGGAATGTTCGGATCGTGAAGAGGACCGCCCCGGAGTCGGGCAACGCCCGCAGCGTCTGCCTCTCGACCCGCAACACCACCCGCTCCCCGACTTCCTCGGCAGCGACCGTGGCCGGCGGGCCTGCTACCGGTTGGAAGAGTTCAGCGTCAGCGTTCAGGGTCCAGTTGAAACGGCCCAGGATGATGCTCGGGTCGCCCGCGAGGCGTTCGAAGACGCCGTTGGTGGCGGCATCCAGGCGCTCCTGGTAGCCCGGCACCGGCGCGTGGATCTCGCCGAGGGCTGCGCCCAGTTTTGCCTCGAGACGCCAGCGGGAAGGGAAACAGACGCACGCTGCAGTTAGTACCCAGCCGCCCGGGCGACGCTGCAGGATGCACAGGTCCTCCTGCACCAGACCGGCGGCGCCCCGCAATGCCTCCTCCGGGCCGATATCCTGCGGCCCGGCAGTGTCCTGGCCCAGTTCCCGGCGGACGAGCGTGAACACCTCTCGGCAGGCGGCCTCCGACCCGGGCAGCATCCCGAGCACCTCCTGCGGGCGTGCGGCCAGCAACTCCTGCTTGCGTCTGAGCTGGCCCGGACCATCATCTCCTGGAAGCAGCCACTCCCCCGAGGGCACCGGCCTGGTGCCAACGGTCAACCTGTGAGGATTGCCGTCCAGCGGTACCGCGTAGGCACGAAGATTCAAGGCCACGGATGTCAGTATCCCCGCCGCAGTGCAAGGACGGGGCCCGGAGCAGCCACTCGACCACCCACGTCACCCGGCGCCGCACTAGGCTGCTTGCGCCGCTTCGCATCAGCCACCAGCGATGGAGGATTCCACGTGACGCAGATCAGAGTCACCACCGACGCCGAGCGTTCCCCAGAGTTCCTCGCCGATGAGTTCATCCGCAATCTTCGGTTCCACCAGGGCGTGACCACGAACCGGGCCACGGAGAACGACCTCTACCAAGCCCTCGGCATCACCGTGCGAAGCCTGCTGATGGACGACTGGCTGGCCCGTATCCAGAGTCAGCTGCAGACAGGGCCGAAGGTCGTGGCCTACCTGAGCGCGGAGTACCTGCTCGGCCCGCAACTGCTGAACTGTCTGCTGGCCGATGACCTGGAGGAGCCCATGCGGGCCGC
Organism: uncultured Actinomycetes bacterium; assembly: GCA_964556255.1. Lineage (GTDB taxonomy): Bacteria > Actinomycetota > Actinomycetes > S36-B12 > UBA10799 > JACJWR01. The sequence goes on from CAZKVQ010000010.1 coordinate 11,076, forward strand.
TCTAGCCTCCCTCGGGCTGGACCTGGACGACCTCGTGGCCTCCGAACCCGAGCCCGGGCTGGGCAACGGTGGCCTCGGTCGGCTGGCCGCCTGCTATATCGACAGCCTCGCAACCTTGGGCATCCCCGCTGTGGGCTACGGCATCCGCTACGAGTACGGCATCTTCCGCCAGGCCTTCATCGACGGCAAACAGGCGGAGATGCCGGACAAATGGCTGGCAGGCGGCAACCCCTGGGAATTCCCGCACACCCACATGACCCAGAGCATCGGTTTCGGCGGCTACACGGAGAGCCGGGTGGACGAACTCGGCATGCATCGCACGGAATGGATCCCGGAGCGCAACGTCACGGCAGTGCCCTATAACTACCTGGTCCCGGGCTTCCGGAACGGGGTTGTCAACACCCTGCGGCTGTGGTCCGCGGAGTCGCCCGACGAGTTCAACCTGGAGATCTTCAACGCCGGTGACTACGAGAACGCCGTCGCCCAGCAGGTCCGAGCATCGAACCTCTCGAAGGTCCTGTACCCGGAGGACTCCACCCCGCAGGGCAAGCAACTGCGCCTATCGCAGCAGTACTTCTTCGTCGCCGCGTCGATCCGCGATTTCCTCGACCAGACGGTTCCGGCCGGCTTCCCCATCGAGCGGCTTCCCGAACGGGTGATCTTCCAACTCAACGACACCCACCCGGTCATTGGGATCCCCGAGTTGCTGCGCATCCTGATCGATCAGGAGGGGTTGACCTGGGACGTCGCCTGGAACGTCGTGACGCAGACGTTCGCCTACACCTGCCACACCCTGATGCCCGAGGCGTTGGAGGTCTGGCCGGTGGAACTCATGTCGCGGCTGCTTCCGCGACACATGGAACTCATCTACGAGATCAACGCCCGGTTCCTCGACCAGGTTCGGGCGATGTTCCCCGGGGAGGAGGACCTTCCCGCCCGCATGTCCCTGATCCAGGAGGAGCCCTACCGCGGCGTCCGGATGGCACACCTCGCGGTGGTCGGCAGCAGCAAGGTCAACGGTGTTGCCGAGCTGCATTCACAGCTCCTGCGGGACAAGGTCCTCGCCGACTTCTCCCGGATGCAGCCGGAGAAGTTCACCAACGTCACCAACGGCATCACGCCGCGGCGCTTCCTGCGGGTTGCCAACCCAGGCCTTTCGGCGCTGATCACCGAGGCCATCGGACCCGGCTGGGAGACCGACCTGGAGCGGCTCCGCGGCCTGGAACCCTTGGCTGACGACGCATCCTTCCGGGAACAGTTCGCAGCCATCAAGGCCGCGAACAAAGCGCGCTTCTCCAACCTGCTCGCGGAGCGCGACGATCCCCTGGCCAGGCCGCCCCATCCCGGGTTCGGGAGCGATGGACATGGAACAGCCGCCGCTGCCCATCCGCCCCCTCGGCCCAAAAGGCGATATCCACCCCGCTGGGCCCCAGGCTGGCCAGGGCCTGATCGAT
>CAZKVQ010000010.1:12539-64555 GCA_964556255.1 uncultured Actinomycetes bacterium
GAAAAGTTCTCAGCCATCAAGGCCGCGAACAAAGCCCGCTTCTCCAACCTGCTCGCCGAGCGCGACGACCTCATCCTGGACCCGACGTCGATGTTCGATGTCATGGTGAAGCGCCTGCACGAGTACAAACGCCAGATCCTCAAACTCCTGCACGTGGTGACTCTGTATCAGCGGATCAAGTCCAACCCGGATGTTCCCACCGTGCCGCGAACCATAATCTTCGGCGCAAAAGCCGCCCCTGGCTACGTGATGGCCAAGCAGACGATCGAGTTGATCCTGGCCGTCGCCAAGACCATCGACTCCGACCCGGACGTGTCCGAGCGGCTACGGATCGCCTTCCCCGCGAACTACAACGTGATCCTCAACCAGGTGATCGTTCCAGCTGCGGAACTCAGCGAACAGATCTCCATGGCAGGCAAGGAGGCCTCCGGTACGGGAAATATGAAGTTCGCCCTCAACGGTGCTCTCACGATCGGGACCCTCGACGGCGCCAACGTGGAGATCCGGGATCTGGTCGGGCCGGAGAACTTCTTCCTGTTTGGCCTGACCGAAGAAGAGGTCAGCGACGTCCAGGCCCGGGGATACACGCCGCGGGACTACTACGAGCGGGACACCGACCTGCGTCGCGCCATCGACGCCCTATCCGGTGGCGCCTTGCTCGGTGACGCCCAGGAGGCCGGGGCGGCCGTGATCAACCACCTCATGAACTCCGACCCGTTCCTGGTGTTCGCCGACTACCGCGCGTACCTGGAGGAGCAAGCGGTGGTAGATGCCAACTACCTCGATCAGGCCGACTGGAACCGCAAGGCGATCCTCAATGTCGCCCGCACCGGCTACTTCTCCTCGGATCGGTCCATTCAGGACTATCTTGATCGCATCTGGCACGCTGAGAAAGGCTAGGGAATCGAGGAGAAGCGATGTCCGATCCGCAGGGAACCGGTGGGCCGGGATCAGACCCACAGATGAGGGCGAGTGACGCCGACCGGGAAGCAACGGTCCTCATCCTCAACAAGGCCTTCAGCGACGGTCGGCTGACCAACGCCGAACACGAGCAGCGGATGACCGCGGCCTACGCAGCCGTGACCATGGGCGACCTGACGAAGTTGACGGCGGATCTGCCCACCATGTCGGCGCCTCCGCCACCGCCCGGGCCGCCGGCAACCTCGGCGCACACCCCCAACGAGATCCGTGGCCAGTACCGGAACTCGCCGCTTAGGGCTCAATGGCTGTCGTGGCTGGGGCTCTCGTTGTTCATGATCGCCATCTGGCTCATCAGCGGCTTTTCGGGGGACGGCTTCGAGTTCTACTACTTCTGGCCGTTCTGGGTGATCGTCCCCACGGGCATCTTCCTCGCCGTTCGCACCTTCAGCGGCGACCAACGCTGAGGCGCCTCGCACCGCCCCGAGGTCGGACAGCAGAACGGGGCCGTACCCATCGGTACGGCCCCGTTCTGCTGGTGCAGGTCAGAGCTGACTCAGGTCTCGAAGCCCGGTCCAGGTCAGGGACCTGGGACTAGGCGCAAGCCCAGGGGCCCCAGCCGGCGTTCTGCCAGTAGTTGTAGGCCACCAGGTCCTGGGCCCACTTGGGGGCACCGTTCGCGGTCTGCGACCAACGGCCGCCACCGTTGCCGAGCCAGCTGCCGTAGTCGAACTGCCAGGCGCCGTAGTAACCGTTGCCGGTATTGATGCCGTAGTTACCACCCGACTCGCAAGCGACGACGCTCTGAGCCTTGGGCGTGTTGGCCCAACTCGCGGCCGCGGCGATCTGCGCGATGTCGGCACTGGACAGGTTGTAGCGCGCTGCCTCCTCGAGGGTGACGGGCAGCGCAGCCGTGCCGTACTTCGCGATCAAGGCACGACGCTGAGCCTCAGCGGCCTTCGCGGCGCGCAGTTTGGCCTCAAGGGCGCGTGCCGCAGACTCGAAGTTGTTGGCCGACGTCACCGCGCGGGCGCGTGCGGCTTCGACATGCAGGTAGGTGCTGCGGGCCTTCTCGGCCAGCGAGGTGAACATGCGGGTCTGGTTGATCGCCTTCTGCCGCGCGGCCTTGTCGGCAACGTTGGCCTTCTTGGCAGCGGCGGTACGCAGGCCCACCAGTCGCAGGTACTCGGCCTTGGCCTTCGCAGCCAACTTGGCGCGGTCGGCAGCCACCTTCTTGGCGGCGTTGGCACGAGCCCGCGCAGCCGCGGTGGACTGTTCCAGGGTGGGTGCAGCGGACTTGACGGCGGTCGGAGCGGCCTGCACTGCCGGAGCGGCAAGCGCCGGCGACACCGCGATACCGCCAACGAGCGCGGCAGAGGCGAGCATGGTGGAGGTACCGATCACAGCGTTACGCACAATAATCCTTTGACGTAGGTCCCCTTACACGCTCACCCGGCACGCAAGAAACGTGGGCGGCGCGGTCATTGGGGCGATCAGAACGGGGCTCGATTGAACAAGCACCCAGGCCATGCGACTCCACATCGATCGATGCCGGTAACCGCTGGCGACAACGACGACGTTACGGGCCGCGAACGGCGCGATGCAAGGCTGGAGCGTGCCTGTGGACGGGCTCTACGCCTAGCACGTGAGCGAGGTCACGATGGCCGTAAGAGAATCTTGGCTATCCAAACCGGCGAATTGTGGCGGCCGTCACAGGGTCACGACCGATCAAGCGGGAACCGTTGCGGTGACACCATCTGCCGCACTGATTTGGCAACGAAGGCGGGGTTATTGCGCGCATACCGTCGCCACAACCGTCGCGGGTCCTGGGTGAGGCGATAGGCCCAGCCGAGGCCGGTACCGACGATCCAATCGGGCTGATCGCGCACCAGACCGGCCTTGAAGTCGAAGGCAGCCCCAACACCGATCAGTAGCCGACCGTGGCCATCCGGTTGCAGCAGGTCGCCGTGCCGGGCCACCAGACCCGCCATCAACTGTTCCTGCTTCGGCGTGCTCAGACCCACCCAGACGATGTGGGGGTCCGACCGTCGAACCTGATCGCACACCTCGATCTCCTCGGCGGGCGTGTAGGGACGGAACGGAGGTGTCGCGATGCCGACGATCTCGACCCCCGGATAGTCGCGCCGCAGAGCGGCCTGCAGTTGCTCGGCCACGCCATCACCGCCACCCAACAGGAAGTGTCGGAGACCCAACGGCAGCCCGGCCCGCAGCACACGATCCATCAGGTGCGGGCCGTAGACCGTGGCCATCCCGGTGTGCCCTTGTCGGCGACCTACCCAAACAGTGGGGGTTCCGTCCGGCACGGTCAGATAGGACGAGTTGTGGATCGCTTTGATCTGTGGATCACGCTGGGACTCCATCACCCCGTGAACCCCAGTGACGGTGACGAAACCAAGACGTTGGCTCTGCGTGGCTGTGTCCACAATCGCGGACACGGCCGTCGGCATGTCGATGGCGTGGACACCGACGCCTAGGACGTTGGCGACCGGAAACCTCTCCGGATTCGAACCCAAGACCCTCAGCCGACAACCTTCTCGCCGGACTCCCGGGCCAGGTACTGCTCGCGGATCCAGCGGTACGTGTGCGTCAACCCGGTCCTCAGATCGATTCCTGGCTCCCAGCCCAGAACCTCGCGAATCAGGGTGTTGTCCGAGTTTCGGCCGCGCACACCCTGCGGGGCGGACAGGTTGTGGGTGCGTTTGACCTCTATGCCGGAGATCTCCGAGACCAGGTCCACGAGTTGGTTGATCGACACCAGTTCGCTGCGGCCGAGGTTCAACGGCTCCGGGTAGTCGGAGGCGATCAGTTTGTCAATGCCGGTGATGCAGTCGTCGATGTACATGAAGGACCGGGTCTGTTCGCCGTCGCCCCACACCTCGATCTCGTAGCTTCCATTGCGCTCGGCCTCGATGATCTTCCGGCAGATCGCCGCTGGTGCCTTCTCCCGACCGCCATCCCAGGTGCCGAAGGGTCCGTACACGTTGTGGAACCGGAAGACCCGGACCTGCATGCCGAAATCCTCGAGGTAGTGCCGACACAGCCGTTCGGAGAACAACTTCTCCCAGCCGTAACCATCCTCCGGCATCGCGGGGTAGGCATCGGACTCCTTCAGCGCGACCAGGTCGGTTTCGCCTTGCCGATAGTCCGGGTAGATGCACGCGCTCGAGGCATAGAAGTACTTCTGCACCCCCTGCTGCTGAGCCTGCTTGAGCAGGTTCGTGTTGATCAGCACGGAGTTCATGCACAAGGCGCGGTTGTTCTCGATGAACCCCATGCCGCCCATGTTGCACGCCAGGTTGTACACGACGTCCGCCTCGGCTAGCGCCTCTTGGGAGGCCGCCGGATCCTCCAGGTCGAGCACGAGGTTGCGGGCACCGGGATGCCGTTGGTACCACTGGTCCTCGGGTTTGATATCGGCAACCGTGACGTCGACCCCGGTACCGAGCAACTCGGCGGCCAGGTGACCTCCGATGAAGCCACCGCCGCCAGCAACGAGTGCGCGCTGTGTCATCGAGCTGGGCTCCATGGAAGTAAGTCGGGAGATCGATCCGGCGAGCCAAGGCTACAGCAGCCGGGGCCGTGCCCCGGTGATCGGCCTCTCACCCGCTTGGGGCACTGCACGGGGGAATTCGACGTCGCGATCCGGAGTGCGGGCCCGCCGTGGGGCCGCCTACATTTCTGACATGGACCCGTCCAGCCGTCGCGATCTCTGGCAAGCCGTCCTGGATCGGAAGGAAACGGCGCCTCCGTTCGTCTATGCCGTGAGCACCACCGGCATCTTCTGTCGACCCTCGTGTCCGTCGCGACGGCCGAACCCGGACAACGTCACTTTCTTCGAGGGCCCGGACGCAGCGCGGCGGGCCGGTTATCGAGCGTGCAAACGATGCGGTCCCGACGATCTCGATGCATCGCGCCACGACCACGACCGGGTCCTACTGGCTTGCCGGATCATCGAGCAGCGTGGTGGGCCGGTGCCACTGGCCGAACTGGCAGAGGCGACGGGCTGGACGACACGCAGCGTCCAGCGGCACTTCTCAGATCTGCTGGGCACCTCACCTAGCGCCTATGCCAGCACCGTGCGCACCAGCCACGCCCGCAAGGTGCTGCGCGGTGATGGCAGCGTCACCGAGGCCATGTATCGGGCGGGCTATGGCTCCTCACGTGCCTTCTATCAGGAGGCCGGCAGCAGGCTGGGCGTCGCTCCCAGCGTCTTCGCGGCGGGATCACCGGGAACGACGCTGCGGTGGGCGGTTACCCAGACTCAGGTCGGACCCGCTGTGGTGGTCGCGAGCGACCGAGGCTTGTGCGCTGTTCGGTTGGGCGATCCGCAAGAGAACCTGCGGCTGTTGGCGGCCGAGTTCCCATTGGCCGAGTTCGAGCACTCCGAGGACCGGCTGGGGCCGGTGTGCGAGGCGGTGGCCACGATCTCCCGCGGCGCTGACCCTGGGATGTCGCTGCCACTCGACGTACAGGCGACCGCCTTTGAGGCTCGGGTGTGGTCAGCCGTCGTCCGGATCCCGGTCGGCGAGGTCCGGTCGTACTCGCAGCTCGCCGCGGAGATGGACGCACCGAAAGCGGTGCGCGCCGTTGCATCCGCCATCGGTCGAAATCCGGTCGCGATGGTCATCCCCTGTCATCGCGTCGTGAGGGCGGACGGCTCACTCGGAGGGTATCGCTGGGGCCTGCGGATCAAGGCCGAGTTGTTGGCGGCCGAGCGTCAGCGCTGACCTCTGCGGCCGATAGCTACACCTGGACGCCTCCGCGCCGTTCCTGCTGCCTCGCGCAGCCGCTGGACCCTCCGCCGCACATGGGACCGTTCCGTCCGTCCCGCGGCGGGTTACCGTGCCATTCTTGGTGGCCATGACCGAACAACGCGGACCCCAGCGTCACACCGGTGCCAGACGTCGGCTGCGCCGCCCCGCGCAGCGCTTGCGCATCGGGCTGATTCAGGGTGTATGTGCCGTAGCCGGCTTGCTCCTCGCCCTGGTCGCAGTCCGGATCGACCTGACGCCCGTCTTCCCGGCGACGACAACTGCGCCGGTGATGCTCACGATCGCATTCTCCGTCGTGAGTCTGGTGACCATCATCTTCTCGCTGCTGTTCACGGTCGTGCAGTGGGTGTATGGGACTTTCTCCTTGCGCCTTCGCCGATTCGAGGACCATCCCATGACCTGGTGGGTCTTCGGCACTGCCATCGGCACCTTCGTGTACTCGCTGACTGCCACCCTCCTGTCCGCACGCAATGAATCCGTGTCCTGGGTTGTTCCGGGCGTCACCTTCCTGTTGACGCTCGTGGCGCTGGTGATGATGCGTCAGGTGCAGCTGGCCGCATTCACCTCCGTGCAATTGGGCCCGACCCTGCAGGAGTTGTGCGTCGAAGGCCTGGACGTCGCGGCGAAGACGTTCCCCGACCCGTTCGACGCCACCTCGCGTCCGGTGACCCCGCACCACGAAGGCCAGCCGACCAGCATCCGGTGGGATCATGCGCCTTGCGTACTGCAACAGATCGATGAATCGGCACTGGTGGCCGAGGCCGCCAGGAACGAGGCGTTCATCCGCATCAGTCTCCCGGTCGGAGCACCCGTGGCGCCTGGAACGGTCGTTGCCCACGTCTGGGGATCGACCCAGGTCGACCTCGGTCAGGTGCTGATCACGGGAAGTAGCCGAACCCGTGCGCAGGATCCACTGCTGCCCCTGCGGGTGATGGCGGATATCGCCCTCAAGGCCCTCTCCCCTGCGGTGAACGACCCTGCCACCGCGGTCCAGGCGATGGATGCCCTGTCTCCGGTGTTGACCTCGCTGGCCACCCGGGACCTTGACATCGGATTGCTTGCCGACGGCTCCGGGCGGGTGGTGGCGGAGTTGGTGGTTCCGACGTGGGAGGTGATCCTGGCTGAGAGCCTCGACGATCTGGTGGTGTGCGCGGCCCCGCTGCCGTTGTCGGCGCGGCGACTGCGTGCGCTGCTCACGGACCTTGAGGCAGCATCGCCGGTGGAGAGGCGTCCGGCGGTCCGGCGCCGACTCGAACGATTGGAAGTCCGGGTGGGCACGACATGACGGTGGCTCCGCAACCTGTCGGCTGGCGAGAGGACGTTCTCGACGAGCTGCTGTGGACCTTGCGCGGTCGGCGAGGCTGGCTGATCGGCATCGCCGTCAACCTCATCCTGGGGATCGGCTACGCGCTCTACACGGTCTACAACCCCAATGATCACTGGTTCCTGCGGTCGGCCAACGGCGTGGCCGCTAATGTCGCCCTGTTCGTGCTCAGCGATCCGATCAACACGAACCAGTTGGGCGCGGACCGCGACCACGTCGTACCGGAGCTGGGTCAAGGGAAGCAGGTTGCCCGCATCCTCTTCAAGAAGAACATCGCGCTGGCGATAATCCTTGTCCCGATGACGATGGCCATCTCCACGGGCCTGCGGCTACTCCTCGACGAGGACCGCACAATCCTGTCGGCAATCATGTTGGACATCTGGATCGTGGTCGGTTGGCTGGCATTGGGCAACGTCGCCTCCACCCTGGCCCCCTACTGGCCGATGTCGTTCAGGCGGCGACTGCGGATGCCGCGAACGTGGCCGTGGTGGGCGCTTGTACTCGCACTGCCCTACGCGCTGTACTACCTGAGGGCATGGGTCATCGAGCCGGCCGTCAGCGAGGTCTTGGGAAGCCGCTCCTACACTCGCGCCAGCGTTGACTGGACCTGGGGCCTTCGTTTCGTCGGCGTGGCCTTCGCCATGCTGGCAGTCAGCTACCTCATCTGCGCTGCGTTGGGACGTCGACCACAGTGGCTCATCACGAATCTGCGCCGGGACCGCTGAGCGCGCCAGTGGGCAGGTCGAGTCGCCCCGGCTGACGGGTCCGCCGTGACCATCCCCGAGGGGCCGCGACCATCCCCAGTAGGGTGGCCGGATCGGAGGGTCCGCGGGCGCGCTGCCCCTTCCTCCCCACTGCCGCCGATCCGATGAGGGGCCGACCGTTGGCACAGCCAGGTAGCGACCGGGATTCGCTGTCGACGCCACCCAGAACCTTCTATGCGCGGGTCGGCAAGCGCGCCTTCGACCTGACTGTTGGGCTGCTCCTGGGACTGGTGACCCTTCCGGTACAGCTGGTCTTGGCCGTACTCGTCCGCAAGAACCTGGGCAGCCCGGTGCTGTTCCGGCAGGAACGGCCCGGGCTCGACTGCGAGCCCTTCAACCTGCTCAAGTTCCGGACGATGACCGACGAACGGGGCCCGGACGGGCAACTGCTACCCGACAACGACCGGCTGCCGCCCTTCGGCTCGTTCCTTCGCCAGACCAGCCTGGACGAGCTACCCGAACTGCTGAATGTCATACGTGGGGACATGAGCCTGGTCGGCCCACGTCCGCTGCTGATGTCCTACCTGTCGGTCTTCACTCCGGAGCAGGTGCGTCGACAGACGGTTCGTCCCGGTATCACTGGCTGGGCGCAGGTGAACGGGCGCAATGACACGTCGTGGCAGGAGCGGTTCGCACACGACAACTGGTACGTGCGCAACCTGAGTTTCGGGCTGGATTTGAGGATCATCGCCCGCACGATGCTGACCGTGGTCAACCGGGAGGGCGTCTACAATGAGGCGCTCAAGCCGTACGACCAACAGCAGGCTCAGCGGTGACGATCCGGCACGTACCATCCGTCCGGAGGCAGGGAGAACACGTGGAATTCATCGAGTCAGCGACCGATGCCAGGAACTTCGCCATCCTGCGACAGTCGGTCACGGATTTCATCGCTGAACTCGCGACCGAATTCGACGGTGACGACGTCCGAGTCCTGGACATCGCCCCTGAGTCCCACGCCGGCGCGGTCGCCAGTTTCGTGCAGGGCCGAGTGGAGACGATGGACATCGACCCGGCATCGGGAGCGACCTACATCGCCGACCTGTGCAGCGACAACTCGATGGTGGTCCCGGACGCCTCCTTCGACGTCATCGTCTGCACCGAAGTCCTCGAGCACACCCTTCGGCCATGGGACGCCGTCATCGAACTTCGTCGGATGCTCCGGCCGGGTGGCGTGCTGGGAGTCACGACACCTTTCAACTTCCGCATCCACGGGCCGGCTCCGGACTGTTGGCGTTTCACCGACGATGGGCTCAGGAGCCTGCTGTCGGACTTCGAGGCGGTGTCCGTGGTGGAGATCCCGGACCCTGATCGTCCCCGGATGCCGGTGCACTACCAGACGGTCGCCCGCAAGGCATGACCTCAACACCCATGGGCGGCAGCCCACCCACGTCCGGCCGGCGAAACATCCTCGTCTCGTCCGCTGGACGCCGGGTCTCACTGGTACGCGACTGCCAACGCGACCTCCGCAGCCTGTTCCCCGAGGCCGCTGTCGTGGCGACCGACCTACAGCCCGAGTTGTCATCCGCCTGCCAGGTGGCCGACATGTCGGCGGCGCTTCCCCATGTCGGCAGTCCGGAGTACCTCGACGCGCTGGAATCCTTGTGCGCGGAGTACGGGGTGGCGCTCATCCTGCCGACGATCGACACCGAGCTGCCCGTTCTGGCCAATGCGGCCCAACGACTTCATGCCAGCGGGGTCGACGTCTCGGTGCCGGATTCGACCATCGTGGACGCTGCCAACGACAAACGCCTCACCCCGAAGCTCCTCGCCGATTTCGACCTGCCCTGCCCGGCCGAGATGTCGCCGGCCTCCCTGCGGTATCCGGCATTCGTGAAACCGCGTGATGGCAGCTCCAGCACCGACACCATGCTGCTGCGCTCGGCGGCGGACCTCACGGCGGAACACACCTCCAGTCCGCGCTTCATGTTCCAGGAGTACATGGACCCAGCGGAGTTCGATGAAGTCACCGTCGACCTCTACTACGACCGCGGTGGCAACTTGCGGTGTCTGTTGCCACGACTTCGGTTGGCGACGCGGTCCGGGGAGGTGTCGAAGGGGCGCACGATACGCGACGGCCTGTACGACCACCTCGTTGCCCGATTCGGGTCCTGGCCGGGCGCCCGAGGATGCGTCACCCTGCAGGTCTTCGCGAATCACGACAGGTCTCGCGTATTCGGGATCGAAGTGAATCCGAGGTTCGGCGGCGGCTATCCCCTGAGCTATGCCGCTGGAGCGCGGTTCCCGGAGTGGCTGTTCCGCGAGTATCTGCTCGGCGAGACGATCCCCTTCTATGACGGTTGGCGTGCGGATCTGCTGATGCTGCGCTACGACGACGCGGTGTACCTCGATGCAGCTGCTGGTAGATGATTCCTCCGTGGTCGTATTCGACCTGGACGACACGCTGTACAAGGAGATCGACTTCGTGCGGTCCGGCTACGCCGCGGTGCTGCGCAGCCTCGGCATATCCAAGGCGGCACCGCTGGAGGCGATGATGGCCTGGCAGCGGGCCGGCGAACCGGCACTCGACCGGCTGGTGCAGTTGATCGGTCAGGATCCCGCATCGCTGGGCATCGTCGACATTCCCGAGCATGTCCCCGATGCCGCGGCTCTGCTCACCGTCTATCGCGACCATCGACCGAAGATCACGCTGGCACCCGGCGCCGAGGAGTTGCTGACTGCTGTCAGGGACGCAGGTGGCGAATTGGCGGTGGTGACTGATGGTCGCTCGTCGAGCCAGCGCGGGAAACTCCAGGCCTTGGGGGTGAACGAATGGATCGAGGTGGTTGTCGTCTCAGAGGAGATCGGCTCGACAAAGCCCGATCCGGCCAACTTCCTCCGGGTCGCAGCGACATTCCCTGACCGGAGTCGGTTCGTCTACATCGCCGACAACCCTGCTAAGGACTTCGCAGCCCCTAACGCGTTGGGGTGGTGCACGATCCAAGTGGACGACGATGGCCGTAACGTCCACCCACAACGAGCGCCGGCCGACCCAGCGCGGGCCGCCGACGTCAGCGTTGCGGCGCTTACCGAGGTCGAGGTTATTCGGCGCCCAGCCCACGAATGAGATGGGCATGTGCGTCCCGGTGGAGGGCGAAGTGATTCTCCAGCCCCGATGCGCCGGTCTCCTCGGTGCCGTCGGGTGCGAACAGTCGATAGCCGAGGGCTCGGAGGAAGTCCCTGGTCTGCTCGTGGTTGAGGCTGATCTCCACGAAGACGATCGGCCGCAGCGTGGACAGCACTTGGGTGCCACCACGCAGCACCTGCAACTCCGCACCCTCGACGTCGACCTTGATGAAGTCCAGCCGTTCGGCGTTCGCGTAGCGGTTGTCGAGGGTGTCCGTAGGTACCCTGATTTCGGTGAGGTGCGCACGGACACCTGCACGTGACTGATTGCCCTCGAGCACCTCGTAGTCGGCGACCAGGCTGTTGTTCTGACCGGTGAGATCCTCGACGAAGAAGCTGGCGTAGCCGATCTCGTCAGACAGCGCGACCTCGTGGATCGACACGTTGTCGCGACCGGCGAGATTGCGCTGCAGGTAGCGCAGGTTGTCGGGAGCAGGTTCGTAGACATCCAGTCTTCCGGCAGGACCGATCAGTTCGGCGAAGAACTCCGCCAGGTACCCCACATGCGCGCCCACCTCGACAACAATGTCCCCCGGCCCGAGCAGGCGTGCCGACATCAACATAGAAGCACGTTCTCGGTTACCCCGGTGGTACCAATAGCCCTTATGCCGAAAGGAATGCACCCGAAACGGACGCCCTGTCCAATGGTGAGTGATGGTGATGTCGCCGGGGTTGACCCGGGACAGCACAGGCAGAGCCACCCGGCGCGCGAACCGCTTGGAACTTCCGGCCATCGTCATCGGACCCCTTCGTCGGCTGAGGTCATGCTAGCGATCGACCAGGGCAGGCGGGTGCCCCCAGACCCCCGGAGCGACTGCGGCCGCTGATCAATCCTCGGCGGTGCGGGCCCGCGGAAGCAGCAGCATCGGACTGATGGCGCCCAGACAGAGCGCCAACATGATCGCGGCGGCAGAGAATCCGGAGCTGGCCGCCTGCAGGAACTCCTGGCCGTCGGTCTGGCCGTCGACGGAGGATCCGGTGATCCACGGAGTGAAGGATGTGATGAACGCGTTTGCGATCACGGCGCCCGGCACCAGCGGGATCACCGGCGCGAAGGCGAAAACCGGTGATGCCTCTCCCAGCCTCGGCCCGATGGTGTACGCGATGGTGCCGACGGCGAAGGCGGCGATGAAATCGGCAGCTATAACCGTGACACCGTGATGCTGGCCGTAGAAGGAGATGAACTTCGCCAGCACCGCGATCGCGGCAACGATGGGCAGAGCCTTGGCCCGGATGTTGAAGAGCAGTGCGAACCCGATGGCCGCCGGGGCCGCCCACAGGACACTCCACGCCGACATCAGGCATGCCCCCAGATCGCCAACGCCAGCGCGAATCCCAAAGCAGACGCAAGGAGGATGACGCTGGCCCGCGTCAGCCGCACGACGCCGTTGAGGTAGTTGGACGTAAGCAGGTCCGCGGTACCGTTCAGCAGCGGCACACCGGGGACGAGGAAGAGGATGCTGGCAGTGGCGGCGACGTCCGCGGTTTGGGTCCAGCCACTGAATGCCAACACCACAGATGCGCTGACCAAGGCGGCGAACAGGCAGTAGATGAAAGGCTTGAACCGACGGCTCATCAGGAAGTGCCGCACCGAGGCGCCGGCGAAGCCGCCGACGGTGGCCAACACGATTCCGACGAGATTGGAACCGAACAGAGCCGCGAACGAGCCGCAGCTGACACCGAGCATCACCAGCACCAACGGCAACGGGTAGCGCCGGTCTAAATCCGCGATCGTGGCCAGCTGCTCGCGCACCTCGTCGACGGACATCCCGGAAGCCGCCCGCGACAAGCGAGAGAGGTGGCTCAACTCCGTGAAGTTGACGCCTATGGCGGGTGTCGTGCGAACCGACGTGCGGCTCCATCCGCCGCGGTTCACTGCCAGGCCGATGCTGCCGGAGGAGACCCAGGTTTCGGCGCGCTCCGCTCCTAATCCCAGTGCCACCCGCTGCATCGAATCTCGAACCCGGGCCGTGTAGCCGCCCGACATCTGCACCCGCATGCCGAATTCCAGCGAGGTCTGCAGGATGGCTTCCAGCTCCGCCCGCTGTGGGTCGTCGGGCTCGATCTCGGACACACTCGCACGGTAGCAACGCCGACGGCGGGAGTCGGGCCAACGATGAGGATGACGGCGGAACCGCCGAGGCGAGGGACCAGCCTCACGCCAATTCCGTGTCCTGACTCCAGGAATCCGCTGTCGCCGGCAGGGCGAGTCCGAGGGATCGCCATCCACGCACGGCGGTGGCAATCATTGCCTTGGCGCTGGTCAAGGCCTCGGCCACGCCCTCACCGTCTCCAGCCGCGCCGTGTTCGAGGTACCAGGAGCGCACCCGGCCAGTGACTATCCCGTCGGCTAGTTCGTGCGCGCGCTCCTTCTCGTCATCCTTGAGTTTGGAGGTTTCGCCGCAGGCGCGAAGCCAGCCGTAGTCCATGTTGATCTTCATCAATCCGAGTTCGGTCTCAAACGGCCCGATCGCCATCACGGTCGGGTCGATGACGGTCAGCCGAGCACCGTCGGGCAGCGGCATGGCGAGATCCCGTCGTTGCTGGCCGTACATCGTCACATACACCTGGGAACGCAGCAGGACCGAGAGCATGTTCGCCTTCGCATAGTCCACCTCCGGAGGCGGACAGACGAGTTCATCCGCCAGGATCGCGTACACATGCTTAGCGCCGAGCGCGAAGGCCGGCGCCACGGGGATGTTCTGCAGCACGCCGCCGTCGACGTAGACGTCGTCGCCGATGGCCCGCGGAGCGAAGATCATCGGGACGCTCGACGAGGCCAGCAGCCCTTCAACGACGCCGGGCCGGGGCTCGCCTGGAGCTGGTGTCGTGCCATCTTGCTCGACCATGGCGCCGGTCTGCGTCACGTAGCGCAGGCAGCCAGCGTTGAGGGCCGCGACGGTGAGCCGGAGTTCGAGCCCTTCCCGTGCGATCGCGTCAAGGTCCAGCGGTGCCGGGCCGTGACCGGGGGTCTTCCCCAGGAAGGCGTCACCCAACGGGTCGATCACCGCGAACGATCCGGCGTTGGCGTTGAGTCCTTTGACCGCCTTGTGGGTCACGGCGAGACCCGTCAACACCGATCGGGCCGCCTCCCAACCCTGCTGCATAGGCCTTGCGCCTGGCCCGCCATCCGCATCCTTGAGGACATCCACGCTCAGACTCGGATCCGGCGGGATGGGAGAACGCATGGCTCCTGCCATGAATTCGCGAACGTCGACCCCGAGCGGCGTCCCCTCCAATCCCGTCAGCCACTCCTGAGGCTGGAAGGCGACCCCAGGCACGCCCATGCGCAGCACATCGTCACGGAGGACGGCGGCGCAGGTGTGGAACTCCTCCGGGGTTCGCGCCTGGGCCAACACCGAAGCGCAGATGGAACCCGCGGAGGTACCGGTGATCACGCTGGGGACGATTCCTGCTTCGCGGATCAGGTAGTCAACCGCGCCGGCGGAGAACGAGCCCCGCGCTCCGCCGCCACCCAAGGCGAATCCAACTGTCCGGCGGGCCACGGCTCCACGCTAGTGGAGCAATCGATCGTTGGCTCGACGACAGCCGTCCGAACGGCGTTACGGTGCCGCGTGTTGCGGTGCCGCGCGTGACCGTCGGACCGCGGCTAGCGGAACATCATCTTCTCGAAGAGAGTGCGACCCTTCACCGTCTCCCGGACGCCCGGCAGGTCGACAGTGAGTTCCAGATCTGCGTTGAAGTCGAAGTACATGGGATGCGAGTGCGCGTGCAGCAGGGTCTTGACCGGGTTGGACGAGTCCTCCTTCAGGTCGAGGGATTCGATCATCGTCGGGTTCGTTATGTGCATTCGCAGGCTGCCTTCGTCGGTCTGCCAGGTCCAGAGCAGGTCGGTTGGATAACTCTGTCCGCCGGGACCCGCGGTCTCGCCCGACGTCACCAGCCGCAACGGCAACAGATCATCGGTGAGGAGCCGCTCACCCTTGGCCAGGAAGATGGTGGGGATGTTCAGCGAACCGAACCCGAACAGACCCTTGGTCGTCATCCGCACGTAGACGACCGTGAAGTCGCCGACATGTGCCCGACCCCAATACCAATGGTCAAGATAGGACGACATGAGCCTGTTGCCCCAGTTGTGGTCGTGGTAACCGGTACCGGTGACTTCACGCTGACCCAAATGGTCGGTGATGGTGCCCGTGACCGTCCCATAGGGCACAGGCACCACCCAGGCCATGTAGTGCTTCTTGCGGGAGTCGAACCAGGAGACGCCCGCGCCTGGGCGCCACGACGGGGCCCGCCGGGTCATCTGCAGGTCGGCGACGATTCCCGCCACCTCCACGTGCAGGGTGTACGACGCGAGGTCCCCCTCCACAGTGTTGGGCCCTATCCGGACATCGCAGCCCTTCGTGGACGCGGTGAACTCCGCGCTCGAGTACGGCTCGTTGATGCGTACCTTCCGGCCGTCGGGTCCTTGGTAGATGAGCAGCACAGACGGGTCCAGCGGCCCGTCCGGATGGCTATGCGGCTTGGTGTTGAAGGTGGCGACCAGGGTCGTTCCATCGTCGAGTTGCATGTCGAAGTACCACCACTCGAACGCCTCGTCCACATCTTCCGCGGTGCGCCACCCGTCCTCCCAGCCGGCCACCACCCGCGGGTCGAGCCCGAGTTTGGCCAAGGACTCCTCCTGGGTCTTCTGCATCGTCGCGCGGATGGCGGGCGAGTCAGGGATGTCGTGGGCGGCCATGTCGGGATCCTCTCGCACGGCGAACAGTCACTGCCATCATCGCGCGTGCCCGCCCCGCCCCGCCCGTCGACGGCCGCGCGTACCCCGCATGGCCCACAGAGCGGCGTCAGTCCCAAACGACCCGCACTCCGGTGGTGAGATCGGCCGGACTGTCCGCCGAGGCCGACGCCAGCAACCCCGCGCCCAAAGGTGAACCGGTGAACCAGGGCTCGGTGACGGCGATGTGTCGCTGCCAGGCCGAAGTGAACGGGTTCAGCGCTTCGGCGCGGACACCGAAAACTGTGGGAACCGCATGGCACACGACGCCAGGTGCCAGTCTTCCCTTAGCCGCTCGTCGGGCGACGCCCATGAGCCCTTCACCGGTTCTGGGTAGTACCGGCCTCGCCACGACGTACCGGGGGTCGGCGGGCGCGCTCAGCAACTCGTCCAGCGCCTCGGCGAACTCCTGGGCGCGGGGGCCGGGCAGGTCGACGGTAGTGACGCCTTCTACTACTCTCAACCGCGCCTGATCAGGACTGCCGAGGGCCTCCGCGACGACAGCTGCATAGTCGGCGATGCCCGGTGGCTCAGCGGCTATCCGATAGTCCGCCTGTGCGCGGCGACCGCCGCGGAACCAGGCCACCCCTATCGAGCAGGCGGCGACCAATCCCACCGCCGCGCCCAGCCACGGTTGCGAGACGGCAACCACGAACGCGATGACGATCAGCGCGGCGATGGTGACGATTCCGAGCACCGGCGGCCTCGACCGATCCCGACTCATTCCTCCCAGCGTTGGCAGCACTTCGGGTTGGCTCGCGCTGGCGCTCGTGTCGGGCTCGCTGCCGGCGGTGACCAGGCTTGGCGAGCGCGTGATGCGCACCACCGGCACGATCCGATCGTTGAATGGCCCGCCGATGCCCCAGGCGGCCGCGGTCGCGGCCCGATCCTCGGCACGCACAAGCATCGAGGCGTTGAATGCGTCGTAACCGACGTCCTCGGGCGGGCCGAAGGGCGAGAGTCGGGCATCGATGTGACCAACCCCGGCGACCACCTGGTTCTCCGAGTTGAGCGCGAAGTAGCCGGCATGTTTGCGAACCAGCCGGTCGTAGTCCTGCAGCCCTCGGGAGTGTTCGGGCGCCACGCAGACGACTGTCCACGTGTGGGCGACTTTCTCGGCCCACTCCGGGTCGAGTCGCAGCGATCGCCCTCGCGTCTGGACCACCGACGTGGGAGTGGTCGCGGTGCTGAGGTCCACGAGGGTGGTGACGCTGCGGGCATCCCACCCCTCACCGAGCAGGGCGCGGGTCCCGATGAGCACGCTCAATTGCCCGGACTCAAAAAGCCGTGTCAGCACGGGCACCCATTCCCTCGGCGACCAGCTGTCGATGACCTCGATGAGACCGTCGCCCTGAACGGTCGTGACGGACGGCCGAACTGCCAGGAGTCGCTCCAATCCGAGTCGGTTCATCGCCACCGTCTTGCCGGTTACCAGCGCGATTCCCACGTCCGCGAGCCGCGGATCAGATGCCAGCTGCGTCGCCATCAGGACTGCCGACCCCGCCTCGGCCTCGATGACCCCGGCCAACCTGGCCGGAAGCGTCGCAGTGGCGCGCTCGTGGTCCACCACCACGAGAGCCCGCAACCGACTGCCGAGCGATGCGTACTCGGAGCAGATGATCTCGACCGCGCCGTCGGTCTTGGCCGCGCTACGGGCCACCACCCGGTCGACCGGTGACCGGCCACGCCTGACGCCGGCGCTGCCCACCGTGAAGCCGACCGACGGCAGGGCCCGGCGAAGACGTTCGAGCAGCGCGACGTCTCGTGGATCCTCGGAATCCCGCAAGACTTCGCGGACGAATTCCCCGATGACTTGCCCCCAGTCCGCCGGCCTGGGCTCTTGCCGATATTCCTCCCTGGCGCGTGCGCCCGTTGGGCTCTCGACCAACTGCGCGTGGTGGAAGCGCATCACGGCCGTGGCGAGATCTGGGCGCCGGTCGGCGAGACCGTTCCACTCCGTCGCGGACATCCGTTGAACGTAAGCGTCGAGCCACACGAAGAAGTCCGTTGAGGCCACCCCGGGCGCGGCCAGATCGGCCTGCAACTCGGCGAACCGCAGGGCGTCCTCGTGCAGCCAGTCCGCTTCCCGCGCTGTCGGCTGACACAGCCAGGCCAACTCCGCATACGGAGCGAGGTAGCCCTGTTTGACCAGCGCCGGGATAGAGGCCGCGGCCACGGGCGGCCCGAGAAGCCGCTTGGTGAGTGCGGCCTGGGTGGGCGTCAAGGTGTCCGAGGGCGTGGCCGTGAGACCGATGACCCGCACCTCCGGCAAGCCCGCGAGGACCTCGTCCAGCAGCTCGCCCCAGACTTCGACCAGATGGTGGGCCTCGTCCAGTACCAGGGTCGCCGGCCCCAGGGCGGCGAAGCGGTTGACCAGTTCCCGGGCGCGGTCGGACAGCCGTTCGGTCTGGGATCTGACGGCATCACCGTCCTCGGCCGACTCCGCTTCGGAGTCGAAGTGGGCCACAGCTTGATAGGTCAGACTCGTCAGCTCCGAATCCAGGCTTCGACTAGTGCCGATTCGGGCCGAGTCCAGACCCTGGAACTCAGCTTGCCACTGGGTCACCCACTGCATCTGAATGGCCGTGTTGGGGCTGAGTATCAGCGTTGGTCTCCCGAGCCGAGAGGCAGCGGCAAGTCCCACCAGTGTCTTCCCCGCCCCCGGCGGGAGCACGACGAGTGCCCTATCCAGGCCCGTGTTCCAGCACGCTTCAATGGCGGCAAGGGCATCGAGCTGATACGGCCGCAGTTCGCACCGAGGCGGCGGCCACGTGACTGCCATGCCACCAGCGTGTCAGTTGTTCGCCGTGACCGATGCTGACATGACCAGACATACCCAAGCCGGGGGTTCAGCGATGGAGTATTCGAAGAGTCAGCCCGTCTCGGACTGATCACCGGCGAAAGCCGTCGGGGCGTCCCCTACTTGTCGAGGGTTGGCGCCTTCTCGGTGATGATCTCTGCCCAGAGCACGCGGGGGGCGCGGTCGGTGGTGAGTAGCGTTGATGCGAAAGAACGGATGCGGAACACGATGGAACCTCCTCGTGTTTTCGGGATTAGACCGGACTGAACCGGCCCAACTAGCAGGGTTGTTCATCTTGCGTTCACCTAATGTACACCTTGCGGCCAACATGCGTGCGCAGCGCCATGCTGCTCCACAAGAGAGTCGCCGCGAGAGGTTACGTTCTGCCGCGAGCGATGGGGACGCTGAAAGTCCCGCAGTTCGTGACCTGCGCCGGCTGCGGGTCGGGCGGAATCTGCGTAGGGCGGGTGGGACTCGAACCCACGGCCTGCCGGATTATGAGTCCGCCGCTCTAACCAACTGAGCTACCGCCCCTCGCGGCCTACTGTAGCCAGGGCACTCGGCTACAACTCGACCTCGTCCGCCAGACGCTGCAACGAATCCCCCGAGAGACGGTTCGGTAGCCACATGTCCATCTCCTCGGCTTCCAAACTGCGGTAGAAGGCTCGGGCGTGCGCGTTGGAATCCTGCACCGCCCACTCCAATCGCGGGTACCCCTGCTCGTCGCAGAGCGCCGCGAGCGTCATCACCAACGCCTTGCCGATCCCCAGCCCTCGGGCCTCTGAACGGACGTACAGATCCTCCAGATGGATGCCGTGGCGCCCCGTCCACGTGGAGGTGGTCAGGTACCAAAGCGCCATCCCATACAGGTGTCCGGGCGTCGGACCGTCGACGACGAGACAGAATGCCGCCGGAAGACCCGACGGCGTGCGCGCCCGCTCGCCGATCGACTCCGGGAACAGCAGCCGAGCAAGGTCCTCCTCGGAGGTCTCCACCTGGTCCGGGCTACCCTCGTTGTGCGCCAACTCGTGGATCATCTCGAGTATCTGTGGCACATCAGAGGCCGTGGCCTCTCGAACCACGACATCCTCGGTCTCGGCGACGATCGTCATGGTACGAACCTACCGGCCGGGGGCAGCCGTCGCATGCATGAACGAACGTAAGGGCACTGGCAGCCGGCGAACCCCCGGGCCGCCCTACTGCCTCGCGCTGCTAGCCTTTGGGACGTCCATCCCGCGTAGCTCAACGGCAGAGCATCCGACTGTTAATCGGACGGTTACTGGTTCGAATCCAGTCGCGGGAGCCCTCAATCAATACCTGTGAACCGCGCCTGACGACGCCGAAGGGCCACCCACGCCGATGCCTAGCCCTTCGAGGAGCTACGTCATCGGCATCGGCTCACAGCGCGCCGGAACCACTCTGCTCCACAAGATCCTCAGCGACTGCACCCCTGTCTTCATGCACCCGTTGAAGGAATTGCACTACTTCGACACGCTCTTCGACACACGTGAATTCCAATTGCTGCACGGGAATACCCGCTATCGGCACGGGCGACGAACTAGCGGTCGGCGGGCCAAAGCCTCGGCCGCGCGACGAATGGCCGCCCGAACAGGGCTGCTGTTGACGGGTCGAATCACCAAACGCCGGAGGGCCATCGCCCAGGAACGTACCCTCTACCATTCGCTGACCGTCCTCGCCCAAGTGGAAAGCGTTGACGAATTGAAGTCCGTGCCCTATGCCGACCTCTACCGGCCGGCGATCGACGACCATGCCATCGTCGGCGAGATCTCGCCGGAGTACATGCTGCTGCCCGACGAGGGCATCACGTTCATGCGAGATCAGTGCGGCCCGCAGACGACGATCATCCTGCTTCGTCGTGACCCCATCGACAGGATCCTGTCTTCGTATGTACTCCTGAAGGCGTACCGGAGCACAGAACCGCTGGGGCCGTTGGATGTGACGGAGGATGAGATGTGGCGGGAACTGGACAATGACGGGCGCTGGCTGCAGCTCCAATACGCGCTATCCGATTATGAGGATGCCGAGAGGCGATTCTCGCGACGCTTCCCAGATGTGGCCACCATCGATTTGGAGTCACTCATCCGCGGGGACAGCACAGTCTCGCGGTATCTGAGTGACCTGATTGACGCCCCGGTCGATGCCGCCCGATACCGGGAGATCGTCGCGACCAAAGCCAACAGCTTCGGAGACTTCGCGTTCTCGGATGAATTGGTGCGAGCCCTGCGGCAAGGCTTCGATCGAGCTATGTCGCAGCGTCGGTGACAGTGAGGGCGGGTAGCTACGCCGAGCGGCTCCGTCCGAGCGCCAGGTAGGCGATCGGGCCTACCGGCTGCACCACAAGGGCGCAGGCCCACAGTACCTTCGGTCCTCGGACCCCGGACGCGGGACGCCGAACCAGGTCCACGGCCGCGGTCGCGGTGAGCGCCAGTTCGACCGAGGCGAGCACCAGAATCGCGGTCCGCTGACCGCCAGACATCTCACTCCACTTGCGACGTTCCGCCATGACCTCAGGGTGCCACAGGGCGCCAATCGTGGCACAGCGGCACCGAATTCCAGTACTCTCCGCGTGCATGGGGGATTTCCTCTGCCCACACCACTCAGGAGAAAACATGAAGTCGAGTTCCCGCAAGCTCAGCGTCTATCTGGTCGGCGGCCTCGCTGCCGGCTCGCTGCTCTTGGCCGGATGTTCCAGCAACAGCGCGACCAGCACCGCCTCGAGCGCGGCCTCGGCTGCCGCCTCTGCCGCCGAAAGCGCCGGAAGTGCCGCCTCCTCGGCCGCGTCCGAAGCTGCCAGCGCGCTTGAGAGCGGCGCCAGCGCCGCCGAATCGGGCGCCAGCGCCGCGGCCAGTGGCGCGGACAGCGCGGCCTTCTGCGCCACCGCCCTGTCATGGGCACAGTCCCCCGCCAAGGCCAAGCTGCAGACTGCACAGTCGGCACAGGATCAGGCTGGAATGGTCGCAGCGTTGAAGGAGTGGTCCGCGGAAACCCAAGCCTTCGCTGCCGCGGTGCCCGCCAGCGCACCCGAGTCCGTGAAGACCGCTTTCACGGACTTCACGCAGGGAATCGTGACAGCGGGCGAGACCGGGACCTTGTCGCAGGAGCAGGCCGCTGCTCTTGCCGCAGCACAGACCCCGATCACCGACTACGTTAAGCAGACCTGCCAGTAGTTACGCCAGCCACGAGGCCGCGCCGTCCCCGAAGGGGCAGCGCGGCCTCGTGCCGTTATGCCCGGATCCGACGCGGAGTGAACAAGCCGCCAAGCCTTGGCGGGCCCGGGCAAGCCATCCCGCGCACCATGCTGACTGGCTAAGGTGCGGGTATGGGCTCGCTTCTGACCTCCGTGCTCCCGCTTGCTCTGGGGGCGGCGGTCAGCCCGCTGCTGCTGACAGTCGTCATTTTCGTGCTAGCGGGCCGGACGAAGCCGATCCTTCGCGCTTGGGCATTCACCGGCGGGATCGCATTGGTGCTGCTGGCGTTGAGCTTCGTGGGCGCGAAGCTACTTCCGATACTCGTGGCGGACTCGTCGAAGCACTCCCCCAGCGACGGGGTTTTCCACCTGGTGTTGGCGCTCGCCCTGCTCCTCCTAGGTATCAGGGCGCTGCGGAAGAAGACCGAGGGTTCGGGCAAGCTGAAGGCCCGGATCGATAACGCCAGCACTTGGGAGTTCTTCGTCATCGGCATGCTGGCGATGATCGGCAACGTCACCTCGATCGTTCTCTTCCTGCCGGCCCTGCACGAGATCGGGAAGTCCACCGCGAGCGACACCGACAAGCTGATCGTCTACGCGATGCTGGTGGTGATCACCCTCATCCCGGCTCTCGTTCCGGTGCTGATAGCGACAGTGCTCGGGCCGAAGGCCGATCCGATCCTTGGGGCCCTCAACCGGTTCGTCACAGCGCATTCCCGACAGATCAACGCCGCCATCTGTTTCATCTTCGCGGCGTACCTGGGCTACAAGGGCTACGTGCAGTTCACCCCCAACTAGCCATCCAACAGCCGCGGGTACCGTCGCGATTCGGCTGCCGCGGGTAACGTCGCCATCCGACCGCCGCAGGATTGGGCTCGGACTCAAGCGCTGCCCCGGGCACCACCACCACACACGTGTGAGGCGGGCATCCGCTGGGGATGCCCGCCTCACACGTTGTGTTCCCGTGCTAAGCCCGGGTCGCGAGCCAGACGTCGGAGAACTTGCCGCTGGACATGTAGGTGTTACCGGGATTCGGGGTCGCTGTCCAGGTGACCCTGACGTAGAACGACCCGGCTCCATACGTTGTCAGCCACGTCGCCCCGGTAGTGGGATCGAAAGTGGCGGTGACGTATCGGAGGTCACCACGCACGATCGGCGAACGCGTCAGCACTGGAGCGTGCAGCGTGCATCCTGGGATCGTCCTGACGGCGTAGGCCACTTGGGTCGTGCCGTTGAAGGCGATCTTCAACTCCTGCCGTGGCGAAGCGATCACCGGGCAAGGGCGCTTGCTGGGCGCGCACTTCGTGGTGCGGTTGATCGTCTGATCGTGCATCAGAACAGCGGTTCCCACTTGCTGCCCTGGCAGCGGCTTTGTCCACTGAACATCGGTCTCCAGCACATGTGCACCGTTACGCACTGCCTGCCGGAATGCGGACATGGAGTTCTCGGAGTAGTCCGGAATGCCGCCGCCACGGTGGGCAACCATCTCCGGGATCGGCCGGTTAGCGGTCTCGCCTGTCCAGGCCTTGTATCGGGCTGTCCGATCGGTGGCGATCCACTTCACGTTCTTCGGCCACATCGCGGTGATCGAGTTCCAGCCCGGGGACGGCACGCCGAAGATACTCGGCCCGTTGGCCGGCCCGTCGCCCTTGGTCGCGACGTTGTACCAGATGTAGACCGGAATCTTGGCGTGGTAGAACTGCGCGGGCACGTTATAGGTCTTGCCGTCCAACGGGAACTTGCCCTTGAAGTACCCGATGTTGATGACGCCGAGATTGTTCGCGGCCGGTGCCGTCGCATGCATCTCGGCCACCGTTGGCGGCGCAAGCGGCTGCACGATGTTCGTCCCGGAGACGGGTCCCGCGCCCCGGAACCACACGCGCGGCCACGACGTCGAGCTCGCGTTGTCCTTGAAGTACTGGAGGATCGTCGGGTCGAAGGATCCGATGATCTTGGTCGGTATTGCGTTGGCCGCCACCATCTGCTTGGTGTAGTCGGCGAGTTCCGGCAGCATTCCGCTTGCCGGCGTCTTCCAGTTCTTGATCTCTGGCAGGACTCCCACCTTCACAGAATTCGCGTAGGCGAGGTACTCGGCCAGCGTCGGGATCTCTTCGCCGTTGTTCAACACATACTGGCGCAACTGGTTGATCGTTAGGTCCGACACTTTGGTGTTGGGCGGCGCCTTGCAGGTCCCGGCCGGGGTGACGGCGGTCGGCGCGGGTGCAGCTGTGGCCATCGCCGCCGGCGCGATCACTGCCGAAGCGGCGAGCGTGGTGATCGCCGTTGACACGAGTAACTTGCGCATTGGGGTCCTCTCAGTTGTGACACTTCGGGGAGACCCTAGGTCCCGCGCGACGGCGGACACAACTTGAATCCTCGATTTCGCCCGACTTTCACCTTGCGTGTTCCCGCGCCGACACAGGGTGCCTATGGGCCCTCGTAGCACACCTGTCTTCAGACGCCGAAGGCGTCACGCGCGGCCTGCAGGGCCGCGTCCACCTCGGCCCGGATCGCAGGATCGGCGGGGTCGATTCCATGGTCGTACACCCGTTGCCAGAACGTCTCATCGGTGGCAGGGTCGCGGCGCGCCAACAGCCGAACGCCCTTCGTCCCTCGCAGCGGAACGAAGTGCTGGGTGAGCAGCGACTGCATGACCCGCTCGCGCACCACCTCTGGCAATACCCCCGCGCCGCCCAGTCGCACCACCACGGTTGCGGGTGGGGCGGACCGGCGCCACACGGTCAACTCCAATATCGGATCATCCCAGGCGACAGCCAGGATCTCTATCCATCTCGCCGCCAGTTCGACGGCGGGGGCCACGATCCGCTCGTCGGTGGCCACGACGACGCCTTCGGGCTCCGATTCGCACCAGCCCAGAAGTCGTTCACCATCAGGGACGAGTGCCCGCACGGCCTCCGGCGGGCGACGCGGCAGCTTCATCGGGACGCCCTCACCTGTCTCCGCCGAGCGAAAGGTCTTGCAGGTACCGCCGATAGTTCTCCAATTCCATCAACTCAGCCATGAGGTCCGAAAGCTCCTCCGGATCACGCCCGGAATCGACGCGAGCCAAGCGGCCCTTCAGTGGTGCGATTCTTCGGGTGACTGCCCAGGCATTCAATTGCGCCATCACACCGATCGCGTAGCTCGACACATCCTCCCGGGCGTCCGAATCGTCCCCGTCAGCGTTCAACGGGAGCCCGAGCACGGTTGCGGCCCGCAGCCGGGTGCGCACTGAATCGTCCTCCGCCGCCGCGAGCACCTCGGTCAGCCAGGCTTTGTCGCCGCCGTCGTCACCTAGCACGGTCGGTGCCCCAACCGCGGTGATCGCCGCGAACATCTCGCGCAGTCCCGGATCGGTGAAGGCTTCCTCCTCCGTCGTGGTGATCCACTCGGCCACCAAGCCTGGGTACTGAAGCATCACCTGGAGCGCCTGCCGCTCGACCCGCGGGTCGCCAAGTTGACCGACAGCAGCCGACGGCGGTGGCTCGGGCCCGGTCGCCGGCGGACGATCGGTGGCGGAGTCTGCCGCCGGGTTGGCTGCCGGTGGCCGCGGCTTGACCCGAGGTTGGTTGCGTACCGCCGCAGTCACCGCCGACGGGTCCATTCCCAGCCACCCCGCCAGGGTCGCCACATACTCCGACCGCAGGGCCCGATCTCGGATGGAACTGACGAGCGGCGCCGTCTCGCGCAGGGCGCCTACCCGCCCCTCAGCAGTGTCCAGGTCATGTTCGGCGAGTTTGGCCCGCATCGCGAACTCGAACATCGGAACCCTGGATGCAATCAGGGCTCGGACAGCGTCGTCACCCTCTGCCAGCCGTAACTCACACGGGTCGCGGCCATCAGCCTCCACCGCCACGAAGGTCTGCGCCACGAAAGCCTGATCGGTATCGAAGGCCTTCAGAGCGGCCCGCTGACCCGCGGCATCACCGTCGAAGGTGAAGACGACCTCGCCGGACATCGCGTCGGTATCGAGCAGCAGCCGCCGCAAGACCTTGACGTGGTCGTCACCGAACGCGGTGCCGCAGGTGGCGATCGCAGTGGTGACCCCTGCGAGGTGGCACGCCATGACGTCGGTGTACCCCTCGACGATGACCGCCTGCTGCTGCTTGGAGATGTCCTTGCGGGCAAGGTCGATTCCGTAGAGGACGTGCGACTTCTTGTACAGCGGGGTCTCGGGCGTGTTGAGGTACTTGGGGCCCTGGTCGTCGTCGTACAGCCGTCGCGCCCCGAAGCCGACCACATCGCCGGCCAGATCCATGATCGGCCACACCAGCCGACCTCGGAACCTGTCGTAGACACCTCGCTGGCCGCTGGAAACGATGCCGGCGGCGAGCATCTCCTCGTCTCGGAAGCCCAGGGAACGGACGTGTTTGGTGACCGCATCCCACGACTTGGGTGCGTACCCGACGGTGAAGCGGGCCCGCGCCTCCTCGTCGAAGCCCCGTTCGGACAGGAAGTCCCGACCGATCTGCGCCTCCGGTGAAGCCAGCTGGGACCTGAAGTAGTCCGCGGCGGCACGGTTGATCGCGACCAGGCGGGTTCGCTGTCCCTGCTGGCGTCCCGGCGCCGCGGAGCCCTCCTCGTAGCGAAGTTCGACGTTGAACTTCGCCGCGAGTTTTTCCACAGCTTCGGCGAAACTCAGCGCATCGACCCGCATCACGAAGTCGATGGTGTCGCCACCCTCGCCACATCCGAAGCAGTACCACAGGCCCTTCGCCGCACTGACCTGGAAGCTCGGGCTGCGTTCCTCGTGGAAAGGGCACAGCCCTTTGAAAGACCCCCCGCCGGCCGGTCTGAGTTCAACCGTCTCCCGCACGACCTCGTCGATGCGGGCGCGCTCGCGAACCTCGGCCACATCCTCTGAGCGGATCTTCGCCACGACATCGATCCTAATCGTCGGCGCGGAACAGGCTTGAGTGCAGGCGCACAGCCGACACATCGGTCAGCGACGCCACCTGGTCGATGCTCACCCGCAGCCGAGCGCCGTCGTCGGCGGCCGCGTCCCAAGCGGGGCGAAACGACACCCGCAGACCGTCGCGACCTCGTTCGGCAATTCCCAGCACTAGGTCGGTCAGAAGCTGGCGTTGTTCGGCATACACGTCGGACACCCCTTCGCGGTTGAACACGAAATGGCTGGCCACAGATTTGAGTACAGCCACCTCCGCCAACTGTTCGCGAGGCACCACCAGGTCCGCGCCGTAACGGGTGAGCGGCCCTGGGCCGGCAGTGGCTAACGTCGCCGATGTTGCCGCCTCGCTGAAACGACCGATCAGGCCGCTGGTCATCTGCTTGAGCTGAGCCAGGGAATGCATGGAGCCAGTGAACGACCGGGGCCAGATCTGCAGCGTGCGTAACCTCTCCACGGCCTCGCCAAGTTCCGGTTCGGTGAGTCGGCCGGCGTAGTCACGCATCGCGATAGCGACCACGTTTGCGAGCGGGCCGTCGTCGGCAAGATCGCG
Source organism: uncultured Actinomycetes bacterium (assembly GCA_964556255.1). Taxonomy (GTDB): domain Bacteria; phylum Actinomycetota; class Actinomycetes; order S36-B12; family UBA10799; genus JACJWR01. The sequence continues at coordinate 39,670 of CAZKVQ010000010.1, forward strand.
TGGACGGACGAAGCCGGAGTAGATGGCGTCCTCGACATCGTGCACGGAGTAAGCGACGTCGTCGGCCCAGTCCATCACCTGCGCCTCCAGACACCGACGACCCGCTGGCGCGTCGTCACGCACCCAGCCGAAGACCTCGGCGTCGTCGACGTAGGCGTTGAACTTGGCCACCCCAGCCTTTCTCAACCACGGGTACTTGATCGTGGCGTCCAGCGACGCCCGAGTCAGGTTGAGGCCGAAGGAGCGATCACCTTCGAACACCTTGGACTCGAGCCGCGTGAGGACCCGGAAACTCTGAGCGTTGCCCTCGAAGCCGCCGATGTCCGACGCTAGAGCGTCGAGTGCCGCCTCGCCGTTATGGCCGAAGGGTGGGTGGCCGAGGTCGTGGCTGAGTCCGGCGGTGTCGACAAGGTCCGGATCACAACCCAGGGACTGACCGATCTCCCGGGCGATCTGGGCCACTTCGAGGGTGTGGGTCAGCCTGGTGCGCGGGAAGTCCGACTCGCCCGGCAGCAGGACCTGGGTCTTGTCTGCGAGCCGTCGAATGGCCCAACTGTGAAGAACACGGGCGCGGTCGCGGGCGAACGGACTACGCGGGTTGGATTTTGGGGCTTCGCCGCAGAGCCGCGCAGTGTCCGGCAGCGAGTAGCCACGGCAATCCTGGTCAGCGGCCACCGACGGTTAGTCCTGCTGAGCGGTGATGATGCGCTCGGTGGACCACTGCTGATTGCCCAGGAAGTACAGATAGCCGACGGTCTCGCGTGACAGGTACTCCGAAGTCACCTGGGTACCGGGGCCTGATTCGGTGGGGTTTCCCTGGGCGGCGATGCCGAGACGATGCCCGATCTCGATGGAGCGTGCCATGTGGGCAGGGTCCGACACGATGGTTGCCGAGTGCCAGCCGCGCTGACTCATCTCGCGTGCGACCCCCTGCATGCTGGCGAGGGTGTCACGCCCCTCCTCCACCGCAATCACGCTCGCGGGATCAGCCCCAACCGACACGAGATAGTCGCGCCCCGCGCCGCCTTCGGTGAACCGGTCACCCGGTTGGTTTCCTCCCACGGTGATGATGGTTGGCGCGACGCCCGCCTCCTGCAACCCCTTGGCGTGGTCAAGTCGGTTTCGAAGCACCGGCGAAGGCGTGCCGTCGAATTGGGCGGCCCCCAGCACCACGATGACGTCCGTCGGGACCGTTGAATGACGTTGGGCCATGGCGTTCACGTGGTAGGCGGCAGCGAACGGCACCACAAGGCCCAGGATCACCACCGCGGCCAGGATCATGCCCACGGCAGACCCCCAGCCCCGGCGCGGCCGGGAGCTTCTGGGGGCGACGAGACGGTCGGAGACCGCTGTCCTCGCCGGGACTTGGGTTGCCATGGCGCCATTGTGTCAAACCAGGCCGACAATTCCGATCGCCACTCTCGCGTGGCGTAACGAATTCCATACTTAGCGTGCAGGCAGCTCACAGGAGGGACGTCGAGGGAGCGAACCTTCACCCACCCGGCACCGACAGCTCCGCCGCGCCCAGCGACACCGCGTCACGGTCATCCACCTGCCGCGAGTCCAGCCAGCCCTCCGGCAAGGACACCACGCGGCCGCCGGAGGTCCTGCCTCGAGGCGCACGGGCAACCTCCGCCGTGGTGGGCTGATCCGGGTCGATTTGCGCCAGCAGGGAGTCCAACTCTGCCAGGCTGCTCACATTGGCCAGGCCGACCCGGATGTGGTGGGCCACCCGAAAACCCTTCAGGTACCAGGCCACATGCTTGCGGAAATCCCTCGGCCCCTTGTCCGGGCCGAAAAGCTCCACCAGCAGCTCGACATGCCGGCGCATCACCGACATGACCGAACCCAGCCGGGGATCCGCCGGGATCGGCTGCCCCGTGAACGCCGCAGCCAGTTGGCCGAACAACCACGGACGACCCAAGCAGCCCCGACCCACAACGACCCCGGCACATTGCGTGGTGGCCATCATCGACAAGGCATCTGCGGCGGTCCAGATATCGCCGTTGCCAAGCACGGGCACGCCCAACGGGGCCAGATCCTCGACAAGGGTCGCGATCGCCCGCCAGTCCGCCTCGCCGCCGTAGAGCTGGGCAGCCGTGCGGCCGTGGAGGGCGACCCACGCCACACCGGCCTGGGCCGCGATCACGCCGGCCTCTCGGTACGTCAGATGGTCGACGTCGATCCCCATGCGCATCTTGACCGTGACCGGTACCCGGCGCACCCCGCGGCGATCGGACTCGACGTTCGCCGTGCTCACCGCACCGGAGACGATGGCGGCAAAAAGGTCCAACTTCCAAGGCAGCGCCGCCCCACCGCCCTTTCGAGTGACTTTTGGCACCGGGCAGCCCATGTTGATATCGATGTGGTCGGCCAGATCCTCGGCAACGATCATCGACACGGCCTCGGCCATCACGCCGGGGTCAACGCCGTACAACTGGATGCTGCGAGGGGACTCGTCCGCGTCGAAGGAACACATCCGCAACGTCGCCTCGTTGCGCTCCAACCGCGCTCGCGAGGTCACCATCTCCGAGACGTACAACCCAGCACCTTGCTCGCGACACAGCCTCCGAAAGGCACGATTCGTCACCCCGGCCATCGGCGCCAAGACCACCGGAACGGCCAGGTCGAACCCACCGAGGCGCAGCCCTGTGTGGCTCAGCAGGACGGCAGCCTCTCGGCCAGCCATCCGGGGAGGGCGTCGATCCCGATCCTCTCCTGCGACATCGTGTCGCGGTCGCGGACGGTCACCGCTCGATCGGTCAGGGTGTCGAAGTCGACCGTCACGCAGTAGGGCGTGCCGATCTCATCCTGGCGACGGTAGCGGCGCCCGATGGCACCGGCGTCGTCGAACTCGATATTCCAGCGTTGACGCAGGGCGTCGGCGAGGTCCTTCGCCACCGGCGACAGGTCGGCGTGGCGGCTCAGCGGCAGGACCGCCGCCTTGACCGGGGCGAGGCGCGGGTCGAATCGCAGCACGGTCCGGGTATCCACCCCGCCCTTGGTGTTGGGTGCCTCGTCAACGTCGTAGGAGTCCAGCAGGAAGGCCAGCACGCAGCGCGTCAATCCTGCGGCGGGCTCAATCACGTAGGGAAACCACCGTTCGCCCGCGGCCTGGTCGAAGTACGACAGGTCCACGCCGGAATGCTCCGAGTGGGTCTTCAAATCGAAGTCGGTCCGGTTTGCGATCCCCTCGAGTTCGGCCCATTCCGAACCGGCGAAACGAAAGCGGTACTCGATGTCCACCGTGCGCTTGGAGTAGTGCGACAACTTCTCCTTGGGATGCTCGAAGAACCGCAGGTTCTCCTCTTTCAGCCCGAGATCGAGGTACCAGTCCCAGCGGGACTTGAGCCAGTACTCATGCCATTCCTCGTCAGTACCGGGAACGACGAAGAACTCCATCTCCATCTGCTCGAACTCCCTGGTGCGGAAGATGAAGTTGCCCGGCGTGATCTCATTGCGAAAGCTCTTGCCGACCTGACCGATGCCGAACGGCGGCTTGCGCCGAGCCGTGGTGGAGACGTTCGCGAAGTTCACGAAGATTCCCTGGGCGGTCTCGGGCCGAAGGAAGTGCACGGCCCCTTCATCCTGCACCGGTCCGATCGAGGTGCGCAGCATGCCGTTGAAGTCCCGCGGCTCCGTGAACTCGCCGCGGGTGCCGCAGTTGACGCACACCACGTCCGCCAGGGTGCCCGGCCGTCCCTTCTTCTCCTCGTACTCCTCGAGCAGCTGGTCGGCCCGGTAACGCTTGTGGCACTTCTTGCATTCGGTGAGCGGATCGCTGAACGCCGTTACGTGCCCGGAGGCCTCCCATACCTGCGGCGCCAGGATCACCGAGGAGTCCAGGCCCACCACGTCCTCGCGTCCCCGCACGACGTTCTGCCACCAGGCGCGCTTGATGTTCTCCTTGAGTTCCACCCCCAGCGGGCCGTAGTCCCAGGCGGACCGACTGCCGCCGTAGATCTCCGAGGAGGGGTACACGAAACCCCGGCGCTTGCTGAGGTTGACAATCGCATCGACGCGGTCAGCGGTCACTTGAGGGGCTCCAAGGCAGTCGGTTTGTTGTCAGGCGCGACACATCAAGACTAACTGGCACCGCTCGACCACCCGATCAGCACACGTGATGCCATGCTGACGCGTATGGACTTCCGCGATAGACGCCATGCGGGTGAACTGCTTAAGCCCCTGGTCGCGGGTGCCATCGACGAGCTCGAACTCGACATCGGCATCGGGTTGAGCAACCCGTTGATGGTCGTGAAGTCGCCCAGCGGAGTCGCGGTCGCGGCCGCTCTGGAGGAGGGCCTGCGGTTGGCCTCGGTGGAGGTACCCGACGCAGCCGCCGTCGCCGTCGTACTCGGGGCGATGGCCCTCGAAGACCGCACAATGATCCTGGTGGACGATGGTGTCGAGACCGGGCGCACGGCCGCTTCGATCGCGGCTGAACTGCGCGCCGAGGGTGCCCGCCGGGTGTGGCTGGCCGTACCTGTCTGCTCGCGACAGTCGGAGGCGGCACTCAGCGGCAGAATCGATAGGATCCTGGCTGTCGCGCGACCTTTGGGGCGTCGATCGCTCCATTGGCACTACGAGACCCTTGATGACTGACGGGGCTTCACGCGGCCCCGATCTCGCGCTGGTGGTCGCCGGAACGCGGGGCGACCTGCAGCCATTCCTCGCGTTGGCGAGGGCGTTGCGCGCTGCCGGGGCACGGCCCCGGCTTCTGACACATCTGGTGCACCGGCCGGCCGTCATGGCCGCGGGAGTGCCCTTCGTCGAGTTGCCCGGCAACCCCCAGGAGTTCCTGATGACCGACTGGGGACAGGATTTCATCAACGCCCGAAACCCCCTGCAGCTGCTGACGAGTCTGCGTCGAGGCGCAACGGCACTGATCGACGACATCATCTCCGCCCTGGAATCAGGGCTCAAGGACTCCGATCTGGTGGTGTTCTCCCCTATGGGCGTGGTGGCCTACCACGTCGCCGAGTCACTTGGGATTCCCAGCGCCTGGGGTGCCCTGCAACCGTTGACCAGAACCACAGCCTGGCCCTCACTGTTGGTCTCGCCGGCACGCGACCTCGGCTGGGCCAACAGGTACACCTACACGGTTGCTGAGCGGCTGCAGTGGTGGTTGTTCGGTACCAGTGTGGACTCCTACCGTCGAGGCGCGGGGTTGAAGCCCTACGGCCGCCGAGGCCCATTCAGGGAGATCGAACAGTCCCTGCCAGTGCTGTGCGGCTGGTCACCCGCCCTATTGCCGGCGCCCTCGGACTGGTCGTCGCGGGTGTCGGTGACCGGGCGCTGGCACCTGCCCAGCGACGGGCGACTGCCGACGGAGTTGGACAACTTCCTCGATGCCGGACCACCACCGGTGTACATCGGACTCGGAAGCATGACCGTGCAGTCACCCGATGTGACAACCCGGATGCTGGTCTCGGCAGCCCGAGAACTCGGCGCCCGCATCGTGCTGTCCCGCGGCTGGACCGGGCTGGGTGGGGGGATTGAGAACGGGCAGGACATCTGCATCGTCGACGAAGTACCGCATGACGCCCTGTTCGGGCGGTGCGCCGCGGTCGTCCACCACGCGGGTGCAGGAACGACGCAATCCGTCGCGGCCGCCGGAGTGCCCGGCGTGCCGCTGCCTTTCTTCGGGGATCAGCCATTCTGGGCCCGCCTCACCGCAGAACGGGGAATCGCCTCGGACCCGGTGCCCAAACACCGATGGTCGACGGACCGAATCGCCGCCTCGCTGGCGCAGGCCCTGCTGGAACCGTGGCGCGCCGAGAGAGCTCGGTCGATAGCACGACAGATGGCCGACGAACACGGTGCCGAGGCCGCGGCAGCCCAGCTCCTCGAACTGCTCCTGTGACCGCGGGGATACGGACGTGCCATCGACCGGCGAAGCCACCAGCGTCTCAGGGGCCGGGCCGCGCAGTCCGTCGGAATTCAGTGGTCACTGAGGGCTGGCGGTGTCCGCATCCGGGGCCCGGTCGCCGGTGAACTCCACGAGTCCCTCGGGTTCAGCCGAAATCAGCACCTCGAAGGCGCTGGCATCGTCGATCGCCGATGCCAGCACCGAAACCGCAGACACCTTCACGTCGTAGGAACTCAATGCCCGCCGGTAACTACCTACCCCCTGCCATCGGGTGACCAGCAGATAGGTGTCCCCATCGTCAATGTCTCGGACCAGCTCCGCGGATTCACAGCCAGGCTGCGCCCGTAACGCTGTCAGTGCCGACCTCGCCGCCAACACGAAATCGGTACCGTCGGCTGGTCGGTGCCGCGTGACGACCAACATTGACTCTCCTCCCTACCGCCGGCGATTTCACGTCACCACACCCGGTGACACCTCGTCGAGCAGGGCTAGTTCACCATTGATGACATGCCGAAGAAGAAGGGCACGCGCAAGAAGCCGGCCAACAAGTCCACGAACAAGGGCTCCGGCCGGTCGAATGTCTCCTCCCGTCCGCTGTCGCCCAAAGGCCAGAAGGTTCCCTCCGGTCCGGTGAGCGACACCCGCCGCGCGCTTGAGGTGAAGTCCACTGGTCCGCTGTTCTTCTTGCGGAAACTCCCGATCTGGCTGGTCGGCCTGTTCGCGCTCGCCTTCTTCCTGCTCGGCGTTCTGTTGCCCTACAACTGGGCCGGCGTCTTCCTGTTGCTGCTGGCCGCTGTGCTCGTCTGGCTGCAGATGCTTTCGTGGCCGGCCATCGGAACCGCGGCGAAAGTCCTACGGGTCAGCGTCACCGTCGTGGTCGTCGCGGTCGGCTTGGGCAAGCTCTTCGGGGCCTTCTAGCTCACCCACAGCAGCCCGGCACAGTCCTTCCGGACGCACCGGACTCAGTTACGCTCCCAGCATGCCGAGATCCGCCGAACTCGACTTGGGTGACGCGCTGGCGCCCGCAGCCGAGTCGGTGGCCGCCGACGAAGCCGCCGCATCATCTCCGCCGTCCCGCAGATGGTTCACCGCCGCGCAGTGGGTGGCCTTAGCCGCCCCGGTGCTGCTCTTGGCGGTGCTGGCTTGGCGCAACCGGAACCTCTACGACGACGGCTTCATCTACCTGCGTGTCGTGGACAACATCCTTCACGGCCACGGTCCTGTCTTCAATCCCGGCGAACGGGTCGAGGCCTACACCGGGCCGCTGTGGCTCGCCATCCTGGCCATCGCAGGACTCCTACCGGTGGCCCTGGAGTGGCTTGCGGTCGTTCTGGGTATCGGATTCACCCTGGCCGCCATCATCCTCGCGATGGTCGGCTCGTCACGTTTCTACCCATCAAACGGCAAGGAGCGGCCCTTCCTCCTGCCTTTGGGGGCGATCACGTTCGTGGTATTGCCACCGGTGTGGGTCTATGCCTCGACGGGTCTGGAGACAGGTCTGACGTTCTGTTGGCTGGCCGGCTGCCTCGCAGCGCTGACCTGGTGGGCCAAGGGTTCAACACGTCTCGCTCCCTGGGGATTGGTGCTGATCGGTCTCGGGCCCCTCGTTCGGCCCGAACTGGTCCTGGTCTCAACACTCCTGCTGCTGCTTGTCGTCGTTGCCCAATGGGCGGGAAGTTCATGGCCCGGCCGGATCGCGACGGTGGTGTGGGCCTGCGCGATTCCACTGACCTACCAGGTCTTCCGGATGGGCTACTTCGGCGAGATGGTGTCCTCGACCGCGCTAGCCAAGGAGGGCACCTCGCTAAGGGTCCCTGAGGGCCTCGCCTACGGTGCGGACCTGATCACGCCGTACTACCTCTTGATTCCGCTGCTGGCCCTCGCGCTGGGCGCCTACCTGCCGACGGCACTAGCCCTGCACCGCCACGGGCGGCGGCGTCAGTTGGCCGTCCTGCTGACCTTCCCCGCCTGCGCGATCGTCGACGCCGCCTATGTCATCGCCATCGGTGGCGACTATCTGCATGCCCGGCTGCTGCTTCCCGCGCTGTTCGCCTTCCTTGCGCCCGTAGCCGTGGTACCACTGTCACGCCGCTACCTGCTGTCGCTGTTGGTGCTGCCGTGGGCGGCCGTCTGCGCAGTCGCCTTGCGCCATAGCGACGCCCCCCTGCCCTTCGGCCAGCTGACAGGGACCGGCCGGGTGACCGTCGCCGAGAACGGCTGGTACTCCGGTAGTCCGTCCAGTTCCTGGTACACCGGACCGGGGGTCTACGTCCGGTTCGGACTCCTCACCACCCCCGCAACGCGGATTGCCGTTGCGCCAGCTTCTGAACTGCACCTGCCGGCTATCGCCATGGGCGGGATCGGCGCGGAATCCTTCTACCGTGGACCCGACATGTACGTGTACGACTGGCGAGGCCTCGCGACCTCGCTGCCCGCCCACCTACAGCTCACCCATCGTGGCCACCAGGGGCACGAGAAGATCACCCCCACGCCGTGGATCGCGGCAGCCCTTACCGCGCCAGGATCCTCCACCGCGCCGTTCGACAAGTTCCAGCGTGCGCGCGACGACAAGCTGTTCGGCAACCTGATCCCCAACACCACCGGCACGGAGTTGCAGATCCAGACCGAGTGGGCCCGGGCTGCATTGGCCTGCCCACGCCTGGCCGAGGTGGTCGACGGACCGAAACAGCCGCTGACGGCTGCAACCTTCCTGCGCAGTGTGGTGACCGCTCCGGCCCACAGCAGCCTGCGGGTACCACCGGACCCAGAGCAGGCGTATCACGAGTTCTGCGGCCCAGGGACCCCCGATTCGGTGGCGCAACTTCTTGCCGAGCGTTCCTGACGAACGCGGTGCCCCCGGTTCTGAGCGCATGAACGCGGTGCCCCAATCTGACCGCATGGCCGCTCGGCTGGCGCCCCAGCTTGCCTGACGTGATCGACCTATGTGAAAATGGTTTTCATGAACAAGAAGGGTCGACGCGCAAGACTCGGGCTCGCTGCCATCGCGGCCGCCGGACTGCTACTGACCGCCTGCAGTTCCGGGCCGAACGCCTCCCAGAGCCACTCCCCTGGTCAGCCGCTCAATGTCGTAGCGGCCTTCTACCCGCTGCAGTACGCCGCAGAGCAGGTGGGTGGGAACAACGTCAAAGTCACCTCACTCACGCCCCCCGGGGTGGAGCCACACGACTTGGAACTGACGCCCGCGCAAGTCGCCGAAATCCGGAACGCCGACGCGGTGCTATACATCCCCGGCTTCCAACCGGCAGTGGACGCCGCCATAGAGCAGCAAGCGCCCGACAAGGCGATCGATGTCACCAAAGGCACCACCTTGCTTGCGGGCGCGCCCGAGTCGGGCGGTGCCAATGGTGCCCAAGCAGACGCGACCGATCCGCACATCTGGCTCAACCCGGCCAACATGACCACCATCGGGAAGAACATCGAGACAGCCCTGGCCAACCAGGACCCGAGCGCGGCCCCGGCCTTGGCAACTGGTGAACAGTCCCTCACCTCGAAGATGTCGGCCCTGTCCGACGAATTCGCGACCGGCCTGAAATCCTGCCGCACCAAAGACCTGGTGGTGAGCCACGAGGCCTTCGCCTACCTCGCCGGCGCCTACGGCTTCACCCAGGTCGGCATCTCCGGCCTCTCACCCGACGCCGAACCATCACCGGCACGCGTGAAGGAGGTCTCCGACATCGTGAAGGCCAAGGACGTCACGACCGTGTACTACGAGACGCTGGTCGACCCCAAGGTGGCCGAGACGATTGCTAGGGAGACCGGCGCGACGGCCGCGGTGCTGGATCCGCTCGAAGGACTCGCCCCCGGGTCCTCGGGTGACTACGAGTCCGTGATGAGGACCAATCTGGCAACTCTGAAGCAGGGGCAGAAGTGCTGATGGCTGCTGACGCACCGCCCGCTGTGCAAGCCGACGATCTCGTGGTCGCCTTCGACGGAGCCCGAGTCCTCGACGGCGTGTCCCTCACAGTTCAGTCCGGGGAGTTCGTCGCATTGCTCGGTTCCAATGGGGCCGGAAAGACCACCCTCGTGCGGGCGATCCTCGGGCTCACCGAACTTTCGAGCGGTTCCGTCCAGCTCGACGGCGTTCCGCTGTCGGACTTCCGCGACTGGCACCAGGTGGCCCTGGTGCCGCAACGCCTCCCCGCGGCCGGCGCGATACCGGTTTCGGTCGACGAGGTTGTGGCTGCCGGTCGAACCGGGCCCCGCCCCCGACTGCGAAACCGGTCTGCCGACCGGGCAGCCGTTACCGGCGCGCTTGAGCAGGTCGGCCTCACGGGCCGGCGCAAGGCTCGGCTGGAGAACCTCTCCGGGGGGCAGCAACGACGCGTGTTGATCGCCCGCGCCCTGGCGACCGGCGCTCATACCCTTTTCCTCGACGAACCTACGGCCGGCGTCGATGCCGAGTCCCAGGCTCGGCTGGCCGAGGTCCTTGGGAACTTCTCCCGAGCAGGCGGAACCGTCCTACTCGTGACCCACGAACTGGGCCCGCTGCGCCCGCTGGTCACCCGCACGGTCGTGCTGCGCGATGGCCGGGTCATCTACGACGGGCCGAATCCGCCGGCTGACTACCTACATGATCATGTCCACCATCACAGCCATGACGACCCGCTCCACATCGAGCCCGGCCCCCTCATGGAGTCCTGACCATGGCCGGCCTGCTCTCCTACGACTTCATGCAGCGCGCGCTCGTGGCGTCGGTCCTGGTCGGTGTGATCGCTCCCCTCATCGGCGCTTTCCTGGTGCAACGCCGACTCGCACTCCTCGGCGACGGGATGGGGCATGTCGCCTTGACCGGCGTCGGGCTGGCATTCCTGCTCGGAACCGCCCCCCTGCCCACCGCCATGGTGACCGCCGTCGCGGGGGCATTCCTCATCGAGTTCATCCGAGACCGCAGTCGCACCGCCGGTGATGTCGCCCTTGCGCTGCTGTTCTACGGCGGAATCGCCGGCGGGGTACTCTTCGCGTCGCTCGCCTCGGCGAAGAGCGCCGCTTCCCTGAATTCCTATCTCTTCGGCTCGTTGACCACGGTTTCGTCCAGCGATCTGATCGCTTTGGTGGCGCTGTCGGCGGGGATAATCATCGTGTTGGCGCTCTTTGGCCGGCAACTCTTCGCGGTAGCGCTCGACCCTGATGTGGCCGCGGTGCAGGGTATCCGCGTGCAGGCCATGAGCACCCTGGTCGCCGTTCTGGCGGCAGTCACTGTCGTCGTGGGGATGCGGGTTGTGGGCCTCCTGCTGGTGAGCGCGATCATGATCGTCCCCATCGCAGCCGCCCAGCAGGTCGCTCCATCTTTCCGCACGACGATGGCCCTGGGATCACTGATCGGTCTGGTGGCGGCGGTGAGCGGACTGGTGTTCTCGTTCTACGTAGACGTTCCACCCGGGCCCGCGATCGTGATAGTCGCGCTGGCGGTGTTCGGATTGTTGGCCCTGGCCGCGGTGCCCCTCCGGCGCCGAAGCGCCCGGAGGCAGTCGTGACGGCCGGAGGCGACACATCGCGGCCATTGGCGGGGATGCGGCCCACTCGACAGCGAACCGCAGTGCTGGCAGCGCTCGAGTCCAGCGACGACTTCCGCAGCGCACAGGAGTGGCACGAGGTGCTCAGAACGGGTGGCGAGAACGTCGGACTCACCACGGTGTATCGAACAATGGCCGCGCTCGCCGCCTCGGGGGCGATCGACGCGATTGTCGGCGAAGACGGTGAGGCACGCTACCGTCGATGCTCCGGCGGCCACCATCACCACCTGGTCTGCCGAACCTGCGGCGCCACCGTTGAGGTAGCCGCCCCCGACGTGGAGAAGTGGGCCGCACGGGTGGCCAACGAGCACGGCTACACCGATGCGAGCCACACTGTGGAGATCTTCGGGCGCTGCCCGGAGTGCGCCTGACCGTCGGCTAGAGGTACGGATCCGCCGGCTGCTGGATCTTGGTCACCTCTTTGACCTTGACCCACGGGATGGCCGTGGAACTCTGGGTTCCGCCGCCGGGTTCGTACGTTCCGGTGACGGTCACCCAAGTGTTCGCCGGCAGGGGTGCCACGTCGCCCTTCGGCTGTACCTTCACCGTGACCGCGTCCGCCGCGCAACAGGTGAGCGACATCCTCGTGAGTTGCCACTGGCCATCACTCGTCGGCGTCACGAAGCCCACGAGGTCGACCGTTCTCCCCGCGAGCGTCCTGCCGTCGTCCCAGATGGCTCGCGTCGCGAAATCGTCCAGCGGGACGGCCACGGGATCCCCGGCGGGCAGCGGATCGAATTCGATGCCCGAACTCGGTGCGGTGACGCTCGACGTCTGTCGTGACGCGGTGTAGGCACCCAGGGGTCCGGGAGCGATCAGGAAGATCGCGGCTACAGGAAGGAGCAAGAGCCAGGCAGCACGCATCGATCCGTGGTCGTGGCCGTCGTTGTGGCCGGTGACGTCGATCGCTTCGTGGCCCGCCGAAGCATGCTCGGCGCCCGAGACCAACACGGCGTCGTGGGCATGCTGGGCAACGTCGCTGGGAGTCTTTCCGGGCTTGCGCAACGCGTCGACCAAGGCCATCGCGCCGAGTGCCAACAACACCGCCGCCGAGACCAGCAGATACGGTTTCATCCCGCTCTTGACGTAGTTGAGGTAGGCACCCGAGAGCGCGATGCGCGCGATGGCCCCGCCCACCAGGATCAGCAGGACTGCCTGGACCTCGCGCTTCACAGCAACCACGTTCCTACGCCGACGGCGAGGACGATCGCGACCACGAACGTCACCGGAGCGAACCTGGTGGCGAAGACTCGACCGAAGGTTCCGGCCTGCAGCGCGATCAACTTGATGTCCACCATCGGCCCGACCACCAGGAAAACGAGCCTCGACGTCAAGGAGAACTGGGTCAGGCTCGCCGCCACGAAGGCATCCGCCTCCGAACAGATGCTGAGGATCACCGCGAGGACTGCCATACCCAGCACGGCCAGCAGCGGATTATCCGCCACCGCCTGCAGCCACTCCTTCGGGACGGCTACGTTCAGGATCGCCGCCGTGAGGCCACCGATCACGAGGAAACCGCCGGCATGCAAGAAATCGTGGGCGGCGGTGAGCCGGAAGGTATGCCAGTTGTTGGTACCCGTCAGATGGTCGCGTCGCGGCATCTGGATCCAGTCGGTCTTGCCCAATCGCAGCCACAGCCAGCCGACCACGATCGCGGTGACCAAGGACGCCACGAACCTCGCCAGCGCCATCTCATGGTTGTTGGGAAACGCGACGAAGGTCGAGACAATGACCACCGGGTTGATCGCAGGAGCCGAGAGCAGGAACGTCAGCGCCGCGGCCGGCACCACGCCCCGCGCGATGAGGCCCCCGGCGACGGGCACCGAGGCGCATTCGCATCCGGGCAACACTGCTCCTGCCGCACCTGCGACTGGAACCGCCAGGGCGGAGTTCTTCGGCAGCGCCCGCTGCCAGAAGGACGTTGGCACGAAGGCGGCAATCGCACCTGAGAGCAGCACGCCCAGAACCAGGAACGGCAGCGCCTGCACGATGATCGACACGAAGATGGTCGCGCCGGCCTGGATCTTGGGCGAATCGAACAACCCGGTAATCCATCGTTGGCCCAGCAGCACGACGACGAGCCCCAGGGTGAGGAACTCCAGCGCACCCGGACGCCACCGCTTCTGCGGGCTCTTGGTCGGTGCTTCATTCGCGGTGACGGTCACGACTTACCCCCGTCCCCTTCGCGGTCCCCGTCCTCGTCTCCACGCCCCGAGGGGGGCATGACCGGCGGGGCACCGCCGTAGCGCCGCTCGCGTTGGGCGTACAGCTCGGCGGCGTACCACAGGTGCCGACGGTCGAAATCCGGCCACAGAGTGTCGAGGAAGACCATCTCCGCGTAGGCGGCCTCCCAGAGTAGGAAGTTGCTTGTGCGCTGCTCACCGCTGGACCGGACGAAGAGATCCACGTCGGCCATGTTCGGCTCGTACAGGTGCCGCGCGATGGTGTCCTCATCGATCCGGTTGGGATTCAACTTGCCCGCCTTGACCGCGCGTCCGATGGCCACTGCCGCGTCCGCGATTTCCGCTCGACCGCCGTAGTTGACGCACATGGTCAAGGTCAACTTGTCGTTGTCCTTGGTCAGTTCCTCCGCCTCGGTGAGTTCCTTGACGACGCTGCGCCACAGCCGACCCTTGCGGCCCGCCCATGTGACGCGCACCCCCATGGCATGCATCTCGTCACGTCGCCGACGAACGACATCGCGGTTGAACCCCATCAGAAAACGCACCTCCTCGGGGGAGCGCTTCCAGTTCTCCGTCGAGAAGGCGTAGACACTCAGTCGGGAGATGCCGAGCTCGATCGCGCCGTGGACACAATCCAGCAACGCGAACTCGCCGGCCTCGTGCCCCGCGGTGCGAGGCAACCCGCGCGCGTGGGCCCAGCGACCGTTGCCATCCATCACGATGGCCACGTGGGCTGGGATCGCGTCGGCAGGGATGTCCGGCGGCCTCACACCCGAGGGGTGCGGGGTCGGAGCTACGTACTCGCGGGACGCCATCGGGTCATTCTCTCACTCCTCGCGGCGGACCTCGGACCGCCACTCCGCAGTTGTGGAGTCCGAAGGAGCGGCGGATGCGGAGGCGACCGCGGGGATCACCTCCCTGTCCACCAGCCGCAACGAGCGCAGCCGGTTCTCCAAATGCCACTGGACATAGGCCGCGACAAGGCCGCTCGCTTCTCTCGCGCTTCGGGCACTGGCGGCATCGGCAACTGCCCAGTCACCGCTGAGCAGGGCCGACATCAGTGCCAGCGTGTCCGGCGTGGGGGTCGCGGATCCGGGCAGCCGACACTGACTGCACAACGACCCGCCGGCCGCGAGGTGAAAGGAGCGGTGCGGGCCGGCGGCGCCGCACCGCACGCAGTGGTCGAACGACGGCGCCCAGCCACCGATGGCCAACGATCGCAACAGGAAGGCGTCCAGTACCAGCCCGTGATCATGCTGCGAGCCGACCAGTGCCCGTAGACCACCCACGAGCAGGAGGAACTGTTGCCTGGCCGGCTCCCCCTCCACCGGGGTCAGTCGTTCGCTGGCCTCCAGCATTGCCTGACCCGCGGTCCAACGGCCATAGTCGCCGGCCAACCGGGCGCCGAAGGAATCGATGGTCTCGACCTGTGTGACCACTTCCAGGTTCCGGCCGGTGTGGAACTGAACATCGATATGTCCAAGGGGCTCCAACCGGGCGCCGAAACTGCTTGTCGTGCGACGCACGCCCTTGGCCACCGCCCTGACCCGGCCGCGATCGCGGGTGAGGACCGAGACGATGCGATCGGCCTCGCCCAGTTTGTGGGTTCGCAGCACCACCCCTTCGTCCCGGATCAACGGCATGGGGACCATTGTGCGCCCCAGATGCGCCAATTGGTCGCAATGGCCCACTGCCGGCGGCCGACTGGGGCACGATGTGGCCATGTCAGCGGAGGAGGCGACCAAGCCGGTCGATCCGGATACCCAGCCGCCAAGTAGCGCCGGGCGGCCGAACAAGCTCGTCTGGGTAGCCTTCGACCCGGTGTGGCTGCGCAAGGCCGTCATCGCGGTGCTGATCCTCTTCGTCTTCCTCGAGATCGGCACCTGGGTCTTCCACAGCTTGGGCAGTTTCCTGTTCCTACTGCTGCTGGCATTCCTCTTCGGCATAGCCCTGGAGCCCATAGTGGGGTTCCTCACCCGTCGAGGGATGAAGCGAGGTCTGGCCACCGGCATCGCCATGCTGACCTTCTTCGTGTGCGGAATCGCCTTCCTCGCCGCCTTCGGCGGTCTACTGGTGAGCCAGCTGTCCCAACTTGTGCAGCAGTTGCCCTCGCTGATCGACTCCCTCGCGGACTGGGTGAGCAAGACCTTCAACAAGGACATCGATCCGCAGGTCCTCGCAAAGCAGTTCAACATCTCCTCAGCGCAGGTCGCCAACTGGGCGAGCGGCCTGGCCGGCGGGGTCCTGGGCATCATCTCCAGCGCAGTCGGGCTGGTTTTCCAGGGCTTCACGATGCTGCTGTTCGCTTTCTACTTCTCCGCCGACGGCCCCAGGCTCCGGCGCACGATCGCCTCCTGGCTTCCTGCTCGTCAACAGCGGATCTTCGTGACCGTCTGGGACATCACGGTTCAGAAGACCGGGGCGTTCGTCGTGTCCCGGCTGCTGCTCGCCCTACTTTCGGCGTTCTTCATGTCGATCTTCTTGTGGCTCATCGACGTGCCCTACTGGTTGCCCCTTGGCCTATTCACAGGAGTCGTCAGCCAGTTCATCCCCACCATCGGCACGTACTTGGGTATCGCGTTGCCCTGTCTGGTGGCGGTGTTCAACGATCCGCTGGACGTCGTGTGGATCATCATCTTCGGCACTGCCTACCAGCAGATCGAGAACTACTTCTTCTCTCCGAAGATCTCCGCCAAGACTCTCGATATCCATCCGGCCATCGCCTTCGCCTCGGTCATCATCGGCGCGGCGCTCTTCGGTGCCCTCGGGGCACTGATCGGCATCCCACTCGCGGCGGCTCTCACAGCCATCGTGCAAACCTTCGGCAAACGCTACGAACTCATCCCGGAGCTTCAGGAGTCTCGGCGGGCGAAGGCGAGCGGCGAGCGACGGGAAGAGGCCGCCGCCCTGGCCGGGGACAACTACGCCCCGCTGCCCGAGGACTGACTGACCTGAAGAAGGACGAACTCAGAAGCCCAGCCTCTTGAGTTGTTTCGGGTCGCGCTGCCATTCCTTGGCGACCCGAACGTGCAGGCTCAGGTACACCGGTGTCCCCAACAACCGTTCGATCTGGCCGCGGGCATCGGCGCCAATCTGCCGAAGTCGGGAGCCGCCCTTCCCGATGATGATCGGCTTCTGACTCTCGCGCTCGACGTGGATGGTGGCATGCACATCGAGTAGGGGTTTGGACTCAGGTCGATCCTGCCGGGGACTCATCTCGTCCACGGTCACGGCGATGGAGTGGGGCAACTCCTCGCGTGCTCCCGCCAGCGCGGCCTCCCGGATCAGTTCGGCAACCAGGGTCTCCTCCGGCTCGTCGGTGAGCACCCCTTCCGGGTACAGCGCCGGCCCCGGCGGTAACGCTGCCGCGAGGACCTCGGCGAGCACGTCGATGTTCTCCCCGGAGACAACCGACACCGGAACCACATCGTCGGGTACCAGCCCCACCGAGTCACACATGGCGCTGGCCGCAGCCAACGCTTCGGCCCCGGCGGCGCGATCCACTAGATCCATCTTGGTGACGATCAGCACCACCCGATCTGCCCGCAACTTGGCAATCTCGGACGCCAGGTAGCGGTCCCCCGGGCCTGGTCGCTGATCGGCGGGCAGACATAGCCCGACGACGTCGACTTCCGCCCAGGTCGTTCGTACGAGGTCGTTGAGACGCTCCCCGAGCAGGGTCCGAGGTTTGTGCAGACCTGGGGTGTCGACCAGGATCAACTGTGCCTGGTCCATATTCACGATGCCTCGTACCGCATGGCGAGTTGTCTGCGGACGGGGCGAGGTGATCGCGACCTTCTCGCCGACCAGGGCGTTGGTCAGGCTCGACTTACCCACGTTGGGTCGACCCACCAGGCAGGCGAAACCTGCTGTATGGGTCACGTGGTGACTTCCTCGACAACGTCACCTGCCGCGTTGCACACGAGGTAGAGCACTCCGGAGCCACCGAGATCCCTAACACACGTGAGGGATGCCTCCTCCACCACCGGCACGTCGCACACCACGACCACCGCCTCGACCCCTCTGGCGCCAGCACCGGCGGCCTGCGCGACCGCCGCCTGAACGGCCGTGAGCTCCAGCGATGGCAGGTCCACGGTCGCGCCGGTGTAGGTCCGTCCCGTGTCGTCCCGCACGGCCGCTCCGGCCTCCGCCCTCACCCGGTTCTTGGCACCGCGCGCCAGGGTCACCAGTTTCGCGTTCTCAGCGTTCATCGGATGTCCGCCATCGTCGTCTCCTCAGTCTTCTTCGGCATTGCCGGATCTGGTGACCCGCACGGTCGAGACGCGGTTGCGCCGACCTTCGGCCGTCTCTGCTGTCAGCAAGTAGCCATCGATCTCTGCTCGACTGCCGGGAATCGGCACCAGACCAAGCCGTCGCGCCAGCAACCCTCCGACCGTCTCCACCCCCTCGACCTCCATCGAGATATTCATTCCGGTGTGCTCAGCCAGGTCGTCGATCGGCAAGCGGGCCGACACCCGGAAATCTCCGGGCCCCAACTGCTCGAACGCGGCGATCTCAGCCGTGTCGTACTCATCGACGATCTCCCCGACGATCTCCTCGAGGATGTCCTCCGCAGTCACAAGACCCGCCGTGCCACCGTACTCATCGACCAGGATCGCCAGGTGGGTGCGTGAAGCCTGGAACTCCCGAAGCAGATCGTCGGCCCGCTTCGAGTCGGGCACCAACATCGCCGGCCTCATCACGTTGGCGACGATCTCCCGCTCCTCCGCCTCATCATCCTCGTAGATCCGCTGCATCAGGTCCTTGACGTGCACGACGCCCACGATGTCGTCTAGGTCCTCACCGATCACCGGAATACGACTGAAACCTGAGCGAAGCGACAGGGACATCGCCTGCCGGAGTCGCTTGTTCCGCTCGATCCACACCATCTCGATGCGGGGAACCATGAGTTCGCGAACCAAGGTGTCGCCCAGTTCCAGGACCGAATCCATCATCCGTTGCTCGTCGGGTTCGATCACGGCCTCCTTGCCGGCGCGATCGAGCAACTCTCGTAGCTCGGCCTGGGTCGCGAATGGGCCTTGGCTGAAGCCCTTCCCCGGAGTGACAGCATTTCCGATCAGGATCAACAAGCTCGTGATCGGGCGCAACAGCCGGGTGAGGGCGCTCGCGAGACCGGCGGTCGACAGCGCGAGCGACAGACTGCGTTGCTGGCCGAGGGTGCGTGGACCCACTCCAAGCAGCACGAAGTTGGCGGTGCCCATGATGATCGTGGTGAGCAGCAGGTTCCACCCCGGAGACACCCCCACGTTGCCGAGGACGAAGAACACCAACAACGTTGGTACCACGGTGAGCACGATCCGGAGGAAGAGTAGCGAGCTCACATACGGGGCCGGGTCGGATGCGATCCTGACCAGACTGGTCGCGCCGCGGCGGCGCTCGTCGAGCATCTCCTCGGCTCTCGCCCTGCTGACCCGGCCGATTGCGGTCTCCACCGTCACCAGTACCGCCGCCAACAGCTCGACGACGACGGCCACGACCACGGCGACGATGTCGGGGCCGGTCATCGCTCTTCGCCGTGCGCCATCCGGACCAGGGCGTTCCACTCGGCCACGAGACGGTTCTGCAGGCCGAACATGAGCCTTTCCTCGTCCGGCTCGGCATGGTCGTAGCCGAGCAGGTGCAGAACCCCATGGGTGAGCAGGATGCCGATCTCGTGCCTCTCCGGGTGACCCGCCTTCTGCGCCTGCGAGGCAGCAACCTGCGGACAGATCACGATGTCCCCCAACAGCCCTTCGACCGGCGGTTCGTCATCGCGGGGCGGCCGCAGTTCGTCCATCGGAAAGCTCAGAACGTCGGTCGGGCCGGGTTCATCCATCCAGGTGACATGGAGGTCGGTCATAGCTATCTCGTCGACGAACATGATCGACAGTTCGGCCTGCGGATGGATACGTAGTCGGTCGAGCACGAACCGGGCCTGCTCGGCCACCGACACCTCGTCGACCTCAGCGTCCGACTCGTTGATCACCTCGATCATCGCGACCCGCCCGCCCGCGGCGGTCGGCGCTGTCCAGCCGGGACCTGTTGGTGTCCCTGCACCTGCTGGTCGTAGCGGCCGTAGGCGTCCACGATCCGGCCGACGAGTTTGTGTCGTACGACGTCGCGGCTGGTCAGGTTGCAGAACTTGACGTCGTCGATGTCCTCCAAGATGCCCTGCACGATGCGCAAGCCGCTGTTGGTCCCCGACGGCAGGTCTACCTGCGTCACATCGCCGGTGACCACCATGGTGGAGCCGAAACCGAGGCGAGTGAGGAACATCTTCATCTGTTCCGGGGTGGTGTTCTGCGCCTCGTCAAGGATGATGAATGCGTCGTTGAGCGTCCGGCCACGCATGTAGGCCAGCGGCGCCACCTCGATCGTCCCCGAGGTCATCAGCCGCGGAATCTTGTCCGGGTCGATCATGTCGTGCAGCGCGTCGTACAGCGGTCGCAGGTAGGGGTCGATCTTCTCGCTCAGGCTGCCCGGCAGGAATCCCAGCCGCTCCCCCGCCTCGACCGCCGGCCGGGTCAGGATGATCCGATTGACGTTCTTCGACTGCAGCGCCTGCACCGCTTTCGCCACTGCCAAGTACGTCTTGCCTGTTCCAGCAGGTCCGATCCCGAATACGATCGTGTGCGCGTCGATGGCATCCACGTAGTGCTTCTGGTTGAGCGTCTTCGCCCTGATGGTCTTGCCACGTGAACTCAGAATGTTCGAGGTGAGCAGTTGCGCGGGGCCGACGTCGCCGTTCTCCCGCAGCAGACCGACGCTACGCTCCACGGCCTCGGAACTGAGGCCCTGACCTGAACGCAGCACGACCAGCAACTCGGCAAACAGTTGTTCGGCCAGGACGACGTCGCCTTCTGGGCCCGTGATTCGGATTTCGTTGCCACGCACGAAGAAGTCGGCCTCAGGTAGCAACCGCTCAAGCAGGTGGAGGTGCTCGTCACCCGCACCCAACATGGCCACCATGGGCTGGGATGAGGGAATGACGACGGTCGCCGAGGCGTGGGATTCAGACATGTCTACCCACCATGGTAGGCAAGAATCATCCGGGCGGCCACGACAAGTGTCGGCCCCCGAGCAAGTGGACATGTACGTGGTGCACGGTCTGGCCACCGTCGGGACCCGTATTGATCACCAGCCGGTGACCACCGTCGAGATGTTCGGCGGCCGCGATGTCGGTGGCGGTGCGAACCATCAGGCCCAGTAGTTCCGGGTCCTCGGCGGTGAGCTCCGCAACATCTCCGAAGTGCACCCGCGGTATGACCAGCACATGCGTGGGCGCCTGCGGGTTGACATCGCGGAACGCCACGATCCGGTCGTCTGAGTACAGGATCTCCGCCGGGATGTCCCCGGCGGCCAACTGGCAGAAGAGGCAATCTGTCATGGGGACATCATGTCGTCCGGGGTGCCGACTTCGCCGATCAGGGGGTTGAGGTGAGATAGCCGACCGGTGGCTGCGGCGACCAAGGACACGGCAACTGCACCTGCTGTAGAGGTCCGCATCACGGTCGGGCCCAGCCCGACAACTCGGGCCCCTGCGGCGGCCAAGGCAGCCACCTCGTCACTGGTGAGCCCGCCTTCCGGGCCGACCACGATCACGACCTCGGCCGGGTCACCGGAGGGGGGAAGTTCGGCCACCAACGGCTGCGGAGCGGTCTCGTGCAAAACGAAGGCGAGATCCGCGGCCGCCACAGCTGCGACCGCCTCCACAGTTCGCCACGGGCCGACCAGGTCGGGCGTCCACGTGCGACGGGACTGCTTGGCCGCCTCTCTGGCGGTGCGCTCCCAGCGCGCCAGCCCTCGCACCGCTCGATCGGCGTCCCACCGAGCCACACATCGACTCGCCTGCCAGGCCGCGATGCGGTCGACGCCGACTTCGGTCAACAACTCGACCGCGGAATCCGCCCGATCTGTCTTGGGTAGCGCCTGGATCACGGTGATCCTCGGCCGGGGCGCAGGCTCGATCCCGACCTCGAGGACTCGTAGCTGGATGCGGTCGCGGCCGGACCGCCCCTCGACCTCGCCGCGAAGCCAGGTGCCGGAACCGTCGGCGATGACCAGCACCTCGCCGTCGCGGTGCCGACGGACCGTCGACGCGTGCCGTGCCTCGTCCCCCTCCAGATCGAAAACGTCACCGGGGGCGACACCGACGAAACCGTCATCGTGCAGGTAGACCGGATAGGTCCGCCTATTTGCCACCGAAGGCGTCCTTCAGCCTGTTGAAGATTCCCGGAGCCTGGGCCGCGTCGAAGCCGGTCGGACTCTCCTCCTGCCGAAGCGCGGCGAGTTCCTTGAGAAGCTCTGTCTGCCGGGCGTCGAGTTTCGTCGGGGTGGCGACCTCCACCCGGACGAGCAGGTCGCCACGGCCGCTGCCGCGCAACCGACCGACGCCGGCGCCCTTGATCGTCTCCACTGAACCCGACTGAGTGCCCGGCCGGACCCGGATCTCGACTTCGTCGTCCAAGGTCGGCATGGGGATCGTCGTCCCCAGAGCGGCAGCGGTCATGGGAATCGTGAGTGTCGCGTGCAGGTCGTCACCCTCACGGGTGAAAAGCGGGTGCGGGCGTTCGAAGATCTCCACGTACAAGTCACCGGCGGGACCGGCGCCAGGGCCCACCTCGCCCTCCCCCGAGAGTCGGATGCGGTTGCCCGTTTCGACACCCGCCGGAATCTTCACCGACACCGTGCGACGTGTTCTTACCCGGCCGTCACCTGCGCACTCCGGACAGGGGTGCGGAATCAGGGTGCCGAAACCGTTGCACTGCGGACAGGGGCGTGCCGTCATCACCTGGCCGAGGAAACTGCGTTGAACTGACTGGATCTGGCCACGTCCCTGGCACATCGTGCAGGTGACGATGTCGGTGCCCGCGGATGTTCCCTCGCCGTGACACGTCGGGCAACCTATAGCCGTGTCCACCGTGATGTCCTTGACGGTCCCGAAAGCCGACTCCTGGAGGTCGAGGTCGACGTGGATGAGCGCATCCTGGCCGCGTCGGACCCGCGGCCGTGGACCCTGAGTGGCACCGCCCCCGAAAAAGGCGTCCATGATGTCGCCGAATCCGAAGCCACCGGCGCCGCCGAATCCAGCGCCCGACCCGCCTCGCGGATCGCCCCCGAGGTCAAACATCTGTCGCTTCTCGGGGTCAGACAGTACCTCGTAGGCAGCCGTCACCTCTTTGAACCGCTCCTGGGTCGCGGGGTCCGGGTTGACGTCCGGGTGGAGTTCGCGGGCCAACTTCCGGTAGGCGCGCTTGATCTCCTCCGGTGTCGCATCCCGCGGGACACCGAGCACCTCGTAGTAATCCACCTGTGCGATTCCGCCTTCGTGTCGTGTCGCGCCCCGTGGCGCGTCAGGTTGGATCGCCGATGATGCGACCCAGGTAGCGAGCGACGGCATGGACCGTGCTCATAGTTGCTGCGTAGTCCATTCTGGTCGGGCCGACGACGCCGAGTTGCGCCACCACCCGTTCCGGGGATCCATAACCAGACGCCACCACCGAGGCACTGGAGAGCCCGGAGATCTCGTTCTCGGTTCCGATGCGAACCGAGACGGAGGCGACATCGGTCTGTTCACCGAGTAGCCGCAGCAACACCATTTGCTCCTCCAGCGCCGCGAGCACCGGTTCCAGCGCCGAGCCGAAGTCCTCCCCCGCACGAGCGAGGTTGGCGGTGCCGGCTATCAGCACGCGATCATCCCGTTTCTCACCAACGGTCTCAGTCAAGGCGTCGACTACCGCGGCCGCGGCCTGTCGAGCGTCCGGATGCGCCCGGGCCGGAAGGTCAATGAGTAGCGCCGGGACCTCGTCGAAGGGCCGATCCGCGCAGGTCCGGTTCACCAGGTCACGGACCTCGGTGATGGCCTCCTCCGAGAGGTCCTGTTCGAGTTCCACCAGCCTTTGGTCGACCCTGCCGGTGTCGGAGATCACTACGACCAGGATCCTTCGTGGCGTGAGCCCCACAACTTCGATGTGCCGAACAGAGGAGCGCTGAAGCGACGGGTACTGCACCACCGCTACTTGATGCGTCAGTTGGGATAGCAGCTTCACGGTTCTCACGACAGCGTCGTCAAGATCGTGGGCTCCACCCAGGAAATCATGGATCGCACGACGCTCCGGGGTGCTCAGCGGGCGCAACGACGTCATGTGGTCGACGAAGTACCGATAACCCTTCTCCGTCGGGATCCGACCCGCACTCGTGTGGGGGGCGACGATGTAGCCCTCCTCCTCGAGAACCGCCATGTCGTTACGGATGGTGGCTGGGCTCACGCCGAGTTGATGCCTGTCCACCAGCGCCTTGGAGCCCACTGGTTCGCCGGTGTTGACGTAGTCGACCACGAGTGCGCGCAGCACTGAGAGTTTTCGTTCGTCGAGCACCGGGCACCCCCTTAGCAGCCGAGGTCATTGAGTGCCAGTCTACTTGCACCCCGCGGTCCCGACAGTTGGTGAGGCCACCAGATGGGCGGGGCGTTGGCGACCGGGTGCCAGCGATCGAAAATTGAGCCTCAGGCCGGCGATGACGCTCTAGGATCGGGTGACGCACCTGCTACAGGTCGGAACCAATGGGAGGACCCTTGTCGAACGAACAGCCCCCACCCGGGCCCGACGAACCCCCCACACCCCCCGAGCCGGCCGCATCGCCACCCGAGCACGCCGGACCGCCCCCCCCGCCAGCGGGACCGCAGTCGGGATACTACCCACCCCAGCAGCCGCCGCCCACGCAGCCCGGGCAATACCCACCCCAGCAGCCACCGCCCACACAGCCCGGGCAATACCCACCCCAGCAGCCACCGCCCGCGCAGCCCGGGCAATACCCGGGCCAGCAGGGCCAGCCCGGGCCAATCCACCTGCAGCCGGGTCAACATCCGCAGCAGACTCCGCCTGCGATCCCGCCTCAGCCGGGACCTCCACAGCCCGGTCAATACCCGTCCCCGGGCCAACCCGGACCGGGCAATCCCCAACCCTGGGGCCAGCAACCCGCCCAGCCAGGGCAGTACCCGGGCCAACCCGGCGCACAACAGCCCCCACCCGGCAGCCCGGCGCAATCACCGCCACCCAGCCACTACCCGCCCCCAGGCCAAACCGGACCGGGCAATCCCCAACCCTGGGGCCAACAACCCGCCCAGCCAGGGCAGTACCCGAGCCAACCCGGCCAGCCAGGGCAGTACCCGGGCCAACCCGGCGCACAACAGCCCGCACCCGGCGCCCCAGCGCAATCACCGCCACCCGGCCACTACCCGCCTCCCGGCCCACCCGGCACATATGGCCAACCGGACCCGTACGGCCAAGCGACCGCGCCGG
>CAZKVQ010000011.1:0-689 GCA_964556255.1 uncultured Actinomycetes bacterium
CCGATGCCAAGGGCGATGTCCAGCGCGATCGCACCCGTCGGAATCACCTCGACCGGCGGCCTGCCCTCGTCCCCCAGGCGCATGACCGAACCCTTGCCGAACTGCTTCTCGATGTTGCCCAGCGCGGCATCGAGCGCCTTCTCGCGATCGGCAGGCTTGCCAGGGCCCTGGGCGGGGCGTCCGAAGTTGCTGGCCATGAGGTCTCCTGTCGTCATCGGGCACCTGGTCGGCACCCACTGCTGGAACCGTAGGACGACCTTCCGACATTCACCAGACACCGGCGAACACCTGTGGACGTCCCGTTGAAGACACCCTAGACGAACACTTGTTCGATTGTCTGCAGTTTCGTGCGGCGATTCTCGCCGTGATCTGTCAGCGGTGTTTCGCCGGCAACTCAAGGTGCGCGTACACGGCCCGCCACACGATTCCGGTGTCCTCACCGGCGTCGAGGGCCTCCCGCACGGTGCGCCCACCCAGCTCGGCGATGACCTGACTGTCCGCCCAGTACCCTGCGTATCCCGCGCCGAGGACATCCGCCATTCGATCCCAGAACTCGGTCAAGCGCATGTGACCAAGTCTGCCCCAGGCCCTCCACCACCTGACATGGGCCCGTGTCGGAGCCGCCGGGCAGGATGGTCCAGCCATTTGGCGTAGCGTTCGGTCGCCATGTCCGGCGTGGTCGGGGCGAT
>CAZKVQ010000011.1:699-27781 GCA_964556255.1 uncultured Actinomycetes bacterium
GACACCGGAGAAGCCGACCCGCTGACCTCGATGTCACCTGCCGCCCAGGCCTGGTTCCGGCGGGCCTTCGAGGCGCCCACACCCGCCCAGGTGGGCGCCTGGTCGGCTATCGCCGCCGGCGAGCATACCCTGGTCATCGCTCCCACCGGTTCGGGTAAGACTCTGGCGGCGTTCTTCTCGGCGCTCGATCGACTGGCCAACGAGGCCACACCCGATACGCCCCACCGCACCCGGGTCCTCTACATCTCCCCACTCAAGGCGCTCGCGGTCGACGTGCAGCGCAACCTGCGGGCACCGTTGGCGGGTCTGCGCCAGGAGTCGGCCAGGGCTGGTGACCCCGAGCCCGATATCCGGATCGGCGTTCGGACAGGCGACACCCCGCCAGCAGAGCGTCGCCGCCTCGTCAGCAGACCCCCGGACATCCTCATCACCACGCCCGAGTCCCTGTTCCTCATGCTGACCTCCAGCGCACGCGAGTCGCTGCGATCCATCGACACGGTGATCATCGACGAGATCCACGCCGTCGCCGGGACCAAACGTGGCGCACATCTCGCGCTGTCCCTGGAGAGGCTGGAGGAACTACTCGACCGTCCGGCGCAGCGAATCGGCCTCTCCGCCACCGTCCGGCCTCCGGAGGAAGTCGCGAGGTTCCTGACCGGTGGCCGTCCCGCCCGGGTCGTCGAGGCGCCAGTCGACAAGGACCTCCTCATCGACGTCGTGGTGCCGGTCGAGGACATGACGATGCCGGAGACAGAAGCAGCCGGCGCACCGTCCGTTTCCGACCTCGACAACGAGGGGACCCCGCAACTGCTGCCGGAAGGGACCGCACAACAGTCGATCTGGCCCCACGTCGAGGCCAAGGTGCTCGACCTGATCGAGGAGCACACCTCCACTTTGGTGTTCGCGAACTCGCGGCGGCTGGCCGAACGACTGACCGGGCGGTTGAACGAGTTGGCCTCGGAACGGACCGGGAGCTCGGACGTGGTGGCGCGAGCCCACCACGGCTCGGTCAGCAAGGAGCAACGCGGCTTGATCGAGGAGGATCTCAAGGCCGGGCGCCTCCCGGCCGTGGTCGCTACCAGCAGCCTCGAGCTGGGTATAGACATGGGGGCCATCGACCTAGTCGTCCAGGTGGAGTCACCCCCGTCGGTGGCGTCGGGACTGCAGCGCGTCGGACGCGCGGGCCATCAGGTGGGGGCGGCCAGCAAAGGAATCATCTTTCCGAAATTCCGTGGTGATCTGGTGCAGTCGGCCGTGGTGAGCACGATGATGACGCAGCGCCGTATCGAGGCCTTGACGATCCCGCAGAACCCCTTGGACGTGCTGGCCCAACAGGTGATTGCCGCCGTCTCGATGGACGAATGGGAAGTCGGCCCGCTGTTGGACATGATCCGTCGTTCCGCCCCGTTCGCCGAGCTCCCCGACAGCGCCTACGAGGCAGTGCTGGATCTGATTTCGGGGCGCTATCCCTCCGATGAGTTCGCCGAGCTGCGACCCCGGGTGGTGTGGAACCGACAGAGTGGAACTCTGACGGCTCGGCCGGGTGCCCAACGCCTGGCGGTGACATCCGGCGGCACCATCCCGGACCGCGGGTTGTTCGGGGTTTTCCTGGTCGGTGCCGGTACCAACCGGGTGGGTGAGCTGGATGAGGAGATGGTCTACGAGTCGCGCATCGGAGACGTCTTCGCGCTCGGGGCGAGTAGCTGGCGCATCGAGGAGATCACCCACGACCGAGTGCTGGTGTCCCCGGCACCTGGACAGCCGGGCCGGATGCCCTTCTGGCATGGCGACACGCTGGGTCGCTCGGCGGAGTTGGGCGCGGAACTCGGCGCGTTCGTGCGGCAGACCGCCGACTCTCCAACCGCCGATGCCCGCGGGTATCTCGCCGCAGCCGGGCTCGACGACCTTGCCTCGACGAATCTGCTCACTTATCTCTCGGAGCAGCGCGCCGCCACTGGGCGGCTGCCCGATGACCGAACGGTGATCGTCGAACGCTTCCGGGACGAACTCGGCGACTGGCAGGTCGTGATCCACTCCCCGTTCGGCGCCCGGGTTCACGCTCCCTGGGCACTCGCGATCGGATCGAGGTTGCGGGCCAGTCTCGGCATGGACGTTTCGGTGTTCCATGCCGACGACGGCGTGGTACTTCGGATCGCCGACACGGATGACCCTGGCGTCTGGGCCACCATCACGGACGCAGTGCTGGTGGATCCCGACGAGATCGTCGGCCTGGTCACCGAGGAGTTGGGCGGAAGCGCACTGTTCGCGGCGCGGTTCCGCGAATGTGCGGCCCGGGCGTTGCTCCTACCCAAGCGGGATCCGGGTAAGCGCGCGCCGCTGTGGCAACAGCGGCAGAGAAGCGCCCAACTCCTGTCGGTGGCTTCTCGTTACGCCACCTTCCCGATCGTGTTGGAGACGGTCCGCGAGTGCATGCAGGACATCTTCGACATCTCCGCGCTACAGGAAGTACTGACCGGCCTCGACAGCGGTCGGATCCGGCTGCACGAATGCGAAACGGCGAGGCCGAGCCCCTTCGCCACGTCCCTGTTGTTCGGCTACGTCGCGGCGTACCTGTACGAGGGTGACTCGCCGCTTGCCGAACGGCGAGCCCAAGCCCTCACGTTGGATGCTGGACTGCTGGCGGAACTTCTCGGAGAGACCGAACTGCGCGACCTCCTGGACCCCGGTGCCCTTGAGGCGGTGGAGGCGGAGGTGGCCTGGCTTACCCCCGAGCGCCGCCTTCGTGACGCCGAGGCGGTGGCCGACGCATTGCGCGTTCTCGGTCCCATGACCCCGGAGGAATTGACGACCCGGGGGGCTTCGCCCGACTGGATAGCAGCCCTCGTCGATGCCCGCCGCGCCATCCGATTCACATTGGCCGGCGATAAGTACGCGGCCATCGAGGACTCCGGTCGACTCCGGGACGCGCTGGGGGTTGCCCTGCCCGTGGGAATTCCGCACGCGTTCACCGAACCCGTTGCCGATCCCCTCGGCGACCTCATCAGTCGCTACGCGCGAACTCACGGTCCGTTCACCACCTCGGCGGTTGCCGCCCACTTCGGCATCGGGTCCGCGGTAGCGGCTGCTGCCCTGACGTCTCTGGCCGAGTGCGGCCGCGTCTCCACGGGGCAGTTCCGACCCGGCGGCTCCGGGACGGAGTGGTGCGACGCAGAGGTGCTCCGAAGGATTCGAAGGCGCAGTGTGGCGGCTCTGCGGGCGCAGGCGGAGCCTGTGTGCCAGCAGGCCTATGCGGACTTCCTACCCGCGTGGCAGCACCTGCGGCAGCCTGAACGTGGTGCCGAGGGCCTGCTGCGGGTCATTGAGCAACTAGCCGGGGCGCCGTTGGCCGCGAGCACCCTGGAGACGCTGGTGCTGCCGGGACGGATCGTGGACTACTCGCCAGCCATGCTCGACGAATTGACCTCCAGCGGCGAGGTGCTGTGGGCCGGTGCGGGATCCCTTCCCCACAACGATGGCTGGCTGGTGTTCACCCCTTCCGATCTGCCCGAGCTGTTGCCACTGCCGACTGAGGTGGCAGGCGATCTTGCGAACGCCGTGCTGACCGAATTGGCCGGTGGCGGCGGCTGGTTCCTGCACGACATCACGGCCCGACTCGGACAGCGCCTGGCGGCGTCTCCGGAAGAGGACGAGATGCAACGGGTCATGCTGGACCTGATGTGGGCGGGACTGGTCACGAACGATTCGCTGAGTCCCGTCCGCAGAGGCCGCGTGTCGAGGCCGCGACAACGAACGACGCCCCGAACCCGACGCGCCGGCGGCCGGTATCCGCGCCCCTCGCGTCGGGAGGTGGCCGCCCTGCCAGGCCGCTGGTCCATTGTCGACCGGAGCCATGTCGACCCGACCGTTCGTGCCACGTCACTGGTGACCACGCTGCTGGACCGCCACGGCGTCCTCACCCGCTCCGCGATGGGCGTCGAGCGCATGGCAGGTGGATTTGCGGCGGCCTATCGGGTACTCACGGCGATGGAAGAAACCGGCAGCTGCATCCGCACCTATGCCATCGAGGGTCTCGGCGCCGCCCAGTTCACCCGGTCAAGTACCGTCGATCGCCTCCGAGCGAGCGCCGACCGGGTGAACGATCATGACGAAGATCCGATAGTCCTGGCGGCGACCGACCCAGCCCAGCCCTACGGCGCTGCGCTGCCTTGGCCCCAACGCGTCGGGCAGGACATCTCTCACCGGCCGGGCCGGAAGTCCGGCGCTGTGGTGGTACTCCGCGGCGGCGACCTCGTGGCCTATCTCGAGCGGGGAGGTCGCAGCCTCCTGACCTGGGGATCGCCGGATC
Organism: uncultured Actinomycetes bacterium; assembly: GCA_964556255.1. Lineage (GTDB taxonomy): Bacteria > Actinomycetota > Actinomycetes > S36-B12 > UBA10799 > JACJWR01. The sequence goes on from CAZKVQ010000011.1 coordinate 5,006, forward strand.
CTGAGGTGCTGTCCGCGCTGGCCGACCAGGTGCGCAGGGGACGCATCCCGTCGCTGAACGTGCAGCGGGTCAACGGCGAGGAAGCCCAAGGTTCGACCCTCGCGGCCGCTCTGGTCGAGGCGGGCTTCCGCCTCACGCCCAGGGGGCTCAGGCTCCGATCCGGCACCGCCTGACTACTCCGGGGCGCCACCAGGAGCCGGCGCGACGCTAGGCGACGTGACGTCCCCATCTCATCCGACGCTAGGAGCCGTGACGTCCCCAGCTCATCCGGCGCTAGGAGCCGTGACGTCCCCGGCTGATCCAATTTGCGCCGGCGGACTGCCACTGCCAATTCCACTCCTCAAGCGAAGCGAGGGCGGTGACCATCACCTGGGCACTGACCGGATCACCGGCGGTGAGGACGGGTATCCGACTGCGCGCGTTGACGATGCACATGGACAGCCCATCGATCACCCGGGAGACGCTCTCGGCGACCTCGAGCCAACCGTCCCAGGGCGGTCCGATCTCGCTCTGGGCGGCGACGGTGGCCGGCCGGCCGTCGGGGGCGACACCGAGGGCGGCACTTCGATGGGCAACGACGTCTGCGGTGCGACCCAGGGACTCCCGCAACTCGTAGAAGGAACGACGGAGATCCTGCGCATTGGTCCCCACGACGGTCCAACCCGCCTGCTGGGCCAGTTCGCGGACAGCAAGCACGTCCACGAGGGTTGCTTGCAATGCGGTAGCGCAGGCCTCGCTGTCGGAATCCGACAGCGGCGAGTGGATAACTGCCATGGGTGGGCCCGACTACGCGACGCGCGTCGGACCGCGACGCTCATTGTCGGCGACCTTGTCGCTGACCGAGCGCAGAACATCGGAGAGGGGAACTTGCAGGGCTCCGCAGATTGCGGCGAGTAGTTCGCTGGAGGCCTCTTTCTGGCCGCGTTCGACCTCACTGAGATAGCCAAGCGATACCCGTGCCGCCCCGCTGACGTCGCGCAGGGTCCGACCCTGTCCGAGTCGGCGCTCGCGCAGTTCATCACCGATCATCGTTCGAAGAACGACCATGTCAACCTCCTGCGCCAACGGTACCGTGACCTGTGAGACACCACATCCCATGGGCGGCCCGACATCTGATCCGAGAGGCCACCTGAACTGCCCAACCGGCCCCTGGCACTAGGTATTCCCACGATCAACCAGGAGCCGAGATTGTGTCGGAAATCATCTCCAGTGCCAGTTCGACGGTCTGTGCCCGAATTGCGGACCGATCCCCGCCGAACTGCGCTCCACGGACCTCTGAGATCCCGTTGGCGAGATCGGCGACGGCGACGAACACGGTGCCGACGGCCGCGCCGGCCAAGGGCTCCGGACCGGCGACGCCGGTAGTGGCCGCAGCTACGTCCGCGCCGAACAACGCTGCCGCGCGAGCTGCCATGTCGGCGGCGACCTCGGGATCCACTGGCCCCCGCTGCGCCACGAGGCCGGACTCGACTCCGAGTACCCGCACCTTCGTGTCGGTGGCGTAGGTGACTATCCCACCGCGGAACACCAGGGAAGCACCGCTGACGTCGACGAAGGCAGCCGCGAGCAGTCCCCCTGTGAGGGATTCCGCCACAGCCAGGGTTCGACCTTGACCCGCCAGTCGGTCCAGGATGCTGTTCACCGTCATGTCGTACCTTCCTCCCGTGCGACGCCATCGGCTTCCCGTGCGATGCCCGCCGCGCGTAGTCGCCAGGCGCGGACGGCATAGTCGACACCAGTCAGCACCGTGAGCACAACGGCTGCCCCCATCACCCAGGTCGACACCGTGCGGGCAGTGCCGGTGAGGGGCAGCAAGTACAGCATGATCGCCAGGATCTGCACCACGGTCTTCGCCTTACCCCCGCGGCTGGCGGCGATGACCCCGTCGCGGATGACCCAGAAACGCATCAGGGTCACCAGGATCTCCCTGCCCAGGATGACAATGGTCACCCACCATGAGAGTTGGCCCAGGACGCTCAGGCCGACCAGGGCCATGCCGGTCAACAACTTGTCGGCTATCGGGTCGGCAATCTTGCCGAAGGAGGTCACCAGGTTCTTCTTGCGCGCCAGGTATCCATCGACGAAGTCGGTGAGGGAGGCGACGGCGAAGATCAGTGTCGCGATGATGCGCGCCGGCACCGACGTACCGTCCTCCCATAGGAGGGCGATCGCGAACGGCACCACGAGTATCAGCCTGAGCAGAGTCAGGAAATTGGGCAGGTTGCGCCAACTCGATGGACTCACGGGGTAGGCGATCGCATCCGTCCGGGTCATAGCAGTCGCCGCCCTACCAGGTCGAGGCCGTCGGTCGCGGTGAACTGCACATCCACGAGATCGCCGACCTGCAACGGCCGTCCCTGGGCCACGGGATCAATCGGCACCAGGGTGCCCGCGTCCTCTGGACCCTGGTGTTCGGCCCGACCCTCCGCGACACCATCGACGATGCGCTCGATGAGGACCCGAGACTGTTCTCCCACCCGCGTCTCAGCCCGGTCTGCCATCAGAGCCTGCGCCAGGTCGGCGAGATCCTGTGCCCGCTCTCGCACGATCTGCGGATCGCACTTGTCGTCGAATCCAGCGGCCTCGGTGCCGTCCTCGTCGGAGTAACCGAAGATGCCGATGGCGTCGAGGTCGGCGGCGACGAGGAACCTCCGCAGTTCCTCCACGTCCTCCTCGGTCTCGCCGGGGAAGCCGACGATGAAATTGGAGCGGATCCCGGCCTCGGGCGCGACCGCTCGGATCTGTCCCAGAAGGTCGAGGAAGGCACCTGATCCGCCGAACCGACGCATCCGACGCAGCACAGACGCGCTGGCGTGTTGGAAGCTGAGGTCGAAGTACCGGGCCACGCCGGGGGTTGCGGCGATCACGTCGACCAAACCCGGACGCATCTCGGCGGGCTGAAGGTACGACACGCGCACCCAATTCAATCCGTCGATCGAGCCGAGTTCCGGGAGCAGTGACTCCAACAGCCGGAGATCACCGAGATCCTTGCCGTAGGAGGTGGAGTTCTCGCTGACGAGAACGACCTCGCGCACCCCGCCCGCGGCCAGCGCCCGTACCTCTGCCACGACCTCCGTGGGTCGACGGGACACGAGTGAGCCCCGGAACGCCGGGATCGCACAGAACGAGCAGCGCCGGTCACAGCCAGAAGCCAGTTTGACGGGGGTGCTGGGGCCAGTGGCGATGCGACGCCGCGCCAGGATCCCGTGTCCTGGCGCCGGCAACTCCGCATCGGCCCGGTCCACGGGGGCGATGGGGAGCAACAGGCGTCGATCGCGCGGCTCGTGCGGAGCGATGGGTCGCCCCTCGACGACGTCCAGCAACCGCGCATCGATCTTGTCGTAGTCGTCGAAGCCGAGCACGGTGGCTTCCGGCAGTTCGGCTGCCAGACTCGCCCCATAACGTTCCGCCAGGCAACCGACGGCGACGACCGGCTTGCCGTAGTCGGACGCCGCTAGCAGCGTTTCGATGCTGTCACGTTTGGCCTGCTCCACGAAGCCACAGGTATTGACCATGACGACCTCGGCCGCTTCGGCGTCCTCCACCAACTCCCAACCCTCGGCTGCCAGCCGATCGGCCAACTCCTCGGAGTCGACATCATTACGGGCGCAGCCGAGCGTGATCAGCGATACCCGACGGGCATTGCCGGCTACGGTCATGGACTCGACCCTAGGGCCCTCACGGGTTGACGTGCAGGAATTCGCCTGGCGCGGCTCAACCTGTTCAGCTGCGCAAAGCCGCCAAGATCCCGGGCAGGTCATCGTTGGTGACGAGGACCTCCCGCGCCTTGCTACCTTCGCTCGGACCGACGATCCCCCGACTCTCCATGAGGTCCATCAGTCGCCCCGCCTTCGCGAAGCCGACCCGCAACTTGCGTTGAAGCATGGAGGTGGACCCGAACTGGGTGGTGACGACGAGTTCGATGGCCGAACACAACAGATCCAGATCGTCGCCGACTTCCTCCTCAATGTCTCTTGAACCTCGGGCGGCCGCCGCGACGTCGTCGCGGTAGACGGGCTGCATCTGGTCCTTGCAGTGGTTGACTACGGCGGCGATCTCGTGCGCGGGGATGAATGCCCCCTGCAGACGCATGGGTTTGCTGGCACCCATCGGGAGGAAGAGCCCGTCACCTTGCCCGACCAACTTGTCAGCACCCGGCTGATCGAGGATCACGCGACTGTCGGTGACGCTGGAGGTCGCGAAGGCCAGCCGGCTCGGCACGTTGGCCTTGATCAGTCCGGTCACCACATCGACGGACGGCCGCTGGGTTGCCAAGACGAGATGGATACCCGCAGCGCGGGCCAGTTGGGTGATCCGGACGATCGCGTCCTCAACATCCCTCGGGGCGACCATCATGAGGTCCGCAAGCTCGTCGACAATGACCAGCAGGTAGGGGTAGATGGTCAGGACCCGCTCGCTGCCGGGCGGCGGTGCGATCTTGCCGGCGCGCACAGCACGGTTGAAGTCGTCGATGTGTCGAAACCCGAAGGCCGCCAGATCGTCGTAGCGGGCGTCCATCTCTTTGACGACCCACTGCAGGGCGTCGGCCGCACGCTTGGGGTTGGTGATGATCGGAGTGATCAGGTGCGGCACCCCTTCATAGGCGGTGAGCTCCACCCGCTTCGGGTCGACCAGCACAAGGCGCACCTCGTCGGGGGTGGACCTCATGAGCACCGACGTGATCAGGGTATTGATGCAGCTCGACTTGCCGGCGCCGGTGGCGCCCGCCACCAGTAGGTGGGGCATCTTCGCCAGGTTGGCACAGATGAAACCGCCCTCGACGTCCTTGCCCAGGCCGACCACCATCGGGTGGTGATCGCTGACAGCCGCGCGGCTGCGCAGCACATCGGCCAGCGACACGATCTCGCGGTCGGTGTTGGGGATCTCGATACCGATGGCGGACTTGCCCGGGATGGGCGACAGGATTCGCACGTCGGCGCTGGCGACCGAGTAGGCAATGTTCTTGCTCAGGGCGGTGACCCGCTCCACCTTGACCCCGGGGCCGAGCTCCACCTCATAGCGGGTGACGGTGGGGCCTCGGGTGAATCCGGTGACTCGAGCGTCGATCTCGAACTGTTCCAGCACTTCAGTCAAGGCCGCGACTACGCGCTCGTTGGCTTTCGTTGCCGACTTCGGAGGTGGCCCGGGCTGCAGCAGGCCTGGATCGGGCAGCTGGTACACAATGTCGCCCGCGAGGGCTAATTGCTCTGCTCGCGGTGGCGAAACGGGCTCCGGCGTTGGGTCGTCGAGGATCTCCGGGGCCGCTTCCAACCCCATCACGAGATCCACCGGGTCGAGTTCGTGCTCGACCACCGCCGGTACGTCTGGATCGCTGGCCACCGGGGAGTCGAACGGAGCCGGTCCGCTGACGACCACCGGATCCTCCCTGCTGCCGGCACGCACCAATCGACCGGATCCGGGCTTGGACAAACCGGCCTGGCGCTCCCGCAGGGCGTGCCAGCCGCGCCTGAGGGTCTGACCCACGACTTTCGGAGGGGTACTGGTGATCAGGAGGGCTGATATGCCGAACAGCAGGAGCATGACGACCAAGGTGAGCCAGGCCCCGAGCAGCGCCACGAGTGGAGCGGTCGCGGCCCAGCCGATCCAGCCGCCGGCCGCCCGCATCGCTTCGGCACCCTCGCTCGGGTTGGGTGCGCCTTTGGCGCAGTGCCACACCCCGAGGGCGGACACCACCGCCAGCACCCAGCCGAGCACCACTGAACGCGGTGTCCGGGAGTCGGGATTGCGCCAGACATGCCAGGCGCCCGCGAACAGCCCGAATGGCACTGCGAAGGCGAGCACCCCGAAAGCTCCGACCACCAGATAGTCGACGATGCCACGCAGGAAACCACCCAGGCCCCACCACACGACCAACGCGATCAGCACGCCCGCGAGGAACAGCGCGAAGCCGGTGCCATCCCGACGACGCAGGGGGTCGGTATCGGCTCGGGTCAACCGGCGCAAGGTCGAGCCACAGGCAACCGCGAAGGCCATCCATACGGACCGCACAGCCCTGCCCAGGCCGCGCAATACGGCCGCGATGCCACCGCCACCCGACCCGGACGACTTCTTCGACCGGCTGGATCTCGACGGCGACGTGCCCGACCTCGACGCACGGGTGCTCGGTTTGCGGGCGCCGCCGGATGCACCGGCACTCCCTCGTTTGGCAGTCCTGGAGGACGGCGTTTTCGTCGCCATGTCGCGAGACTAGTCGCCGCCCCCGACCGCCGTAGCCACAACACGCAGGCCGAGGGCCCCGGGTAGCGTGGCGCGGATCACATGTCGCCGCCTTCGGGGTGGCCTATTCCTCCACGACCACCGGCAGAATCATCGGTCTCCGCCGATGCTTGGACGATACCCACCGTCCCACGGTCCGCCGGATGGTCTGCTGAAGTTGGTGGCGTTCCCCCGATCCATCGGCCATCGCCTTCTCGAGAGCTGCGACCACATCGACGCTGATCTCGTCGAAGATGTCGTCGTCCTCACTGAATCCCCGGCCGTGGAACTCCGGACCCATCAGGACCTTGCCCGCGGACGCATCGACCGCCACAAAGATCGAGATGAAGCCCTCCTCGCCCAGAATCCGACGATCGGTCAGGGCAGCTTCGGTGATGTCACCGACCGATGACCCGTCGACGTAGATGTAGCCGCAGGGTACGACCCCGACCACGCTGGCGACCCCGTCGACCAGATCCACCACCATGCCGTCGTCGACAACGACGATTCGGTCGGCAGGCACACCTGCTTTCACTGCGAGAGCGGCGTTGGCCCGCAGATGGCGCGGTTCGCCGTGAACCGGCATCACGTTGCTGGGCTTGACCACGTTGTAGACGTAGAGCAATTCGCCGGCGGCAGCGTGACCGGACACGTGGACGAAGGCGTTGCCCTGGTGGACCACCTTCACACCGAGGGTGGCAAGCCCGTTGATCACCCGGTTCACCGCGTTCTCGTTCCCCGGGATCATCGAGGAGGCGAGGATGACCGTGTCGTCCTCGCCGACGGTGATGACATGGTCGCGGTGGGCAATTCGCGACAGTGCGGCCATCGGTTCCCCCTGCGAGCCGGTGCAAACCAGCACCACCTCGTCCGGTGGCAGATCGGCCATCTTGTCGCTGGACACCAGCAGGTTCGGTGGTACCCGCAGGTAACCCAGGTCGCGGGCGACATTCATCGTTCGCACCATCGATCGACCGACGAAGGCGACTCGACGCCCATGCGCTGCGGCCGCGTCTATCACCTGCTGGACTCGGTGGATGTGCGAGGCGAAACAGGCAACCACCACCCGCCCTTCGCTCTCGTCGAAGGTCTGCTCCAGCACCCCGAGGATCTCTCGCTCACCACGGACGAAGCCGGACACCTCCGCGTTGGTGGAGTCCACCATCAGCAGGTCGACCCCGGCGTCACCGAGTCGGGCCAACGCATTGAGGTCGGTGATCCGCCCGTCGAGTGGCAACTGATCCATCTTGAAGTCACCCGTGTGGATGACGACGCCGGCCTCGGTCGTGATGGCCACGGCCAGGGCATCGGGGATCGAATGGTTCACAGCCACGAATTCCAGCCCGAACGGACCAATCTGTTCGTGCTGGCCCTCGCGCACTTCAAGGGTGTAGGGCTTGATCCGGTGCTCCCGCAGTTTCGCTTCCAGCAATGCCAGCGTCAGTCTTGAGCCGATGAGCGGGATGTCGCCTCGCTCGCGCAGCAGGTAGGGCACCCCGCCGATGTGGTCCTCGTGCGCATGGGTGAGCACGATGGCCTCGATGTCGTCCAACCGATCCCTGAGATAGTCGAAGTCGGGCAGGATCAGGTCGACCCCCGGCTGATCCTCCTCGGGGAACAGCACCCCACAGTCGACGATCAGCAACCTGCCCGCGAACTCGAACACCGCCATGTTGCGCCCGATCTCGCCCAGCCCACCCAATGGGATGATGCGCAACCCACCCTCGGGCAGGGGTGGCGGAAGGGTGAGCGCGGGGTGCGGGTGCGCAGCGCCACTCACGCTGAGGTCCGGACATCGGCCTCGGCCAGGTCTGCCACCAGTACCGCCAGCTGATCCTCGTCCGCAGGTAGCAGCGGCAGCCGCGGCGGACCCGCGGGCCGGCCCTGCAGGGATAGCGCCGCCTTGGTCAGACTCACCGCGGGCGCCCGGAAGAGTCCCGTCGCCACCGGCGCCATGGAGAAGAAGATGCTGGTCGCGAGTTCGTTGTCGCCCGCGCGGTAGGCGCGCAGCATCGCTGCGAGTCGGTCGGCCACCAGATGCCCCGTGACACTCACGAAGCCGGTGGCGCCCAGCGAGAGCAACGGCAGGTTGAGCGCGTCGTCGCCCGAGTACCACAGCAGGTCGGTGAGTCGCAGCACCTCCGTCGCTGCGCCGAGGTCCGCCTTGGCGTCCTTCACAGCGACGATGCGCGGATGCTCGGCAGCGCGCAGCAGGGTCTCGACGGCGATGGGCACGCCCGCTCGGCCGGGGATGTCGTACAGCATGACGGGCAGTTGCGTGGAGTCGGCCACCGCGCAGAAATGGGCGAGTAAGCCCGCTTGCGACGGCTTGGAGTAGTAGGGCGTCACGACCAACAGCCCACTGGCGCCAGCGCGTTCGGCGGCCTGCGCCAGCTCGATCGAATGCGAAGTGTCGTTGGTGCCGACACCAGCCACAACCGGGACGCCATCGCCCACAGCGGCGACCACCGCCCGAACCAGGTCGGACTTCTCCTGATCCGTTGTGGTCGGTGACTCCCCCGTCGTTCCGTTGACTACCAGACCGTCGTTGCCGAGCTCTATCAGCTGCCGGGCCAACGTGGCCGCGCCTTCGAGATCGACCGCGAAGTCGTCGCGCATCGGCGTCACCATCGCGGTCAGGACACTGCCGAGATCGGGGAATCCACTCATGGGCTTCAGGCTACCTTGAGCCCGCCGTCCCCCTCACGGAGCGACGCGGCCGTTGGCTTGGAACGCCGCATGGGTCAACGGCATCAGAGCCGCCCATTCCTCCTCCATCCGCTCGGCCACCATCTCGATCTCGCGCTGCGGATAGGAGGGGAAGCTGCTGTTCTCGCGCTTCGTACGCAACGAGAGGAAGTTCATCAGCGCCCGGGCATTCATCGTCACGTACATCGACGAGTAGGTACCAACCGGCAACACGATGCGCGCGACCTCGCGAGCAACCCCGGCCGCCAGCATCTCCTGATAGCTGCGGTAGGCCTGCTCGCAGGCCTTCATGGTCTCGGCGACGACCAGAGCGTGCTGCTCGGGGCTGCCTTCGACGAAGTCGTAGTGCCCCGGTTTGCCTTCCTGAACCAACTTGCGCTCCGGACCCGGCACGTAGAACACCGGGCGGAGTTCACGGTAGCGACCGGACTCCTCGTTGTAGGAGGCGATCCGGTGGCGCATGAATTCCCGGAAGACGAAGATCGGCGCGCTCACGAAGTACGTCAACGAGTTGTGCTCGAAGGGTGACCCGTGCCGGTCGCGCATCAGGTAGTTGATGAGACCGGTCGAACGCGCGGGGTCCGCATCCAGATCGTCCAGGGATTGCTCCCCCTTGGTGGAGACACGTGCCGCGAACAGTACGTCGGCGTCGCTGGCGCTCGATTTCACCAACTCCACGGTCATCTCGGAGCGGAACTCGATCCCCTGCTCGTCCGCCGGACCGGACTCGGATGCATTTGCCATGTGCCAACCCTAGGCAGAGGGTGTTGGATGTCCCTCATGGGCACACCGACGAATTCCGCCGTCCGCCCCGCGCGGGCCTCAGATGCCAGCGCGATCGCCGCTGTGCAGGCGTTGTCGTGGGCCCACGATCTCGCAGGGGTGCTGCCCGACGAGGTGCGACCGCAACCGAACTCGCCCGAGCAGATCTCGGCATGGCGGGAGTCGATCGGTGCCCCGGACGACGGCCCCGGCCGCGTCATCGTGGCCTTGGACGACGACCGGGTGGTCGGCGTGCTCGCGTGGTCATCCGCGAGCGACCCCGATTTGACCGACCGAGATGTCGAGATTGTCGAACTGAGTGTGGACCCCGAACAGCGTCGCGCGGGTCACGGATCACGACTACTGTCCGCCTGGGCCGACCTCGCCCGCGGTGAGGGTGCCCGAACCGGCGTGGCCTGGGTGCCGGCGGGCGCCGAACTGATCGGCTTCCTCGGTTCAGCCGGGTTTGCCGTCGACGGGGCGAGCAGAACCCTGGACCTCTACGGCGACGGAGCTCTGGAAGCCGTCACCGAGCGTATGACGACAAACTTGGCGCCAGACCCGGTGGCCGTCACGATCGAGGCAGCAGCACCCCGGGGTTGAGGATGTCCGCGGGGTCGAGGGTGGCCTTGATGGCGCGCAGCACCTCAACGCCGGTGGCCCCGATCTCTTTGGAAAGCCAGGGCGCGTGGTCGCGGCCCACCGCATGGTGGTGGGTGATCGTGCCGCCTGCGGACACGATGGCGTCGAGACTCGCCGCCTTCGCCGGTGGCCATTGCGCGGCCACGTCTTCGGTCTGACGGGCAATCACCGTGAAGTACAGCGACGCTCCCGTCTCGTAGACGTGGGAGACGTGAGACATCACCCAGGGACCCGGACCACCATCGCCGAGGGACTCGGTGAGCGCGCCTCGCACGGCGTCGCGCAGATGCTCCATATTCGACCAGTGAGTGGCCGTCTCCAGAGTCTCAACCAGGTATCCCTCGTCGATCAGCAAATCCCGAAGGAAGGGACCGTCGAACCGGCCGTGCTCCCAGGCGTTGCCGACCTTGGAGCTAAGTGAGACGCCGCCATTGCGACGCAGCACCGGCAATGCCTCCAGACGACGCGCCGATACCGACGACCGGGTACCCTCCCAGCCGAAGATCGCCAGGCAGGGCTCAGACACCTTGCGCATCGCCAGGTACTTGTCGAGGAGATCGGCGCTGCGTCCCGAGGGTCCGCTCATGGCGAGCGTCACGGCGGTCTCCTGCGGGTCCGACAGCCGAGTCACGTCCGGCGCGATCCGGCTCTGCTCGAGTTCACGCAGCGCGGCGAGACCAGCGGCGTAGTCGGGGAAGATGACGCCGGTATACCCGCGCACGGCAGGCGCGGTTCGCACCCGCACCACAACCTCCGTAATGATGCCGAACGCCCCCTCAGACCCGATGAACAAGCCGCGGAGGTCGGGGCCGGCCGCGGTCGCCGCGAAGTGCCCGGCCTCGACCTCGCCCCTCGGTGTGACGACATGCACGCCCTCGATCATCTGGTCACTGCGGCCGTAGCCGGTGGAAGACTGCCCGGCCGATCGGGTCGCCGCGTAGCCCCCGAACGTGGCACGTGCCCAGGACTGCGGAAAGTGGCCGGTCGTCAGTCCCCGAGGGCTCAGCAGGCGCTCCAGCCGCGGACCGGTCATCCCGGCCCCGACGCGGACCAGCCGCGACTCCTCGTCGATGTCGAGGATCTCGTCGAACCTGGCCATCGAGACCATCAGGGTAGGTCGGTCGATGCCACCGGTGCGCAGGCCACCGACCACGGAGGTGCCGCCTCCGAAGGTCACAACAGCCACCCCCTGCTTCTCGCACCAGGCAAGCAGGGCGGCAACGGCCGCGTTGTCCCCGGGGAAGACGACCGCGTCGGCGGCTCGGATGTCCCCGGTCCGGCGGGCGACCAGATCCAGGTAGGACAGGCCGCCGCCATGACGCAGTCGCGTCTCACGATCGGTGGCCACCTCATCGGGACCCACGATGCCGGCAAGGTCGGCAAGTTGCTCCGCCGACAGTCTGGAATCCGCCACTTGCAACTGCGACCAGTCCGGCTGCCCGTGCGGGGTGGCCTGGCCCACTTCCCGAACCAGGAACTCCCGGGCCGCGTCGGGCAAGCCGGCACCCCGGTTCACACCCCAGCGGGTGGGGTCCTCGTCGATCGCGAACGTCGTGGGGGCATCGGCCGTGCTGGTCATCTCATCATCCCTAGTGGTCGGCAAGTGTTACACTGTTACATGTGATGCCTAATCGTAACATTTCTGTGGTGGAACCGCCGCCCACTGACGGAGATCCCCTGCTGCGCGCAGCATACGAAGTTTTGCTCGATGTTGGCCCGCGGCGGACAACACTCACTGAAGTTGCCCGGCGAGCAGACGTATCCCGGATGACCGTGTATCGGAAGTACGCGGACCTGCCCACCCTGCTGTCAGCCGTACTCACCGCGGAGCTCGCCGAGTTGATGGCGCAGATCACCGGCAATGTCGTCGGCACGACCGACCGGGAGCGGATCGTCTCCATGGTGGTCGCGGGAACCAAAGGCATCGCGGAACATCCGCTGATGGTGCGCCTGCTGGAACTCGACCCGCAGTACCTGCTGCCGATCATTGTCGATCGACGCGGTTCGACTGCCCGCGGCGCTGAGGATCTGCTGGCGGCGGCCCTCGCGTCCTCTGAAGACGGCTCCGTGAACGCCCCAGACCCAGTCGCGGTCGCCCGCACGATCGTCACCGCGGCGAGCGCCTGGATCTTCTCCACCCTCGCGTTGCAGACCGGTGACCCGGCTGGCACGCGCTACGACGAATTCGCCACGATGATCGAGAGGTATCTGTCATGACCACCACCCTGCCCGTCGTCCCCGCGGGCGACCCCGGAAGTCGACTGGACACGGCCCGCCGGCGCCGCGATCTGGACCGCGCAAGCAGCGGTGAAGCGGACGTCCTGGTCATCGGCGGCGGCATCACCGGTGTCGGTATCGCCCTGGACGCGGCGACCCGAGGCCTGTCAGTCGTGCTCGCCGAGGCCGAGGACTTGGCTTACGGCACCAGTCGTTGGTCCAGCAAACTCGTGCACGGTGGCCTGCGCTACCTGGCCACCGGACAGGTGGACGTGGCCTGGGAGTCCGCCGTCGAACGCGCCCGCATAATGGGCTCGATCGCACCGCACCTGACGCATCCAATGGCGCAGCTGGTTCCGTTGCTCGACGGTGACCGTGGCCTGCTCGTCGGGGCGGGACTGCATGCTGGGGATGGCCTGCGTCGGGCCACCGGAAGCGACCTACCGGCGCCACGTCGGATCCCGACGGTCGAAGCACGGGACCTCGCCCCCGCGTTACCGGCGAATATGACGGGTGCCTACCTGTCGTGGGATGGGCAGCTCGAGGACGATGCGCGTCTCGTGGTCACGGTGGCAAGGACGGCCGCCGCCTACGGGGCACGCATCCTGACCCACACCAGGGTCCTGTCGGTCTCCGACGGCGGCGCTCTGGTGTCCGATCGGCTCACCGGCGAGACCACGACCATCCGGGCACGCCGCGTCATCAACGCCACTGGCGCCTGGGCCGCCGGTCTGGATGACCGCGTTTCCCTGGTGAGATCCCGCGGCAGCCACCTCGTGGTGTCGGCCGAACGCCTCGGCAACCCGCGCGCGGCAGTGATGGTCGCGCTACCGGGCTCGACGTCGCGTTACGTCTTCTCGTTGCCCCAGCCCAACGGCCTGGCCTACATCGGCCTCACAGATGTGGAGACGGACGCACCCATCGACGAACCACGGGCCGACGACGAGGAGATCGATTTCCTCCTGACCTCGATAGCACCCTCATTGGTCCATCCGCTGGAGCGGTCGGACGTCATCTCCACCTACTCGGGCTATCGCCCGCTGCTGTCTGGAGTTGCGGGCAGTTCCGCCGACCTTTCGCGTCGGCATGCCGTCCTGGACGGCGACGTGATCTCGGTCGTCGGCGGCAAGCTGACGACCTACCGTCGAATGGCCGAGGATGCGGTCGACCTCGTGACCGATCGGGAATGCCGGACCCGGGACCTGCCCCTGGTTGGGGCCGTCGGGCCGCGCGATGAGTCTGTTCCCGAGCGTCTGATCCGCCGGTTCGGAGCGGAGGCCGGCGCGGTGGCAGCCATGGCCCATGGTGACGCCGACCTGCTCAATCCGGTCGGCGACTCCCCCATCCTCGGCGTCGAACTGCTGTGGGCAACGGCCGCCGAGGGCGCCGTCACCGAGGACGACACCGTCCAGCGACGAGTGCGTGCCGACATGGTGCCGTCGTGGCAGGCGGCGGTCACAACCGCCCTGCAGACACTGCCCGCGCGTACCTAGCCGAGGCCGCGCCAGTCTCTAGGATGGCGCGGTGGGAGCGCAGTGGGAACGGCGGCGTCGCGCCATCATCCGTGATGCCCTGGGGATCGGCATCGCGGTAGGCGCCTATGGAATCACCTTCGGCGCGCTCGCGACGACGGGTGGCTTCTCCGTCCCGCAAACCATGGCGCTGTCTTCGCTGATGTTCACCGGCGGCTCCCAGTTCGCCTACATCGGGGTGGTGGCGGCCGGCGGCAGCGTGATCGCGGCCGCGGTGACCGCGTTACTTCTGGGGGCGCGCAATACCCTCTACGGCGTCGCCATGGCGCCCCTGCTGAAGACACGCGGCGCCAGCAGCGCCCTCGCTGCCCAACTGACGATAGACGAGTCGACCGCCATGGCACTGGCCCATGAGGATCCCGATGAGCCCCGGGCTGCCCGGACGGCCTTCTGGGCTACCGGCGTGACCGTCTTCATCTGCTGGAACATCGCTACGCTGCTCGGCGCTCTGGGCGCGAGTGCCCTCGGAGATCCCCGGAGCTATGGGTTGGATGCGGTGATTCCAGCTGCCTTCCTGGCTTTGATGTGGCCCCGACTGACGTCGCGCAGCGCGATCGCCGTTGCCGTGCTGGCCGCGGCGATGGCGACCTTGCTGACGGTGTGGCTACCCGCCGGACTGCCCGTTCTGGCCGGAGGTTTGGTGGCGGTCCTGTGGGGGTGGCTGTCGCCGGGTGGGGGTACGCCCCCCAGCGGTGACTTCGACTTCGCCCCGCTGCCGGATCTGGAGCCACCTCGATGATGTGGTTACCGATCTTGCTGACCTCGGCCGGGACTTGGCTGCAGAAGTACCTCGGCCACCTGCTGCCCGAGTCCTGGACGGAGGGCGAGCGGATATCCCGGGTGCTGGCTCTGCTGCCCATCGGGCTACTCGCCGCCCTGACCGCGGTATCCACTTTCACCACCGAGTCACGGGTGACCGTAGACGCCCGGGTCGCCGGACTACTGGCAGCCACCGCAGCGCTGCTGCTGCGCGCCCCATTCCTGCTGGTGCTGGTCGTTGCGGCCGTGACTGCCGCCGGACTTCGGTATCTCGGCCTCGCGGGTTGACCCGGGGCCGCCCGCGGTATGACGCCTACGGCTACTAACCGAGATCGGGCGGTTCGCCGGCGAACCCGTCGGCGAGCGCCAGCGCATAGCGCATGGCAGATCGGGCACGCTTACGATCCCGACCCGCCTCATAGGCCAAGGAGACCCGAAACCAGGCAGCCGGACTCCGCGGCTCAGCAGCAACCTGGGCACTGGCGGACTCGAACTCGGCTTCGGCCGCCCGTCGGGTGATCCGCCCGGAGGGCATGCGTTCCAGATCGTCGACCGGGAGTTGGCCCCGCTCGTCCAGGTCAGCGGCCAACTGCTGGACCCGGATGCCGAACTGGAGTTCCCGCCAGATCATCCACAGCCCGAGCAACGGCAGCACCATCACGGCGATGCCCAGAAGGGCCGAGGACAGTCCGCCCGAGGTGAGGAACAGGTAGCCCATCCAGGCGGCGAACACCATGTAGATCCCCGCGGCCACCGCCATCACGATGGCCCACCGGCGTGCCGTCATGGCGACCTCGGGTCCGGCATCGGTTCCGCCATCAGGCGAGCAGGGAGTCGATACCCAGGGTAAGGCCGGGGCGCTGACCCACGGCCCGCACCGCCAGAATCACGCCCGGCATGAATGACGCCCGATCCAGGGAGTCGTGCCGGATAGTCAGAACCTCCCCAGTACTGCCCAGCAACACTTCCTGATGGGCGAGCATGCCGCGAAGCCGAACCGAATGAACCGGGACGCCGTCCACCGCAGCCCCCCGCGCGCCTGCGAGCCCGGTGGCGGTGGCGTCGGGCGCTGGGTCGACCCCGGCCGCCCGCCGCGCGGCAGCCATCCTGGCGGCCGTGGCCGCGGACGTGCCGCTGGGCGCGTCGACCTTGTCCGGATGGTGCAGCTCGATGACCTCCACCGACTCGAAGTAGGGGGCAGCCTTCTCCGCGAACATCATCATCAGCACCGCGCCGATACCGAAGTTGGCAGCGATCAGGCATCCGACGCCCGGTGCGTCGGCGAGCCAGCCCCGCACCTGGTCCAGCCGGGTCTCGTCGAAACCGGTGGTTCCGACGACGGTGTGGATTCCGTGCTCGATGCAGAACTGCAGCGTCCCCATCACGGCGTCGGGCACGGTGAAGTCGATCAGCACCTCGGTGTCGGCGGTCAGCAGGTCCGAGATGGAGTCGCCCTGGTCGAGGGCGGCCACCAATTCCAGCCCGTCGGCCGCTTCGACCGCAGCGCACGTCTGCTGCCCCATTCGACCGCGGGCGCCCATCACTGCAACTCTCATGCGATCCCCCGGAACTTCCGGTTGTTATCGAAGGGGCCGACGACCGCGAGCTGCCGCGGACGGTCGAAGACGTCGGCCGCCAGGGCCTGAACATCGTCCAATGTCACGGCATCGATCGACGCGAGCGCCTCAGCAACCGGGGTAAGGATTCCGGTGAGCAGTTCGGCCTCACCCAGCCGAACCATCCGCGAGCTGGACTCCTCCAGATTGAGAACCAGGCCGCCTCGCAGTTGCCCCTTGCCCCGCTCCAACTCCTCGGCGGTGATGCCCTCCCTCGCGACATCGTCCAGCACCAGCGCGATCACGTCGATGGCGTCGTCGACCTTGGCCGGCAGCGAGCCCGTGTACACGGCGAAGGCACCAGCGTCGGAATGCGATGAGCGAAAAGACTGCACCGAGTAGGCCAGCCCCCGCTTCTCTCGGACCTCCTGGAACAGCCGGCTGGACATGCCGCCCCCGACCACCGCATTGAGGATGCCCATCGCCCACCGACGCGGATCTGTCCGGTTGAGCCCGGACATGCCGAGTACGACGTTGGCCTGCTCGATGCCGCGGTGGCGCACCCGCCCACCCGCTGCGGCGTGCAACTTTCGCGGGCGACCTCCCCGACGGGCGACTCCCGGCTTACCCTCGGAGACGCCAGCGAGCGCCTTGCGTACTGCGCGAGTGACCAAGGTGTGGTCAACACCACCGGCCGCTACCACTGCGAGGTTTGCCGGTCGGTACCAACGCCGATAGTGATGCCACACGTCAGCACGTGGCATTACCGAGATGCTCCCCTCGGAGCCGATGATCGGTGCGGCGAGCGGGGTATCGGCGAACACCTGCGCAGTGAACAGTTCGTGAGCCGCATCCGCGGGGTCGTCGTCATGCATGGCGATTTCCTCGAGCACCACCGCCCGCTCGGACTCAACGTCTGCCTTGCTCACCACCGACGACGTCATCATGTCCATCAGGACGTCGACTGCCAGCGGAACATCCCGGTCCAGCACTCGGGCGTAGAAGCAGGTGTACTCCTTGGTGGTGAACGCGTTGAGTTCACCACCGACAGCGTCGATCGCTGAGGAGAGTTCCAGGGCGCTGCGGCGGGCAGTTCCTTTGAACAGCAAGTGCTCAAGGAAATGCGAGGCACCGGCGTACCGAGGCGACTCATCGCGGGACCCCACCGGGATCCAGACGCCGAGCGACACCGAACGGGTCGCCGCCATCTCCTCGGTGACCACCCGCACGCCGGGGTCGAGCACCGACCGACGCACGCGACCGTCGGCGTCCGCCAACAGGGTTCGCGTGGTGCCGGGTTTCTGCTCCCCGGCGGCGGGGATAGTGATCACCTCAGGAGGAGACTTCCTCGGTCTCCGCCACCACCGCGGCGTCGTCTGAGTCCTCGAGCACCGGCGTCAGCGAGAGCTTGCCGCGCGGATCGATCTCCTTGATCTCGACCTGGCACTTCTGGCCGACGCTGAGCACGTCTTCCACGCTGTCGATGCGCTTCTTGCCAGGCACCAACTTCTTCACCTCGGAGATGTGCAGCAGACCATCGCGTCCGGGCACCAGCGAGATGAACGCGCCGAAGGACGTGATCTTGACGACCGTTCCGAGATAGCGCTCACCGACCTTGGGCATCGTCGGGTTGGCGATCTGGTTGATCGTCTCCCGAGCGGCTTCCGCAGCGGCGCCGGTGGTGGCGCCGATGTAGATCGTGCCGTCGTCCTCGATGGAGATGTCGGCGCCGGTGTCCTCCTGGATCTGGTTGATCATCTTGCCCTTCGGGCCGATGACCTCACCGATCTTGTCCACCGGAATCTTCACAGTGATGATGCGAGGTGCGAGGATGCTCATCTCATCCGGAGCATCGATCGCCTCCATCATCACCTCGAGGATCGCGATACGCGCGCCGCGGGCCTGCGTCAGCGCACCGGCCAACACCGAGGCCGGGATGCCGTCGAGCTTGGTATCCAGCTGCAGTGCCGTAACGAAGTCCCGGGTGCCGGCCACCTTGAAGTCCATGTCGCCGAAGGCGTCCTCGGATCCCAGGATGTCGGTCAGCGCCACGTAGCGGGTCTCGCCGTCGACCTCATCGGACACCAGCCCCATCGCGATTCCGGCCACCGGCGCCTTCAACGGCACGCCGGCGTTCCAGAGCGACATCGTGGAGGCGCACACCGAACCCATCGAGGTGGAGCCGTTGGAACCCAGGGCCTCGGACACCTGACGGATGGCGTAGGGGAACTCCTCGCGCGTGGGGAGCACAGGCACCAGCGCGCGCTCGGCGAGCGCACCGTGGCCGATCTCGCGACGCTTCGGGGATCCGACCCGGCCGGTCTCACCGGTGGAGTAGGGCGGGAAGTTGTAGTTGTGCATGTAGCGCTTGCGGGTCACCGGCGACAACGTATCCAGCTGCTGCTCCATACGAAGCATGTTGAGCGTGGTCACCCCCATGATCTGGGTCTCGCCGCGCTCGAACAGGGCCGAACCGTGGGCACGGGGAATGACCTCGACCTCGGCGGAGAGGGTGCGGATATCCGTCAGCCCGCGACCGTCCATCCGGACCTGGTCGCGCAGGACCCGCTGCCGGATCAGGCTCTTGGTGACCGAGCGGAGGGCAGCGCTGAGTTCCTTCTCCCGGCCGTCGAACCGCTCGGCCAGGTCAGCGATCATCCGCTCCTTGACGGCGTCGAGGGCGGCTTCCCGCTCCTGCTTGCCCTCGATGGTCAGCGCCTGGGTCAGATCGTCGGTCACCAAGTCGGCCACGGCGTCGTAGGCGTCCTGCTGGTAGTCGGGGAACACCGGGAACTCCCGCACCGGCTTGGCAGCCTGGGATGCCAGCACCGACTGTGCCTCACACAGAGTGCGGATGAAGCCCTTGGCAGCTTCGAGTCCCTCTGCCACGACCTCCTCGGTCGGGGCCGTCGCGCCACCGGCTACCAGTTCCACGGTCGCTTCGGTGGCCTCCGCCTCGACCATCATGATCGCGACGTCATCACCAACGATCCGCCCGGCGACCACCATGTCGAAGACGGCACTCTCGAGTTGCTCGTTCGTCGGGAAGGCCACCCACTGCCCTTGGATCAGGGCGACCCGGGTGGCTCCGATCGGACCCGAGAACGGCAGACCGGACAGTTGGGTGGACATGGATGCGGCGTTGATGGCCAGCACGTCGTAGATGTCGTTCGGGTTGAGCGACAGCACGGTGATGACGACCTGGACCTCGTTTCGCAGGCCCTTCACGAAGCTGGGGCGAAGCGGGCGGTCGATGAGGCGGCAGGTGAGGATCGCGTCCTCACTGGGCCGCCCTTCCCGGCGGAAGAACGAACCGGGGATCCGGCCGGCGGCATACATGCGCTCTTCCACATCGACCGTCAGCGGGAAGAAGTCGAACTGATCCTTCGGGTGCTTGCCGGCGGTCGTCGCCGAGAGCAGCATCGTGTCGTCGTCCAGATAGGCGACCGCCGAGCCGGCAGCTTGCCGGGCGAGCCGTCCGGTTTCAAACCGGATCGAGCGGGTTCCGAACTTACCGTTGTCGATAACGGCGTCGGATGAATAGATATCGGGACCCTCCATAGGGTTCCTCCTTCGATGAAGCCCCGCCGTGCGCCCCTGCAGGTCCTGCGAGGCGTGCCGGTCTTCGATCGAGGGCTCCGGATGATCATCCGGAGGCCACCACCGAGGACCGACGCCGAAGTGCGGACGAACCTGGGTGACTGGCGGAGTCGGTTGTGTTGTTGTGGTGGTGGGCCGCTAGCGGCGCAGGCCGAGACGGTCGATCAGTTCGCGGTAGCGGTTGATGTCGGTCTTGGCCACGTAGTTGAGCAGGCGGCGACGACGACCGACCAGCAGAAGCAGGCCGCGACGTGAGTGATGGTCGTGCTTGTGTTCCTTCAGATGCTCCGTGAGGTGGGAGATGCGGTGCGAAAGCAGCGCGATCTGGACCTCGGGGCTGCCGGTGTCACCTTCGTTTACGGCGTATTCGGCAATGATTTTCTGCTTGGTATCAGCGTCGATCGACATAATCCTCTGCGGACGCGAACGGGGGCATCATGCCCGATGGGAGGCGTTTCACCGGGCGTCCGACCAGTGATCGCTACCCACCAGCCTATAGGTAGGGGGCTTCCAGCCTGCATGCGACCCGATCCAGTGGTGGGATGGGCCCATGACGCCCGATGAGTACATGTCCCACGATGCCCTCGGACTTGCCGAGTTGGTTCGTGACCGTGAGGTCACCGCGGAAGAGTTGGTCGAGATCGCCCTGGAACGCACCGACGAGTACAACCCGGCGATAAACGCCGTGGTCGTGCGCCGCGACGCCCGGGTGCTCGCCGAGGCCGAGTCCGCGCCGCCCGGGGAATTCAGCGGGGTCCCGTTCATGGTCAAGGATATGGACGGTGTGCTCGCCGACGAGCCCAATACCGCCTCGTCTCGATCCCTCGTGACGTGGCGCCCGGCCCAGGACTCCGAACTCTTCGCCCGCTACAAGGCTGCCGGCCTCCTCATCGCCGGCAAGACCAACTGCCCCGAGTTCGGCATCTTCGGCATCACCGAATCCGAGCTGCGGGGACCCGCGCGCAACCCCTGGGACCTGAACCACACGCCAGGGGGTTCCTCGGGTGGATCCGCGGCGGCGGTCGCCGCCCGGATCGTACCGATGGCCCACGCGGGTGACGGCGGTGGTTCGATTCGGATCCCAGCTTCCTGCTGTGGGCTGTTCGGGCTCAAGCCGTCGCGAGGACGGCAGCCCCTCGGCCCCTACGACGGCGAAGCATGGGACGGTTTCACCGCCCCCGGGGTTGTCGGACTATCCGTGCGGGATGCGGCCGCGGCCCTCGACGCCACCCATGGCGCGGACGTTGGGGCGCCGTACGCGGAGCCGCCCGCCCCCACATCCTTCCGCGCTGCGGCCGAGCAGGATCCGGGCACCCTGCGGATCGGATTCTCGACCAAGGCTCAACTCGGCGACGAGATGCACCCCGACAACGTCGCCGCCGTCCTGGACGCTGCTGCGCTGCTCGAGGAACTTGGCCACGAAGTGGTGGAGGTCGACCTGCCGGTCGACAAGGAGCCGGCGGCCGCCGCCTACCTGACGGTAGTGGCCTCCTCGGCGGGCGCGGCCATCGCCGAGACCGAGGAGAAGACCGGCCGCAAGCCTCGGGCCGGCGATTTCGAACTCCCCACCTGGTTCCTGGGACAGGTGGGCCGGGAGTTGACCGCAGTCGAACACGTGCAGGCACGACAAGTCAGCCACGCCCTCGGGCGCACCATCGGCAACCTGTTCGTCGATCGCGGCCTGGATGCGCATCTCAGCGCGACGATGGCGTTCCCGCCGGTGGAGATCGGTGAGCTCCAGCCGGCAGCGGCCGAACGGGCAGCCCTGTCGGCACTTCGGCGCGCCTCGTCGGGTCGAATACTGCGGATGGTGCTCGCGCAACTGGCGGCGAATTCACTGCAGAAGACACCCAACACCCAGCTGTTCAACATGACCGGTCAGCCCGCGATGAACGTGCCGCTCTTCTGGAACGATGCCGGGCTACCCATCGGCGTGCAGTTCGCCGGGAACTTCGGCGATGAGGCCACCCTGTTGGCACTCGCCAGCCAGCTCGAGACAGCGCGTCCATGGTTGAACCGACGACCGCCCCTTATCGCCGGCTGACTTGCGCTTCGGGGCTCACCGGCGAAGTCCTGCGCGGCCCGGCAACAATTCCCGGCCGGCTCGGTAGCGTGGCTCGGCGGGTCAACGCGCCGACGGGCAGGCCGAGCGCCCGCTACCACCAGCGCGGGTGACATGATCGTGACCATGAACCCCATCACTGGTCTTTCCGCCCGTCCGCTGTCCCGTCGCATCCCGCTGGCCGTCGTAGGTGCCGGCGCGGTGCTGGCCCTGGCGGCCTGCGGAAGCTCCTCATCCTCGTCCTCGTCGGCCTCCGCCTCCGGCAGTGCCGCTGCCTCCTCCGCTGCGCCTTCTGAGCAGAGCGAATCACCGGCCGCCCCCAGCGCCTCGGCGGAGGTCAGCACCTCAGTGAATCCGCAGTACGCGGCCTTCTGCGCCTCGTACAAGACCTTCTACGATTCGGCCAACAAGGCCGACACCACACCGAAGGCCCTTGCCACGCAACTCGCGGCCCTCGAAGGTCAGGCCCCGGCGGAATTGAAGGCCGACCTGGCCAACGCCAAGACCTCGCTGGATGCCGTGAATGACCTCTATACGGCGAGCGGTGCGGCCGCCGCCGGTCAGAAGCTCGCCTCGGACCCCAACTACGCGAAGTCGGTGCAGGCGATCGTCACCTGGGCGCAGCAGAACTGCGGCATCGTGCCGAACACGCAGGCGTCCCCCGCCGCGAGCTGACGTCAGCGCTCGAGCAGGGGCCTCAGGAATGCCCCGGTGTGACTGT
>CAZKVQ010000011.1:27791-64251 GCA_964556255.1 uncultured Actinomycetes bacterium
GGTGGCCACCACAGTGCCACCGCCGGAGCCCCCTTCCGGGCCCATGTCGACGATCCAGTCGGCGGTCTTGATGACATCGAGGTTGTGCTCGATGACGAGCACCGTATTTCCGGTGTCCACGAGCCGGGTGAGCACGCCGAGCAACTTGTTGATGTCCTCGAAATGCAGGCCCGTTGTCGGTTCATCCAGGACATAGATGGTTCGGCCTGTCGCCCGCTTTTGCAGCTCAGCCGCCAGCTTCACCCGCTGCGCCTCGCCCCCGGACAACGTGGGGGCCGGCTGTCCAAGGCGGACATAGCCGAGTCCGACATCCACCAGTGTCGTCAGGTGGCGGGCGATGGCGGGCACTGGGGCGAAGAACTCGGCAGCCTCTTCGATCGGCATGTCCAGCACCTCGGCGATGGTCCGCCCCTTGTAGTGGACCTCGAGGGTCTCTCGGTTGTACCGAGCCCCATGGCAAACCTCGCAGGGCACGTAGACGTCGGGCAGGAAGTTCATCTCGATCTTGATCGTGCCGTCGCCGGTGCACGCCTCGCAGCGGCCGCCCTTGACGTTGAAGGAGAACCGTCCCGGCTGGTAGCCGCGGATCTTCGCCTCCTCAGTCTGGGCGAATAGCTTGCGTACGTGATCGAACACCCCGGTGTAGGTGGCCGGATTGGACCGGGGCGTGCGACCGATCGGGCTCTGATCGACGTGAACGACCTTGTCCAACTGGTCCAGCCCGGTGACCCGCTTGTGTCGACCGGGCACCATCCGTGCCCCATTCAGTTCCCGCGCCAAGACCCGATAGAGCACATCGTTGACCAGGGTCGATTTGCCCGAGCCGCTGACACCCGTCACCGCCACCAGGCAACCCAACGGGATCGCCACCTCGATGTCTTGCAGGTTGTGTTCGCGCGCTCCTTGCACCACCAGCTCACGTCCGGCCTCAGGGGCCCTGCGCACCAACGGAACCTCGATGCTCCGTCGACCGCTGACATAGGCGCCGGTAATGGAGTCATCGCTCGCCACCAGCTCGGCCACCGGGCCGGAGACCACCACTTGACCTCCATGCTCCCCTGCGCCCGGGCCGATATCCACTACCCAGTCGGCCGCCCGGATGGTGTCCTCATCGTGCTCGACGACGATGAGGGTGTTGCCCAGATCCCGCAGCCGGACCAGTGTCTCGATCAGTCGTCGATTGTCGCGTTGGTGAAGGCCGATACTCGGCTCATCCAACACGTACAGCACCCCGACCAGACCGGAGCCGATCTGGGTGGCGAGTCGGATGCGCTGCGCCTCACCGCCCGCCAGCGTGGCGGCCGGGCGGTCCAGCGAGAGGTAGTGCAGCCCGACGTCGACGAGGAATTGCAGCCGTTCACCGATCTCCTTGAGGACCCGAGCACCGATGGCGGCGTCGCGGTCGTCGAGTTCCAGCGAACGCAGCACGTCCGAGGCTTCACCGATCGGCAGTCCCGCGACATCAGCGATCGAACGCCCGCCGATGGTGACGGCCAGGCTCAGCGGTTTGAGTCGGGCACCGTGGCAGCCAGGACAGGGTACTTCTCTCATGTAGCCCGCGAATCGGTCGCGACCCGCATCCGTCTCGGCTTCGGCGTGCCGCCGCTTGACGTAGGAGACAACACCTTCGAACCCGGTCGTGTAGGTGCGATCGCGTCCATAGCGATTGCGGTACTTGACCGTCACCGACTTGCCATAGCCGTTCAGAACGGCCTTCTGCACCTTGACGGGAAGGTCGCGCCACGGCGTGTCGATGTCGAAGTCGAGTTCGTCGGACAGCGCATACAGGAGACGACCGAAGTAGTCCGCACTCGCGCCGGTCGCCCACGGCGCGATGGCGCCCTCGGCCAGACTCAACTCGTCGTCGGGCACCACCAGTTCGGCGTCGGCCTCGGTCTGGGTCCCCAGCCCGGCGCAGTCAGGACAGGCGCCGAACGGCGAGTTGAACGAGAACGACCGTGGTTCGAGTTCCTCGAAGCTCAGACCGTCGAACGGGCAGGCAAGGTGCTCGCTAAAGGTGCGCTCACGGTGCGGATCATCCGCGGAGGCATCGACGAACTCCAACGTGACGGTGCCGCCGGCCAATCGGAGCGCTGTCTCCACCGAGTCCGTCAGGCGTTGCTGCGCCTCGGCCTTGACAGCCAGCCGGTCGACCACCACCTCGATGGTGTGCTTCTCCTGCTTCTTGAGTTTGGGCGGATCGGCGAGTTGGTGCACCGTCCCGTCGACCCGAATCCGGGAGTAGCCCTGCGACTGCAGGCTGCGGAACATGTCGACGAATTCACCTTTGCGCTCGCGCACCACCGGCGCCAGGACCTGGAAGCGCAGACCCTCCTGCAGCGCCAGGACCTGATCGACGATCTGTTGCGGGTGCTGCCTGGCTATCGGGCGACCACACTCGGGGCAGTGAGGCTTGCCGATCCTGGCGTAGAGCAGACGAAGGTAGTCGTAGACCTCGGTGATGGTCCCCACCGTCGAGCGCGGGTTGCGGGAGGTGGACTTCTGGTCGATGGAGACCGCTGGCGAGAGCCCCTCGATGAAGTCCACATCCGGCTTGTCCATCTGGCCGAGGAACTGCCGGGCATAGGCGCTCAGACTCTCGACGTAACGGCGCTGACCCTCGGCGAAGATGGTGTCGAAGGCGAGGCTGGACTTCCCCGAACCCGACAATCCCGTGAAGACGATGAGGGAGTCCCGAGGAAGGTCGAGCGAGATGTCCTTCAGGTTGTGTTCCCGGGCACCCCTGACGATGAGCTGGTGCTCGGGGGCAGCGCGCTGCGCCCTGTTGCGTGCGGTCCCTCGCTGACCGGTCGCTGCCTTGGCCCCCTTCTTCGGGGCAGCTCCCCCTTTGCCAGAGGAATTCCGCGGTCGATCGGACACGCGCACAAGCCTATGCCTCACCTCCGACATCGCACTACGGTGAGGTGCGTGACGTACACCGGCCGCTCCCAAGTGGGAGCACCCCCCCAAACGAGAACCCTCGGCGAGATCACGGTGACCAAGATCGCGGTGGGCGAACTGGACAACAATGCCTACCTGCTTACCGACGCTGCCACAGGTGAGAACCTGCTCATCGACGCTGCCGCGGAACCGCGAGCGCTGCTGGCGCAGCTTCCCGACCAGCGACTCGATGCGGTAGTGACGACCCACCGCCACGCCGACCATTGGGGCGCGCTCGCCCAAGTCGTTGCCGCCACAGGAGCCAGCACGATGGCCGGTGAGTTCGACGCCGACGCCATCGGGGTGCCCACCGATCGTCGACTGGGCGAAGGCGACAACATCCCCCTCGGCAGCACCAATCTGACGGTGATACACCTGGCGGGGCACACTCCCGGCCATCTCGCACTTCATCTGCAAGCCGCTGACGGCTCCCACCACGTCTTCACCGGTGATTGTCTGTTCCCCGGCGGTGTCGGACGAACGACGGATGAGACGTTCGAGCAGCTCTACACCGATGTCACCACCAAGGTCTTCGACCGGTTCGACGACGACACCTGGATCTACCCCGGTCATGGTTGGGACACGACCCTGGGTGCGGAGCGTCCTCACCTGCAGGAATGGCGCGAACGTGGCTGGTGAGACCACGACCGTCACCGACCGTTCCCGGGAGGGCAACCTCACCCGCGGCCAGGTCTTCGCCTATGCCCTGGGTTCGGTCGGCACTGCGGGGTTCAGCACCGTTCCAGGTCTGCTGCTGGCCTACTACCTGACCAACAGTCTCGGTGTCGCGGCGTTCGTCGGCTCCGTGGTGCTCCTACTGCCCAAACTCTGGGATGTGCTCTTCCTACCGATCGTCGGCAACCTCAGCGACCGGTCGGTGGCTCGACGCGGCACCCGACGACCCTTCCTGCTCATCGGTGGCGTGACCCTGCCCGCGCTCTTCGCGCTGATGTTCGCGACCCCCACGGCCTTCAGCCCGTCGGTGGCGGCCGCCTGGGTCTTCCTCTTCTTCCTGTTGGCCGCGACCTCGTTCGCGGTCTTCCAGGTTCCCTACATCGCGACCCCGGCCGAGATCACGGACTCCCCCAAGGAGCGGACCACCATGATGGCCTGGCGGGTCGCGATGCTCGCCTTCGGGATCCTGCTCTTCGGGGCCGGCGCGCCCGCCCTGCGGGACGCCTTCAATTCCACGCCGGCGAGCTACCTCATCATGGGCATCACCGTCGGGCTGCTGATCGGGGTGGGCATGCTCGCCTGCTGGTGGGGGTTGCGCCGGACGACGATCCTGCACCCAGCGGAGACCGAACCGTCGTTGAAGATGCAGTTCCAGGTGGCCCGCAGCAACCCCACGTTCCGGAATCTGCTGGGCACGTTCTTCCTGCAGGCGCTGGCGACCTCGGCGATGTTGGCCGGTGCGCAATACTTCTCCACCTACGTGCTCGGGAACCAGGGAATCAACAGCATCCTGTTCGTCTGTCTGGTGGCACCGAGCATCATCGTCGTACCGCTGTGGGCAAAGGTCGCCAACCGGCTCGGCAAGAAGCGGGGGTACCTGCTCTCCTCGCTGTGCTTCCTCGCCGGCACCCTGCTGCTGCTCTCCGCGCGGGTCGTGCCGTTGGCGGCGTCGCTGGCGTTCGTTGCCCTCTGCGGCATCGGCTACGCGGGGATGCAGATGTTCCCGCTGTCGATGCTTCCGGACGCCATCGCCGTCGATGCGGCGGAATCCGGAAAGCGTCGGGCGGGCGCCTACACCGGGTTCTGGACCGCCGGCGAGACCACCGGCTTCGCCATCGGACCGGCGCTCGTGCTGGCCCTACTGGGCGTCAGTGGCTTCGTCTCCTCCACTGCCAACGAAGTCGTCGTCCAGCCGGAGTCCGCGATCAACGGCACCCTGCTCGTGGTGACGGTGCTTCCGGCGTTGCTACTGCTGGCCAGCCTGCCGCTGCTCCTGCGCTACGACCTCACCGATGACCACATCGCCGCCAGCCTAGGAGAGACCGCATGAGCCTTCCCCGCGAAGCCGCCGACCGCCCGACGATCATGGCCGAGCTGGCCTCCTTCCGGGCCGACGACCCGCCGGTGCACGGGGGCCGGGTACTCGCCTACGTCTACGACTCCGGGGTGGCTGACCTGCCGGAGGTTGCGACCGAGGCGTTGTCGATGTACGCCGAGGTCAACGGCCTGGATCCAACGGTGTTCCCCAGCGTGGCAACGATCGAGAACGATCTCGTGGGTTGGGGGCTTGACCTGCTCGGCGGAGGTCCGGAGGCGGCTGGACTGGTGACCAGCGGTGGCACCGAGTCATGCCTGCTCGCGGTGAAGGCGGGGCGGGAGCATTGGCGGGCAAAGGTCGGCCCGGAGCGTGCCGCACAGGTGAAGCCGGTGCTGATCTTGCCGGTGACGGCACACTCAGCCTTCATCAAGGGAGCCAAGTACTTCGACCTCGAGGTGATGTCTCTTCCGGTAGATCCCGACACCTTCCAGGTGCGGGTGGAGGATGTGGCTGCTGCGCTGGACATCGCGCTGGACCGCGCGGCTCTCGTCGTGGTGTCCTCACCTTCGTATGCCCACGGCGTGGTCGACCCGATCGCCGAGGTGGCCGCCCTCGGCCTGGAGCGAGGGGTCCCGGTGCACAGCGATGCGTGCATCGGCGGCTGGATCCTGCCGTACATGGCTCGTATCGGCGCCGAGGTGGCGCCTTTCGATCTGTCGGTGCCAGGGGTTCGTTCCGTCTCGGTGGACCTTCACAAGTACGGCTACGCCCCGAAGGGAACCTCCCTGCTGCTGTTCAGCGACGCCGAGTACCGACTGAACACCTTCTTCACCTACTCCTCCTGGCCGGGATATCCGGTGGTGAACACGACCATGCAGAGTACGAAGTCGGCCGGACCAGCAGCGGCCGCCTGGGCGGTTCTGCGCCGAATCGGAGATGCCGGTTTCGAGCAGCTCGTGGAATCGGCCTGGCTGGCGACGCAGGAGATCGCCACTGGTGCGTCTGAAATCGCCGGCCTACGGGTGCTGGGTACTCCGGCGGCCACCTTGATCGCCTTGGCCGCCGACGGCGAACCTGAGGAGGGCGGAGTCGACCCGTTCGTGCTCGCCGACCGCATGCGCGGTCGCGGCTGGTTCATCCAACCCCAACCCGCGATCGGGGACCTGCCGAGGACGGCCCACCTGACCGTCCAGGCGGTCAACCGGGCGAACGCGGCCGAATTCCTCGACGCCCTGCGGGAATCGGCGGCCGAGGCCGCCGGAATGCCATGGGCGCAACCGGATGCCGGTCTGGTGGAAGTGGCCGGTCAACTCGATGTGGACTCCCTGGACCTGCCGACTGTCTTGAACCTGTTGAAGTTCGCCGGGCTCGATGTCAGCGAAGGGCCCTCCCTTCCAGAGGAGTCGGCCGGCATTCAGGCGCTGTTGGAGTCCCTTCCCGTCGATGTGCGCAACAGGCTGTTGGCGGGCTTCTTCTCAGCTATCTTCACCGCGAATCGGTAGCCGCGGCGAAGCGTCGGGTAGCCCGGCTGGTTCCTCCGCCACCAGCGCGTCGGTGGCCTCGCCGTACTCCAATTTCAGACCGGTGCCGCTGATCCCACGCTGCAGCCCCGCGGCGATCAGCGTCGCGACCTGCACCGCGGCGACCTCGATCGGCAATCCCCGGGGACGGATGTTGGAGATGCAGTTGCGGCTGGAATCGTCCAGCCCGCTTCGTGGCGCCACCTCGAAGTAGACGCTCAGAGAATCGGGTGCGGAGAGTCCCGGGCGCTCGCCGATCACGATGGCCGCGGAGCTCGCGCCGACCGCGTCGCCGATGTCGTTGAGTACCCCGACCCGGCCGAACGGGACCACTACCACCGGTCCGACGGCGATACCCCGGGTAGCCAGGGCAGCAGCAATAGCGGTCACCAGCTGCACCGCATGGGAATCCACACCTGTGGCGGAGAGGCCGTCGCTGACCGCGACGACCACGTCCATACCGGGGCGACCCTCCGCCGCTCGGGCCTCCGCCAGCGCACGTAACTCCGCAGAAGCCGACTCGGACAGCCTGCGACCCAGGTCCGGCCGCCGCAGGAACTCACCTCGGACGTGCGCCCGCGTGTCGACCACCACGACGTCGAGGCCGGCGTCGACCAGTCGGGCGGCCAGCGCAGCGGAGTCGAAGGTCTCATGCACCGCATCGCGTGCCAGCGCGTGGTCGCGCCGAAACTGCAGCAGGCTTTCGGTGGGAAGACCGACCCCGACACGACCGAGTCCCACCCGCGCGCGGGTGATGTCAGAGAGGTCGGCCGGCCAAGATTCGGTCATGTCGTCACGGTCCCGACGTCAGTTCCAGCAGCGGGTGATGCGCTGCCACCGGGGTCAACCGGTTGCTGTCATCGACGATCCCCTGAGTGTGCAGCCAGGCGTCGAATTCGGGAGCGGGCCTGACCCCGAACTGTCGATGCAGATAGGCGATGTCGTGGTAACTCGTCGACTGATACTCCAGCATCACATCGTCAGCCCCCGGCACCCCCATGAAGTAGGTGCACCCCGCCACAGCCAGCAGTGTCATCAGGTCGTCGGAATCGTCCTGATCCGCCTCGGCGTGATTGGTGTAGCAGACGTCGCAACCCATCGGCAGCCCGAGCAGTTTGCCGCAGAAGTGATCTTCGAGCCCGGCGCGCCGGATCTGCTTGCCGTCGAATAGATACTCGGGGCCGATGAAGCCCACGACAGTGTTGACGAGCAGCGGTTCGTAAGCACGGGCGACTGCATAGGCCCGCGCCTCGAGGGTCTGCTGATCGACCCCGTGGTGCGCGTTCGCCGACAGAGCCGAACCCTGGCCGGTCTCGAAGTACATCACGTTCTCGCCGATCGAACCCCGGCCGAGTTCCCTTGCAGCCTGCTGGGCCTCCGACAGCAGGCTCAGGTTGATTCCGAAGCTACGGTTGGCCCCCTCAGTGCCGGCGATCGACTGGAAGACCAGATCCACCGGCGCCCCTTGCTCGATCGCCATCAGGGTGTTCGTGACATGGGTGAGGACGCAGCTCTGGGTGGGGATCTGATACTTCTCGATGACCTCGTCGAGCAGCCGCACGAGCTCCGACATCGCGCGGACGCTGTCGGTGGCCGGGTTGATGCCGATGCAGGCGTCGCCGCAGCCGAACGTGAGCCCGTCCACGATGGAGAAGCTGATGCCCAGCGGGTCATCTGTGGGGTGGTTCGGTTGGATCCGGGAGGACAGGTGGCCGGCGAGGCCGATCGTGTTGCGGAAGCGGGTGACCACCCGGCACTTGCTCGCCACAGCGACCAGGTCCTGGTTTCGCATGATCTTCGACACGGCCGCCGCCATCTCGGGCGTGATGCCCGGGGCCAGCGCCGAGAGTGCCACGGTGTCGGTGTCGTAATCGAGAAGATGGTCGCGGAACTCGCCGACCGTGAGGTGGGCGACGGGGGCGAACGCCTGGGCATCGTGGCCGTCGATGATCAGCCTCGTCACCTCGTCCTCCTCGTACGGGATCACCGTCTCCTCGAGGAAAGTGCGCAGCGGGACGTCCGCCAGGCAGATCTGGGCCGCGACGCGTTCCCGATCGGATTCCGCCGCTATGCCCGCCAGTTGATCCCCACTGCGCAGCGGTGAGGCCTTGGCCAACAGTTCGGTGAGACCGGTGAAGGTGTAGTTTCGGTGCCCGACCGCGGCCGTGAGTCTCATGGCTCACGCCTCGAGCTGGTTATCGGGGTCTCGGTGGTGGTCGGAATCCTTGCCCTTCGTCAAGGAGCCGGCATGGGCCACCGCCGTGGGATCCTTACGTACCTTGAGCCAGCTGGCGATGGCGGTGATGGCGAGCACGACGATGATCACCGCAAGTGACACGAGCGTCGGGATGTCGGGAACACCACTCCAGATCCCGTGGGCCCAGTGCAGGATCAGTTTGACCCCGATGAAGCCGAGCACGATCGCGAGTCCCAGCGACAGGTACACCAACTTGTCGAGCAGGCCCCGGAGCAGGAAGAACAGCGCCCGCAGGCCGAGTAGGGCGAAGGCGTTGGCGGCGAACACGATGTAGGGGTCGCTCGTGATGCCGTAGACCGCCGGGATGGAGTCGAGCGCGAACAGCAGGTCAGTGGAGGCAATGGCGATCATCACCAGCAGCATCGGGGTGAACAGCCGTCGGCCGTTCTCCTTCACCCAGGTCTTCCCATCGTGCCAGCTGTCGGTCATCGGGAGGCGCCGCTGGGCGAAGGCGACTACCTTCGAGTCCTTGACGTCAGGGTCCTCGTCCTTGTGGCGAGCGAGCTGGATCGCCGTCCAGATCAATAGCGCGCCGAACAGTACGAAAGTGAAAGAGAAATACTCCAGCGCGGCGGCGCCGATCAGAATGAAGACGGTTCGCAGTACCAGCGCCGCGACGATGCCGAAGAGCAGTACCTTCTGCCAGTACTTCGCCGGGACGGCGAACTTGCTCAAGATGATGACGAACACGAAGAGGTTGTCGACCGACAGCGCCTTCTCCACCAACCAGCCGGTGTAGTACTCCGTACCTGCCTGAGCACCCATCACCGCCCAGATACCGAGGCCCCAGGCGATCGCCACGCCGATGTAGAAGAGCGACCAGAGGGTCGCTTCCTTGGTCTTCACCTCGTGCGGGTGGCTGGAAACCGTGAAGAAGTCGAGCATGACCAAGGCGATGACGGCGGCGATGGTGACGCCCCAGATCGTCAGGTTTGCGTCCACGCAAGCGACTCCTCATCCATCCCTGACCTTCAAGATTACCGGCATTGCGGTGTGGCGGCATTCGGGTACATCCGCATGTGGGCAAAGCGGCGTCGCACCCTCCGCGACACTCAGGAGCCGTCCGACGTCGGTTGACCGGGGTCGCGCTTACCTCCGGAGTCATCGCTCTGTTCATGGTGCAGCCCGCCCAGGGCCTTTCCGAAGTCAAGGGTCTCATCGATGCCCTCCTCCGCCTGGACCTCGGCGATGAGGTCGGGATTGCGCTTGACCGCGATCAGGCTCGTGGCGGCCGTCACACCGATCACCACGACGATCACCGCTAGCGACACCCAAGTTCCGACGGTCGGGACATCAACCCCGACACTGTGCAGCGCCTCGAGGATGAGTTTCACGCCGATCAGTCCCAGCAGGATCGCCAGGCCGCGGTGTAGATACACCAGTCGCTCCAGCAACCCACCGAGTAGGAAGTACAACTGACGTAGCCCCATCAGCGCGAAGGCGTTCACCGCAAAGACGATGTAGGCCTCCTTCGTCAGCCCGAAGACGGCCGGGATCGAATCAAGGGCGAACAGCAAGTCGGTGGTCCCGATGGCGACTATCACCAACAGCATCGGCGTTATCGTGCGCTTACCGTCCAGCCGAACGATCATTCTGGTGCCGTGATACCGGTCGGTGGTGGGGAATAGCCGCGCCGCGGTCCGGATGACGATGTTGCCCTCGGGGTGGGTATCCCCCTCATCACCGCGCCATACCCGGCCCGCGGTGAACAGAAGGAAGGCGCCGAAGAGGAAGAACGCCCAACTGAAACGGGCCAACACCACGGCGCCAACGAGGATCAGCAACGTCCTCAGCACCAGCGCGATCGCGATTCCCACCAGCAGAACGCGGTGCTGGAAGGCCTTGGGCACCGCGAAACTCGACATGATCACCATGAACACGAAGAGGTTGTCGACGCTCAGGCTGTACTCGGTGACATAGCCGGCGAAGAACTGGGCCGCGAAGTCGGTGCCATACACGAGCCCGATGACCAGGCCGAACGCCACGGCGATGGCCACGTAGAGAACGACCGAGCGCAAGGCCGAGCGGGTAGTGAACTCGTGCGGGCGTCGGTCCACGATCAGGAAGTCGAGCACGAACAGGCCCAGAACGCCCGCGATGGTGACGAGCCAGATCGCCGGGCCGACGTTCACATCTGTCCCGCGTCGGCCATCCCACGCAACTCACGTTTGAGTTCGGAGACCTCGTCGCGCAGCCGGGCAGCCAGTTCGAACTGGAGTTCCTCGGCAGCGGCGTGCATCTGAGCGGTCAGCTCCTCGATCAGCCCGGCAAGTTCCTCGGCCGGCAGCGCCGCTTCCCCCTCACGCCGTCCGGCAAGACGACCGAGGCCCACCGGAGCACCACCGCCGCTGCCACGGCGTCGACCGGAACCAGCAGGACCTGCCAGTAACGCATCGGTGTCGGCGTCCTCCTTCGCGATCAAGTCGGTGATGTCTGCGATCTTCTTGCGCAACGGCATCGGATCAACACCGTGCTCCAGGTTGTAGGCGATCTGCTTCTCCCGTCGCCGATTAGTCTCATCGATCGCGGTGGCCATCGAATCCGTGATGGTGTCGGCGTACATGTGGACCTGACCCGAGACATTGCGGGCCGCCCGGCCGATGGTCTGGATCAGGCTGCGCTCGGAACGAAGGAATCCCTCCTTGTCGGCATCGAGGATGCTGACAAGGCTGACCTCCGGTAGGTCGAGGCCTTCTCGAAGCAGGTTGATCCCGACAAGCACGTCGTAGGCCCCGAGCCGCAATTCGCGAAGCAACTCCACCCGTCGCAAGGTGTCGACCTCCGAGTGCAGATAGCGCACCCGCACACCCTGATCGAGCAGATAGTCGGTGAGGTCCTCGGCCATCTTCTTCGTCAGGGTGGTGACCAAGATCCGCTCACCCTTCTCGGCACGGCTGTTGATCTCGGAGAGGAGGTCGTCGATCTGCCCCTTCGTCGGTTTGACGATGATCTCCGGATCGATGAGGCCGGTGGGTCGGATCACCTGCTCCACGAACTCGCCCCCGGTCTTGCCGAGCTCGTAGGGGCCCGGCGTCGCCGACAGGTAGACCGTCTGTCCGATCCGGTCGACGAACTCCTCCCAGCGCAATGGGCGGTTGTCCATGGCGCTGGGAAGTCGAAACCCGTGGTCGACGAGGTTGCGTTTTCGGGACATGTCACCTTCGTACATGCCACCGATCTGCGGCACCGTCACGTGGGATTCGTCGATGACCAGCAGGAAATCCTCCGGGAAGTAGTCGATCAGGCAGTTGGGCGCGGAACCTGCACTGCGCCCGTCGATGTGCCGCGAGTAGTTCTCGATCCCCGAGCAGAACCCGACCTGTTGCATCATCTCCAGGTCGTACTGGGTGCGCATTCGCAGTCGTTGCGCCTCCAGCAGATGTCCCTGCCGGTCAAGCTCCGCCAACCGCACCTGCAATTCGCTTTCGATGTCGCTGATGGCCCGGTTCATCCGCTCAGGTCCCGCCACGTAGTGAGTGGCCGGGAAGATGTACAACTCGGGATCATCGGTGATGATCTCGCCGGTCACGGGGTGAAGGGTCATCAGCGACTCGATCTCGTCACCGAACATCTCGATGCGAACGGGGTGCTCCTCGTAGACCGGGAAGACCTCTACTGTGTCACCCCGAACCCGGAACGTGCCCCGGGTGAAGGCCGCGTCGTTTCGGGAGTACTGGATCTGCACGAACTTGCGCAGCAAGTCGTTGCGCTCGATCGTCTGACCAACCTTCAGCCGCACCATCCGATCGACGTACTCCTGCGGCGTGCCGAGACCATAGATGGCCGAAACAGTGGCGACCACGAGCACATCCCGTCGCGTCAGCAGCGCATTGGTAGCACTGTGCCGGAGCCGCTCGACCTCCTCATTGATGGAGGAGTCCTTCTCGATGTAGGTATCGGTCTGTGGGATGTACGCCTCGGGTTGGTAGTAGTCGTAGTACGACACGAAGTACTCGACGGCGTTGTTGGGAAGCAGCTCCCTGAATTCGTTGGCCAACTGCGCCGCAAGGGTCTTGTTCGGTGCCATCACCAAAGTGGGGCGTTGGAGTTTCTCGACCAGCCAGGCGGTGGTGGCGGACTTCCCGGTTCCGGTCGCGCCCAGCAGGACGACATTCTGCTCACCTGCCTCGATCCGCTCGACGAGCTGCGCAATCGCGCGTGGCTGGTCGCCTGCCGGCTCGAAATCGCTCACCACCTGGAACGGCGCCACCCGGCGTTCGAGGTCTGTTATGGGGCGGGGCATGGGCCAAGCCTAGTCGCCGCCTACGCTCCAGGGATGACACGTGTGGGCCTCACCGGGGGCGTCGGCTCAGGCAAGAGCACCGTGGCCGCAATGTTGGCGGCCCGAGGGGCCTTCGTGATCGATGCCGACGCGATCGCGCGGGAGGTGGTGGCGCCGGGCAGCGAAGGACTCGAGGCACTGGTGGCCGCCTTCGGAACAGGGGTGCTGGCTGAGGATGGCTCGCTGGATCGACCGGCACTGGCGGCGCTGGCCTTCAGAGATGAGCAGGCGCGCGAGCAACTGAACGCCATCACCCATCCTCGGATCGCCGCACGCACCGCCGAGCTCATGGCCGCCGCGGCCCCTGGGCAGGTCCTCGTACACGACGTACCGCTGCTCGTGGAGTTGGCCCTCATGCCCGCCTACGACGTGGTCGTCGTCGTAGATGCCAGCGACGCCACCCGCATTCGGCGCCTTGAGAGCCGGGGTATGTCCCGAGACGAGGCTGAACGCAGAATGGCCGCCCAGGCCACCCGGGAGGAGCGCCTCGCCGCGGCCGACGTGGTGGTGGACAACGAGGGTGACCTCGAGGATCTGGGGCGTCAGGTCGATCAGTTGTGGGCGAAACTGAGCGTCGCCGGCCCCCGCGGTTGACATCGCCCGCCACCGGCCCCCGCGGTCGACCTGCTTTCAATTGCCACCGGCCCCCGCGGTCGGCTTTCTCCTCAGCGGGTGGTCGGTAACTGCGGTGCGAGCCAACGCCAGACCTTGCGCGCACCCTCCGCTGTGTAGTGCAGACCGTCGGTTCGCATCTTCACGCCGTCGACCTCTTCGGTATAGCCGTTGGTGCATAGCAACGTGTTCGGGTCGATGACCTTGACCGGGAAGTCCATCGATGCTGCCGCCGCCTTGGCGGCGTCGTTCACTGCGGCGATCCTGGCCGGATCGTTCACGACCGCGGGGTATCTGCCGGCCTTGAACAGCACATCCGCCGGCAGGTCGAGATCCGGCACCCCGTGGCAGCCGTCCAACACCAACACCACTTTGGAGGTGTGCTGCTTCAGTTGCTTGAGCAGTGCCGTGTAGTCATCCTTGGTGAGTTGCGCCCAGCGGGGATCCGTGTAGGGCAGGGTCGCCCCATCCACCCAGCGGTCGTACTGCTCCCAACTACCCGCGAAGAGTATGCCGACCTCGGCATCCGCGGCCGCCAGCTGCTTGTCCCGGTTTCCCGCCACCCAGGTCTTACAGGCGTCCAGCATCTTGGCCTGTTTGCCCTCGATCGCGGCATCGTAGGGGGCGACGCCGCAGCCGAACTCGATCGCCGGGGTAGCTGAAAGGCCCGGTGCGTCCTCGGGCTTGAAACCTGCGAAGAGCGAGAGTGCGTTGGAATCTCCCAGCAGTACGACGCGACCCGGGATATGGCCTGTCGAACCGCCTTCAGCGGAGGCAGTGGGCGCAGTCGAAGGTCCGGCGCTCGGGGTTCCCGGCGCCAACTGCGCGATTGCCTCCAGACTGTCGGCGGCGACGGGCCGCACCACCAGAAACGTCGCCGCGAGCAGGACCGCCAAGGTAGCCGGGGCCGCGATGAGGATGGTCCGCCGCATGGCCGGTGCCATCCGCTTCAGCGCCCCGTGCCGGATAGGTAACTCCACGAACTTGTACGACAGCCCCGCCAAGACCATCGTCACCGCCAGCCGGACGGCCAGCAACGGCCAGGACGACAGGCCGGTTCGCTCCGGACTGAGCCAGATGTACACCGGCCAATGCCATAGGTAGATGCCGTAGGACAGTTTGCCGATGAACACTAGCGGCGCGGTGGACAGGACCCGAGCCAATAAGCCCCGCGGATGCGCCACGACCGAGAGCAGCATGGCCGCCACGGCGACCGCGAAGACGAGGAAGCCGCCGGTGAACGTCCAGGGCCAGCTCTCGCCCATGATCATGATTCCGGCGGCCACCGCCACCAGCCCGATCCAGCCCCAGATGTGCGCGAGGGGCTTGAGTCTCTCCAACACCCCCGGGGTCAGCAGCGCCGCCAGGGCAGAGCCCACGAGCAACGCCTGGATTCGGGTGTCGGTGCCGTAGTAGACGCGCGAGGCATCGGCTCCGTCCGTGGGTGCCAGGATCGCCATCCAAATGGCGGAGGCGACGCCCAGTACGAGCAGCAGCGCGACGAGCCAGCGCCGAGAACGAAGGCGGGGCAGGAGCAGCAGCAGCGCCAAAGGCAGCAGTAGGTACCACTGCTCCTCGATCGACAACGACCAGGTGTGTCGGAGCGGCGACGGGTCCGAGAATTGGTCGAAGTAGGAGGCCCCGTCGGCGATGAACCACCAGTTGCTGACGTAGAACAGACTGGCGAGCGAATCCGCCCGAACCGTGCCCAGCTTCCCGATGTTCACGAACAGACTCAGGGTCAACACGAAGGCGACCACCAGGAACAGGGCCGGTAGTAATCGGCGCGCGCGTCGGGTCCAGAAATCCTTCAGGTTCAGCTTCCCGTGTCGCTCCCAGTCGACGAGCAGCAGCGACGTGATGAGGAAGCCCGAGATGACGAAGAAGATGTCCACGCCGAGATACCCGCCCGGCAGCGCAACCCCACCGTGGTAGAGCACGATCGAGAGGATGGAAATTGCCCGGAGCCCGTCCAGGGCGGGCATTCGTGACAGCCGCGGGGTTTCCTCGGGCGCGTCGCCCTTGCCCGCATCCTCCGCCACCACGGCAACCGATGTCACCGGACAACCCTAAGCCACACCACCCGGCGGTGACTGCCGAGCGGGGAAGGCCCGCGGGTGGGGCAGCAAGGCAACCCCTCGGGGGCGGGTCCTCCGAGGAGAACTACGCAGCTTGTCGGGCGAGGGGCGCGTAATGACATAGCATGGGCGCGTTCCGCGACCGCGCGGATTCTTGGACGTTGGAGGCTGCACAGGTGTCGCTCGCGACTGATGTCAAGGCGACGTCTGGGCCTGCCCACTCCGAGGCCCAATCCCCCACCATTCTCGGTTGGTCCGCCAGGGCAGTCGGGCGCATCGCCGCGGCCGTAATCATCTGCGGGCTTGCCCTGCGAACCCTCGCCACGGCGAGTGGCTCGTTGTATTGGGATGACTTCCTGCTGCAGGCCCGCGCCTCGAAGTTGCCGCTGGACTACGACTTCCTGTTCTGGGACCACGACGGCCACATCATGCCCGGCGGGATGGCAGTCGCTTGGGTGACCGAGCGCCTGAGCCCGCTGGGATTCGGGCTGCCCATCCTGGAGATGATCGCCTTCCAGGCCCTTGCCATGTGGCTGGTGTGGAAGCTCCTCAAGGTGATCTTCGGGCCACGGCCCCTGGCACTGGCCCTGCTCACGTTGTACTGCATCTCACCGTTGACGTTGCCGGGCAACGTCTGGTGGGCGGCCTCACTCAACGGGATACCACTGCAGCTGGCCATGATCGCCGTGGTCTGGGGCGCCTGGCTGGTCACCCGGACCGAGCGACGCGTCAAGGGACAGCTATTAATCGTCGGCGGAATCCTCTTCGGAGTGCTGTTCTTCGAGAAGACCCTGCTGCTGATACCGCTTGTGGCCGGTCTGATGTGGATGTTCGGCGACGGGGGCGTGAAAGCGACGATCGCCAAGCAGTGGCGGGCGGCCAAGTGGATGTGGCTGGTGCTGTTGGTCCTGATGGGCGGTGGCTTCTTCGCCTACACCCAGGTCTCCGCCCGGGGTCTGGAGATGCCCGCCGATTGGAGTCCAGTGGCGGACTCCTTCCGGGTCGCATTCGACAGCGCCACCTTCACCGCGGTCCTGGGGGGTCCGCTGAATTGGACCGATACCCCCTACCCGTTCGCCGACCCTCCCGGCTGGTGGGTGGCGGTCTCGCTCGAGGCGCTGGCCGTGCTGATCATCGGTGGGATCCTGATGTACCGGCGGGCGAGCCGCGCGTGGCTCGTTGCGGGCGCCTACTGCCTGGCCACTGTCGCCCTATATGCGTTCTCGCGGGTTGCGCGTGACCACGGGACGTCGATCGCCATCGGTGCCATGCGCTACACCGCCGATGCCCTGCTGCCGATGCTGCTCGCGATCGGAATGTCGGTGATGCCGTTGCGTGGCGAGGCCGATTCCCGCCGGGCGATCGCGGTGCGGACCTGGCTCGCGCAGCGTCGGCGCGGAACCATCGGCTGGTCCATCATCTTGGCCAACCTGGTGATCATCGCTTCGGTCGTTTCCACCCTGCACTTCATGACCGGCTGGATGGAGAACCCGGCGGGACCCTACTTGGCCAACGCCCGCAAGACTCTGGCGGAGGGCTCCAAGGACCAGCCGATCTTCAATCAGGATGTACCACCTGATGTGCTGTGGGGGTTGGCTCATCCGTACAACCAGATCGAGTGGTTCTTCGGTCCGTTGAGCGACAAGCCCCCCATCGGCAATTCGACCACCGATCCCCGCTTCATCAACACAGCCGGCAAACTCGTTCCCGGTGTGGTGAACGGCGTCGAGGCCGTTCCCGGAAATGCGCCGGGCGGATGCGGCAACCGACTCAAGCCCGGACGCAACGTACTCACCCTCACCGGTAGCCCGTTCAAGTGGGACTATGTCGTCGGGCTGAACTACCTGACCGGTCGGGATGTCGACGTGAAGGTGTCCCTCGGCGATGGCCCGGCCGTTCCTATGACGCTCACCCAAGGGTTGGGACACTCGGCGGCGGTCGTCACCGGCGGGGGTAACCAACTCGTGATCGATGAGGTGCCCAGCGACGTCGGAATCTGTGTCGGGCGGGCGGCGGTCGGCACCTTCGTGGAGAAGCGTTGAGTTCGACGAAGTTCCACGGCGACGATCAGCCGACGCAGGTCGGTCGATCGCACGCACAGGACTTCACCCCGGTCTGGCGCAGCCAACTCAGCGGAGTCCTGTCCCTGTGGCGACTGGGGGCCGCAGAGCCGGGTTGGCTACGTGGTCGGACACTTCGCTGGATCGGCTACGCCGTCGTCGTCACATCGGCAGTGTTCAGATTCTTCTCGATCGAACTCGGCTACTTCTGGCAACAGGACTATGGCTGGATGTCCCGGGCGGCCCAGTCTGAACTGACTCCGCGCTTCCTGTTCGACGGCATCGCGGGTCAACCGTCGGTTGTCGGGGCGTTCGTCACCTGGGTCTTCGTACGGGTGGCACCGTACGATTTTGCGCTTGCCGGCGTTGTCATCGCCTTGTTGTGGACGGTGGCCCTGTTCTCCCTCTGGCGGGTGCTGCGGCTGATCTGGCCCGATGAGCCGACGACCCTGCTGCCGCTGGCGGTGACCGCGTGGGGCCTCGTCACTTTGCCCACCTCATTGTGGTTCACCGTTGCCGCCTGGGCCTTACCTGCCTTGATCGCCGCGGTCTGGTTGGGTCAGCGACTGCTGACAGTGCGCGACGACCAACCGGCCATCGAGTTCGGCGCCGCATTCGTGTATCTGGTGGGTCTGCTCTGTACCCCGTTGTTTGCGCTGACCCTGATCGGGCTGCTGCTGCTGCTCGTTGCTCGCACGTCGGAGCTCCCCCTTGTGGCTGCCTTCCGGTGCGAGATTCAGCGGCGCACGCCCTTCTGGCTGATCACGTTAGCCGTCACCATTGGGTACCTGCTGATGCTGCGGGCAAACGGCGGACAGTGGCATGCCCTCGGGATCTCCGCTGATGCCCTGCTGAGTTCGTTCGGCAGCGTGGCTGGTTGGCCGAGCATGGCGGTGCGCCTAGCGGTGATCGCGCTCGCCGTATGGCTGACCGTCCGGACTGGCGGCCCCCGGGCCGTCCGCAGTTGGGGCGCGCTGGCGGTCGTTGCTGTTGGCTGCGTTGCGGTCACCTGGCTGGTGGCCGGGGTGACCGCAGATGCAGTGCGCAACCCCTTGACCTACGCCCCCGTCCTCGGTCTGGGCGCGCTTGCCGCCGCCATGGCCTTGGCGCCGCCGGGCGCAGACGGTCCGCCAAGCGGCCACGACCCTGGTCGGCGGCGGCTCGCAGATTCCGCCCGGGCGCAACTTGTGGTGCTCGCACTGGTGAACATCGTGGTGCTGACCGGGTGGCTCGGATCGACAGGGTTTCTCGGCTACTGGCGGGCGAATGAGAGCCGGATCTGGATGATCAACGCGGTCGATTCGCTGCGTCAACATCCGGCTGGCGTCAAACTGCTGGACCGGGAGGTGCCCCGCAGCATCCTGGGCGCCGACGCCGGAATACCCGCGCTGAACTCCCGCCTGTTCGCTCCGGAGGGGCTGGGAGCCGCTTTCGCCACGACAGCCACGGACAACGGGGTTCTGAGCGAAGGCGGCGGCAACGACCCATTCGCCGCCGGCCCGTGGCAGGGGTTCAATCCGACCGCGGGACGACTCGTGCCGGGACGGTTGGACGGCAGCTCGTTCGACAATCAGAAGTGCACGCCAATCACCGAGGGGGGCGTCACGGTCACGTTGAACGGCGCAGTGCCTCCCGGTGACAACGACATCGAGGTGCAGACCAACGCCCCAAGCGCGGGTGCGGTCACTCTGACGCTCAGCGGCGGTGAGCCGGTGGAATTACCCGTCGAGAGTGGCCGTTCGACCGTGTTCAGCCGGGCTTACGGGGGCGGGACAGATGTCCGACTCTCCACCAACACGCCGGGTCTGTGCGTGCGCCGGGTGGCAGTCGGCCGCCTCGTGGCTGCGGGCTGAGGGCTGCACACCTGACTCACGCGCCACCGGCATCGCTCACTTGGTCGTGCTGACAAGGATCGTCGCGGCCGCGCTGTGCCGGGTCGAAGTGACTGCGACGACTTGAACGACGTACTGCTTGTGGGCTGCCAAACCGCGGAAGACCGCCCCACGGCTCGGCGTCGATCGCCAGGCGTAGAAGCTGTTCCTCTTGGCATTCGAGAT
Organism: uncultured Actinomycetes bacterium; assembly: GCA_964556255.1. Classification (GTDB taxonomy): domain Bacteria; phylum Actinomycetota; class Actinomycetes; order S36-B12; family UBA10799; genus JACJWR01. The sequence continues at coordinate 47,591 of CAZKVQ010000011.1, forward strand.
GCGAACTCGATAGTTCACCGCCGGGATTCCACGGGGCAGCACGGGTTGCTGCCACGTCACCTTGACAGTGCCGCCTGGGCGCAGTGTCACCGCCAGGTTGCGCGGCGGTGGGATCACAACCCGCCCTGGGCTTGGCTTCGGGGTGGGAGTGGGTGTCGGCGTCGGGGCAGGTGTGGGCGGGCTCGGAAGCTCGAAGTCCAACCCCCTGACCGTCTCACCTACACCCGCAGTGATGACCCTTGCCGACTCGAAGTCGGTCCCGCCGATCCAGATCGTGGGCCCGGAGTCCGCGAACCACGGATTCTGAACCTTGACTAGCCCCAACTTGTACTGTCCGGCGTGAAGGTAGCTGGCTGTGAAAGCCGCAGTCCCGTCACTGGGCGCATACTCCCCGGTGTGGAAGATGCTCTTGGAAATAGTCATCTCGACATGCTGCAGGTTGTAGACGTGCAGTCGCCAGAACCCCGCTGGATGGGCGCTCACCGGCAATCGGCCCGTAAGTGCCGACATGCGGACTACATTCCCGTCGAAACCATGGAGGAAGTCACCACCCTTCAATGCGACGGTCCTGCAGGTGCGGAAATACTGGCTACTGAGCGGATCCCAATCCTCGGCCAGATAGAAGAAGACGTCGTAGACCCCTGGCGCCACTGCCCCCGTTGTGAATCTTCCCTCGCCGTCGGCAGTTCCACTGGCAATCGGGGGCGGCGCGTGCGTGCGAGTTGCCAACGGCGCCAGGCCGTTGTCTGGATTGCCGGCGCAGAACCCGGCGTGGAACACGGAGACTCTGCGCCCCGGAGAGGGCGAACCCCCAAAAGTCAGTCGGCCGGAGATCGTTGCTTGCGGCGGGATGTCGGGGTCGACCCGGACCGTAGCGCCCGCAGCGACATCAACCTCGGTTTGAAAGATCAGCGCAGCGTTGTTTGGCAGTTCGCGGTTGAAGTAGGCAATGATCCACGCGGGCCCAGGCGATAGGCCGCTGACGCGAAACCGACCATCGTCGTCACTGAACGTCTCGACGCACTGTACGGCCAGCGGCCTGCATGCCCTGACCCACGCTCCGGCCCGAGGCGCTCCCATGAAACCTACGACGCCCTCGACCGATGCAGTTTCCTCCGACACTGCCCCTGCTGCCCGCGCCGGCAACGACGCCATCAACGAGGCCAGGAACGCGATGATCACAGACACAGACGCGACGACGACGGAGCGCCGTCGGCCACCGAAGGGTGGTCGCACGCCCAAGAGTGACCGTTGATGGACTCTGCCGGAACCCCGTGTCGGGTTCGAGCAGCTGGAAGTTGGCCCGGCGTCCACACCGTCGGCCGGTGTGACGGCGTCTCGGATACCTCGCGGCTTGGGAGCGGACATTGTGTCGCCCCTTCCGCCGAGAATGCCCAGCGGGATTCCCCCGCTGGGCCGAATGGTCGACGATACCGCAGCGGTCAGGCGTGCGTCGCCTACTGTCGAGCAACCTCTTCCAGTTGCGGGACCAACCACTGCCACACCAAGTCGGCACCGGCAGGGGTCAAGTGCATCCCGTCCTCGCGGAGTTTGATTCCGTTGATGCTCTCCTGCACTCCGTTCTGGCAGAGCACGTCATTGGGGTCCAGGACTTTGACGGGGAAGCCGACCTGAGCGGCGGCAGCCCTGCCGGCATCGTTCAGCGCGGCAATCCGGGCTGGGTCGTTGACCACGGGCGGATAACGTCCCGCCTGGTATTGCGCCTGCACCGGCAGCCCCATGTCCTTGGCATCGTGACAGTGGTCGAGGACAAGGGCCACGTGCGGTGTGGAGGCGTGGATCTCCTTGAGGGCCTTGGCGATATCGGCCTGGGTGAGCGTCTGCCATTCAGTGCTGCTGAACGGCACCTGCGTACCGTCGACACTGCGGTCGTACTGCTCCCACCCGCCCAGGAACAGTGCACCGACGTCCGCGCGCTCTGCCGCGATCGCGTCGGCCCGTCGCGTCTGCCCCCAGGACTTGCACTGGTCGAGGATGTTGAGGGTTGCGCCGTCGACCCAGGGTCGGTAGGGCATGATGCCGCAGCCGAACTCCGTGACGAAGGCCGGCGTGAAGCCGGGGTACTTCGCCGCGTCGAACCCGCCTTTGAGAGCAAGCACCTGCGAGTCGCCCACCAGTGCGGCCTTCACGGGCGGCGAAGACTGGCTGGACGTCGCCCGACCTGTCGACCCCGCGACCGTCGGAGTCGGTACCCCGGTGGCAGATTCCTTCGAGCCGGAACGGGCGCTCACGGACGTCGTGGTGGCCGCGGTCGAACCTGTCGTCGTGGTGGCCCCACATCCAGTCAGCACGAGTGCGAGGGTCGCCATCGCAGCCCATGCGAGCACCGCCAAGCGGCCGTTGGAGGAACGCGTCGAACCTGTGGCACGCCGAGTACGACTGACTCGATCCACCGGCACCATGTGGCAATTGTGCCGCATGGTGAAGCACCGGATTGGGGACGGTGGCCTTCCCTGGAGGGTCTGCCGCTCGCTGCAACTCCGTCTCACGGCCCAGAGTCAGGATTCGGAATCCGCTCGGCGACCTCTGTGCCACGCTGCCTGCGCCGTCAATCCTTCCTTCACGCCAACCTGCGGCGTCCAGCCCAGGACCTCCCGCGCCAGCCCGGCGTCACCGCGGGTGTCCCGCTGATCCCCCACCTGGGCGGGTTGCCAAGCAATTCGCGGCTCCGCGCCGAGGGCATCGGCCAGCACCTCGAGCGCATCGAGTAGAGCGATGGATTCACCCCCCGCGATGTTCGCCACCAGCCCAGGATCTCCAGCTGTCAACGCCGCGATCGTGGCGGCGGCGACGTCGGTGACGTACGTGTTCGAACGTGACTGCCTGCCGTCGCCGAACACCGTAAGCTCGCGATCATCGAGCAGCGCCTCGCAGAACAGGTGGTAGGCCATGTCCGGGCGCTGTCTGGGCCCGTAAACGGAGAAGTAGCGAAGGATGACCGCGTCGAGGCCTCGCTCGCGGACATAGGCCTGAACCAGCGCCTCAGCGGCCACCTTCGTGACCCCGTAGGGCGAAATCGGCGCCAGCGGGAGGCCCTCGTCCCCGACCGCGTTGCGCCCGTAGGCGCTTGAGGTGGAGACCTGAACCAGTCGTCCAACCCCGGCTTCGAGGCAGGCCTCGGCCAACCGTTGGACAGCGGTGAGGTTGCATGAGGCGTACAACTCGAATTCCAGCCAGCTCACCGCCTGCCCGGGCATGGCGGCCTCATTGATCACAGCGTCGACTCCATCGAGGAGTTCGACCAGGTCGGCCGCACGCAGGTCGGCCACGACGCGATCGACGCCCTGTTCGGGCAGTCCGTCGAAGACCGACCGCTTAACCTCTGCCGGATACAGGCCCGCGAGCAGCCCGTCGATCGCCAGCACCTGATGCCCGCCGGTCACGAGTTCCTCAACGATGTGGGAGCCGATGAATCCCGCTGCTCCTGTTACCGCGACCCGCATGTGGGTACCTTAGACCGACACCCGCCGAGCCCGGCTGTCGACTGAACCAGGAGCACCATGACCAACACGCACCGTCGAGCTGTGGTTACCGGAGCCGCCGGTTTCATAGGTGCCAGACTCGCCGACCAACTTGCGGCCGGCGGCTGGGAAGTGCTCGGCATCGACTCGGGCCGCAGTGGCGACTGGAGCCGTCAGACCCGACGTATCAATCGCTGGGACGCCGATATCTGCGACATCGACGTCGACACCTGGAGCGAGGCGTTGGAAGGTGTGGATGTCGTGTTCCACCTGGCCGCCGAGAAGTACAACTCGTCACGCTCAACTCCGGCCCGGGTGATCGAGACCAACGTGACAGCGACCGAACGGCTGCTGCGCGGCGCCGGCCTCGCCGGGGTGGGCAAGACCGTCTTCTCGTCCTCGCTGTACGCCTACGGCAACCTGGGCCCCGACCCGATGGACGAGGAGGACCTGCTGCACCCCGTGACCGTGTACGGCGTCTCAAAGGTCGCAGGGGAGAACCTGTTGCGGGTAGCGCAACGCGACTACGGCACAGCGTGGTCCGTGGCGCGACTGTTCTTCGTCTACGGACCGCATCAGCACGCCGAGGGCGGCTATCCCTCGGTCATCGTCACCCACATGCGTCGAATCGTCGCCGGTGAGGCGCCGCTGATCCGCGGAGACGGCGAGCAACAACTCGACTACGTGTACCTCGACGACGCGGTTGATGCGCTGATCCAACTCGCAGAGCCGGATGCCAACGGTCTCACTGTCAACATCGGCACGGGACACGGTGTCTCGGTGAACGAGCTGACCGAGCGCATCCTGGAAATCACCGGGTCGGACCTTCGGCCGATATCGGTCGAACCCGACTGGACCGCTGGCACCCGACGGGTGAGTCAACCTAGGCTGGCCCAGCAGGAGTTGGGGTGGCGGGCGACGACGACGTTGGACGAGGGGCTGCGGAAGACATGGCTGGAACACCGGTGAGTCGGCCGACGATCTCAGTGGTGGCTCCCGCCTACAACGAGGAGGGTGCGCTGCCCACCCTGGCGGCGCGGCTGCTGGCCGCGGGCGATGAGTCGGGAGTCAGCCTCGAGGTGGTGATCGTCGACGACGGCTCCACCGATGGCACCTGGAAGTGCATCGTCGGCCTGCAGGAGCGGTACGGCGAGCGGGTACGTGGGGTCCTGCACGACGCCAACCGGGGCATCCCCGCCGCTTGGCGTTCAGGCATCGGCGAGGCTCGTGGTGAGTACGTCTGCCTGATCGATGCCGACCTGCAGAATCCGCCCGAACAAGTGATCACTCTGTACCGGCGACTGAAGGAGTCCCGGGCCGACATCGCCCAGGGCGTGCGCAGCCAGATCGAGCGGGAGAAGGACTCCCGACTGCTCTTCAGCAAGGGCCTGAACTTCCTGCTCAACTCAGCGTTCGGGGACAGCGCGGCGGATTCGAAGTCCGGCTTCGTCCTCGGACCACGACTCGTGATGGCGGACGTCCTCACCTTCCGGGGCAAGTACCGCCACTTCCAGACGTTCATCCGCATCGCCGCCCGGGCCAAGGGCTACACCTTCACCGAGGTGGAGACGCTGTTCCAACCGCGTAACACCGGTGAGTCCTTCCTGGCGGGTTCGCGCGCCTGGCAGGTGAGTGCCGAGGCCCTCGCCGACTTCCCGGCGGCGCTGCGGGAATTCGGTCGCGGACGCCGGGAACCCATCGACGGTACCGTCGCGCCCCGGACCGCGCCGGTGGACAAGGCCGACCACCCCTACACAGGCTGGCGGCGGGCGCTGTTCGAGGCCTACTTCGCCTCGATGCCCGCCCACAAGTGGCTGATCCGTCGCCGTGCCCGAGCCATCTACTTCGAGTTGAAGCGCACTGAGTGGCTCAGCCGTGAAGACATGACCGACTTGCAACTGCGCAAGTTGCAGCGCCTCATCCAGCATGTCTCGGTACATGTGCCGTACTACCGGGAGAAGTTCGCCGAGTTGGGTATCAACCCGGATGAGATCAACTCGCTGGCAGACGTCCGCGCCTTGCCGCTGCTGGGTAAGCCCGATGTGCGTAAACATCTGTACTTCGACCTCTTCAGCGACACCCACCGAAAGCGCGACATGCACAAGATCGCCACGTCGGGGTCCACCGGGGAACCGTTCGTGACGTATGCCGATCGCTACCAACTCGAGGTCAGATTCGCCACAACGCTGCGCGCGTTGGAGTGGACCGGCTGGCGGTTCGGCGACAAGCAGGCCCGCCTGTGGCATCAGACGATCGGCATGTCGAAGACCCAGGTGGTGCGCGAGCGCATCGACTCGCTGTTCATGAGAAGACTCTTCGTGCCGGCCTTCGAAATGAGTCCTGAGACGTTGGAGCAGTTCGTCGGGACCATCAGCAAGTGGCAGCCGGTGCTGGTCGACGGCTACGCCGAGAGTCTGAACTTCCTGGCCCAGTATGTGAGTTCCGGCGGCAGCACAAGCTTCTCGCCCAAGGCTGTGATGTCTTCGGCTCAGGCCCTGCCAGCCCAGTCGCGCAGCGCTATCGAGCAAGGCCTGGCCACCAGGGTCTACGACAAGTACGGCAGTCGCGAGTTCTCCGGCATCGCCTACGAGTGCGAAGCCGGCATCGACCACCACGTGATGGACGAGTCGTACCTCGTGGAAGTCCTGGTGGACGGCCGTCCCGCAGAGCCCGGCGAGACCGGCGAGATCGTGATCACCGACCTGAACAACTTCTCGGTACCGCTGATCCGGTATCGCGTGGGGGATCTTGCGGTGGCAGTGGACGAGTCGGTGCCGTGCCCGTGTGGACGGGGTCTGAGCCGGATAGGTCGGATCGAGGGCCGCACCCAGGCGATAGTTCATTGCGCGGATGGCACCTGGCTACCGAGCGCCTTCTTCCTGCACTACTTCAAGGACTACGACTTCCTCATCCGACACTTCCAGATTCGACAGACCGAGCCCGGCAAGTTCGACCTGCTCATCGTCAAGGGCCCTCAATGGACCGAGACCGGCGAGGCCGCCCTACTCGCGGAACTCAGCGAGTTCACGGGGTCGACGCCGGTCACGGTCGAATACGTCAGCGAGATCCCACTGGGACGGACGGGGAAGCGGACTCCGATCGTGAGTGAGGTGCCGCTGGATTTCCAGAGCGAAGTGAGAGGGTCATCCCGGCGCACATGAACGTCCACAGCGACGGCGCGAGGATCAGGGTGACGGGGAGAGCATGTCGCGCGTACTCCATACCGTCCTGGGCCCAGGAAACCCACGCGTAGAGGATCGCGGCGGCCAAGGTGGCGCCGATCAGTGCCAGCGGCTCCCAGCTTCGAGGTCTAGCGCGACCCAGCGCGATCAGGACACCGACTCCGATCGCGAGGATGCCCGAGAGGAGAGTCACTACGGGCACCGCCCGCGCGATGCGCACATCGCCATCCGGATAGGTCCCGTCGATGGCACCAACCCAGACGGTCCAGCCGCCGGACTTCGTCGGAGGCGTCCATTGGATGCCCACATCGTCGAGGTAACGCCGCACCATCGCCCCGGGCGCGCCCAGCAGTTCGTCAGTCGGGGTGAGTCCGCCCGAGCGGAACCAGTTCTGCAGCCCGGGACAGTCGGCATCCCGGAGGACGGCCCGCGGATCGGAGGCCGCCGTCAACTTCTCGCGCAGCCCCGGACAGGGCGGCATGCCGTCCTCCGCGGCCAGTGCCCAATAGTCGTCGTCGCCGCGGAAGGCGAGCCGATTCTCGGCATACCAGTCGGAGATCCTCTCCGACTTGGCCTGCGAAGCCAGCCCCGCGGCCGCGGTGCCGAGAATTAGCACCGACAGCAGCACAACCGTGACTTTCCTTCCCAATCCCTGCCATCGCCGCCAGCAGATGGCCAGAGCGGCGATAGTGAGCGGGGCTACGAACACCAAGACGGTCGGTCGCACGAGATACCCGACCGCAGTCCACCCGAGCAGTCCGGCCCAGGCAATCCGTAGCCGGATCGGGTCACGGATCGGCAGGTACACGGCGGCGAGCGACGCCACCGCCGCAACACCGGCTGCCAGGCTCATCCCCTCGGTCATGACCGCCGTGTCCCACACCTGGACCGGAGGCGCCCAAGACCAGCCGAGAACGAGAGCGAAAACGACCCAGGCCATCCAGCGGGTACGAAGCAAACTGCCCGCGATGACGGCCGCCCAACCCCAACCTGCGGCTATCACAGTTGCCTGCAGCGCAATCGCCAGCCAGGGAGGTAGCAGGAAGAATGCCTGCAGCAGAACCCCGGGGCCGCCACCGCCGTCCAGCCCGAAGACCGCCAGCGGATCGTCGGGGAAGTAGTAGCGGCCGCTGTCCCCGAGCATGTCGTAGCCGTGTAGCAACGCGACGGCTACACGCAGCACACCGACGGCGACGGCAGCACGGGTGAGGGACACCACGGCCCTACTCTAGGGGGATGGCCATCGACCGGTACCCGTCCGCGGCTAGTCGGTCCAGACTGCTGCCGTTGGTGACCGTTCTGGCCTGCGCGATGCTCGCAGCCTGCGGTGCCGCCCCCGTCGCCGAGCTGACGGCAACACCGTCGGGGCGGGCGGTCGCGGGTGGCCTTCCCCAGTCGCCGCAGGAAGCCCAGGAGCTGCGCGAGAAGCTGCACCGCACGCTGTTCGGCACCTCCGACCTTTCTGGCGCGACGACGGGACCGACCCACCCGGTACCCGTGCTGCCGCCGGACCTGCCGCCGTTGATCAGGGCCTATACAGCCAACACCTCCGCCGTGGCAGTACCCCTGAAGTACCGCTTGACGTCCACCGTGGACGTGCTCACACCGAAGAAGCCGGGCAGTTGTGTCCTGATCTGGGCCGAAGGGCATTCACCGAAGAGGTTCGAAGGCGGCGGTGACGCGGTGGTCTCGTCAGCCCTTCGCTCCGGTTGCCGGGTCGCGGTTCTGGACATGCCGTGGAAGGGCCGCAACGTCGGTCAGGCGGCAACCCTGCCCGACGGTCGGATCGTGGACCCGAGCCGCCCGGAACCCTACGCGCTGCACGATGACATGCGCTTGCTCGACACTGCTGAGGGCAATGCCGTGGGGCTCTTCGTGGCACCTTCGATCGGGCTGGTCGACTACTTCCAGCGCACCATCCCCGACGTCGACATCATGATGGCTGGACTCTCCGGCGGTGGCTGGACCACGACCATCTCCGCGGCTGCCGACCCGAGGATCCGGCGATCGATGGAAGTCGCCGGCAGCGAACCGATCAGTGATCTCTCCGATTGCGTTGGCGACTACGAGCAATGCAACGCCCGGCTCTTCTCGCAGGTGGGCCCAGAGCAGCTGTACGCGCTCGCCGCGATCGGCACCGGTCGCAGCTTCGTGCAAGTGCTGAACTTCAACGATCCCTGCTGCTTCGCCGGCATCACCGGCGAGACCTACGCCCGGGCCGTTCAAGAGTCCGTCGCCGCGTCGGGAGGTGGGAGCTACCGGATGATCTCTGACCGCACTCTCCGACTGCACGCCATTCCGGCTGTTGCCCGACGGACTCTCAGCGGCTGGGCCGCCGACCCTGAGGCCAGCGCGACGTCGGCTACCACGGCACCGAGCGGAAGCTCGTCCGAACGCCTCCCTGCTGGGGCGGGACCGACTTCAACGCGCACATCCTGACCTGGGCGGCGTTCTCGACGCAGGCCTGTTCACTCAGCACCGAGTTCTCCGACAGTCGCCATTGGGCGATCTCCGGGCCCGCAGCCAGAGCCCATCCGTAGCGCTCCAGAAGTCCCGTGGCGATACCGGGCGGTCGAAGGCAGGTTGCCCACATCGCGGTGTACGGCGGTTGCCACACCGCTGCTTCGCCGACGAGAGCATTGAGGGGGCTGGTGGCCAGCACGGCCACCGGGTTGAGCACTTCCAGCGGCCCGTCCCCGCGACGCCACTCGAAACGGAAACGCTGCACCTGGGGTGGCGCTGGCAGTTCCAGCAGGTGCCAGTACGGCTCTGTTCCGGCCCGCCGCACCTCCTGCACTGTCGAACTGCCCGGTGTCCCGCCCTCCCAACGAACCCGCAGCGAGTACCCAGTGCTCGCAGGCAGCATCCAGGTGCGCATGGGGTGATCGGGGTCCACGCGATACCAAGGGGTGACCACCGACGATGATCCCTTGGCGGCACGCCAGGAAGGCGAATCCACGGGGCGAATGGATCCGACTCGGTCCTCGCTGAATTGCAGAAGCTCGCCCACATCTGTTGTGCCAGGCTCGATGGGGTCGACCGGGAGCCCGCGGGTCCGGGTCGGGATCTCGAGGCCACCAGGACCGGCAAGCCCGCAAGCGTCGGTGCGAGCGGAGGTGGCGACGACCCCAGCCCATGATCTGGCCGGTTGGGCAGCCGCATCGCGCACCATCGGCAGCAGCGACACGCCCCCCACCAGGAGTACCGCCACTGCTGTGGCGACCAGCACCAGACGCTGGGCGAAAGGCACCGCGGCGGCGCCTCGGGACACTCTGGCCACCAGATACCAGCATCCGAGGACCAGCACGATGGCTGGAAGACCTACCGCAATCCAGAAGGCCAATGAGCCGGCTGGATCGCTGTCGCGCACGCTCACGGTCCACGAATCCAACCGCCCCCAGGCCTCCGGGTATCGACTGAACAGCCATACGACGGCGACAACCGCAAGAGCCGCGGCCAGGGCCCGTCTACGAGCCGCAGACCCCACCAGGCCCAACCCCAGCGCGCCCAGACCCCCCAAGACCGCCACCGACGGCCAGACAGCCGCAAGGTGCCAGATCCATTTACTCGAGGTGAGGATCAACCCAGCTAGCGAACATAGCGCCGCGTATCCGATCCACGTGCCGAGCGTTCCCCGACGACGCTTGCGGCGCAGAAGGAAGGCCAATGCCGCAATCAGCACGAGGCCGAGGCAGACGACTCGCAGCGGTGCCTGACCACTGGCGAAGTTCTTCACCCGCAGCAGCTCGTCGAAAGTCAGGTCGTGCACGCCCTCGCCGGCGAAGGACTCCCGACTGAAGCTGAACACGGCCAGGTTGCTGTGGATCATCATCAGCGCGACGGTAAGTCCGATGGTGGTCGCCGCCGCAGCCAGCACGGCGAGCAGCGCGAGAGCCCGCTGGGACGAGTCCTTCACCCATCTCACCATCAACGGCAGGATCGCCAAGGCCGCAGTGACCACGACCCACCCCGACTGGTGGGCGGAAAACGCCATCGCCGCCAGGGCGCCGGCGACAACCAACAGCCCTGCGCTGCGCTGACGGACGTACCCGGCGAGCACGATGAACTGAACAACCAGCAGCAGGCCCACGACGGGCTCCGGACGCACGGTAGGAGTCCAGGCCACGAGGAATGCCAGCGCGAGGACTGCCCCGATCCCCCGCACCAGGGTGCGATCAGACACTCGCACAATCCGATCGAGGATCTTGCGTCGCAGCAGCCACCACGACAACAGCACGATGAGCAGCGAGGGGACCCGCATGAAGATCAACGGCATCTCTAGCGGCCTCAGCCAGGCCTGCTGCAGGAATGACCACCAGAATCCTTGGGCCTGCGGGGCGGCGGACGCCGTGTAGTAATTCGAGAAGAAGCCGAGGTCGTGGAAGTTGCGAGCGGTGGTGAGTACCCAACCGTCATCCGACAGGGGTGGAACGAAGAAGAGCGCCACCAACGCCCCGACCACGATCGCGGTGTCGGACAGCGTCCAGCGAGGCGATGGATCGGCAACGCGTTCCGGCTGCTCTCCCCCACGACCCACCTTCCGCAGGGCCCCGGCAGCGACCACCGCTGCGAGCGCGGCAACTGCCACCAGCGACCATCGCCAGAACGGCCAGGCGATGGTGGCGGGTCGCAGTTGCATCGTCACTGTCGTGAAACCGCGGAAGGGCGGGTCCACGCTGAAGGCCTCAACAGTGAAACTCGGTTTGAAGGCGCCCGCCACTGCCGGATCGGGCTCCCGCAGTGAGGTCGAAGAGGGCTCCGCGCCAGCTGACAGCGTCAGCACCTGGGTAGCCCCGTCGTAGAGCAATCGCGCGGTGCAGCCCTCCGGCCCCAGCGGCACATCGATGGTGGGCAACCTGGTGCCGTCGACGCTCACCCACAGCCGGCCATCGGCAACCCCGAGCATCATTGGTCGCCGACCGTTGACGGCCACCACGGTCTGCGGCGCCCTGTCGACCAACGTCCGCAACTTCAGCGGGGCACAGGGGATGTCGATGGTCAACAACTGCGGGGCGCCGGCGGCTACCACCGCGGTTGCGGATGCCGGGGTGGACTCGGTCGGCTTCCATTCCCAGGTCGCCTGCCGCCCCATGACTGGAAGAAGAACCAATAGGGCGCCCGCGATGAGCGAGACGACACCGCAGATGACTGCGATCACGACTGGGCGGCGACTGAGAACCTCGTCGGCCGGGCTGGGGGTTCGTTGCTGACTGCCCGGCGGCTCGCTCATCACCCTCGAGGTCGTCATAGCCACCCGACCTGGTCCCGATGCGGCCGGATCGCCAGCCCACCCGGGTCGCCGGTGCCGAGCCGGTAGATGCAGCGACTGGCGGCATCCGGCTGCTCGACCGCGCACGCGAGCTGCCCGGCGGGCACTTCAGAGAGATAGCCGCGGCCGTTGAGGATCGGACGCCCCACCGAGTAGCTGAATGGGGCAACGATCCCGCGGCGAATGCTGGGCATCGGCAGGCAAGCCGCCTGAAGATGGGTCTGGGGGTTGTTCCACGCCGGGTCCGAGCCCACCAACTGCGCTACCGAGGCCGTCGCTAGGACGCGCTGACGCGCTGTGATCGCGCTGGGGCCGCTGTCGGAGAACCACCTTGCCGAGATCTCGGTTTTTAATGAGGCGGCGACCACCGAGAAAGCCTGCCAGGTGTTCAGCTCCCCGTTGCGGGTGAGCATTCGGGTACCGAGTGCAGCGCCGGCGGAATCTCGGTAGTCGAGCTCAAGGGACAGCGGTCCCGCGCCGCTCAGCGCCCACAAGGTGACCGCACCGCCCACCGGCACCTGATACCCGAACGTCGTGACGGCCCCCTTGCCGCCGATCGGCGCCGCCAGCACCTGGACATCGGGTATCGGAGTCTCCGCCTGCTGCTCGGTCAGCGTCCCTGCTCCCACCGGCATGGCCAGCAGACCGGGCGTTTCCGTCGCCTCTGCTGGCGAACCTGGTCGACGTGGTACCACGGGCAGTTGCACCACGCCCGCGGGCACTTTGACTCCAGCGTCGCCAGCCAGGCCGCAGCCCTCGCCTTGGAGCGCGGAGAGATTCTGGCCGAGCCAGGACACGCTGCTTGACCCTTGCACGATGGTCGGCATGAAGGACGCTGCCACGGTGAGGCCGACCGCCACGCCGACACCCCAGAGCAGCGTTCGCCGAGCCCGATCCCCGTCGTCAACCTGGGCGCCGGCGTCGGTTCCACTGGACTCGACTGCCCCTGGGCTGGCCCCGTGTCTGAGGGCTTCGGCCGATGCGTCCGCCACGCGCCGACGCCGCCAGCTGAGCCAACCCGCCACAATCGCCGTTACCGCCACGACCAATGCCACCCAACCGCCCGACCACCAGGATTGGGCTCCGGGTCCCGCGGAAGGCACTTCTTCCCACGAGAACGTCGCGAGCGGGGTGATGCGTGTCGCGAGATAACTGATGATCACAGCGCCGACGAGCCCCACCACCAGCCTTGTTCCGCGCGCCCGGGTGAACCCGAGGTCCGCCACCGCCATCGACATCAGCAATGCCACCGCCGGGACCACTGCGGCCGCGTGGGAGGGCAGCTTGTCCGCCGTGAGGGCGAGTCCCAGCACCGCAAGTGAGGCGGCGAGGCCAGCGGCGCGCGGCAAACCCACGCGCAGGTCGGGACTCCTCACGAGATAGGCCAGCAACCCCATGATGGCGACCCCGAAGAACAACACGCGGGAGGGCACCGCGCTGAAGCCGGCCGTCAATCCGTGTAGCCGCGTCACCTCGTCCAGCACCGAGGAGTAGCTTCCGTCCTGGGTGAAATTGCCAACTGACTCCCACCACAGCCAGACGTTGCTGCCAGCCAGCAGTAGTACGACGAAAACGGCCAGCGGACCGATGATCAGCGGCAGGAGTTGCGTCCATGGCCGTTCCGCTGACTTCGCCCATCGCAGAACTGCGGGTGTGACGGACAGGCTGGCCAGCACGACCGACCAGCCCGTCTGATGTACCGAGAGTGCCAAGGCGCAAAGCAGCGCCATCACCCCCAGCACCCATGGGTCCGGTCGTTGCGCATAACGGACGCACAGGGCCAGGGTCGCCGCTACCAAAACGGCCACCACGGGTTCCGGACGTAACAACAGGACCAGACTCGGCACCGCGGCGATCACCACAAATGCCCCGGCCAATCTGGCCAATCGCAGCGAACCCGCGGGCAGGGCCTGGTCGATGACGCGTCTGCGCAGCAGCCACCAGCCACCTATGCCAAGCAACGCGGCGGGAAGCCGAAGCAGGAAGGCGGGCGTGCCGGTCGGCACCAGCCACAGTTGTTGTAGCCACGCCCACCAGAAACCCTGCGGCTGTGCCGTGGCCTGGTTCTGGTAGTAGTTCGAGAACACCCTCAGCGGGGTGTATTCCCGAACCGTGGTGAGTACCCAGCCGTCGTCGAAATCGGGCAGGGAGAGCACCAGGCCGACGGCGACCGCCACGGCAACCAGCGTGTCCGAACCCGTCCAACGGGGCGTTGCCACGCTAGTTTCCGCACCCGACTCGATCACACGATCACGGCGATAGCGCAACGCGATCACCACCACGCCACACAACAGCACGAGGGCGCCCAGGAGCGGCCGCCAACCGGGCACATCATGCCCAATGGTGGCCGAGGACACCCGCACGTCCAGCTTGCCCAGCAGGCCCGGAGTTGTGCTCAAGCCCGTGACCGAAACGACTGCCGGCGGCACCTGCGGGTCACGCGAACCGAACGCGACCGGAACCCCGGAACCGGAAGCCTGCCCGGCGGCCAGGGTCAAGGTATTGCCGGCGCCGCGGTAGTTGATGCGGAGAGTGCAGTCGTCGGCCGGAAGTTCGAGGCTCGCTCCTGACACCGGGTTCCCGCCGAACTCGGCCCAGATGCGGGAGCCCTGAGACAGTACGCGCAGCGCCTGCTCGTTGATCGCCGACCCGGACGTGCCGAGTACGAGGTTGGGGGCACCCTCGGGAGCTGCGCGCACGCCAGAGCAGGGCGCCGTGGCAGTGAGGTCCGCGGGCGTCGGTGCGGCCATCACGAGCGGAACCGAAACCGGTTCACCCACTCGTGGCGTCCACTGCGCGAACGGTCGATCAGCGCCGACCTTGGCAACGGCGAAGGCGAGGGCACCGGCCAACGCAAGCAGGGCCAGCACCCACGAGATCTTCAGCAGACGGCCCGACACCGCCCCACTCTAGCCGCGAGCAGGCGTGCCCGCGGGGACCTTCTAGGCGTCGCCGGTGAGCTTCTCTCGCAACGCCTGCAGGGCTTCGTTCGCGTCTTCGTCCAGAGCTCCAGCGGCATCGGCCGGAGCGGCCGTGTAGCCACCCGCCGCACCAGCGGAGTCCTCAGCACCGGCCGCCTCGGCGTCGGCTTTGCGGGCGCCGACGATCTGCTCCTTGTGCGACTGCCACTTGGCGTAGGCCTCGTTGTACTGGCGCTCCCATTCGGTGCGCTGCTCGTCGAAGCCCTCTTTCCACTCGCCGGTCTCGGGGTCGAAGCCCTCGGGGCCGATGTAGGCGCCGGCTTCGTCGTAGGAGACGGGCATGCCGTAGAGGTACGGATCGAACTCGTCGGTGTCATCCCCCGTGCTGCCCTCGTTGGCCTGCTTCAGGCTCAACGAGATCCGGCGGCGCTCGAGGTCGATGTCGATGACCTTCACGAAGATGTCGTCATTGACCTGCACGACCTGCTCCGGGATCTCCACGTGGCGTTCGGCCAACTCGGAGATATGCACGAGGCCCTCAATCCCCTCGTCCACCCGGACGAAGGCGCCGAACGGCACCAACTTGGTGACCTTGCCGGGCACGACCTGTCCGATCCCGTTGGTGCGGGCGAAGTGCTGCCACGGGTCTTCCTGGGTCGCCTTCAGAGACAGCGAGACCCGCTCGCGGTCCATGTCGACGTCCAGAACCTCGACCGTGACCTTGTCGCCAACCTCGACGACCTCGCCGGGATGGTCGATGTGCTTCCAGGACAGCTCGGAGACGTGCACCAGGCCGTCCACGCCGCCCAGGTCGACGAAGGCACCGAAGTTGACGATGGACGACACGACGCCCTCGCGGACCTGACCCTTCTGCAGGGTGTTCAGGAAGTTGTGGCGGGTCTCGGACTGGGTCTGCTCGAGCCACGCACGACGCGACAGGACCACGTTGTTCCGGTTCTTGTCGAGCTCGATGATCTTGGCATCCAGTTCCTGACCGACATACGGCTGAAGATCGCGAACGCGCCGCATCTCGACAAGGGAGGCGGGCAAGAAGCCGCGCAGGCCGATGTCGACGATCAGGCCACCCTTGACGACCTCGATGACCGTACCGGTCACCATCTCGTCGGCGTCCTTCTTCGCCTCGATGTCACCCCAGGCGCGCTCGTACTGGGCGCGCTTCTTGGACAGGATCAGCCGTCCGTCCTTGTCCTCCTTCTGGAGCACAAGCGCCTCGACCGCGTCCCCGACCTCGACCACCTGGGTCGGGTCGACATCGTGCTTGATGCTGAGTTCGCGGGAGGGGATCACACCTTCGGTCTTGTAGCCGATGTCGAGAAGGACCTCGTCCCGATCCACCTTGACGATGACGCCGTCGACGATGTCTCCGTCGTTGAAGTACTTGATGGTCTCGTCTATCGCGGCGAGCATCGCGGCTTCGTCGCCGATGTCGTTGACTGCGATGGACGGGGTGGTAGCAGGGCTGAGATCGGTGGACGACATGTAGGGGTGGACTCCGGATGATGGACGTATGTGAGATGCGAGACCGTTCCGGCCCCATCGGAGCCGAACCGCCCCACCCATGACGGGGGCGATACGGAACTCGCCATACAAGCATAGCGGGGACGAACCGGGAGTGACCCGGCACGCCCCCGCTAGGCGGTTGCCGTGCTCTATCGAAGACTCAGGAGCCGGACTCCGGCGGCTTGAAGCCGGCGTCCTTTGCGGTATCCGCCGCACCACTGGCCGCGTCCTTCGCCGAGTCCGCCGCACCACTGGCCGCGTCCTTCGCCGAGTCCGCTGCGCCACT
>CAZKVQ010000012.1:0-63047 GCA_964556255.1 uncultured Actinomycetes bacterium
GACGGGCTACACCTTCGAAGGAACTGCTGCCTTGAGCAAAGAAGCGCTGAGCAACAGGTATGCCGCCGAGGAGGCGAAGACGTCATGATGTCACGTCTCACCAGCACCAGGGGCTGGCTCGTGGTCGGGATCGTCGGATCCGTGGTGATCCTGCTGCTCGGATACTTCGCTCTTATCGCTCCACAACGTTCCAAAGCCTCATCGATCGGGATGGAGGCAGCCGAAGCGCGGGGCACCACCCAAGGACTTCAAGCAAAGGCCATCGCGCTGAAGAAGCAGTCCGACGAGTTGCCGGCCAAGCAGGCCGAACTGCAGGCACTGTCCGAACGTCTCCCCGACGACGCGGGCGTCGCCCAGATCATCCGCCAGATCACCTCGGTCGCCGCCGAGTCGGGTGTCACGTTGAACGAGTTCACACCGTCGGCACCGCAGGCGCTGGAAGTCGAAGTACCGAGTGCAGCCGCGAGTTCGGAGCCGAGCGCCTCGCCGTCGGCCACACCTTCGCCCTCGGACAACGCGTCCAGCGAGTCAGCACCCAAGACCAAGACAACGGTCCCGACGTCCAACCTGAGTTACGTCACCATCTCCATCACGGCGGAGGGACAGCCGAGCCAGTTGTCGGCATTCGTCAACGGGCTTGAGGGCATCACCCGGGCGATGCTGCTCACCGGGGTCAAGATCGACACCAGCAAGACCACTTCCGGGTCCTCAGGAACTGCCACGACGGCCGGGACGCTCACCGCGACCATCGATGGCAGGATCTTCATGCGAACCGAATCGAGTCCATCCGCGTCGGCCAAACCATCGGCCAGCGCCTCCAATTAGCCGCAGTTGAGTCCCGTCCTCTACCCCTCACCCCGGCGCATCGACGAGAAGTCTGAAAACATGGAGCCATGTTGCGTTGGTTGACCGCCGGAGAGTCGCATGGGCCCGCCCTGGTCGCGATTCTGGAAGGCCTGCCCGCTGGAGTGTCGGTCACCACCGACGATGTCGCCGGGCAGTTAGCCCGTCGTCGACTCGGGTACGGCCGGGGCGCTCGCCAGAAGTTTGAACAGGACGCCGTCACCTTCTTAGGTGGCATCCGCCACGGCCGCAGCCAGGGCGGTCCGATCGCGGTGCAGATCGCGAACTCGGAGTGGCCGAAGTGGGAGTCGGTGATGAACCCGGACCCCGTCGCGGCCGAGGTGCTCGCCGGTCAGGCACGCTCCGCGGCACTCACCAGACCGCGCCCGGGACACGCCGACCTGGCGGGCATGCAGAAGTACGGCTTCGATGACGCGCGTCCAGTGCTGGAGCGGGCCAGTGCCAGGGAAACGGCGGCAAGGGTGGCGCTGGGCGCGCTGGCCCGCAGATTCCTGCGACAGGTCGGCGACATCGACATCCTCAGCCACGTCGTTCGAATCGGCACAGTATCCGCCGACGGCGCACGCCTGCCTGAGGCGTGGGAACTGGACACCATCGACGCCGACCCGGTTCGATGTCTTGACCCCTCCACCAGTGCAGCGATGGTCGCCGAGATCGACGCGGCCAAGGCCGAGGGCGACACCTTGGGTGGCGTGGTCGAGGTGATCGGTTTCAATCTGCCGCCGGGTCTCGGTTCCTACGTGCACTGGGACCGCCGTCTGGATGCCCGCATCGCTGCCGCACTGATGGGGATCCAAGCGATCAAGGGCGTCGAGGTGGGCGATGGCTTCGCCCTCGCGTCGGCGCGCGGGTCTGCGGCGCAAGACGAAATCCTCACCGAGGATGGCCGTATCCGTCGGAACTCCGGGCATTCCGGGGGGACCGAGGGCGGAATCTCCACCGGTGAACTGCTGCGTGTGAGAGCCGCCATGAAACCGATCTCCACCATCCCGCGTGCCCTGCGCACCATCGACACCGCCACCGGTGAGCCCGCCACCGCACACAATCAGCGATCGGATGCCTGCGCGGTACCGGCAGCGGCGGTCATCGCCGAGGCGATGGTGTCGCTCGTAGTTGCCGACGCCGTACTGGAGAAGTTCGGCGGCGACTCGGTGCCTGAGACCCGTCGCAATCTGGCCTCGTACCTCGACAACCTGGACCTGAGGTGACGTCGGTCGGTTCCCCGGTCGTGGTTCTGGTGGGCGCACCTGGAGCTGGCAAGTCCACGGTCGGAGCCGCGCTCGCCGAGCGGCTAGGGGTGAGATTCCGCGACACCGACACCGACGTTGAAACTGCGGCAGGCAGAAGCATTTCGGACATCTTCCTCACCGATGGGGAGGCGGCGTTCAGGGAACTCGAGCGCGAGGCCGTTGTCGCCGCGATCTCCGAACACAGGGGAGTCCTCGCCCTCGGCGGGGGAGCCGTGTTGGATGGCGAGACCCGCCGCCAGCTCGCTGCTGTGCCCACTGTCTGGTTGCAGGTCAGCACTCCGCAGGCGGCAGCGCGGACCGGAATGAACACCGCACGTCCGGTGCTCCTCGGCAATGTCAGGGCCCAACTGGGGTCCTTGCTCAAGGAGCGGGCACCGCTGTACGCAGAGGTGTCCGGCCTCGCCGTGGACACCGATGACCGGACCGCCGACCTGGTAGTGGAGGAGATCCTCGAGTCGTTGGCGGAACTCAAACCCCGAGCCGGCTCCAGCAGTCTCACCCGCAATGCCGCCCACGACCAAGGGGAGTCATGACTGAGCTGACGACGGTCCAGGTCAACGTGGCGACGCCCTACCCGGTGGTTGTCGGCACTGGGCTTGCCCAGGACATCCTCGACGCCGTACCGACGGCGAGCGAACGGGTGGCGATCGTGCACACCGAGACCCTGCGGGCAACCGCGGAAGCCATCCAAGAGGCGTTGATCGACTCCGGACGTGCCGCGATCCTGCTCGAGGTTCCCGACGGCGAGGATGCCAAGAGCGTCGCGGTCGCCGGGTTCTGTTGGGGCGCCCTGGGAGAGTCGGGATTCACCCGCACCGACGCGGTAATCGGTCTTGGCGGGGGAGCGGTCACCGACCTGGCAGGTTTCGTCGGCGCGACCTGGCTGCGGGGGGTCCCGGTGATACAGGTGCCCACGACGCTGCTCGGCATGGTCGACGCGGCGGTAGGCGGCAAGACCGGAATCAACATCGAGCAGGGCAAGAATCTCGTTGGTGCCATTCATTCGCCGCGGGCCGTGATCTGCGACCTGGCCACCCTCGACACGGTGCCCACCAACGACTACGTCAGCGGACTGGCGGAAGTGATCAAGTGCGGATTCATCGCCGACCCACGGATCCTGGAACTCGTGATGGCCGACGTTGCAGGTGCGAGGACCCCCCAAGGTCCGCACACTGCCGAGCTCATCCGGCGCTCTGTTCAGGTGAAGGCGGACGTCGTGTCGGAGGATCTTGGCGAGCATGTGGACGGCATCGGTCGTCGCGCCGTCAGTCGCGAGATCCTGAACTACGGTCACACCTTCGCCCATGCGGTCGAACGTGCCGAGCGGTACCGGTGGCGCCATGGCGCGGCCGTGTCGGTCGGGATGGTCTATGCGGCTGAACTTGCCCGGCTGGTCGGCCGCCTCGATGACGAAGTCGTCGACCTGCATCGGGAGATCCTCGGCGCGGTGGGCCTACCGTCCACATATCGAGCGAACAGGTGGCCTACCCTGCTCGAAGGTATGAAGATGGATAAGAAGTCCCGAGGTTCGATGCTGCGTTTCATCGTGCTCGACGGGATTGCACAGCCAGGGGTGCTGGAGGGCCCAGACCCGGCGCTACTGGTGGCGGCCTACGCGGAGGTTAGTGATGAACGCTGAGGCTCGCAGGACCGTGTTGGTGCTCAACGGCCCCAACCTGGGTCGACTCGGCAGTCGGGAACCAGAGGTGTACGGATCGTTCACCCTTGACGACGTCGCCACGTCGTGCGAGGACCTCGGTAACGAGTTGGGTTTCTCTGTCGAGGTGCGCCAGAGCGATGATGAGGCCGAGTTGGTCGGTTGGCTGCACGAGGCTGCTGACGCCGAGGTACCAGTCATCCTCAATCCTGCGGCTTTCACGCACTATTCGTACGCGCTGCGCGACGCCTGCGCCCAGTTGACAGCCCCCCTAGTCGAGGTGCACATCACCAACCCCGCGACCCGCGAGGAGTTCCGACACACCAGCGTCATCGCCGGCGTCGCAACCGGCACCGTCGCGGGGTTCGGAGCCGATTCCTACCTGCTTGCCCTGCGTGCCATAGCCACGCTTGCGACGTCCGCCCGACAGGAGGTCGCGCGATGACCGTGGGTGAGGAGACGGACCAGCGCGAGTGGCGCCTGCGCGAACGGTGGTCGAAGACCAGTGACCTTCTGCGCGGACTTGACTCCGAGGCCCTGCTACTGACTGCCCCGAGCGACGTCCGCTGGCTCACCGGGTACTCGGGCAGCAACGGAGCCGCACTGGCCGTGGTGGGCAAGCCACCGCTGCTGGCGACAGACGGCCGCTACGCGGACCAAGCTGCCGAGGAATGCCCCAACGTGTCGATCGTGGTCACCCGCGATCTGATCGACCAGTTGCTGATGCGGTTACGCGAGTACTCGGTGTCATCGCTGGTGGTCGACCCCTCATCGATGACGTTGGCCGAGTTTCGGGCCATCGCTGCGCACCCGGCAGTATTCGGCATCGGAGTCAGAGAGGAACCAGCCCCGGTGGCGAGCCTCCGGCAATCCAAGGATCCTCACGAACTGGAGTGCCTGCGGCGCGCCTGCCAGATCTCCTGTGATGCCCTGGAACTGCTGCTGCCCGAGATTGTGGTCGGAGTCTCGGAGTTGGCGTTGGCGCGTCGACTTGAGTGGCAGATGGGCGAGTTGGGCGCCGACGACCGCTCCTTCGAGACCATCGTCGCCACCGGACCCAACGGCGGCCAACCCCACCATCAACCCGGTCTGCGCGAACTCGCGCCCGGAGATCTGGTGACCGTCGACTTCGGCGCCTTGGTCGAGGGATACCACGCTGACTGCACCCGCACCTTCATCGTGGATGCGGAGCCGGAGGAGTGGCAGAAGGAGATCTACCAGGTTGTGCGGTTAGCGGCGGAGGAGGGTCGCAGCGCGGCGCAGCCGGGCGTTGCCACGAAGGAGGTCGATGCCGCCGCCCGCTCTGTCATCACAGAAGCGGGATTCGGGGGCAATTTCGTCCATGGACTCGGCCATGGTGTCGGGTTGGACATCCACGAGGCGCCGATGCTCGGTGCAGCCACGGCCGGTACGCTTGGCGATGCTGTCCCAGTCACGGTCGAGCCGGGGATCTACCTTCCCGGCCAGGGCGGGGTGCGGATCGAAGACACCTGTTTGGTCCGTGATGAGGGACTCGAGATCATGACTGATTTCCCGCGCGATCTCATCCGCGTGGGCTGACTGGAAGGCGCTCATGGCGACCACGAACGACCTCAAGAACGGCCTCGTGCTGAATATCGACGGGCAACTGTGGACCGTCGTCGACTTCCAACACGTCAAGCCCGGCAAGGGCGGCGCCTTCGTTCGTACGAAACTGAAGAACGTCCTCAGCGGCAAGGTGGTCGACCGGACGTTCAACGCGGGCGTCAAGGTGGAGACCGCGAACGTCGACAAGCGCACGATGCAATACCTCTACCTCGACGGCACCGACAGGGTGTTCATGGACGTGCAGACCTACGACCAACTCCCGGTTTCTGAGACGGTGGTCGGCGACGCCGCGAACTACCTGCTGGAGAACCAGGAGGCGATCGTCGCCGTGCATGAGGGCACTCCCATTTACATCGAACTGCCCGCGAGCGTCGAACTGGTCGTCGAATACACCGAGCCGGGACTTCAAGGCGACCGCTCGACCGGCGGGACGAAGCCGGCACGGTTGGAGACCGGCGCGGAGATCGCGGTGCCGCTGTTCCTGAACTCAGGCGAGAAGATCCGGGTCGACACGCGTGACGGGTCATACCTGGGCCGTGCCTAGTGTCGGCACGTAGCAAGGCCCGAAAGCGGGCGTTGGACGTACTCTTCGAGGCCGATCTCCGAGGACGTCCCGCACAGACGGTTCTCGCCGCCCACCAGGCTGAGGCCACGTCGTCGATGAATCCCTACACAGCCGAGATCGTGGATGGCGTCGTTGCCCACAACGCCCGGATCGACGAGTTGATCTCGACCTACGCGGAGGGCTGGACGCTCGCGCGGATGCCCGCGGTGGACCGCAACCTCCTGCGTATCGGATGTTGGGAAATCCTCTGGTCCGACGTGCCGGACGCTGTTGCCGTCTCAGAAGCCGTGCAACTGGCTACCAGCCTGTCAACGGACGATTCGCCCGGATATGTGAACGGCGTGCTCGGTCGTCTTGTCACGGTGAAGCCGCGACTGGTGCTCGACTGATCGATCCTCGATGCCGTGGCGAGCGGCCGCAGGGGGACGGCGGACGATCTCCGAGACTGGGCCCCAGTTTGGGACGTCGGGCCGGAACGTGCCCCCGGTGGGATTCGAACCCACACTGGCGGGATTTTGAGGCCCGTGACTCTGCCGGTTGGTCTACAGGGGCGTGGTGCGCCACTACTGTACCGACGCCGCCGCGCGTAGCCTTGCAGGGTGGCTGTTCGGGTGGTTGTGGCTGAGGATGAAGCACTGATCCGCATGGACCTCGTGGAGATGTTGACCGAGGAGGGCTACGAGGTCGTCGGTCAGGCGGCCACCGGCGAGGCCGCCCTCACCTTGGTCAGCCAGTTGGCCCCCGAGGTTGTGCTACTCGACGTACGCATGCCGGTGATGGATGGCATCAGCGCGGCGGAGGCGATTGCTGCCCTAGGCACCACAGCCGTGGTGATGCTCACCGCCTTCAGCCAGCGGGACCTGGTGTCCCGGGCGAGCGATGCTGGGGTGGCCGGTTACCTCGTCAAGCCGGTGTCGGCCGCCGATCTGGTACCCGCGATCGAGGTTGCCCGTGCGCGTTTCGCCGAGCGTTCCCAACTCACGGCCCAAGTGGACAATCTGGAAGAGCGGATGGCCGAGCGCAAAGCGATCGAACGCGCGAAGGGCCGTCTGGTGGCCGGCGACGGCATGGACGAGGCCCAGGCCTACTCCTGGCTGCAGCGCGAGGCGATGAACCGGCGGATGTCGATGGCCCAGGTCGCCGCGGTCGTCAATGCCGAGGCGGAGTCTTAGACGCTCCAAAGTGCCCCTAGTCGGCCGGAACGGGGAAATCGGACACGCCGCCGCTATTTACAACCTTGAAACACGCAGGGCACTATCTTGTCTCCAACCGCTATACACGGCGGATCGACCCACTCTAAGGAGACAACACGTGGCCAAGTCCAAGGTCGTGTTCACGGTGGTGACTCTCGGAACGGTGAGCCTCGCTCTGGCCGCATGCGGCAGCAGCAGCAGCTCATCGTCGTCGAGCAGCGCATCCGTGGCACCATCCGCTTCCGGCAACGGCACGCTCACGATAGGTACCCTTCTTCCGCAGACCGGCTCATTGGCCTTCCTCGGGCCGCCGGAATTCGCGGGCGTTGAACTGGCAGTCAAGGAGATCAACGCGAACGGTGGAGTCCTCGGCAAGCCAGTCACTCTGATCAACGGCGACTCCGGCGACACCTCCACGAACATCGCATCGCAGACCGTCGATCGGTTGGTCTCCCAAGGCGCTGACGCCATCATCGGTGCCGCGTCATCGTCGGTGACCCTCAGCGTCATCGACAAGGTGACCAACGCTGGCGTCGCCATGGTTTCGCCAGCAAACACCTCGATCAAGCTGAGTGACTACCCCGACAAGGGTCTGTACGCGCGCACGGCACCGCCGGACACGCTGCAGGGCAAGGTCCTCGCCGACCAGGCGCTGGCCGACGGCAAGCAGAAGGTGTGCATCCTGGCCCTCCAGGATGCCTACGGCGAGGGTCTGGCGAACGTCTTCGACGAGACCTTTACCGCCGGCGGCGGCACCGTTAGCGAGAAGATCATCTACGACCCGAAGGCCGCATCCTTCGAGGCTGAGGTCGGCAAGTGCAAGGCGGCCGGATCTGATGCCATCGTGCTGATCGGGTTCGACGAGTCGAAGAAGATCCTGCAGGAGCTCATCAAGCAGGGCATCGGCCCGCAGCAGAAGCAGCTCTACCTGGTGGACGGCAACCTGTCGAACACCTTGGCCGACGGGCTCCCCGCGGGCATCATGAACGGCGTCAAGGGCACCACCCCCGGCGCCAAGGCCAGCGATGCCTTCAAGGCGCAGTTGGCGACTGTCAACCCGAAGTTGGAGGACTACTCCTACGCCGCGGAGTCGTACGACGCGGCCAACCTGATCGCGCTCGCCGCTATCGCCGGCAAGAACGACTCGGGTGCTTCGATCTCGCAGAACATCCAGGCTGTGAGTGGTGGCAACAACGAGGGGGAGGCCTGCACAACCTTCCAGGCGTGCGCTGCCCTCTTGCAGGCCGGGAAGAAGATCAACTACGAGGGTCAATCCGGACCCATCAACCTTGATGCGAACGGCAACCCGAGCAGGGCGACGATGGGTGTCTACGTGTTCGGGCCCGACAACAAGTACACGCCGAAGGACTTCGTCACAGCGGACGTTCCCAAGGCAACGGGCGCCAGCGCCAGCAGCAGCTGATTCAAGCGCACCCGCGAGTGGGCCCCCGAACCTCGAGGTTCGGGGGCCCACTCGTGTGCTGGTGGCCGTGCAATCATGCGGCAACGGGAGACGTACCCGTGTGCTGGGGGCTCAAACGTCAGGTCTTGGCGAGGGTTCCTAGGTAGAGCTCGATGACCTTCGGATCGTTGGCCAGTGCCGCACCGGTGCCAGTGTAGGCGTTGCGGCCCTGATCCAGCACGTACCCGCGATCGACGATCTGCAGACACCGAGCTGCGTTCTGCTCGACCATGATGATGGTCACGCCGGTCTTGTTGATCTCCTTGACCCGTACGAACGCCTCGTCGGTGAGCACTGGCGACAGCCCCGCGCTGGGCTCGTCCAAGAGCAGCACTGACGGACTCATCATGAGCGCCCGGCCCATCGCGACCATCTGCCGCTCACCGCCGGACAGGCTGCCCGCACGTTGCTTGCGACGGTCTGCCAGAGCCGGGAAGAGTCCGGAAACGAACTCGAACCGCTCCGGGAAAACCTTTGGCTGCTGGTAGCAGCCCATCTGGAGGTTCTCCTCGATGGTCAACGAGGGAAACACGTTGTTCGTCTGGGGCACGTATCCGATGCCCCGCGCTACGAGGATGTCGGCACGCATGTTGGTGATGTCGTCGCCACCCAAGGTCACGAGTCCGGAACTGATGTGCACCAACCCGAACAGCGCCTTGATCAACGTCGACTTACCGGCGCCGTTGGGGCCGATGATCCCGACGAGTTCGCCTTGCTTGGCGTACAGGTCAGCGCCATTGACGATGTTGACCCCCGGGATGTACCCCGCGACCACCTCATCCATCCGAACGACGGCCCCTTCGGCGCCCTCGAGGTGTGCGGTCCTGTCGAGGTGCGCAGTGGAGCCGTGATGGGGGTGACGTTGCTGGGCGTCGAGGTCGAGTTCGTACTCGAACTCCCCGGGGTTGTCTGGTGAGATGCTCATGGTCGGCTACTCCTGCACCTGGTAGGACAGCGATTCCCCGGTATCGGTGAGCGCCTTGTCGTGGTGCGCACCTAGGTAGGCATCGATGACGTCCTGGTTCGCCATCACGGCGTCCGGCGGTCCCTCGGCGATGATCCGTCCTTGACTCATGACGACGACCCAGTCGCTGATGTCGCGCACGACGTCCATGTCATGCTCGACGAATACGACGCTCATGCCCTCTTCCCGGAGGTCCTTGATGTGCCGCAACAGTGACTGCGTCAGAGCCGGGTTGACGCCTGCCATCGGTTCGTCGAGCATCACCAACTCCGGATCACTCATGAGAGCCCGCGCCATTTCGAGCAGCTTGCGCTGACCACCAGAGAGTGAGCCCGCGAAATCATCGCGCTTGGCGTCCATGCTGAACCGCTTCAGCAGCCCGTCGGCCTTACCCTCAATGCTCTTCTCCTGGTTGCGCCAGATGCCCGGGATCAGAGCTGAGAAGAAGTGCTCGCCCTTCTGGCCGGTGGCGCCGAGACACATGTTGTCGATGACGCGCAATCGACTCAGTGCCTTCGTCAACTGGAATGTCCGAACCATGCCGAGCCGCGCGACCTTGTAGGCCGGCAGTCCCCGCAGGCTCTTGCCGTTGAACCACCACTCGCCATCGTCAGGCTGGTCGAAGCCGGTCAGCAGGTTGAAGAAGGTCGTCTTGCCGGCACCGTTGGGGCCCACGAGCGCCGTGATCGCACCACGTTGGATCTCCACCCGTTTGACATCGACGGCGGTGAGGCCGCCGAAGCGGCGGACGATCCCGTCGGCCACCATGATCGGGTCAGGTTTGGCCACCCCCGGTTCGTGTGCCACATCGGCAAGCGCGGCAACCGCACGGCGCTTTCCCTCGCCGACGTGCTCGACGTCGGCGGCAGGTTCTGGTGCTGGTGAGTTATCGGGCATCGAGCGCCAACTCCCTCTTGTCGCCGAGGATCCCCTGGGGTCGGTAGATCATAAGCAGCATCAGGGACAAACCGAGAATCCAGTAACGGACCTGGCCGACCTGGTCGCTCCGGATGAAGGTGATGGTGCCGTCCTGCACCGCACCGGCCAGGGCTCCGTCGATGAACACCAGCAGGAACCAGAACACCACTGCGCCGAGCACCGGACCCAGCACCCGACCGGCCCCGCCCAGGATGAGTACCGCCCAGGCGAAGAACGTCAGATCGGTGGAGAAGAAGTCGGGCTGTACCGACTGGAAGGCGACGGCGGCGATGAAACCACCGAGACAGCCGAGCACGCCACCGAGGATGAGTGACTGCATCTTGTAGAAGTACACGTTCTTGCCGAGGCTGCGAACAGCATCTTCGTCCTCACGGATCGCCTTGATGACCCGGCCCCAGGGGGAGCGCATCAGCAGCCACACCAGGACGCACGCCAGCGCGACCAGCACCCACCCCACGGTGACCACCCATAGGTCATTGGCGCTGAGGTCGATGGGGCCGAACTTCAGGTTCTGGGTGTAGGGGGAGTAGCTGTAGAACTCATCGGCGAAAGCGTTGATGCCGTCGGAACCGCCGAAGACCTCGCGCAGGGTTACCGAACGCACCAGCAGCCGTATGATCTCGGCGGCCGCGATCGTCACGATCGCTAGATAGTCCGCCCGCAGGCGCAGGGTGGGTATGCCGAGCAGCAGGGCCAACAGAACGGCCGCCACAAGGCCGATGATGATGCCCACCCACATAGGCAGACCCAGGAAAACGATCGTGACGGCGAGGCCGTAGGCGGCCACCGCCAGGAACGCGGCCTGCCCAAAGTTGAGCAGTCCGGTGTAACCGAAGTGCACGTTCAGACCGACGGCAGCGAGCGCGAAGATGACCGCCTGCACACCCAGTCCCTGGGTGATCGCCTGGCTGAAGATATTGCCCCAGTCCATGTCCGTGCCTCCCTCAGCCGACCCGCTCGCGACGGCCCAGGATGCCCTGGGGCCGGACCAACAGGATGAGGATCAAGATCACCAGAGCACCCACGTTCTTCAGTTCCGGCGGGACCACCAGCGTGGACAGTTGGATCATCAGACCGACGATCAATGAACCCACGATGGCGCCGAAGGCGGTGCCGAGTCCACCCAGGGTGACACCGGCAAAGACCAATAGCAGCATCTGGAAGCCTTCGATCCAGTTGACGCCGTTGCTGAGGCTGAACAGGATTCCCGCGAGCGCGGCCAATCCGGCGCCGAAGATCCAGACCGTGTTGATGACCCGCTCCACGTCGATGCCTGAGGCACTGGCCAGGGCCGGGTTGTCGGAGATCGCCCGGCTCGCTTTGCCGCTCTTGGTCCGCAGCAGCCAGAAGGCTGTCGCCAGCAAGAAGACGATGGCGACGGCAGCGCCGATCATGGCCTTCGGTGTCACGGAGATCGGGCCGAGTTGGATGCCTGCCTGGCCCGAATACTGGGCGAACTGCTTGGTGGATCCGCCGAAGAAGAACAGGTAGATGTAACGCACCAGGATGCCGAGACCGATCGACACCACCAACATCGCGATCAGGCCGGTCCCGCGTTTGCGCAAGCGTCGCCACAGGAGTCGGTCCTGCAGCCCACCGGCGATCCCACACACGACCACCGCCAAGGTGGCCGCAAGCAGGAAGGGAAGGCCCAGCAGGTTGTTGAAGAAGTAGGTGGCAAGAGCGCCGAGGGTGATCAACTCACCGTGCGAGAAGTTCGTCAATCCCGTGGTGCCGTAGACCAACGACAACCCGATCGCCGCCAGGGCGATGATCAGACCGAACAGCAGTCCATCGACGGTCAACTGCAACGGCCGGTTCGTCGCGGCCTGGTCACCCTCGTCCGGCGACGTACCCGATGAGGTGGGGAACAGCACCACCTGCGTCCGACCGTCGAAAACATCGACGTTGCGCGCGGACTGGGCCGTGTTGCGCAGGCTGACACCGGCGGGCAGGGTCTTCTGGTCGAGTGCGACGGTGTACCGGCCACCACCTGGCACCGGCACCTGCCACACCCCAGTAGCCGCGGTGCTCACCGTCTTGCTGAACGCGCCCTTCGGCGTCGTCTTCCCGGCGGCTGTGATGTCCTCGTCATTGGTGACCGTGATCTTGACACCCGGGATGGGCTTGGCATCGGGCGCCAATAGGGTGCCCTTGATGGCGGTCCCGCCGTCGGCCGACGCCGCCGGCGCTGCCGCGAACACCAGTCCCAGAGTGGCCAGGATGAGGCCGAGAACGGCTACTATCCGCCTCCGCACGCTACGTACCTCGCCTTCGGGAACCCGTATGCCGGTCCATGCGTGGACCGCGACGATGGAAGCATAGCCAGGGTTTGTTACATCGGCAGGCACCTGAGCAGACTCGTGTTCCGGCGAGTCTGTGTTGGACGGTCCGCGACGGCAGGCTACCTCTCGGCGACCTTTCGGAAGACCGGACGCGGCAGAGCCTTCATCGTGCCCATCACGGCGCGCAGGATGCCGGGGGAGTAGACCACGGGCTTCCCGGAGCGCCAAGCCTTGACGGTGTCCTCGGCCACCGCCTCCGCGGTCGTGGCGAACGGCGCCTCTTCCAATCCGGTCGTCATACGGGTATGCACGAAACCCGGACGCACCACGAGCACCTCCACGCCGGTCCCGACGAGGGAGTCACCGAGCCCCTGGGCCAGGGTGTCGAGTCCCGCCTTGGTGGAGCCGTAGACGAAGTTCGCAGCTCGGGCGCGGTCGCCCGCCACGGAGGACATCACGATGATGCTGCCGTGACCCTGCGCCTTCATGAAGTGCGCGACGTTCAACGTGGCGCTGACCCCACCCACGTAGTTGGTGGTGATCAGCGGCAGAGCGGCCTCGGGATCGTCGTCGATCGCCGCTTGGTCGCCAAGCAGCCCGAAGGCGACGATGGCTATGTCGACCTCACCGTCGCCGAACACCCGCGCCAGCACCTCACGGTGGGTCTGGGGCTCATCGGCGTCGAAGGGCACGACGTCCACCGCCGCGGCGGGAACCGCCGCGCGGATCTGATCGGCGGCCGCGTCCAGCCGCTCACCTGGGCGTCCGGCGAGCACTACCCTGGCAAGACGCGCCTGCGGAAGGGCTCGGACTATCGCGAGCCCGATCTCCGAGGTACCGCCGAGCAGCAGAACTGACTGAGGTTGTTTCACAGCATTGATCACAGGTCGAGCCTCCGACTCAGATCCGATGAGAACAGGTGGTTTGGGTCCACGGCGGCCTTCACTCGCCGGAAGTCGGCCAGCATCGGGTAGCCCGCCTCGTTGGTCTCCACGCTGCCGCGGGAGTCTTTGGCCAGGTACAGCCGCCCGCCGGCCCCGATGAGATCGCGGTCCAACTCGTCCAGCGTCGCTCCCAGACCTGGGATTCCCGCCGGAATGTCTAATGCGAGCGTCCAACCCTTGGTCGGGAAGCTGAGGTAGCAGCCGTTCTCGGGGCCGAACCGCTTGAGCACTGACAGGAACGACGAGGCGCCGATCCGCTGCAGTTCCTCAAGAGCGTGACCCACCAGCCAGGATTGCTCGTCCGAGACCGCGAACTGATACTGCAGGAAGCCCTCCGGCCCATAGATCCGGTTCCATTCCGATACGCCATCGAGGGGGTGGAAGAACTCAGCGATCGACTGGATCTCGTCATCACGTTGCTTAGGCGCCTTGCGATACCACAGTTCGTTGAACGCGGCCATGCTCATCTTGTTCAGCAGCCCACCTGGCACGAATGGTGGCGCCGTTGCCAGCATCGACGGGTCGTAGGCCAGCGGGTCGTCGGCCTTGGCCTTCGGGAGTTGGTCGAGGCTGGCGTGTTCACCGCTGGTCAACACGCCGCGGCCGAAGCGGGGGCCTTTCGCCACGGAGTCGATCCAGGCAACTGAGTAGGTGTACTTCTCGTCGGCGCTGACCATCTCCGCCATCAGGTCATCGAGGTTGGCGCAGCGTCGGGTATCCACTGAGATCAGCGACGATTGGATCGGATTCATCTGGATGGCGGCCGACAAGATGATGCCGGTCAGCCCCATGCCGCCGACCGTGGCCCGAAACAGTTCCCGGTCCTCGGTAACCTCGGAGTCCGGGGCCACGGTGCGGATGGATCCGTCCGCGACCAGCAGATCCAGTGAGGTCACGTGGGCACCGAACGTCCCGACCCGGTGGTGGTTCTTGCCGTGGATATCGGCCGCGATCGCACCGCCGATGGTCACATACCTGGTGCCGGGGGTTACCGGCACGAACCACCCGTGCGGGACGAAACGCCGCATGATGTCATCGAGACTGGTGCCGGCGTCGGCGATGAGGATGCCGGTGGCCGGATCAAGGCTCATGGTTCCGCCAGAGACCTCGACCACCAACCCGCCGCCGTTCTGGGCGGCGTCACCGTAGGCGCGCCCGAGGCCGCGAGCGACGACGCCCCGAGAGCCCGCCTCGGCAAGCAGCGCCGCCGGGCTCTCGCCAGGAGCCAACTCGGCCACGGTGGCCGAACTCGGGGCGGTGCGCCCCCAACCTGACAGCAGTTCCTCGCGTTTGATGACCATGCCGTCAGACTCCCAACGCGGCTAGACCGAATATGACAACCCAAAGCCCACCGAGAAGCATCAGGACCTTGTCCGAGAGCACCACCTCGTCGGGCGCCTCGGCGGTATCCCGATCGATGTCGACCGCGTACCGCATGATCGCCAGGACGAACGGGACGATACTCATCCCCGCCCAGGGGAGGGTCGAGGATTGCTCAGCGACTTCGAAGGCCCACAAGCAGTAGGCGGTGATGGTGACCGCCGCCGCCATACCCCAGACGAACCTCAGATACGCCGACGTGTAGCCCTCGAGCACCCGCCGGGTGGACGGCGATCCCTGTTTGGCCCCGACGGCCTGGGCGGTCTTGTTCAACTCGCTGGACCGTTTCCCTGCCGCCATGAACAGCGAGCCGAAACCCGCCACGATCAGGAACCAACTCGAGATCGGAATACCGGTGGCGGCCCCGCCCGCGATAGCCCTGAGGAGAAAACCCAGCGCGATCAGCGCGAGTTCCAGAACGGGTTCGTGTTTGAGCCACATGGAATAGCTCAAGGTGACGGCCACGTAGGCGGCGAGTACCGAGGCCAAGGCGGGTCGCACTGCGAACGCCAATCCGACCGCCACGATGATCAGCACGGCCGCGGCCACTATCGCGGTGCGAGGTGACAGCTCGCCGGCAGCGATCGGACGGGTGCGTTTGGTCGGGTGGGCACGATCGGCCTCGGCGTCGACAGTGTCGTTGATCAGGTAGGTTGCGCTCGCCGCCAGGCAGAACACGGCGAAGGCGGCAACGGTCTTGGCCAAAACAGGCAAGTCGAGGATCTGTCCCGCAGCGAGCGGGACGGCTGCCACCAGGACGTTCTTCGTCCATTGGTGCGGCCGCATGGCGCGCAGCAGCGGCGGCAAGGCCACGGATTTCTCCCCTTCAGCACTTCGGCGCTGCAACCCGTTCTGGCAGCGAAAACTCTGGATGTCGGGGGTTACCCGCTACACGTCCCTCAACAGACAGGTTAGCCGAGCCGTGCAGACCGGCCTAGCGCTGTCGTCGGTGATTCGTATCTCGTAAGTGGCAAGAGTGCGACCTAGAGAGAGTGGCGTGGCAGAGGCGTGCACCTCACCGGTGGTGGCGCTGCGGTGGTGGCTACAGCTGAGCTCGATGCCCATGGCGATGCGACCCGCGCCAGCATGGAGGGAGGCCGCGAGCGAGCCAACGCTCTCGGCGAGCACGCCAGATGCGCCGCCGTGAAGAAGTCCGAACGGCTGGGTGTTGCCCGCCACCGGCATAGACGCCTCCAGTCGATCCGCGGCGACGTAGGTGTAGCGGATGCCCATCTTGCCGTCCAGGGTGCGATCGGTGAGGGCATTCATCGCGGCGGCGGCCTCTTCGCCCGACGCGAATTCGCCCGGCCACTGCAACTGGGCATCCTTGGCGGGCGGCGGGGGGACGGACTCGGTGGCGTCATCGTTCATGGTCCCAGCCTAGATCCAGCCGGGTTCGCCGTTGGCGCCGGCGACGGCCCTAGGATCGACGCTGTGACCGAAACCCGCCGCCTGCTACTGCTCGACGGCCATTCCCTCGCCTACCGCGCGTTCTACGCCTTGCCGGTGGAGAACTTCTCCACCACTACCGGGCAGGCGACGAACGCCGTGTACGGCTTCACCTCGATGCTGATCAACGTTCTGCGGGACGAGCGCCCCACCCACATCGCCGTCGCCTTCGATGTCTCCCGGCACACCTTCAGGACCGACGAGTTTCCCGACTACAAAGCGACCCGTTCGGCCTCGCCGGCCGAGTTCGCCGGTCAGGTGGACCTCACGAAGAACGTGTTGGCGGCGCTCAACATCGCCACCCTTGAGGTGGAGGGGTACGAGGCTGACGACATCATCGCGACCTTGGCAACCGCCGGGGAGCAGGAGGACTTCGAGGTCCTGATCGTCACCGGCGATAGGGACGCCTTCCAACTCGTCGACCGCGACATCACGGTGCTGTACCCGAAGCGTGGCGTATCCGAACTGGCGCGGATGGATCCGGCGGCCGTGGAGGAGAAGTATGGACTCGCCCCCGAACGCTACGCGGATTTCGCGGCGCTGCGCGGGGACAAGAGCGACAATCTGCCCGGTATCCCTGGCGTGGGGGAGAAGACGGCGACCAAGTGGATCAACGAGTTCAATGGCCTGGACGGCCTGGTTGCCAATGCCGACAAGGTTCCCGGCAAGGCGGGGGAGGCCCTCAGAGCCAACCTGGAGCAGGTGCTCACCAACCGCCGCCTGACCGAACTCGTGCGGGATGTCCCACTGGCGAGTTCGGTGCCCGACTTGGAGTGGAGCGGCTTCGACCGAGACGCCGTGCACGAAGTCTTCGATGCGTTGGAGTTCCAGATCCTGCGAGGTCGGCTGTTGGAGTACTTCGCCGATCCGGTCGCCGCCGCAGAACGCGCAGTCGACATCGAACTGAGTACCGACTCCGCCCGCCATTGGCTGGCCGAACATTCCGATGGCCCACTGGCGCTGGTCGTCGTGGGGACCTGGGGCAGGGGGACGGGAACCGTCGATCGTCTGGTGGTCGCCGCGGCCGACGCTCCCGTCTTGGTGGTGGATTGCGCTGACCTCGACGACGAGGATGCGGCCGCCATCGCAGCATGGTTGGCCGACGAGGACTCCCCGAAGGTGATGCATGATGCCAAGGGTCCGATGCTCGCATTGACCGCACATGGGTGGCCGCTGCGAGGGCTGCGGATGGACACTGCCCTGGCCGCCTACCTGCTACTGCCGGGACAGCGGTCCTTCGAACTGGCCGACCTGGTGGGTCGCTTCTGCGGACTCGACCTGACTGCCGCGGATGATGGCGGCGGACAACTGGCGCTCGCTGAAATCGATGACTCGGCAGCGCAGCGGGCGCAGGAGGCAGCCGCCCTGTTGCCCCTTGCGGCGGTGTTCACCGACCAACTCGTCGAACGTGAGGGGATCAGTCTGCTCGACGACGTCGAACTACCGCTCCTCACCGTGCTCGCGGACATGGAGCGCGTCGGCATCGCCGCCGATCGCGAGCACCTCGCCATGCTGGAGTCGCAGTACGGTTCCGCGCAACGGGACGCGGAGACCGCAGCACACGCGCTGGCCGGCAGGGACTTCAATCTCGGGTCCCCCAAGCAGCTGCAGGAGATCCTCTTCGCCGAGCGCGGACTGCCCAAGACGAAGAAGATCAAGACCGGCTACACGACGGACGCCGAGGCGCTCACCGCGCTATACGCCCAGACCGAGGACCCACTACTGGCCGAATTGCTGCGCTATCGCGACGTCTCCAAGTTGCGCCAGACCGTCGCGGGTCTGCTGCCGCTCATCGACGACAGTGGTCGTATCCATACAACGTTCAACCAGATGGTGGCTGCCACCGGGCGGCTCTCCAGCACCGACCCGAACCTTCAGAACATCCCCATCCGAACGGAGGAGGGACGCCAGATCCGCGCCGGCTTCGTCGTCGGCGATGGATTCGAGACCCTGCTGACGGCCGACTACAGCCAGATCGAGATGCGCATCATGGCTCACCTGTCGGCGGACGCAGGGCTGATCGAGGCCTTCAACTCGGGGGAGGACCTGCACACCACCGTCGGATCGAGGGTCTTCGGGGTGCCGCCCGCCGAGGTCACCGCCGAGATGCGCCGACGCATCAAGGCCATGTCCTACGGCCTCGCGTACGGACTGTCCTCCTTCGGTCTGTCCCAGCAGTTGGGTATCACCCGCGGGGAGGCCCAGTCGTTGATGGATGAGTACTTCGAGAGATTCGGAGGGGTTCGGGATTACCTGGGCGAGGTCGTCGAGCGGGCGCGTGCCACCGGATGGACCGAGACCGTGCTCGGTCGTCGCCGCTATCTGCCCGATCTGAACAGCGACAACAGGCAACGCCGCCAGATGGCCGAACGCATGGCTCTGAACGCGCCCATTCAAGGATCGGCGGCGGACCTGGTGAAGGTCGCGATGCTGCGGGTGGATCGCGCCCTGTCGACAGCGGACCTTCGCTCCCGGATGCTGCTGCAGGTGCACGACGAACTGGTGCTCGAGGTTGCGCCGGGCGAACTGGCGCAGGTGGAGTCACTCGTGCGTGCCGAGATGGCGCAGGCGTATGCACTGGACGTGCCGCTGGATGTCTCGGTCGGCACCGGACGTACCTGGGCCGAGGCTGGGCACTGACGCAGTAGCGCAGCGTCCTCCGCAATAGCCCAACGATCCGCTGCTTGAATTCGAGTCGAGAAACCTGTTGGCGAGATCGCACTTGATGCTCCTACCCCTGAGAGCGGCAGCCTTGCCACTCACCCGAGGGAGGACATCATGAACGCCACACGAACAACGAGAGCCGTGGCTCCGGTGCTGATCGGCCTTGCCGCACTGTTGGCGGCCGGTTGCGCGGGCACAACCACGTCCGCGCCGAACCAGCAGCAGGGGGCGCACGTCACCGTCACGGCGCCAGCGCGCGGCACAGGGGCAGTCGCCGACGGCGCTGCCGCAGGCGGCGCTCCCGGGGACGCTGGCGGGGGCGGCTCGGGCGTGACCTCGACGCCGGATCCGACGGCGTCCGGAACTGCCCCGACGCCCACGGCAACGCCGACACTGCCACCGTCGACCATGGACCCGACACCGCCCGGCTATGGCGACCCGGGTGTGGTGACCTTGCCCCCGGGATTCGAGCTTCCGCCGTTCGCGGTCGAGACTCCCCACGGGATCGTCGCGACGCCGCTGGGAGGGCTGCACCTTCCCGACGGAGTGATTGTCAACCCGTGAGGCTCGGTGGGAGGGCCGTACCTCAGGTGCGGCCCTCCTCCTGCTGTGCGGCGAATAGGATCTGCTGCGCTTCCCGAGCCGCCTGGGCTTCGTCGGGGCCGTCCGCTTGATGCATCCAGGTCGCGTGAACGACGGTGAATCCGTCCTCACGCAGGGCGTCGACGACCACCAGATCATCGTCCACCAGGTACTCGACATCCTGCCGGTTGCGCAACCGCCGGGCCACCTCCAGTTTCGTCACCCGGCCTGGGCGTCGGTCCTTCTCGGAGCGCATGAAGACCTGGGCCGACGGAAAGTCGTGGGCATCCAGCCACGCGACAGTCGCCTTGCGACATCTGTCCGGCCGGCCGGTGGAATACACGACGTGCAGGCCGCTCTCGCGAGCTTCGGTGACCATCTCCAGACCCTCATCGAGCACGGGATCGTCCTCTGCTTTGCCGAAGAACAGGTCCCAGTCCTTCGGGTGGTCCTTGACGTAGCGGAGGCGATGTCGGACGTCGGCCAGGACCCCGTCGATATCGAAGACTGCGTACCCGGCCATGACCGGAGAAGTTATCGCACCTCGCCGCCGTTCGCCGACCTGTGCGGTCCTACCCTGGGGACATGGCCTTGGATTTCGCCGTCGTGCGAGAAAGCATGCCCACCGCGGTCCCCATGATGGGAACCCTCGATATCTCCTTCGAGGAGTTGGAGAGTCAACGGGTGCTGTTGAGCATGCCCGACCGTCGGGAGTACCACAACCACATCGGTGGACCCCATGCCGGCGCGATGTTCACGTTGGCAGAGTCCGCTTCCGGGGCTTTGGTGCTGGCGAATTTCGGAGACCGTTTGGCGGAATTCACACCGCTGGCGGTGGAGGCAACGATCCGCTATCTGAAGATCGCGATGGGTCCGGTCACGGCCGAAGCCACCATGGCAGACGATCCGGCCGACATCATCGCCCAACTCGAGGCGGGCACCCGCCCGGAATTCGAGATCGTCGTGAAGATCCGCGACGCAGCAGGCGTCGAGACCGGTGCGATGACCGTCCTCTGGACCTTGAAGCCAAACCGACGTTGAGTACGGCCAGGACCTGACTACGCGGGCTGCCACTCCGGGTAGTCCGTGTAGCCCTCGGCTCCACCGCCGTAGAACGTCCGGAAGTTCGGCGGATTGAGTGGCAGCCCCTTGGCCAACCGTTGCGGAAGGTCCGGGTTGGCCAGAAATGCCCGACCGAAGGCAATGGCGGCCGCATCGCCTGCTTCTATATCGCGGCGTGCCCGCTCGGCGTCATACCCTCCGTTCAACACGACCGGGCCATCGAACGTATCCGCCATCAAGGCGAGCAGTTCGGCCATGACCGGGGTCGAGCGGGGAGCCATGGTGTTGGTATCGGCGATGTGTAAGTACGCGATCCCGCGAGCCGACATCTCCTCGGCGATGTACCGGAAGGCAGGACCCGGATCTGGATCGTCGATGCCACTGAATGAGAACAGCGGCGAGATGCGAAGCCCAACGCGTCCCGCGCCCACTTCGGCGATCGCCGCGTCCACAGCCTCCAGGGTGAACCGGCACCGGTTCTCGACACTCCCGCCGTAGTCGTCGTCGCGGTCGTTGACGTTGGCCGCCACGAACTGGTGCAACAGGTAGCCGTTCGCGCCATGAACCTCCACGCCGTCGAAGCCGGCGGCGAAGGCCCGACGCGAAGCGGCGCCATAGTCCTGAACGGTGGATTCGATCTCGGGCATCGTCAACGCGCGCGGCGGCGTGGCCGCCACCCGCCGTCCGACACCGTCGATCTGGATGAACGCCTGGCACTGATCGCTGACCAGCGCTGAAGAGGAGACTGTCGCCCTCCCCGGGTGCAACGCCTCATGGGAGACGCGGCCGGTGTGCCACAGCTGGCAGAAGATGCGACCCCCGGCGTCGTGCACACCCGAAGTCACCGGCCGCCAGGCCTCGACCTGGGCATCGGTGTATATCCCGGGGGTCCAGGCGTAGCCACGGGCAACCTCGGAGATGTTGGTTGCCTCGGAGATGATCAGTCCCGCCGAGGCCCGTTGCGCGTAGTACTCGGCCATCAGATCGGTGGCCAAGCCGTCGGGCTCAGTCGCCCGTGACCGCGTCAGCGGCGCCATGAAAACCCGGTTGGGTACCTCGAGGTTGCCGAGTTGAAGGGGCTGCAGCAGGGGATCGGCTGATTCTTGGGCCATATTCCCATTAGATCCCAGAACCCACCGAGACGCCGCCCGGGGACGAACCGCTGCCGTGCGACGATGGTGCTGGTCGAGCGCTCCACGGATCGTCGGTGGACAATGGTGCTAGTCACATCGGAAGGGACGGTGTACGGATGCTCGAGACTGTGCTCATCGTGGCGATCATCGCGCTCATCGTCGGGGTCATCGGGACGGGCGTCTACGTCCGACGCCAGAGTGCTATCGAGTCCGCCGAGCGGCGGGCGAGGATCACCTGCGAACGCACCCACGCCATGGAGCACAGCATGGGTCTTCCCTACAGCATCTGCTCCAACCGGGCGAATTGCCCGGGGCGCGCCCAGGCATTGGCCGACGCGGGGGAGGACCGGCCGGCCATCGGCGGGGACAGGCCAGATCGACCCTGAGTCCGGAGCACGGGGATCAAGGTCCAGGTCAACTCGAGCAGGAAGAGGTGGCGGTCAGATGACAGCAGCGGAATCGCAACAGGACAAGCCGAACTGGTATCCGGGTAGCCCCTTTCCGCCCGATGACGACGTTCCGGGTCTTGCCACCCCGCTGCCGTTCCTGTTGACCGACCACGCACGATCGTTGCTGACTTTCAGTTGGATGGTGGCGGCGACCCCATGGTTGAGACGGGCACCACGCGGCAACGGCGAGCCCGTACTGATCCTTCCTGGTCTCGGCGCGGGGGACGTCTCGACCATCCCGATGCGCCGCTACCTGCGCCGCCTGGGGTATGACGTGACGGGCTGGGGGTTCGGGGTCAACTTCGGGCCGACACGCAAGGTACTCGAGGGGCTGTTTCCCAAGGTGTCCGAGATGGCCGAGGAGTCAGGTCAAGCCATCACGATCATCGGCTGGAGCCTCGGCGGCATCTTCGCTCGGATAGCTGCGCGGATGTACCCGGACGCTGTCCGACAGGTCATCACCATGGGCTCCCCGTACGCGATGGACCACCCGCGGCAATCCCGCGCCCTGCGGCTCTACCAGCGGCTGGCGCCGTTCCACGCGCCGCTGGAGGACTTCCCGGCCGGCCCTGCCACCACCCGCGACCCGCTGCCGGTGCCGTCGACGTCGATCTATTCACCGCTGGACGGGATCGTGGACTGGCGTTCGTGT
Organism: uncultured Actinomycetes bacterium; assembly: GCA_964556255.1. Lineage (GTDB taxonomy): Bacteria > Actinomycetota > Actinomycetes > S36-B12 > UBA10799 > JACJWR01. The sequence continues at coordinate 23,082 of CAZKVQ010000012.1, forward strand.
ATCGAACCCGCGAATGAGACCAGGGAGAACATCGCCGTCTGGTCGTCCCACCTCGGTTATGGCCATGACCCATCGGTCATGTGGGCGGTAGCGGATCGACTGGCGCAGCCACCGGGGGAGTGGACACCCTTCACACCTCCCGGCTGGGCGGCGGGACTGTACCCGTTGTCGCTGATCGCGGTCTAGTACGGCGCCGTCACGTCACTGTCAGACGCCCGTGCATGTCGGGGTGGAAGTGGCAGATCAGCAGGTAGACGCCGGGTTGCTCGGGGGCGGTGAAGGAAGCGGTGCCATTGGCGGGCACCGTTACCTCGATACCGCCGGCACCGGTGACCGTGTGCTCCATCGGGTCCTTGTTCACAACCTTCACGGTCTGGCCTGCGGCTACGGTCAGGGTGCTGAACTGCGAGTTCGCGATCGTCATGACGGCGCTGCCGGGAACCGACGGATCCGAAGGAAAGTTGGACGAGGACGACGGGCCAGCGGAGGGAAGCCCGCCCGATGCAGTCGCCGTAGGACGTGAGGTCGGTGTGAGTCGGGACTCCGTCGCGCTGGCTTTTGACGTCGGCGTCAGATGTGTCGATGGGCTCACAGTGGCGGAGGGCGACGCGGCGGTGTCCGAGCCGCAAGCGGACAGCCCAAGTGCGGCTGCGCCGATCACGACGCCGGCGGCGGTTCGCTGCCAGCACGAAATCCTCATACCTATTGATACGTCATGCACGGTGGAATGGTTCACTCGGCGTCACAATCCGGACAGACGCGAGGGGAGGGGCAATTCTAAGGCAAAGTGTCATAATGTGGATTATCGGTCATTCTGAGCGGTTGAGCTCGCCTGCGAGCATCTCGGCCAGTTGGACCGAAGCTTCAATCTCGGCACGACGGATCGAGACGCTCTCGACATTGATGCCGAACGGGACAGCCATCCGTCGGCAGTACCTGATCAGTTCGCGGGCGGCTCCGAGGGAATGTTCGAACGAGGCGGCGAGCGTGTCGTCTGCGTGGCGCAGATCGTTCTGGATCCAGCGCGGAACGTCGACTCCGAGCCAGGCCAGGAACTCCAAGGTCTTGAGGGACCCACAGACCGAGAAGGTGAACACGATCGGTACTGGCTGAATACCGCGGGCGTCGCATTCGTAGCGGTAGTCGGACACGAGATTCTTCGCCGCGTTGACGTCGTACACGACCTGTGTGACGAAGAACGAGCAGCCCGCCTCTTGCTTGGCCAGGAGCCGCAGATGTTCCTCACCACGGTGGGTATGCCGTTCCGGGATGGCGACACCGCCCAGGGGCAGATCAGGTCGGTTGGCTGCCCACAACTCCTGGGCGCGCACCAGGGATGTCGTCGGCTGCTTGTGGCGCGATGATGCCCCGACGAACACCGTCAAGGTGTGGTCGGCGTTCTGGCTGTCCAACCATTCCCGCAGCCCATCCTCGGAGTACTTGCCGACAGCTCGATAGACGACCACGGGCGTATCCCAGTCCGTTAGGTGGCGCTCCCGGAAATCCGCGGGGTCCAGCGTGGGAAGGAACGGGAACGGTCGCTCCTCCGGGTTGCGATCGCTCTCGTCGTCGATGTCGTAGAGGATCAGGCCATCCGGACAAAGCCGGGTCAGGCGGTCGCGCGCCACGTCGGCGATGGTCTGGGCTTGCTCAGATGTGACCGTGAGTCGAGGCGGCGTCATGGCGAACAGGAGTAACTCGCTCCCCCGTGCCGTGATCCGCCCAGTCAAGCCCATGGGGCGACGTTAGTTGGTGCAGTCGCGACAGGCACCGGAAGCCCCCGCCCCAGATTCCGGTTCGATCGCTCCCCGCTGCTTCAGCCTCGGCGCAGCGGGTGGTGCCAACACCGGAAGGCGCCGCCGAACAGGAACACCCCAGCGAAGGGGGTTGTGACCACGTCCTGGCCGGCAGCCGCGAGTGCATCGGCAACTTCAGGGGTTTCCTCCGCCACGATCGTGGTCGACTCGTCGAGCACGAGCACATTGACCGCCAGTTTCGCCTCCGCCTCGGCGGCAGGCACATCGATGAGGTCCCAATCCCGCAGTAGGTCGGGGATTCCGTCGACGAAGCCCTCACGGCACACGATCGCCAGTCCCTCGCGTGGGGTGGCCAGGATGCAGTCGAGGTGAAGGAACCTCGAACTGATGCGCACCGGGTGAACTCGTCGTTGGGCACCGACGCGACCTTGGAGCCACTCAATACCTGCCGCGTTTGACGCGTTGCCGCTCACTCCGACCAGGATGTCGTCGCCGAACAGCATCACGTCGCCACCTTCGAGGAAAGGTCCCGGCCCGAATCCGCCGTCGGCGCCTTCGGGCTGCGGCGGCGGCTCCGGCATGGAGACCACCGATGCCGCGGGCAGGATGCCGGCGAGGGTCCTCCGGATGGCGAATCGCTCGGACCTGCGCATCGGGAATCGCATGCCCGTTTCGATGAAGGCATCCCCCACGACGATCACCGGATCCCGCGGGAAGTACTGGGTGGCGTTGCGATCGCTGAGCGGAGCCAGGAAGGCCTCCTCGTCCGGCAACAACTCCTCGACCTGGTGAACAACCACACCACGACTCGTCAGGATGTCGATGGCGGCGGTCATCTGATCGACGGCCACATCGTGCAGCGGCGGCAACGCCTCGGCAAGCGTCGAACCCGCATGGGTGGCCATCATCTGCTCCGCCATACCGACCGACTCCGCGGGCATGTAGTTGTGGGTCAGCTTCGGCATGCTGGCACCGATCCTGGTGAATGGCCGACCGACAATTGCCTCCCGAAGCGGATCCCACTCTCGTTCGACGCTGAGCTCAGACTGGTTGGTCATGATCTGCCGTTCCCTCCGGTCGCCTCGGTCTCCTCCCCTGATAACGGCGCCATCCGCTGCTCACTTGAGTACACGGTGACGTTGGCCGGGTCACAGCCTCAACCGGCTCCGGCTGCGCAGCCCGCCGGTTCAGACCAGCTCCAGGGTGAACTCCGCCCGGCTGCCGTCGTCCAACGATGCCGCCTGCCTGACCGCCTTTTTCACCGGAAGGATGTAGGAGCCCCGTTTGGTGTCCGGAAAGATCGAGGTATTCCAATCACAGGGGCCCGTACGCACCCGAACCCGGACCGCACCGAAGCCCCGACGAGGCCCCTGCTGCAGGTCAACTATCTCATCGGAAACGCCCTCGGGAAGGGTGACGAAGAACCAGGACGCATCCCCCTGATAGCGCCAGACCTCAGCGACGAAAGTGAACTCCACTCTGACAGTCTGCCCCTAGTAGGGTTGCCGCAACCACAGGTCGCCCGAAGGAGTTGCCGATGTCCCCCAGCCCCACCGAACACGTGACGAACGGGCAACGCGAGACCGGAGCCACCCAACGGGTCTGCGTCATCGGGGCCGGGGCCGCAGGGCTGGCAGCCGGTAAGGCGTTGGCGGATCGGGGAATCCCGTTCGACTGGTACGAGAAGGGCTCGATGGTCGGTGGCCTCTGGCGCATTGACAACGACAACGGTGGCGCGGCCGCCTACCGCACGCTGCATCTGAACAGTTCGCGTCCGCTCACCCAGTACCCGTCCTATCCGATGCCGGAGGACTGGCCGGACTATCCGTCACACACGATGATGGCTCAGTACTTCCAGGACTTCGCCGAGGACAACGACCTACTCAGGCGCATCACCTTCAACACCGAGGTGACCAGCGTGGCGCCGCTACCGACCTCGGGCTCGCCGGGTGAGAACGGTTGGTCGGTCACCACCAGCAACGGAATCACCCGTGAGTACCGCGCCGTCATCGTCAGCAACGGCCACCACAGTGTCCCGAAAGTGCCCGAGTTCCCCGGGACCTTCGAAGGCGAGAGCTTCCACGCCCACGACTACCTGGACGCCGAGGTCTTCACCGACAAGAAGGTGCTCGTCATAGGCGTCGGCAACTCCGGCATGGATATCGCCTGTGATGCCTGCAAGGTCGCCGACAGGGTCTACCTGGCGACCCGCCACGGGGTGCACGTGATCCCCAAGTACGCCTTCGGCAAACCGATCGACCAGTTCGGCAATCCACTTATGGCGTACCTCCCCTTTCCGGTCGAACGGACCCTCTACTCGGCGATCCTGCGGCTCAGCACCGGTCGCCCGCAGGACCGTGGACTGCCCAAGCCCGACCATCGGCTCTTGCACGCCCATCCCACGGTCTCGGCCGAACTCTACGATCGCGTGGGTCACGGGGACATCATCATGAAGCCGAACATCGAGCGGTTCGAGAACGACCGCGTCGTGTTCGTCGATGGCACCGTCGCGGAGGTCGACACCATCGTCTACGCGACCGGCTACCGGATCTCGTTGCCGTTCTTCTCCCCGGACGTATTCCAGGCCCAGGGCAATTCGATGCCCCTATACCAACGGGTCGTCTCCCCCGACCGCCCCGGCCTCTACTTCATCGGCTTCATCCAGACCGTCGGCTCCGGGATCCCACTGATGGAACTGCAGTCGCAGTGGGTGGGCGACCTACTCACCGGGACGGCGGTCCTGCCCGCCGATGACGACATCCGCGACTGGATCTCGCGGGACCAGGCATCGCTGGCCAAGCGCTACGTCCGATCGGAGCGTCACACCATGCAAGTTGATTTCTGGCGTTATCGAAGAGCGATGCTGGAGGCGCGCCGCCACACACCGAATCCAAGCCTGACCGAGCGCCTGACCCGACCACTGGTGGGCCTGCGCTGATGGTCGGCATGAGGGCCGTGCTGGCCGACCTATCCACCCCGCGTTATCTGTACACCGCGGCGGCCCAGAAAGCTCCGCTGGGCCGCGGCAAGTCCGCCGGCTGGGGGCCGGGCGGACTGCTGCGGCTGGTGGACGACTACCCGCGACCAGATCTGCCCGCCGCAGCTGGCTGGCTTCGACTACGGCCCGAGCTCGCCGGCGTCTGTGGCAGCGATGTGGCGGTCGCCCATGCGAAGTCGTCCTTCGTACTGAGTGCCTTCTACCGAGCAGAGAAGCAGATCCTCGGCCACGAGATCGTCGCCGTCGTCGAGGATGTGGGGCCTGGCGGTAGCGGGCGCTTCTCGCCAGGAGACCGAGTGGCCATCGATCCGGTGCTGGCGTGCTACCAGCGGGGTTTCGACCCTGCTTGTAGGAGTTGCCAGGAGGGCCACCCCTACATCTGTGAGCGCTTCGACGAGCCGGGGGTGAGTGGCTGTACCTCTCCGACAATCGGTTTCGATGCTGCGCTCGGGGGCGGCTGGAGCGAGTTCGTCGTCGCCCACGAGTCGCAGCTGTACCCGGTCGGTGACATCCCTTCACGCCGGGCTGTCCTCGCCGAGCCGGCCTCCATCGGTCTGCACGCGGCGTTGCAGTGGCGCCGGCGGGGAGATCGCGCCGTCGTCATCGGGCCGGGCACTATCGGTTTGCTCGTCACCGCCGCCCTGCGCATGCTCCATCCTGACCTGGACATTCTCGTGGTGGCGCCCAACCCGTTCGGGGCAGCCCAGGCGATGGCAGCGGGTGCCAGCCGGACGCTTCCCGCCGGTCCCGAGGCCGTAGATGCCGTGGCGGCCAGTGATGGCGGGCGTGTCTTGCGCGCGAGGATGACGAAGACCGGCATCCTCGAGCATGGAGTGGACGTCGTGTTCGATTGCGTCGCCTCCCCCGCGACCCTGGACCTGGGTATGCACCTGTTACGCGCCACCGGAATGCTCGTGGTAGTGGGAACCGCCGGCAAGCAGGACGTGGATTGGTCCCTAGTGTGGAATAGGCAGTTGACCGTGCAGGGCACGATCAACTTCGGTCCCGAGCCGTCCCTTGGAGGTCGCCACACGATGGCGCAGGTCGTGGAGTGGCTGGGCGACGCGGACTACCCTGTCGACGGCATCGTCACCCACACCTTCGACCTCCCGGAATGGAAACGCGCGCTCGAAACGGCCTCGGCGGGTCCCAACGCCTCGGCGGTGAAGACGACCCTGCGCCCCAATACCGAGATCCCGCTCGTCGATTGACACCAGGCATCGATCTGCACTGCGACTGTTTTCGGTACACCGACCCCCGCGGCGCGGCACCATTGCGGTGAGTGCCGTCGGAAGTTGGTGATCCACGTTGGTAGAACGCGCCGCGCATGTGCGTGCCCGCCACCGACGCGCCGACGACACCCGCGTCCGGTGGGCACTCGCTGTGGGCGCCTGCGCTCTGGCCAGCATCCCCGTGGGACTCGCGATCTGGACCCCATCGGCCGCGCAGCAGCCGGCGGATCCCGGCGTTTTCGAAGCGTCGAAGCCCGAACAGCAGATCGATGACTTGGTGGCGGATACAACGTCCGGGCTGCTACCGACCTCCAGGCCGACCGCGACTCCTCCCCCGCGACCGGCCAAGGCACCCTCGTTGCCGCACATGGCCGCCTGGAAATCAGCCGCTGGCGCCGACACCATCTCGGTCGCGACCTCAGCAGCTCCTCTGATCGCCCAGGCCGAGTTGCTGGCGCTGGTCAGAGCGGCGTTCCCGGCGGACCAGGTCACGAATGCGATGGCGGTGGCCGACTGCGAGTCCGGCCAGCAGTCCATCATCGGACAGCAGAACAACGACGGTTCGACCGACTGGGGCATCTTCCAACTCAACGATGCCGGGACCCTGCAATCCGCGTTGGCGAGCATCGGTCAACCAACCTCGACGCTGGCATCGGCACAGGCAGCAGCGTTGGATCCCCTCACGAACGTGGCGGCGGCCGCCCGGATCTACGCCGACCGTGGCTGGGCACCGTGGGTGTGCGCCTACAAGAAGGGCATCGTGGCAGCGCTGTGGTCCAACACTCCCGGGCCGCTCGCCGGGAAGTACTCGATCGATGGCACGACGACCTTCGATCTCACTCCCGATGCCCTTCCACCACAGCGGCAGACGACGTCCCCGGCTTCACCGACACCGTCACCACCGACACCGTCACCACCGGCTGGCACACCCGCAACGCCGTCGATCACCCCGAGCCAGCCCCGACAGCCCAAGCCACCCGCCTCGACCCGACCAACCGCGGGTGCGGGAACCCCGTCGTCCAGCGCATCCGGAACCCCCAAGGTCACACCTCGCCCGTCGTTGTCACCGACGCCGACGACCACCGCCAGAGGGACCCCCCGAACAGCTGAGGCATCACGACCTAGTTCGAGTTGACCCCAGGCTCAACGCATGCGGTGCGCCAAGCGCCGGTCCAACCGCACTTCGTCGGCCGCTGTATAGACACCGGCGGCGCTGATCTTCGACCAGCGGGCGTCGAGTTTGGCCAGCTGGTCGGCAGCGGCCAAACGGCCCGCGTCCAGGCGCTCGTCGCACTGATCCCACTGGACCCAGCCCGGTTCGGCGGCCGACAACACAATGATGGGCACGCTCAGGGCCGCCGCGGCCACATCCAACGACGCTTTGCTGTCGAGTTGGGCGCGGACCGCGGCGAGCACCACCCGGTACCAACGGGCCGGAGGTACCGCCGAGATGTGCGGCTCCGGTCGACCGGTGTCCAGCACGACGATCGACTTCGCGCCAGCAGCGAGCGCCTGCAGAACCGGTTGCGGGGCGGCGAACCCGCCGTCGATCACGACATCACCATTGTCCAGCAGCACCGGATTCGTCAGGACCGGATGCGCAGCCGCCATGAGTACCGCGTCGAGAACCGGCCCAGTGTCAATCGTCAGGGGGGTCTGTCGGCTGAGGTTGGTGGCAACGAGAGTACAGCCCGTATCGTCCAGGAGCAGGTCTCCGAAATACGGCTCTAGCAGCGCCACCCACGTCTTGGTGATCGCCTGCCCCTCGCCGCCGGCAGCAGCGCGGGCCACGCGCGGCCAACCGGGCTGCGAGGCTCTACTTGTGGCGATCTCCCGCCACAGAGCCGTCGCCACCTGGGGTGCCTGATCCGGACTCGTCGCGAGCACGGCCACCGTCAGGGCACCACCTGAGGAGCCGACCGCGAGATCTGGGCGCCAGCCGTCAGCCAGCACTACCTCGAGCATCGCCGCCCCGGCGACACAGTTCTGCTCCCCGGCACCGAGTACCAGCGCCGTCGGCCTCGGCAGGTCCGTAAGCAGCGCGGTCGGATTCCGCCTTCCGGCATTCACTTCACGTCACCGCCTCGTCGGAGGGCTGCTCGGCGGACGGACGAGCAGACTCCCCCACCTCAACGGGTCGGAGCAGGTCCTGCAATGCACCGACGCCCCCCACGAAGGCATCGGGGCGTGCGTACAGCCCGGGCGGCAGGTGACCACGCCCGACCGAGCGCGGCAGGTCGATCAGGAACCCCTGGCCCAGTGCGTATGCCTGTCGGGCCGACGCGACACTGTCTGCGAAGTTCAGGGCGCCGCTCAAACCGGTCGGCGTCGGCAGGTACAGAACCGGCACTTCAGAGGCCGCGGCCACCAGAGAGGTGACCCGCTGCTGAGCGGTGAGCATGGCATTGATCGCGGGCACGACTTGTGCCAGCGAGGTACCCACCGGCCTTGCGGCTGAACTCCCGGTGTCGAGGACGACGATGCTACGGGCCCCGCGCGCCACCGCCACGGCGGCTGGAAGATTCGCACTGGCGAGGCCGTCGATGTACCAACGGCCGTCGATCCGGACCGGCGGGAAGACCCCTGGTATCGCCGAGGATGCCAACAATGCCTGCAACAGGTCACCCCGGTCCAGCGCGGCGGGCTGGCCACTGTCCAGGTCGGTCGCCACGGCCACCAGAGGCAGCACGAGTTCGTCGAAATCGCGCGCCCGGTAGACCCGCTCGAAGGTCGCGAGCACGGCTGAGCTGTCAGCAAGTGCCGGCTTCGAGACGTTGCTCGGTTTGACCATGCCGAGCCAGCCCTGCGGGATGAGGTCGGGAAGTTCCAGGCCGGACCAGAGGTAGCCCAATCTCGAGGGAGCCGCCACCGGATCCTCCGCGATCAGCGCTCCGGTGAGAGCCCCGGCGCTGGACCCCACCAGTTGGTCGCTCACCAGATCGGTCTCGCGGAGGGCCTGTAGGGTACCCAGTTGCACGGCCCCGTGGGCCCCGCCGCCGGCCAGCACCCAATGACACGGCGTCGGCAGGGCGGACGCCAACCGGAGGATGCCGTGGTGCCGCCGCAATACCTCCGCCGGGCGCGGGGGCGGCACGCTGAGGCCCGAGACCGCCTTGGATGACCGTCGTAGCAGAGCCATGTGGGCATCCTCTCAGAGTTGGGGCCTACGATCACTGACGTGGAGTTGCACCCGTTCCTGCGCCGTGGTCGACCGATAGCGATGGCCCATCGCGGGGGCGCCAAGGAGGCACCGGAGAACACTCCGGCGGCGTTTCAGAGGGCCGTCGATCTGGGGTTCGACTACGTCGAGAGCGACCTTCGGACAACCAGGGACGGCGTGGTGGTGCTGCACCATGATGCGTCGCTCGAACGCACCGGAGGCCTGAACGTGTCAGTCGACAGCCTCGATTGGTCCGAACTCGCCGAGGTCCCGCTCCCCCAGGACGAGCGGATCATGCGCCTCGACGACGCGCTGGCAACGTGGCCGAGCGTGCACTGGAACCTCGACATCAAAGACGATCGAACCTTGGAACCAGCGCTCGCCGCGCTGGACTCCCCCGAGGTCCTCGAACGCGTGTGTATTTCGTCGTTCTCCTCAGCACGGGTTCGAGCGGCCAGAAAGGAACTCGGCCCCGACGCGGCCACGAGCGCCACGCCGAACGAAGTGGCCACCATCATGGGTGCAAGTCTCGCGCGCCCCTTCCTTCGGGCGTTGCGTCGACACCTGCCCTCCCTCCCTGTGGCCATGCAGGTGCCCCGCTCGCAGGGTGGCGTCCCAGTGGTGACCCGACGCACGATCGCGTTGGCACACGACCTCGGAATACAGGTGCATGTGTGGGTGGTCGACGACGAGGCCGACATGGACCAGCTGTTGGACATGGGCGTCGATGGCCTGATAACGGACGCTCCGACTACTCTGCGTAGTGTTTTGGATCGTCGCGGTTCCTAACCAGGGCTATTTACCTGATCCTTACCTCCACCTGACCGGTAGACGGATCCAGACACGCCACAGTTGCGTCTGAAAGGAAACAGTTCGCCTGCTTGGCGGTGCGAGGTGCCCTGAAGGTACCTGCTCCGTGACGGATGTGGCCCACCTCACCCGTTCGGAGGTATGACGGCCGCCGAGAAGGGGAACAAAGAATGGTGAAGGGGTTGTTCATCTCCTACACCTCACACACCGGGCATCGAGCCCGCCGGTTGGTCCGGCCCTGCCTCGATCGCCCCAAGGAAGGACGCACATGTCAGAGGGAGCACTCCGCGGGACCCGTTTGGGAGCCTCGAGTTACGAGACCGACGAGAACGTCGTGCTCGCGCCCCGGGCCGCGGTTCACTATGACTGCCCTAACGGGCATACGCTCTCCATGCCCTTCTCCATCGAGGCGGAAGTTCCAAGCATGTGGGAGTGCCATTGCGGTGCCAGCGCGCTACTTCGTGACGGCGTGATGCCCGATGCCAAGCCTGTGAAGCCAGCCCGAACCCACTGGGACATGCTGCGTGAGCGCCGCAGTCTCGATGAGTTGGAGATTCTGCTGACCGAGCGCCTTGACCTCCTCAACGGCGTCAAGGATTACTCCGACGAGCGTAAGAGCGCCTAGTAGACCCGCAACCGCGGAGACGCTTCCGTGAGAAGGACCTCCTCCCCCTCTCACGCTGCGGTTGGTGGTTGCACAGAAGAAGTCGAGGCCCGGACCGGGGAATGGTCCGGGCCTCGACTCTTGTCCTGTGCCGCCGTCCCAACGGTTGTCTAACGTCGCCGCAGAGCCACGTTGGGCTCCCCTAGGCCCTTCAACTGCGCCTGCATGCCAACTGCGCCTGCCTGCGAGCTGTGCGCTCAGGGGGTCGCGTCGTCACCGCCCGGGCCGGATCCTGCTGCACCGGATCCGCCACCTCTCCCCCGGTCGTCATTCGGGCCGGCAACGATCTCGCCGGAGATGATCACCGGGCCCTGCGACGTACCCGGTGACGTATCCGGGGAGCGCTGATCAGGCCGCGATCCGGAAGGGCCAGCCACCGTCTCCCCCTCGATGATCGTGACTCGCTTGTATCCCTGTTGGCTGGCCATCGCCGAGACCCTGCCACCGAAGGATCGACCAATCAGGCGGCGGGTGGGCGGAAACACGAACACTAGGCCGACCGCCCCGGTGATGTACCCGGGCAGGATCAGCAACAGGCCTCCGAGGAAAAGCAGACTGGCGTCACCCACGTCGCCGGGCAATGTCGTCTGCATGATGCCCGGATCCACCTGCGCCTCCCGGGCGAGCCGCGACCACTTCTGGCTGGCCCGGCGAACCATTGCGATCCCGAAGCCGAACAACAGGGCCCCTGAGATCAGCACGGGTCCCCAGCCGAAGTGATGCACCAACCAGACGACCAGAGCGATCTCGGCGAACGGCAGCGCGATCACCGCGACAAGGATCAGCAGTGCGCGCATGCGATGAACCCGCCTCCTACCAACCCTGCCCCGCGGAGTGCTTCTGCTTCGAGTTGCGGTAGCGACCTACCCGCCGCGTGCGGTCTCTCATCCCCCACACTGTCACCCGCCAGAGGGCCTCCGACACGATCTTCTGATTCATCTTGGAGTCGCCCACCTCCCGCTCGACGAATTCGATCGGTACCTCGGTGACGACATGGCCGCGTTGGATCGCCCGGTAAGCAAGATCCACCTGGAAGATGTACCCGGCGCTTCCGACACCGTGAAGATCCAGCGAGCGCAACGTGCTCGCGCGGAACGCGCGATAGCCGCCCGTGACATCCCGCAGCGGCAGTTTCAACGCGCGGCGGGTATACCAGTTGCCGCCACGGGACAGAACCTCCCGCGACTTCGGCCAGTTCACGACACTGCCGCCCGGAACATACCGGGATCCCAGCACAAGGTCGGCACCTCGCAACGCGTCGAGCAGCAGCGGCAGTTCCTCCGGCTGGTGGGAGCCGTCGGCGTCCATCTCCACCAGCACGTCGAAATCGTTCTCCAGACCCCAGGCGAACCCGGCAAGGTAGGCCGCACCCAAGCCCTCCTTGCCCATGCGGTGCATCACGTGGACGTGGTCATCTTCAGCAGCGATGCGGTCCGCGATGACGCCAGTCCCATCGGGGCTGTTGTCGTCGGCCACGAGGACGTGAACCTCCGGGGTGGCGGCACGCACCCGCGACACGATCGAGGACACGTTGTCCTTCTCGTTGTAGGTCGGGATGATGACCAGGATTCGACCGAGATCGGCGAATTCGGAATCGGTCGAGCCAGGGGCATCGTCGTGGCTGCTCACATGGCAAACCTTAGCCTGACCTGCGTCGGCGGCGGTCCCCCGCAAGGCGGCGCGCCGCCAGCACTAATGCGACGAGAGCAGCAATACAACCAAGCAGTTCCGGCCAGAACCCGAGCCTGTCAGCGATGGTGAGAGTGTCGCGTAAGGGCACCTGTTGCACGATGCTGCCAGGAACGTTCTCCGGCAGCCGCGCCACTAGGCTGCCGTCTGCGGACATGACCGCGGAGATTCCGCTGGTGGCAGCCACCAGTACCCCTCGACCATGCTCGACGGCGCGCAACTGCGACATTGCCACCTGCTGGGCAGGCTGGGCGGTGCCGCCATAGGTCGCGTTGTTGGTCTGCACCACGAGAACCCTGCCGCCCGCGCGCACGGCATCGCGCACGATGGAGTCATAGGCGATCTCGAAGCAGATGACGTCCGCGATCCGCGCCGGACCCAGCTGGAGCACCCCCGGATCGTCGGAACCTTGGAAGTCGCGCGGGATGCGCTGGAACCGGTCCACCAGTCCGCCCAGCACTTCGCGGCCGGGCAGGTACTCCCCGAACGGCACCGGATGCCGCTTGATGTAGACGTCTCCGGGTCCGGTCGTGGGATCCCAGACGATTCCGATGTTCCACAGTTTGCTGACGTCGGTAGGTACCGTGACAACCGCCCCGACCAGTATCGGCACGCCTATGGCGTCCGCGGCCGCTGCGATCCGCTTGGCCGCCGCCACGTCCGCGTAAGGATCCACGTCGGAGGAGTTCTCTGGCCAGATCACGGCATCCGGTTGCGGCACCTCGCCCCGGCGTACCTTGTCAGCCAGCAGCATCGTCTCCGAGACGTGGTTCTCCAACACGGCGCGTCGGCGACTGTTGAAGTCGAGCCCGGGTTGCGGAACGCTTCCCTGCACGACGGCGAGACGGGCCTCCGCGGGGGAAGGCTGTCCGGCCGCCGGGAGCGGGACGGCCAGACCCACCACCGTAACCAGCACGGCGACCGCGGCGGCAACCGCGCCCGCCGTCCAGCCTCGCGCGCGAAGGGACAGCACCGCCGACGCCAGCAAGGCGCCCACAAGAGCCACCGTGAAGGTCACCAGGGGCGCACCTCCCAGCGCTGCCAATGGGGTGAAAGAGGACTCGGGCTGGGAGAAGGCCAACCGACCCCACGGGAATCCGCCCCAGGGGACCCGGTCGCGAACGGCTTCCTGCAGAACCCACAGCGCCGCGACCGCGATCGGCCACCAGCGCAGCCTGCTCGCCACGAGCGCAGTCGCAAGCCCCAGCAGCGCCAGCCACAGGCTCCAGAGCACCGAAAGCAACAGCCAGGCGTCGAGCCCGATGACCCTCAACCAGGACAACAGGACCAGGTAGAAGGCCACCCCCGAGAGGAGTCCGCAGCCGAATCCGACCCGGAGTCTGGCGCGCCAACACGCCAACGTGAACAGGGCGACCGAAACGGGAGCCAGGTAGCTCCAGCCGGGCTCGGGGAAGGCGGCCGCCATCGACAACCCCGCCGCCAGCGCCAGCACGGGCCGACGCAGGCGGTACCACCACGTGGCCCGGGCAGCACCCACAGCCGGCTCCACACCGGTGACGGGGCCGGAACTCATAGGTCGCCTGAGTCGAACACCGTACGGCCACGCACCACGGTACGAAGACAATTCGGCAGTTCCCGATCCGGCGACAGATCCGGTAGCCCGGGAGTTGCCGATCGGGGGTCGGTGGACCACGCGGATACCCGATCGTCAGGCGCTGCGACCACCAACTCCTCGAAATCCCAGACGGCGAGGAAGGCGGGCTCGCCCGGCGCCAACACACCGCCCCGGTTGGCCGCTGCCCGCCAGCCGCCCCGGGTGTGCGCGGCGAAGGCCGCGCGTACGCTCATCCGCTGCTCGGTGGTTCTATGCTCCGCAGCGGCGCGCACCGCCGCCCAGGGACCCAGAGCAGTAACGGGACTGTCCGAGCCGAAGGCCAGGACCACTCCGCCAGCCTGCATCGAAGCGAACGGGTTCATCGACCGCCAGCGATCCCCCAGCCGCTCGGCGTACATCGCCGCAGGACCCCCCCATTCAGCATCGAACATGGGTTGGACGCTTGCGATGAGCCCCATTCCGGCCATCACCGGAATGTGCTCGGGGTGCACGAACTCGACGTGTTCCAGGCGGTGGGAGCCGGTGCGGATGGTGTCGAACCCGACGCGTTCGGCGGCTTCCGTGAAGCCTGCCAGCACTAGGTCCAGCGCACCGTCTCCGATGACGTGGAAGCCCGCCTGCACACGGTTGGCGGCACAGTCGATCACGTGATCGCGCACCTGTGCCGCGGTCAGATACGGGTGCCCGCGGTCGGGGCGGTCGGCATAGTCCTCCCGCAGGGCGGCGGTGTGGGAACCGACCGTCCCGTCCACGAACAGATCGCCCGCCACCCCGGAGCAGCGCAAGTCGATGGCCCGACGCACCCCATCGAGTTCCCCCCAGTAGCCGACCACCTCGGGTCCGAGTCCTTGGTCGGCCAGGTCCAGCAATCCGGTCATGTCGGCGGCGCTGGAGATGGTCGGACCGCCGATCTCATGCACGACCCCGATACCGACTCTGGCGGCTTCGGCCAGCACGGCCTGCTGTGCTCCCCGTCGCTGGGCCTCGGGTAGGTCGGCATACACCGCCGCTCGGGCCTGCTCATGGGCATGCTCACGCAGCCAACCGTCGGGATCGAAGCCCGCCAATTCGGCCAGTCCGGGCATCGCAGCCAACAGTGCACTCGAGACCACCGAACTGTGCACATCGATCCGGTCGAGCAGGATGGCCGCCCCGTATCCGGCACGGTCGAGTTCCGCCCGGGTCGGAGCCCGCTGCTCCGGCCAGACTTGCTCGTCCCATCCGTAGCCGAGGATCGTGCCACCCGGTCCGCTGCGCACCGCCTCGGTGACCATGTCCAGCACCTGCGACAGCGAGGTCGTGGCCGTGAGGTCGAGCCCGATGCTGCCGATACCGGTGGCGGTGGCATGGATGTGGGCGTCCACGAATGCCGGGGCCAGCAACGCGCCGTCCAGGTCGACCACCTCGGTGTGGGCATCCCGGTGGACCTCGGCCGCGGCATCGGAACCCAGCCAGGCGATGATGCCGCCCTCGACCAGCAAGGCTGTTGCGAACGGGTCGGTCTGGCTGTAAACGATGCCGTTGCGGTACAGCGTGCGGCTCCGGTCCTGTATAGCCGGGGCGCCTCGGTCCGCGGGCTGGCTGCTCATCGGTCGAACTTCGTGGAAAGCGCCACCGTCGTACGCGTGGACATCCCGGTACGCCGCTGAATCTCGTTCAGCAACTCCTCCAACGCGTTCGGGGTGGCCACCCGAACGATCACGATGAACGATTCCCGACCGGCGACTGAGTAGCAGGCGCTGATCTCCGGCAACTCCGCCAAGGCCTCGACTGCGCCTTCGGGTTGGATCCCGCCGGTGGCGGTCAGCGACAGGAACGCCGTCAGCGACCGATCCACCGCGACCGGGTCCACTATCGCCCGATAGCCCTGGATGACGCCGCGATCCTCCAGCCTGCGGACCCGCTGGTGCACCGCGGAGGTCGACAGGCCCGTGGCCTTGGCAAGGTCGGTGAACGACATCCGGCCATCTGTCAGCAGCAGGTCGACGATCCGACGGTCCGTGTCCTCCACGGGTGCGAGCCTATCCTCCTGCCCGCCTAGCCCTTCGCCAAGGCGCGGCCGATGACCAGCCGCTGGATCTGGTTCGTGCCCTCGACGATCTGAAGAACCTTGGCCTCGCGCATGAAGCGCTCCACAGGGAAATCCTCTACGTATCCGGCCCCACCCAGAACCTGCACGGCATCGGTGGTGACCTGCATGCAGGTATCGGTGGCGAACAGTTTTGCCATCGCGGCCTGGGTGGCGTAAGGACGTCCCGCTTCGCGGGCACGGGCCGCGTCCAAATACAACGCCCTAGCCGCCGCAATGCCTGTGGCCATGTCAGCCAGCAGGAAAGACACCCCCTGGAAGTCCCCGATGGGTTGGCCGAAGGCCTCGCGCTGCCGCGAGTACGCGACAGCCTCGTCCAGCGCCGCCTGGGCCAGGCCCACTGCGCACGCCGCGATACCCAGCCTCCCAGCGTCCAGAGCTGCCATGGCGATGGCGAATCCCTGCCCTTCTGCACCGATAAGCCTGTCCGCACCCACGCGCACGCCATCGAGTCGCACCTGTGCGGTGGGAGACCCTCGCATGCCCATCTTTCGCTCAGGCGACCCGAACGAGATGCCAGCCGCGTCGGAAGGTACCAGGAAGCAACTGACGCCGCCGGGGCCTGCCGCTCCGGTGCGTGCCATGACCACGTAGTAGTCGGCCTGCCCGGCGTGGGTGATCCACGCCTTCACGCCGTCGAGGATGTAACCGTCACCGTCGCGCCGCGCAGTGGTGGCCAACGCCGCGGCATCGGACCCGGAGTTCGGCTCGGAGAGACAGTACGCCCCGAGTAGGTCTCCGGCCAACATGTCCGGCAACCACTTCTGTTGCTGTTCGGGGGTACCCGCCGTCGCGAGCGGGAAACAGGACAGCGAGTGCACGCTGACTCCGAGCCCGACGCTGAGCCAGCCATGGGCAAGTTCCTCAAGAACCTGCAGGTAGACGTCGAAGGGCACGCCACCGCCGCCGAGATCCTGCGGGTAGGGCAGCCCCAGCAGCCCGGCGTGGCCCAACACACGGAGGGTCTCGCGCGGGAATTCACCGGCAGCCTCCGCGTCGGCCACCTGTGGGCGGAGTTCCCGCTCGGCCAAATCAGAGGTCAGTACCAGCAGATCCCGGGCCTCGTCGTTGGGTAGGTCCCGCTGGACTGCCATGGCGGTTCTCCAAGTCACACGTCGACGACTACAAGTTCCCTGGGCCGATTGTTGCAGTTGATGACACCGTCACTGTCGCAGACCACGATGTCCTCGATCCGCGCCCCGAATCGACCGGTCAGGTAGAACCCGGGCTCGACGCTGAAAGCGAAACCAGGTTCCAGGGCGAGCACGTTTCCGGAGACGATGTAGGGCTCCTCGTGTGTCTCCAGCCCGATTCCGTGTCCGGTGCGGTGGATGAACGCATCCCCCAACCCGGCTGCACTCAGGACGTCCCTGGCGGCCGCGTCCACGGATTCGCAGGTGACCCCCGGCCGGACGTGCGCCACCGCGGCCGCCTGGGCGGTCACCAGTACGTCGAAAGCCTGCCGGAAATCCGCCGGGGGCTCGCCCAACGAGTAGGTCCGGGTGCTGTCCGAACAGTAGCCCGAGGGCATGGTGCCGCCGATATCCACGACCACCGGATCGCCAACCTCGAGAACCCGGTCGGAGACCTCGTGGTGGGGGCTGGCGCCGTTCGGGCCGGAGGCCACGATGACGAAGTCGACCGTGGCATGGCCGGATTCGAGGATCAGATCCGCGATCCGAGCGGCTACCTCGCGTTCGGTGACTCCGGGGCGGAGTAGTCCCGCGACCTGTGCGTGCACCCAGTCGATCGCCGCCCCCGCCTCCTGCAGGGCGGCAACCTCGGCGGCCGTCTTACGCATCCGAAGCTCGCCGATCACCGGGCCGGCCAGCTCGAAGCTCACCTGGGGCATCGCATCCCTGAGCCCGAACGCGGCTCGGGCAAGCATGGCGTCGTTCACCGCGATCCGACGAGCCCCTGGCAGCAGGTCGGCCACGAGGCCGTAGGGGTCTTCGGTCTCCTCCCAAGCCGCGACCACGATGCCGAGGTCCTCGACTCCGGCGGCCACAGCGGCCGGCTGCTCCAGCAGCGGGACCACCATCTTGGGCGATTCACCCGGGCTGATGATAAGTGCCGTCAGCCGCTCCAAGGGCAGGGCCACGTAGCCGCACAGGTAGGTCATGTCGGTGCCGGGGGTCACGATGACCGCGTCGAGGCCCAGGGCCGCTGCGTCGGCGGAAGCAAGGGCGAGGCGTGCGGTGAATTCGGCTGGGTCGGAGGTTGCCAACGGGTCAGTCGCCATGGCCACAAACTAGCGCGGCCGATCGACGCATGACGATTTCACACCACGGAGCTGTAGGCGACGACTCCGCGTTTGATGGCCCGGGCCGCCTGGGTCGCGGAGTCGTGGACCTGGCCGGCATCCGGATCGTGGTCGCCAACAGGAGCGGAGGCATCCGCCACCTGCCCCAAGAAGTCGGCGAGCATCTTGCACCACCGAACGAAGTCTCCGGGAGCGAGATCCGCCTCCCGAAGGACACTCTGCAGGGATCGTCCGTTGACCCAGCGGTACGCCGCCCAGGCGAACCTCGGGTCGAGTTCGCCGAGGAAGGACACCCGGTGCTCACGCTCGACGGATTTCAGATCCGCGAGTAGCGCGGACTGATCCCGAATCACCGAGGCGACCTTGGAGTTCGGCATCTTCGGCGCCGCCGGCTCCTCGGCGGCCCGACCTTCGAAGACCAGAGTGGAGCAGACCGCCGCCAACTCCGCCGGATCGAGATCGCGCCACAGACCTGTGCGCAATGCCTCTGCGGCTAGGAGGTCGTTGTCGTTGTAGATCCTGGCCAGCCGATGTCCGGCTGCGGTCACTTCGGCACCGTCACCTGCAGAGGTGAGATAACCCAAATCGGCCAGCACGGCACACACCCGGTCGAACTGGCGAGCGATGGAATTCGTGCGCTGTTCCACCCGGGCACTCAGCGTGGAGATCTCACGCTGCAGCCGGTGGTAGCGCTGCGCCCATCGCGCGTGGTCCTCTCGCTGATCGCAGCCGTGGCAAGGGTGTTTGCGTAGGCGGTTGCGAAGTTGCTGGAGTTCCACATCGGAGGCACCTGGGCCACCCCTGTCCTTGCGGGGACGTTTGATGTCGATGCCGTTCGTCTTCTGCCGCAGGGTGAGCGCCAGATCACGCCGGGCACTTGCGCTTCGGGCACTGAAGTTCTTGGGGATCCGGATACGTTCGATCGGCTCCACGGGACTGGTGAAGTCGACCACCGACAGCCGTCGCACCTGCCGATCCACGGTCAGCACCTGCGGGCGTGGATCCTCACCCTCGATGAGTCCCGGGTCTATCACCACCGCCGGCCCGGCGCGTCGACCCGCGGGAACCACGATCACGTCCCCTACCCGTAACAGCGCCAGACTCCGGGCGGCGCTGTTACGGCGCGCGGCCTGTCCTCTCCTCGACAGGGCCTTCTCCCGTTGGTTGATGTCCTCCCGGAGTTGCGCGTACTCGCTGAAGTCCCCCAGATGGCACTCCATCGATCGCCGGTACCCCTCTGCCGCCTCCTCCTGCCTGCGCAATTGGGTGGCCAGCCCCACCACCGCTCGATCGGCCTGGAACTGGGCGAAGGATGTCTCCAGTACTTCCCGAGCCGTGTGGTGGCCCAATTGCGCGACCAGATTCACAGCCATGTTGTACGACGGTCGGAAACTCGACCGCAGCGGATAGGTTCGCGTCGAGGCCCTGCCCGCGAGATCCGTGGGATCGAGCCCCTGGTGCCAGACAACGACAGCGTGCCCCTCGACATCGATCCCGCGCCTACCCGCGCGACCGGTGAGTTGGGTGTACTCGCCAGGGGTGATGTCCGCGTGGGTCTCGCCGTTCCATTTGCTCAGTTTCTCCAGCACTACGCTGCGCGCCGGCATGTTGATTCCCAGCGCCAGGGTCTCGGTAGCGAACACCGCCTTGATCAGGCCCCGCTGGAACAGTTCCTCCACGACCTCCTTGAACGTGGGCAGCATCCCCGCGTGGTGGGCGGCGATTCCGCGGCTGAGCATGTCCAGCCAGGAGTCGAATCCCAGCAGCGCCAGGTCTTCCTCGGGAAGGTGGGCGCACCTCTCCTCCGCGACCCGGCGTATCTCCAGTGCCTCCGTCGCCGTCGTCAGCCGCAGTCCCCCTGCCACGCATGCCTCGGCGGCCGCATCGCAGCCTTTCCGGCTGAAGATGAAGGTGATGACCGGCAGCAGATCCTCGCGCTGCAGCCGCTCGATCACCTCGATTCGATTCGGGATCCTCGGACCGCGCGGCCCCCGCCGGCGGTACCCACCACGATGTGCGTTCAGCTTCTCAGCCTGCCGGGCGTCGCGTGCCTGCCGTTCGAGTTCCGGGTTCAGCCGGCCCGCTTCCCCGTCGGCATACAGGTCATGCAGGCCGGAACCGACAGCGACGTGCTGGAAGAGCGGCACCGGTCGGTGTTCCTCCACAATGACCGTTGCCGAACCTCGGACCGCGGCCAGCCAATCACCGAACTCCTCGGCATTGCTGACCGTCGCAGAGAGGGCGGCGACGGTGACGGACTCGGGCAACTGAATGAGCACCTCCTCCCAGACAGCTCCGCGGGTGCGGTCCGCCAGGTAGTGCACCTCGTCCATCACTACATGACTCAGGCCGACCAGGCCGTTCGACTGTTCGTACAGCATGTTCCGCAGGACCTCGGTCGTCATCACGACCACGGAGGCGTCCCCGTTGACGGAGTTGTCTCCGGTGAGCAGACCGACCGAGTCCTCCCCATAGCGCTCGACCAGTTCGGCGTACTTCTGGTTGCTCAGAGCCTTGATCGGGGTGGTGTAGAAGGCCCTGGAACCCGCCGCCAGCGCAAGGTGAACCGCGAACTCGCCTACGACGGTCTTGCCGCTGCCAGTCGGCGCTGCCACCAGGACGGTGTCACCGGCGGCCAACGCGCGGCAGGCACGCACTTGGAAGTCGTCCAGCACGAAGGGCAGCGAGGCCGTGAAGGCCTCCAACTCCGGGGACTTCTCCCGGCTTCTGCGTGCCGCCGCGGCAAATCGCTCGGCAGGCGAGCTCATGGCCGGGGTACTACTTGTCGCGCGGAACGATGGCGATCAGGGAACCAGGACGGACTTCCACATCGATCGGCAACGGCCCCACCCGCTCACCGTCGGCATATGCCACCTGATGGGGAGCATCAAGATGGATCTTGCGACCCGTGTATTCGGTCACCGAGGGATGCTCGACATGACTGCCCTTGAACACCCTGGGGAACACCTTGAGGAAGGTCAGCTTGCTGACCTCACCGAGGAAGGTGACCGTGAGCAGACCATCATCGACAATCGCATTCGGACAGACGAGCATGCCGCCACCGTAGGAGATTCCGTTGCCGACGGCGACCAGCATCGCCCTCGCATCGTGGGACACCCCGTCGAGGGTGAACACGTATGGCAGCGGCTTGAAGACCCGCAGCTCGGCCAGGGTGCTGATCAGGTAGCGGGCCTGACCCTTGGGCCAACTCAGACGGTTCGCCCGCTCGTTGACCAATGAGTCGAACCCGGAACTCATCACGCCCAGGAACCAGCGCGAGGCACCATCGGCCGCGGTGACGTGGCCGAGGTCGACGACCCGCGTGTGGCCGTCCACCACGACGTCGACCGCGGCTTCGATGTCCTTGAGGGGTACCTCCAGCGTGCGGGCGTTGTCGTCGCCTGTCCCCAACGGGATGATCCCGAACGGAACGTCGGTGCCGGCCACGACCTGGACCGCGAGGTTGACCGTGCCGTCCCCCCCGAGCGCCACCAGTGCGTCCGTTCCCTCGGCGACCGCGGCGCGCGCCTTCGCGACGGCGTCCTCGGCCGACTCTCCCTGCACCTGGGTGACCTCCAGGCCACGTTCTCGAAGCCTCCGCAGCGCCACCGGCGCATTCCTACCGCCGCGGCCTTGACCGGCCGTGGGATTGATCATCAACACGATCTTCCGTATCGAGCGATCGGCACTCTCATCGCCGCTGCCGATGGTGCCGGACTCGGGGGTATCAGGACTCGCCATGGGGAGAATCTAGCGGCGGATCCTCTCGATCCGGAAATGGACTCGCCTCATCATCGGACCATTGGTCGTAATCCGCCTCGGGATTATTGCGTGCCCTGCGACGATCGTTGAGCATGCAGACCAATATCGCCAAGGCCACAAGGCCCAGAACGGGTCCAGCCAGCACCAACATGCTGATCGGGTCGCCGGAGGGCGTCGCGACGGCGGCGAAGATGAATACGGCGAAGATAATGCCGCGCCACCAGGACGCCAAGCGCTTGCCGGACAGCACCCCCACCAGATTGAGCCCGACCAGGATCACCGGGGTCAGGAAGGCCAGTCCGAACACGAACACGGTCCGCAGGAAGAACGACAGGTACTTGCTGACCTCGACGAAGTTGCCGACGTTCTCAGGGGTGAATCCGAAGAGCAGGTTCAAGCCCTTCGGAAGGAAGATGTAGGCGAGCACAACGCCGCACATGAAGAGCGGGAGACTCACCGCCACGAATATGTAGGCGGAGCGCCGCTCATGCTTGTGTAAGCCGGGGGTCACGAATCGCCACAGTTGGTAGAGCCAGACCGGTGACGCGATCAGCAGTCCGACCACGGCCGAGATCTTCAACTTGAGGGTGAAGGCCTCGCCGACGCCCAGCACGATGACCTGCACCGTCTGGCCGCGGGCCTGCGCCTCTGCGATGACCTGATTGATGGGATGACTGAGGACAGCGAATATCGGGTCGTAGAGGATCCAGCCGACCGTCATCCCGACGGCGATGGCGAGGATCGACTTGACCAGCCGGGAACGCAGTTCGCGGAGGTGTTCCGTCAGGGTCATCGACCCCGCGGTCGCAAGCTGATCCTGGCGGTCGTCGATACCCTCGTCGTACGTCGTCATACCCCTGTTGATCAGGAAGTGGCGTGCGGCTGGCTGGCCGCGCCTTCAGCGGCCGAACCGACCTGTGACGAGGAGGTGGGCGCCGCCGGCGGGGACTTCGGAACGGAGGACATCGGGGCTGCCGGCGGGGCCGCCGGAATTGGCGGAGCCGACTGGGCAGGAGTCGGCGTCTGAGCCGTCGGCGCCGGCGCCGAATCGGCAGCCGGCGTGGCACCCGCCTCGCCCGGCGTCGACTCGGCCGCCGCCGCTGGCGTCGATGTGGCCGCACCTTCGACTGCCTGCTTGTCGTCCTCCATCAGGCCCTTGGTCTCCGCCTTGAAGATCCGCAGCGAGCGACCGATTCCCCGTGCGGCATCCGGGAGCTTCTTGGACCCGAAGAGCAAGAGCACGATCGCCAGGATGATCAGGATCTCCGGGAGTTTCAGGTTCGCCATGTGGACCTCTCTGTGACTCTCATGCGCGAGCTATCGGGGCTGATTGATCCGACTGTCACGTCAGCATACGCCCCCCATCCGAGAAGCGGGAGGTACTGTGCGGCTGCAGGCGGGTTGCTCGGTCACTCGAACCGGGCCGACGACTCAGCGCCTGATGCGTCGACGGCGTCCGCGCGGTGCCAACGGAACGCTGACCCCGGCCAGGTCCGCCGCGATGGCCCGATCGTCGCCGAGGGCGAGCGCGAAGTCGAGGATATCGTCGTAGCCGATCACCGGTCCCGCGTGGTTCTCGAGTGCCTCTGCGGGAACGTGGAGGGTTTCGACACCGGCGCTGGAGAGCAGATCGACCACTTCCGCATCAGCGGTCTTGAACAAGGTCACGCCGCATTCACTGCACGTGAAGGAGTAGTGCGCCCAATTCGGCGCCACGCAGAGGGACAGATCCGCAGGACTGAGGTCGATGTCACCGCAGTCCGGACAGGTCACCTTGATCGTGGTCATGAACCCACCTCCTTCGTAACAGCGATCGATACGAAGACTGACGGATTTTCGGCGCGTTTGCACGGTAAACGGCCTAACCCGTGGTAGCACTCAGCGTGACTGGCGCTCCCCAGCAGACGCCGCGAGTTCGGCGACCAGCGTGCGCACTGAGGTCGGTTCCAGCACCTCGGCCGCACCGCACTCGGCCAGTACGGCTCGCGCCAACCAGTCCGGGCGACTGGTGGACACCCGAACCAGGCTGCCGCCACCGGCGAGTGCACTGACCTCGTCGCAGGGGATGTTCACCGGGAACTCCCGACCAGACGGGGAAAGCAGGACCGTTACCGGTGTGCCGAAAGGACGGAGATGCCCATCGGCCACCATCTCCACCGGCGTCTCGACGCGAACGGAATCGTCACCGGTCAGTGTGGCCTCTTGCACCCGGTCCAGCCGCACATAGACGGGTTCGGTGCCGTCCTCGAGTGCGAATAGATACCGGTGCCCTGAGGCGACGCGGGCCTCGACCGGATGCAATAGAACTCGTCTGATGCTGTCGTGACCGACGCTCAGATAGGTGACATCCAGCACCCGGCCCTCGGCGATGGCCTGCCGAACCGTCGCGATCACCGACGCGTCGGTCTCGTCCACATTCGCCAGCGCGATGGCGCCGAGGCCGCCCGCGCGCCCGGAGGCCTGCGTGACCTTGTCCCGGACCTGGGCGAACACCTCGGTATCCGCCACATCATCGAACTGCTCGAGCATCGCCAGGCCCATCAACAGAGGCAGCGCCTCCGGGCCGGAGAGGCTCACCGGGCGATCCGCCGCCTGCGGGTTGAACAGACGGATCCAACCGTCGTCCGTGACCCCGATCTCGAGCGTCTCGTGATTGACCCCGAATTCGGTGCACGAGGCCAGTTCGACATCCGCGGCCAACAGCTCGGGGCTGACCTCGAATTTGGCCGCCGCTTCGGCCAGCGGAACCGATCCATTGCGCGAACGAACCCAGGCTACGAGATTGAGGATGCGGGCGACCCGTTCCGGCGCAGCGGACTTAGCACGTTCACGACCGGTCTCGATCACCTCGCCCGGCGCCGACGGTGGACCGGAATGCATGGCAGCGACCTTTTCCGCGGCCCTCTTGACCTCCTCGGCCAGTCCGGGCGGCGACACGACCCGGGCGGCGTCGCCGGCGCCCAACACCACGCGAAGTGCCCAGGCCGCCTCCCGGTAGGGCAGTTCGAGCAGGTCATCCCCGTTAGCGTCCGCGCCGACCTGTACCGCCAGCGAGCGCAGTGCGGGTGCCCGCCCCGGAGCAACCGCCAGGGTGGCTGAGCCGACCGGATCGCGCTCGAGGACGGCGTTCAACTCAGCCTCCAGATCCGCGTCGGGCGGGACCTCGAAAGCCCCGGGCCGGCCCACCGAACTGACCGGGCCCGTGATCCGGGAGAGCCGGAACACCCGGACGGCTTGACGCTGCTGATCCAAACCCACCAGGAACCAGCGTTCGCCCCGGATCACGCAACCCCACGGTTCCACCCGCCTACGCATAGGCACCGAATCCTGGGGCTTGAGGTAGTCGAAGGTGATGGCCTGCCCCTGCTGTCGCGCCTGGATGATCGTCGCAATGTCGGACGATCGGGTCACAGACGAGCCGACGGCGGCTTGCGCCTCCGGGATCGCCTCACCCCCCGCCGCCTCCAGCTTGGTGAGGGCTGTTCGACTGGCCCGCCCCCAGTCCGCATCACTCCACAGGGCAGCTGCCATCCCCAGCAGGAGCTTCTCGTCGCTGCTGAGCGTCAGGGTCGGCACGACCGTGGACGACAGGTCCGCCCGGTAGGCGGCTGTGTCCGGATCACTCGGGTCGTCCGCGATGATGGCAAGGCCCAGTGAACGTAGGTCAGCCTTGTCCCGCTCGAACTGCCGCTCGAAAGCGACGCGGTCGCTGGTGTCGTACTCGCCGACGTACGCGCCGATCTGCTCCTTGGTGAGCGGAATCCGGCTCGACATCAACAGCAGTGCAAGTGCCGTGAGCCGTTCGGTCTTCTTGGTCGACAAGGTGTGTCAGGACACCGCGAGCAGGTCGATCACGAAGATCAGGGTGCTGCCGCTGAGCCGGTGGCCACCGCCGGCCTCGCCGTAGGCGAGCCTCGGCGGAATGATGAGTTCACGGCGTCCGCCGACCTTCATCCCGGGAATCCCCTCCTGCCAACCGGCGATCAGCCCCTGCAGCGGGAAGCTGATGGGCTCACCGCGACCCCAGCTGGAGTCGAACTCCTCTCCGGTGGCGTAGTCCACCCCGGTGTAGTGCACGAGCACCTTTGCACCTGCAACAGCTTCGGCCCCGTCACCGACGATCAGATCCTCGATGACCAGTTCGGTCGGCGGCTCACCCTCATGGAACTCGATGACAGGAGGTTCACGGTCAGTCATGTTCAATTCACCTTGATCAGATCGACGACGAATACCAGGGTCGAATTGGCCGGGATCCCTGGAAGTGCTTGTGAACCGTACGCCAGATTGGGCGGCACGATCAACAGCCGTCGACCCCCTTCTTTCATTCCCGGAATCCCCTCGCGCCAGCCCGGGATCACCTGATTGAGCGAGAACGAGATCGGTTCGTCGCGATTCCAGGACGAGTCGAACAGGCTGCCGTCGCTGAAGAGCACGCCGGTGTACTGGAAGGTGCCGGCGCCGCCGGCCTTGATCTCGGTTCCACCACCGGTGTAGACGTCCTTCTTGACGAGGGTCTTCGGGGCTGGCTCGCCCTTCGTCACGGTGACGGTCGGCTGGACCTCCTTGGGCCCGCTCACCGTGACGCCGTTGGTAGTCACCGTCGGGCCGGACACACCCGAGGCCGAACTCGCGCCGCCTACGACCGTCGGCGTTGGTGATGAAGCACTCGAACTGTTGCCGCAGCCAGCCAGTGTGGCGATCGTGACCGCCGCGGACAGGACACCGACCGAGATACGTTGGCTGAAATTCATCGGCCGATCCTAACGGCGCCTACATGCTCTCGATCAGCCGGGCAACCCGTTCGTCCACGGAGCGGAAGGGATCCTTGCACAGCACGGTGCGCTGTGACTGGTCGTTCAACTTCAGATGTACCCAGTCGACTGTGAAGTCACGCCGACGCTCCTGGGCGCGCCGGATGAAGTCGCCGCGCAGCTTGGCCCGGGTCGTCTGCGGTGGCACGGTCTTCGCCTCGAAGATGCGAACGTCGTCCGTCACCCGCGCCGCTTGGCCGGATCCCTGCAGCAGGTAGAACAGGCCTCGACTCCTGGTGACATCGTGGTAGGCAAGGTCGAGCTGAGCGACTCTGGCGCTACCGAGATCGAGGTCGTGCTTGTTCATGTATCGGTTGATCAGCCGCTGTTTGATCGCCCAATCGATCTCCGTGTCGACCAGACTGGGATCCTCCTTACGGACCGCCTGCAGGGTGCGCGCCCACAATTCAGCCGCGCGAGCAGCCAGGCTGCCCGGTTCCAGCAACCCCTGGGAGTCGGCGTGGCCGAGCGCCTTCGTCATGTACTCCTCTTGAAGATCCAGCGCGGACATCTCGCGCCCATTGGCGAGTTTGACGGTCCTGGTGCCGGTGAGATCGTAGGAGATGTCCCGGATGGCGCGGATCGGATTCTCCAGCGCCAGCTCGCGCATCGGTCGTCCGGCCTCCAGAAATCGCAACACCAGATCGGTGCTGGCCACCTTGAGCATGGTCGTGGTCTCGCTCATGTTCGAGTCACCCACGATCACATGCAGTCTGCGGAAACGGTCGGCGTCGGCGTGCGGTTCGTCGCGGGTGTTGATGATCGGTCGACTCCGGGTGGTCGCGCTAGACACCCCCTCCCAGATGTGTTCGGCGCGCTGACTGAGGCTGTACACCGCGCCGCGCGGCGTCTGGAGCACTTTCCCGGCACCGCAGATCAGCTGCCGCGAGACTAGGAACGGGATGAGGGAATCCGCCAGTTGGGAGAACTCTCCCTGGCGGGTGATCAGGTAGTTCTCGTGACAGCCGTAGGAGTTCCCCGCCGAGTCGGTGTTGTTCTTGAAGAGGTAGATCTCGCCGCCGACGCCCTCGTCCTGCAGCCGGCGCTGGGCATCGGCCACCAGCCCCTCGAGGACGCGCTCGCCGGCTTTGTCGTGGGTGACCAGTTGGACGATGTCGTCGCACTCGGCGGTCGCATACTCCGGGTGACTGCCGACATCGAGGTACAGCCGGGATCCGTTGCGCAGGAAGACGTTGGAACTGCGACCCCAGGAAACGACCCGACGGAATAGGTAGCGGGCGACTTCGTCGGGTGAGAGCCTGCGTTGGCCGCGGAAGGTACACGTGACCCCGTACTCGGTCTCGATGCCGAAGATTCGCCGGTCCACTCGTCTAGCCCCCGTCGGCGAGCAGCCGGCCGAGCTTGTCGCCGGTCAGTCGACGGAAGCATCGACGTTCTCGGTTGCGCTCGAGCACTGCCACTTCGAGGTCGTCGGGTTCGATCGGCTCCCGTTCTCCGGAGAGCGCGCACCGGGCCAGTTGCAGAGACTCTGGCAAACCCATGCCCTCGTGCCATTTCTCCTTCAACTCGGCAGTGATGTTCTCCGCCGAACCGCCCATGGCGACGTATCCCCGCTCGTCGGCGACCGACCCGTCGAAGGTCAATCGGTAGAGCTGGTCCTCGTCGGCGGTGTGACCGACCTCAGCGACTACCAACTCGATTTCGTACGGCTTCGGCGCCTCGGTGAAGACCGAACCCAAGGTCTGCGCGTAGGCATTGGCCAAACCCCGGCTGGTCACGTCTGAGCGGTCGTAGGAGAAGCCGGTCAGGTCGGCGAAACGGACGCCGGCGACCCGAAGTCGCTCGAATTCGTTGTACTTGCCGACCGCGGCGAACCCGATACGGTCGTAGATCTCGCTGATCTTGTGCAGGGCCCGCGACGGGTTCTCCGCCACCAGCAGGATCCCGTCGTCGTAGGTCAGCACGACGACGGACCTACCACGGGCGATTCCTTTCCGCGCGAAATCGGCCTTGTCCTTGGTGATCTGCTCCGGGGAGACGTAGAACGGCATCGACATCAGAGTTCACCGCCCGACTCCGGAAGGTCGGCCTTGGGGCCGTCCGGGCTCCTGCGACGCTCGGCAACAACTTCCCCGGTCAGTTCCCCGGCCTCCTCATCGGAGAGCATGCGCACCCCATCGGTGGTCGCAATGGCGATCAACGGGAAGATGCTCCGGTACATGTCGGGTCCACCGGTCGCCGAGTCGTCATCCGCGGCGTCGAACAGCGCCTCGACGCACACCTTCGCAGCCGACCGCTCGCTCGCACCCGGGCGGTAGAGCTTCTTCAGCGATCCGCGGGCGAATTGACTACCGGAACCGACGGCATAGAAGTCGTGCTCCTCGTAGCGCCCGCCGGTAACGTCGTAGGAGAAGATCCGGCCGTCCCCCCGGGCCAGGTCGAACCCGGCAAAAATCGGCACGACCGCGAGCCCTTGGATTGCCATCGCCAGATTCCCCCGGATGAGGGTGCTCAGCCGATTGGCCTTGCCGACCATCGATAGCGTCGCGCCCTCGATCTTCTCGTAGTGTTCCAACTCCAATTGGAACGTGCGGACCAGTTCCATCGCCAGCCCGGCAGTGCCGGCAATGCCGACCATGGAGTACTCATCGGCCGGGAAGACCTTCTCGATATCCCGCTGCGCGATGACATTGCCCATCGTCGCCCGGCGGTCGCCGGCCATGACCACGCCGCCGGCGAACGTGCTCGCGACGATGGTCGTGCCGTGCGGCGCCAAGTCGGCCAGCGCCGCCGTATCTGCCGAACCGGGGGCTGACCCGCGCCCGGGGAGCAACTCGGGCGCATGCTCGGCCAGGAAGTCCATGAAGGATGAGTTGCCGGTGGTCATGAAAGGCGCAGGCAGACCGCGGGCGCTGTCCGACGGGCCCACCTACTGTCCGCCCTTCTGCACGAAAGCAGCAACGAACTCCTCGGCGTTCGTCTCCAGGACGTCGTCGATCTCGTCGAGGATCGCGTCGACCTCAGCGTCGCGAGCAGCGGTATCGGAGGAGACCGCGGCGACGTCCTCGTCCTCAGGGGCCGTGGTGGACTCCTTACGAACCTTCTCCTGACCGGCCATGGCCGACCTCCTTCTTCGGTGAGCACTGCCTGCAGGTGCTGTGCGAAGAGCCTAGTCGCTGGGTCCGACCGTGAGCGAGCGAACGAGGTCGGCGGCGCTGGCGGATTTCGCCAACAGCGCACCGACGTGCTCCTTCGTCCCCCGGAAGGGGTCCAACGTGGGTACCCGCACGAGTGGCTCCCGCTCCGGGAGGTCGAAGATGACCGAATCCCAGCTGGCGGCTGCGACGCTCCCGGGAAAACGACGGATGCATTCCCCGCGGAAGTAGGCCCGGGTGTTCTCCGGCGGGTTGGCCTCTGCCCAGGCGACCTGATCGTCGGTGGTCAACCGCTGAAGCTTCCCGCGCGCCTCCAGCCTATGGGCCAATCCGCGATCGTCCCGGACGTCGCTGTACTGGACGTCGACCAGTTGCAGCCGCGCGTCGGTCCAGTCCAGCGAGTCACGCCTCCGGTAGCCCTCGATCAGCTGCAACTTGGCGACCCAGTCCAGCTGCTCCACGAGTTCCATCGGATCGCGCTCGAGGGCGTCCAGCGCGCTCTGCCAGCGGTGCAGGACGTCGCGGGTCTCGGGATCGGCGTCGGCGCCATAGGTGTCCGCGACGTACTTGGCGGCCTGATCGGCGTACTCCTGTTGCAGCTGAACAGCTGTCACCGTGCGCCCGGAGCGCAGGGTGATCACGTGCCTCAAGGACGGATCGTGGCTCACTTGATGAAACTCGGTCACGGGTTTCAGCGGCATCAGATCCTCGGTGAGCCAGCCGGCTTCCAGCATCGCCAGCACCAGCGAGGTCGTGCCCAACTTCAGGTAGGTGGCGACTTCCGACATGTTCGCATCGCCGACGATCACGTGTAGCCGTCGATAGAGCTCCGGGTCTGCATGGGGCTCATCGCGGGTGTTGATTATGGGTCGTTTCAGGGTGGTCTCCAGACCGACCTCGACCTCGAAGAAGTCGGCGCGCGAGGACAGTTGGAACCCGGGTCGGCGACCGTCCTGCCCCCGTCCGACCCGGCCCGCGCCGGTGATCACGCACCGGGAGATGAAGAAAGGCGTCAGGTGCCGGACGACGTCGGGAAAGGGTGTTCGCCGACTCATGAGGTAGTTCTCGTGGGTGCCGTAGGAGGCGCCTTTGTTGTCCGTGTTGTTCTTGTACAGCTGGATCCGACCGACTCCCGGGATGTTCGCCGCCAACCTGGCCGCCTGCGCCATGACTGTCTCCCCGACGCGGTCGTACAGCACTGCCTGTGACGGGAACAGCACCTCCGGGGATGAGTACTCCGGATGGGCATGATCGACGTAGAGTCGGGCACCGTTGGTAAGGATCACGTTGGCGAGGCCGATGTCCTCGTCGGTCAGCTGACTCGCATCGGCCTCCGCCCGGGTCATGTCGAACCCACGGGCGTCGCGCAGCGGCGCCTCCTGTTGGTAGTCCCAGCGCGCGCGAGCCTGCCCGTTCAAACCTCGCTCGGAGGCGTAGGCGTTGACGATATGGGTCGACAGCACCATGGCGTTAGCGTTGGGGTGTCCCGGCACGGTGATCCCGTACTCGGTCTCGATCCCCATGACTCGCTTGACGCTCATGAACCCAGCCTAACCCGCTCGGGAGTGACCACCACGGCACACAGGTGTCGCGATCGGCAGTCGAAACTCGACCGGGCGGCTACACCGATCATCCAGTGGGTTCACCCCCGGGTCTGCCGCACGGTGGCAGCCCCGATCGATCAAAGGTACTGACCGGTGTTGGCGGTGGTATCGATCGAACGACCGGGCTCGCCGCCTTGCTTTCCGCGGATCAGGGTGCGGATGAAGACGATTCGCTCGCCCTTCTTCCCGGAGATCCTCGCCCAGTCGTCGGGGTTCGTGGTGTTGGGCAAGTCCTCGTTCTCGCGGAACTCATCAACGCAGGCAGCAAGCAGATGGGCAACCCGAATTCCCTTCTGACCGCTGTCGAGATAGTCCTTGATCGCTGAGGTCTTAGCCCGCGACACGATGTTCTCCAACATCGCGCCGGAGTTGAAATCCTTGAAGTAGAGAACCTCCTTGTCGCCATTGGCGTAGGTGACTTCCAGGAAGCGATTCTCCTCATCGTCGGAGTACATCCGTTCCACCGCGCGACGGATCATGGCGGTCACCGTGGCCTGCGGGTCGTTGCCGTGCTCGGCAAGGTCGTCGGGATGCAGCGGCAGGTCCGCCGTCAGGTACTTCGAGAGGATCTCGCCAGCCGCCTGGGCATCGGGACGCTCGATCTTGATCTTCACGTCGAGTCGACCTGGACGCAGGATGGCCGGGTCGATCATGTCTTCTCTGTTCGAGGCGCCGATCACGATGACGTTCTCGAGCCCCTCGACGCCGTCGATCTCGCTGAGCAACTGCGGGACGATGGTGTTCTCGACGTCGCTGGAGACACCGGAGCCGCGGGTTCGGAACAGCGAATCCATCTCGTCGAAGAATACGATCACCGGCATGCCACCGCTGGCCTTCTCACGGGCCCGCTGGAACACCAGTCGGATGTGGCGCTCGGTTTCGCCGACATACTTGTTCAGCAACTCCGGGCCCTTGATGTTGAGGAAGAAGCTGCGACCCTCGGCGGCGCCGGTGCGCTCGGTCACCTTGCGCGCAAGTGATGCCGCAACCGCCTTCGCGATGAGGGTCTTGCCGCAACCGGGCGGACCGTACAGCAGGATCCCCTTGGGCGGGCGGAGCTGGTGCTCGGCGTAGAGGTCCGCGTGGAGATAGGGCAACTCGACCGCGTCGCGGATCTGCTCGATCTGGGCACCCAGACCGCCGATGTCCTGGTAGCCGATATCCGGCACCTCCTCGAGCACCAGTTCCTCGACCTCGGCCTTCGGAATCCGCTCGTAGACGTAGCCGGACCGCAGATCCAGTAGCAGCGAGTCCCCCGCGCGGATCGTGCTCCCGCGCAGCGGCTCTGCGATGCGGACGACCTTCTCCTCGTCGGTATGGCCCAGCACAAGGGCCCGATCGCCGCCGGACAGCAACTCCTTGAACATCACGACCTCGCCGACCGATTCGAACTCGCAGGCCTTCACGATGTTCAGCGCGTCGTTGAGCATCACTTCCTGTCCGGGCACCAACGCCTCGGCGTCAACGCTCGGACTCACGACGACGCGGTGCTTGCGGCCCGCCGCAATGATGTCGGCCGTGCCCTCATCGACGAGTTCCAGGAACACCCCGTAGCCGTTGGGCGGCTCGCCGAGGCGATCCAGCTCTTCCCGCAGCGAGACGATCTGGTCGCGGGCGTCGCGCAGCGTCGCCGCCAACCGCCGGTTGGATTCCTTCGTCGCTTCAAGGGCGGCGGCCAGGGAGTCCCGGCCCGACGGCGGGGGCGTGCGGTCGTCGTGGTCGTCGTTTGTCATCGGTCGACCTCCTCATGGCGGTAAGTCATGACCCTACCTAGATCACGGCAGATCTCCAGCCCGGATGCGATAGATCACACGGCGCTGCTGAGCCCGACGGGTGCGACGACGCTACGTGACCAGTTGCGGCGGGGACCAATCGTCACCGTAGGCACCTTTCGCGGGCCGCGACCGCTTGGCCGGTAGCACGGTGCCGTCTGCCAACCGTCTGGTCGTCACCAGGAAGCCGGTGTGGCCGACCATCCGATGATCCGGGCGCACCGCCAGACCCTCCACGTGCCAGGTTCTCAACAGCGTCTCCTGCGCCTGGGGTTCGATCCACCGGCCGTCCATGCGCAGGGTCTCCACGAGGCGGGACATCTGGGTGGTGGTCGCCACGTAGGCGCACAACACCCCGCCGGGAACCATCGCGGCCGCGACTGCGGGGATGCACTCCCACGGGGCCAGCATGTCGAGTACGACGCGGTCGATCTCGGTGTCGTGCAACTCGTGCTGCAGGTCGCCGACCGTCAGTTGCCAGGCGGGATGGTCATCACCGAAGAACATCTCTACGTTCCCTCGGGCAACCTCCGCAAAGTCAGCGCGGCGCTCGAAGGAGTGCACGTAGCCGCCGTCCCCGACCGCGCGCAGCAGGCTGCAGGTGAGTGCACCCGAACCCACGCCCGCCTCAACGACCCTGGCTCCTGGATAGATGTCGGCCATCCCCACGATCAGGGCGGCATCCTTCGGGTAGACGACCGTGGCTCCGCGGGGCATGGACAGTACGAAGTCGCGCAGCAGGGGGCGCTGGACCAAGTACTGGGTTCCCTTGCTGCTGACGACCACCACGCCCTCCGGACCACCGATGAGGGCGTCGTGTTCGACCGCGCCCTTGGCGGTATGGAACCGGCGACCGGGCTCGAGGGTGATGGTGTGCATCCGCCCCTTCGGGTCCGTCAGTTGCACCCGGTCGCCGACCCGGAGGGTACCGCGCCGGTGACTCGCGCCTGTGGAGCTCATGTGGCCGAGACTACGCAACGCCTGTCTGCGTCCCGGGACTGCGCATTAGGGTCGGGGCATGGCGACTGAGGCTCCCCCGGTGAAGCGCGGCACCGGGATGCAGTTCTCGCTGTTCGGGATGCCGGTCAAGGTACCGGTCAGCGGCATCGTCGGCGCGATCGTGATCGCGTGGCTCTGGACGCCGACGTTCGCCTCCGAAACCTCCTCGGGCCTGTTGACCGCCGCCGTCTTCGCTGTGCTGCTGTACGCCTGCATCCTCATCCATGAGCTGGCCCATGGTTTCTCGGCGCGAGCCCTGGGCAACCGGGTGCACGGCATCACGTTGTGGGTCCTGGGCGGCTATACCGTCTACGAGCGGTCGAAGGTCACCCCCGGGCGCGAGACCGTCATCGCGGTCAGCGGTCCCCTCACAACGCTGGCACTGGCCGGGCTGGCCCAACTCGGCGCAGGTCTGATAGGTCCCGGCTGGCCGATGGCTACCGACCTGCTCGCGGCGCTGGCGTTCACCAATCTGTTGCTGGGGCTGATGAACTTGCTGCCCGGTCTGCCGTTGGACGGCGGTGGCGTCCTCAAGGGGCTGGTCTGGGCCCTCTCCGGCAGCGAGTATCGAGGAACGGTGGCTGCGGCCTGGGGTGGTCGCGTCATCGCCATCATCGTCGTACTGCTCCCCCTCGTGCTGGGCCTGCTGCCCGGCAGCACCCTGTCGGTGCAATTGGTCATCGTCGCGGCCATATTTGGGGTCTTCACCTGGACCGGTGCGACCGCGGCTCTGCGGCAGGCCCAGTTCGAACGGCGGATTCCGGCGCTAGCGGCTGCCAACCTCGCCCGTCGGGCCATACCCGCCCAGGCGACGGAATCGCTGGCGATGGCGATGGCTCGCGCCGATCGGGCGCAGGCCGGCGCCCTCGTGGTCGTCGACGCGAATGGTCGGCCGACCGGAATCGTGAATCCGGCCGCGGCCCTCGCGACACCGGTTGAACGGCGCGCCTGGGTGCCGGTGTCCAGTGTGTCGCGCACCATCGACGCGAACCAGGCGATTGGCATGCATCTGAGCGGACAGGCGCTGGTCTCGGCTCTGCAGGAGCTCAAGTCGGAGGAGCTCCTGGTGCTGGACGACAGCGGGGCGATCTTCGGGGTGCTGTTCCTCGACGACGTAGAAGCGAGCTTGGCGGGCTGACTGAGCCGGCGAGGGCCGCGGGTCGCACCCCCAAAGTGTCGGTGGCGCTGCCTACTGTGTGGGCATGGAACTCGATCTGCGCCATGGCAGCCGTGAAGGCAGCGACGACCCCTGGCGGGTGACAAAGTCGCCGGGGCATCCAGTGCTGGGCGCACTCTCCCCGTCGAGGGCCGGCGATTTCACGACCTGCCCTCTGCTCTATCGGTATCGGGCGATCGACCGGCTACCCGAGCCGGTGAGTTCCGCCATGGTGCGAGGCACCCTGGTCCATTCGCTGCTGGAGGACCTGTTCGATCTACCCCCCGGCGAACGCGTCCTTAGCAGGGCTATCGAGATGTTGCCCACCGCATGGGAACAGATGGTCGCTGAGTCGCCCGAGGTCGCCACCGTCGTGACGTCTGCCGCGGACGTCGACCACACTGACCCCACGGTTATCGCCGAATGGTTGCGTGGTGCCCAACCGCTGCTGCAGACGTACTTCGCCATGGAGGATCCTCGCCGGCTCAATCCCGCGCACCGTGAATTGCACGTCGAATTCGACCTTCCGGGCGGACCGCTGCTGCGGGGTTTCATCGATCGGGTTGATATCGCACCCGCGGCAGGCGTGCGCATCGTCGACTACAAGACGGGCCGCGCCCCCGGACCCGCGTTCGAGCAGAAGGCCATGTTCCAGCTCCGCTTCTACGCGCTTGTCGTGTGGCGGATGACAGGTGAACTGCCGGCCCTTCTGCAACTGACCTACTTAGGATCCGGGGAGTACCTTCGACTGGTCCCCGACGCCGACGATCTCACCGCGTTCGAAGCCAAGGTCCGTGCCTTGTGGGACTCGATCGTGCAGGCCTACGAGGCTGGCTCGTGGGAGCCGAAACCCTCGCGGCTGTGCGACTGGTGCTCTTTTCAGAACCTGTGCCCGGCAAAGGGAGGCGAACAGTTGCCGCTGCCGGAGGCCGCATTGCCCGCGGTGAGGTAGCGTTCCGGAGTATGACGGCACAACCGGTTGTGGCGGCCCCGCCGGCCGCGCGCGCCGAACATCTCACCAAGATCTACGGCCAGGACACGACCCGGGTGACTGCACTCGACGACGTCGACGTTGAGCTCACCGCCCGGGAGTACACGGCGATCATGGGCCCGTCCGGCTCCGGTAAGAGCACCCTGATGCACTGCCTGGCCGGCCTCGACTCGATCACTGCCGGGGAGGTTTTTCTGGGCGACACCGCATTGTCCTCGTTGTCGGACAAGGCGCTGACCCAATTGCGCAGGGACGCGGTCGGATTCGTATTCCAGAGTTTCAACTTGATCCCGACTCTGACGGCCGCCGAGAACATCACACTGCCGTTGGACATCGCAGGCCGCAAACCCGACCAGGAATGGTACGACCGCGTCATCGACACCGTGGGTCTGCGCGACCGGCTCGGGCATCGTCCCAGCGAACTCTCCGGCGGCCAGCAACAGCGAGTTGCCTGCGCGCGGGCCCTGGTCAGCCGACCGCGGATCATCTTCGCCGACGAACCCACCGGAAACCTCGACTCGACCTCCTCCTCGGAGGTGCTGGGGTTCCTGCGCCGAAGCGTTGACGAGTTCGACCAAACCATCGTGATGGTCACCCACGACGCTGCCGCGGCCAGCTATGCCGACAGAGTGATCTTCCTCGCGGATGGCAAGGTCGTCGATGAGTTGCGTGACCCAACTGCCGACTCGGTGCTCGACCGTATGAAGAGTCTCGACCAACTCACCCGCACCGGAGGCTGAAGAGGTGCTGCGCGCCACCCTTCGATCGATCTTCGCCTACAAACTGAGGTTGGCGCTGACCGGTCTCTCCATCATCCTCGCGGTCGCCTTCGTGGCCGGAACCTTCATCTTCACCGACTCCCTCCAAAAGGCCTTCACGGACCTGACGAGCACCCGGCAACCCGATCTCATCGTCTCCCCCAAGACAACATTCACGTCCCGATTCACTGCGGACAGTGAGACCCTGACGATGCCCGCCGCGTTGGGTGCAAAAGTCAGCGCCGTGCCCGGTGTGGCCGAGGTGGCACCGTGGGTACAGGTGCGCAATGTGAACCTGATCGGACCCGACGGCAAGCCGGTTGGAGGTCAGGCCGGCCCGCAGAGTGCGGGCATCGGGGAGAGTTGGATCACCGTCCCTTCGGTGGCCGAGTGGGAACTGGCCAGCGGCAAGGCCCCGACAGGCCCCGACCAGGTCGTGATCGACAAGACGACGTCGGAGGAGACCGGATACGGCATCGGCAGCAAGGTCACCGTCCTGCTTCCCAGCGGATCCCGCGTCCAACCCACGGTCGTAGGTACCGCTCAGGCCTCCCTGTCGAGCAGTGGCGCTGGGGCCACCCTCGTGTCCTGGGATCTACCCACGGCGGAGACCCTCCTGACGAAACCCGGGCAGATAACCCAACTCAGGGTCAAGGCAGAGCCCGGTGTCTCTCAGGACGCGTTGAAACAGAGCGTGGACAAAGTCCTGCCCGACACTGTGACGAGCCAGACCGGGGCCGAGTCGGCGCAGGACTTCGCCAAGCAGCTCAATGAACGGCTGGGATTCCTCAACACCTTCCTGCTCGTGTTCGCCCTCATCGCACTGTTCGTCGCGGCCTTCCTGATCTACAACACCTTCTCCATTCTGGTGGCTCAGCGCACCCGCGAACTCGCCCTGATGAGGGCGATCGGTGCGACCAAGGGCCAGGTCAATCGGGCCGTGCTGGTGGAGGCGGTGGTGGTGGCCCTCGTCGCCACAACTGTCGGACTACTCCTCGGGGTTCTTGTCGCGCTCGGGTTGAAGGGCTTGTTCAGCCTCGCAGGTGCCCCGTTGCCGGGAGGCGGACTCACCTTCCTGCCACGCACGTTCGTAGTCGCCTACGGGATCGGACTGGTCGTCACGCTGATCAGCGCCGTCATCCCGGCACGCAGGGCTTCCAGCATCCCGCCGGTGGCGGCGCTCCGCGAAGATGCCAGCCTGCCCCCGAAATCGCTGCGCGTACGCGGCATCGTGGGCGCCGCCCTCGTGATCATCGCGGTGATCTTCGCCTACTTGGCCCTCAATGCCGGCGGTGGCACCAGGGCCGCGACCCTGCTGGGGGTCAGTGCCCTGGCGGCCATCATCGGCGCGCTTGCCCTCGCTCCGGTTGCCGCCCGCGTCATTCTGCCGTTGTTGGCCACCCCCTTCGGCGGCTCTGCAATGGGTCGACTGGCCCGCGAGAACTCCCGCCGCAACCCCCGACGCACGGCCGCGACCGCCGGCGCGCTCATGATCGGTCTCACGCTGATCTCGGCTCTGAGCGTCATCGCCTCCTCCACCGCGAAGTCCACCGACGCCGTTGTCGACGACGTCATCGGGGCTGACTACGTGATCCTGGGCGCCAACTTCCAGCCCTTCCCGCCCACCGTGTACTCAGCGGTGAAGGACACCCCGGGCATCGGTACCTCGACCTATGTCCGCTCGGCGGTGGCGCTGCTCCCCGGTGGGGACGAGCAAGGATCCATCATCACCGTCCTCGATCCGGCCAAGATCGCCGAGGTACTCAACATCACGATGTCCCAAGGGAACATCGCCGATCTCGAGGCGCCGGGAACGGTTATCGTCGACACGAAACGCGCGGCGGAAACCAACCTCAAGGTCGGCAGCACGATAGATGTCGTGACGCTGAAAGGGCCGAAACAGGTAAAGGTGGTCGGTCTCTACGAGCCGGCAGGATTCTTCCAAGGGTTTGCCTCCGGCTACGCGACCGGTAAACAGCTGGGCGCACCGGATCTGGACTCGGCCGTGTACCTGAAACTCGCCCCGGGCGCCGACGCCAAGGCAGTCCGGGCAGATCTCGATGCCAGGCTGAAGCCGTACCCGACCGCCACGGTGCAGGATCAGAGTGAGTTCAAGGCTCAGATCCGCGACCAGATCAACCAACTCTTGGTGTTCATCCTCGCGCTGCTCGTTCTCGCGGTGTTCATCGCATTCCTGGGGATCGTCAACACCCTGGCCCTGAGCGTGTTTGAGCGCACCAGGGAGATCGGACTGCTGCGTGCGGTCGGTGCGACGCGTGCTCAGATACGCCGCATGATCCTGATCGAGAGCGTGCTGATCGCCATCTTCGGCAGCATTCTCGGGCTGGTGCTTGGGGTGCTCTACGGGGTCGGGCTGCAGCGCGTGCTGGCCAGCGAGGGCATCAGTGAACTTGCCATCGACGTTCCCCAACTCGCCATCTTCCTGATCATCGCCGCCGTCGGTGGCGTCATCGCCGCGCTGTGGCCGGCGTGGCGGGCATCACGGCTGGACGTCTTGAAGGCCATCGCCACCGACTGAACCGGGAACGAGAACGCGTCGGCTCAACCACGTCTCAGCATCAGCGAGATCCAGCCGGACCAGGAGCCACCGGTCGCCTGCCAGTCGTCGTTGAGGCCGGGCACGCCACACGTCTCGTTGTCGATCCCCCGTAGGGTTCCCAGAACCATCGGTGTCGAACGGGGTGTGCCGTCGGCGAGGAAGCCCAATCGGCTCCACACGTAGGGACCACCGCTGTCGA
>CAZKVQ010000013.1:0-61801 GCA_964556255.1 uncultured Actinomycetes bacterium
AGAACATCGGTGGGGCGGCGACGACGGTCGGGCCCAGGCTGGGATCCGCC
Organism: uncultured Actinomycetes bacterium; assembly: GCA_964556255.1. GTDB lineage: Bacteria > Actinomycetota > Actinomycetes > S36-B12 > UBA10799 > JACJWR01. Next base: position 51 of record CAZKVQ010000013.1, read on the forward strand.
GAGGCCTCCTCGGACGTCACCTACCGCGTCGGGAAAGGAGTACGGCAGCGCCGAAACGTCGGCCACTGCCGTCGACTTGCGCAGACCCGCGATCCACTCCCGGGCTGCGGCGCTGCCGGTGCCGGCCACCTCCCGGCCACCTTCGAGCACCACGTGCGACTCGGAGAGCACCTCGGCCTGCTGCACGGTCTGTGGATCGATGAGCCAACTCACGCCGGTGGCTCGGGCGGCGCCGGCAGCCTCTATCGTGGCCAGCCGTCCGCCACGTTGGAACTGGGAGACGGCACCGCCGCCGATGAGTACATTGGCGGCGTCCCGAGCACCGGGTGAGGCTACCGGCCATAGCCACACCAGCGAGATCGGCGTGATGGTCTTCGGGTCCGGGAACCAGGGCAGGAATGTTCGCGCGATCCCGGCGGTGCCCCCATCGTCGACGGCCTCGACAGCGAAGGAGTAGACGCCCTGGCCGCCTAGGTCGAGATTCGCAAGCGGGATGGCAAATCTGAAAGGAATCGAAGCGCCGGGCGCGAGATCCGCGGGGACCGAACTGCGCACAGGTTGCCCGTCGCGCTCCCCCGAGCCGTTGGCGATCTGTGACAGCTGGGCGCGGTCGTCGATCGGGACGGTACTGAAACGCAATACGAGGGACATACTGCGCAGGGTGTTCTGGCTACGGTTCGTGGTCGTGCCGCTGATCGTCAGGGTGTCCCCCACTTTTGGTACCACCGGCGTTAGTTGGGATAGTTCAACGGCGGCGGGCGACGCACCGGGGGACTCAACGGCGGGGGGAGGGGCCTCGGCCGACGCGTGGGCGGGAGCCGATGCCGCGGTCGGCGCGGCATTGAGGGCACCCGACGCGCCGATGACCGCCGCGGCCGCCGCCAGGACGGCAACCAGCACGCGGCTGGCGCGTCTCACCGCAGGGCCGCGAGGAGCGCGGGGACCTTGTCCATGAGTCGGCGCTCGTCGGCGTAGGTCAGCCTGGCCTGGACATCGGACACGGCGACCCATGCGACGTCTGCCACCTCGACGTCTTCAGTGCTGACGGCACCGCCGGTGCGTTCGAGTATGAAGTGGTGAACCGTCTTGTGAATCCGCCTGCCCTCGGCAACGAAGGTGAAATCGATTGTGCCCAGTTCGCCGAGCACCCGACCGGTGATCCCGGTCTCCTCGGCGATCTCCCGGGCGGCCGTCTGCTCGCGGGTTTCCCCCGCCTCGATGTGACCCTTGGGAAGCGACCAGACCATGCGTCCGCGGCGGTCATAACGGCCGATGATGACCGCAGAGATGGGGTCCTTGTTGAAGTCGATGAGGAGCCCGCCGGCGCTGGTTTCCTCGACCGGGGTCGACGAAGGGCGCGCCGATCGCGAGGAGGACATGACGTTGAGTGTAACTGCGTTGCCGCTCCCGTCCGCCTCTGATTGGCGTCAGCGGTGCGTCGCTACGCTGGGGCGGTGACACCTTCCGACTCGGTGATCGAGGCGACAGCCCGGATCAGGCCGACGCTGCTACCCGCAGTGGCCCCGCTGGCTGACCTGATCGCCGCATTCGCCGAGGACGGCCACGAGCTGGCCCTGGTCGGCGGCTGTGTTCGGGATGCGGCGCTTGGTCGGGTCGGCAACGATCTCGACCTCACCTCGGATGCCAGACCTGACCGGATTCGGCACCTCGTGGCCCCGTTCGCGGATTCCCTGTGGGAAACAGGTATCAGGTTCGGCACTGTGGGCCTACAGCTCGGTCAGTGGCAGCTCGAGGTCACCACCTACCGTGCCGATTCGTACGACCCGGAGTCACGCAAGCCCGTCGTTGCGTTTGGGGAAGACCTCACCGAGGATCTGGTCCGTCGCGACTTCACCGTGAACTGCATGGCTCTGTCCCTGACAACAGGTGCGCTGGTCGACCCCTTCGGCGGTATGGCCGATCTGGTGGCCGGAGTGTTGCGCACACCGGGGACGCCGGAGCGGTCGTTCGGCGACGACCCGTTGCGGATGATGCGGGCTGCTCGGTTCGTGTCCCAACTGGGAATGACGATCGCGCCGGAGGTCCTGGCCGCCATGACGGACATGGCGTCACGGTTGGAGATCGTCTCGGAGGAGAGAATACGAGACGAGTTGGTGAAACTCGTGATGGGCGAGGATCCGGTCGCCGGCCTGCGGGTGCTGGTGGACACCGGATTGGCGGACATGGTGCTGCCGGAACTGCCTGCGTTGTCGCTGGAGATCGACGAGCATCACCATCACAAGGACGTGTATGAGCACACACTCCGTGTGTTGGAGCAGTCGATCGCGCTGGAAACGACGCATGCACCTGCCTCCGGTCCGGACTTCACCCTGCGGTTCGCGGCCCTGATGCACGACATCGGGAAGCCGCGGACGCGCCGCTTCACCTCCGGTGGCGGCGTCTCCTTCCATCACCACGAAGTTGTCGGGGCGAAGATGACGCGCAAGCGAATGCGGGCGTTGAGATTCTCCAACGACGACATCGATGCGGTGGCGGGGCTGGTGGAACTCCACCTTCGCTTCCACGGCTATGGCGGTGGTGAATGGACCGACTCCGCTGTCCGGCGCTATGTGCGCGACGCCGGACCCCTGCTTCCGCGGTTGCACAAACTGACGAGGGCAGACTGCACCACCCGCAACCGCCGGAAGGCCGAGGCACTGCAACGGTCCTACGACAACCTGGAGCGCCGCATTGAGCGGCTGGAACGCGAGGAGGAGCTGGCCTCGCTGCGTCCGGAACTCGATGGGGAACAGATCATGTCGGTGCTCGGGATCGAGCCGGGTCCGGATGTCGGACGCGCCTACCGATTCCTGATGGACCTCCGGCTCGACAGTGGCCTGCTCGGTCAGGACAAGGCCGAGCAGGAGTTGCTCAACTGGTGGGAATCACAGCGGTAGGCACACGATCCGATTCCTCGCCAGGATCTTCAGGAGTGGCGGGGGAACCGATGCCGCTCAAGAATTCGACCAACGCCGCCAAAGCCAACGCGATTGCCGTTACCCAAAGCACCGACGCAACCGTGATCGGCTCGGCGATGACCAGCAGCACGGCGGTGGCCAGCACCCCGATCACGATCTTGACAGCCGTCGGGTGGTCCCGTAGAGCCTTGCCGACGCCTGCGAGTGCTGTGCCGTTGACGCGCGCCCCGGCTTGGCGCAGGCCACCGCCGATCAACCCCCGCAGGCTGGTGGCCGGATGAGAGCGACCCCCGAACCAGCCGAGCACGGCGACGACCACGCCTATCGTGATAGCCGCGCTCACCGCCGTCGAGAGATACCTCGTGAGGGTCACGAAGAAGGTGTTGACGACGGATTCATAGGGGGTGCTGGCGAAGGAGTTGGAGACCTGCTCGCGCGCCACCGTCAATCCGATGGATAGGGCCGTCATGCCGATGGCGATGGCGACTCCGGAGGCCAGCACCATCCGCGCCCGGCGGGTGCTGATCAGAACGGACGCGAGGAAGAGGACGATCGCCAGTGGCAACAACCACCGGGCGATCGGCACCGAGAACGCGTAGATGATGCGGGCCTGCTTCACCTGGTCGGACTTCAGCAGCACGATCTCGCGGTCGGCGGCTTCCGGAACTGGCTTGTCGGCCAGCGCGGTGACGCCCTTCGCCACCAACTCCTCCTTCGCCTTCTCGATGACGGTGCCGATGTCGAGGACCACCTCATCGTTCTGGATCTTCACCGCCCCGCTCTGGTCTCCCTGCAGCGCCGAGATGAGCTGCTGCTGCAGGTTCTTGTTGGCGGCGATCCACAAGTTGTCGAACTGCTCGGAGTTGATCAGCTTGTGTACGACCTGGCTGATGAGGCTGTTGATAGCTCCCTCGATCGGGGCCTTGAGAAGCTTCTGGGCCGGTTCGGGCAAGGAGGACAGCAGGTTGTCGATGGTCTGGTTGGAATCCACCTGCTTCTGCAGGGCATCGGTCGCCGCGGTGGCGATCTGCTCGCGGATCGCCTGATCCTGCGATAGCGGGGCCACGGTGGCCACGTACCGCTCGGTATCGGTCAGTGATCGCTGACCCCAGAATCCGACGACCCCCAACGGGAGCAGGATCGCTGCGATGACGAGCAGTACCCACGCCACCACGCCGCGGCCCCGGCCGGACGTGCTGCGCTTCGGCGGGCCGTCGTTCTTCCCACCGGAGGTCTCGGCGCTGGCCTCGGGCGTGCTGACTGTCGACACGTGTGCTCCCAACCTTCGCCCGAGGGCGCGTTTCGGTACGTGGGTCAGACGCTACCCGCTGTGGCTGGCTCGCGAGGGCCGGATCTGAGGAAGAACCAGGTAGCCGCGGCGAGTAGGGCTCCGCAGACGAGGTCGAGCACCACCGAGATGCCGTCCGTCGGGACCGTGAAGCCGGCGAAGGCTATGCCCAGCAGGAGTGCGACATTGATAGCCACATCGAACAGCGAGAACACCCGGCCGCGACCGGAGTCGGGGATCTCCCGGGCGATGGTCGTGTCGGTGCAGACTTTGGCAGCCTGCCCCGCGAGACCGAGGAAAAAGCCACCGGCAACCGCTCCCGCGACACTGACCGTCAGCAGTCCAAGTGGAATGGTCACGGTTGCCACCGCCATGACCACAACGCACCAGCGACGCTCGCCAATCCTGGCGACCACCGGGGGTGTCAGGACGGCCCCGACGAGCGCCCCTATGCCGGCGCCGCCGATCGCGAGCGCGAAGACACCGAGAGCGCCGGAGGCCGAGCCGGGACTCAGAACCGAGCGGGAGAACACGATCACGATCAGCAGGGCAACCCCATAGGCCGCCCGGTGAAGCATCACGCCGGCGACCGAGCGGGCCGCAGGTCGGGCTCGGAGCAATTGCCTGGCGCCTGCCACCAGGTTCGCCAGCACGACGCGGAAGGTTTCCCGTTCATGATCCGGCGGTGGACCCAGGGCGGCCACGGGCAGTCGAAGGGAGAGCGCCGCGGTGATGAGCAGGCCAACGGCTGCGACAGACAGAATGACCGCCGTGACTGTCGAAGTGGCATCCAACTTCGCGGTTATCGACACGGTGACGGCGGCGCCGATAGCGGCCGCAGTTGTCCCCGCCACCGGCGCGACCGCGTTCGCCGGGATCAGCCTCTCCTGGTCAACGGTGTTGGGCAAGGACGCCGCCAACGCGGTGAGGATCAGCCGATTGAGGGCGAGCACGATGAGAACTGTGAGGATGAGGCCCGGTCCCAGGTCTCCGGAGAGGGCCTGCCAGGAAAGCAGCGCCACCAATGCGGCCCGGATGATGTTCGTGAACAGCAGCACCTGCCGCCGCCGCCATCTGTCCAGGAAGACACCCATGAACGGTCCGATCACCGAGTAGGGGAGCAGAAGCAGGGCGAAGGCCCCGACGACCGCCACGGTGGTGGATTGACGTTCCGGCGAGAAGAGGGCGTAGCCGCCGAGGGCCGACTGGATGATGCCGTCGTTGAGTTGGCCGACGACGCGCACCGTGAGGAGTCGGGTGAAAAGGCGTTCGTGCAGCAGGCCGTGGAGTTTGACGCCGTTCAACCTGACGCGGGCCACGTGGACAACCTAATGCCCGGATCGGGCCTTGATCACCAGGCGCGCGAGCCGTCGGGAGCACGCGCGACGAGGACGGCCACCCCTGTGGGGCGATGGCCGTCCTCGTCGCGAGAAAGGGAAGTGCTCAGGTGTGTCGCTGACGGATCAGCGCTCGATGTCGCCGCGGATGAAGGCCTCGATCGAGTCGCGTGCCTCGGAATCCGAGTACTGCACCGGCGGGGACTTCATGAAGTACGACGAGGCCGACAGGATCGGGCCGCCGATTCCACGGTCCTTGGCGATCTTGGCCGCCCGGATGGCATCGATGATGATGCCGGCCGAGTTGGGGGAGTCCCACACCTCGAGCTTGTATTCCAGGCTCAGCGGCACATCGCCGAAGGCACGTCCCTCGAGCCGCACGAACGCCCACTTGCGGTCGTCCAGCCAGGCGACGTAGTCGGAGGGGCCGATGTGGACGTTGCGCGAGGAGATCTCGTCGCGCAACTGCGACGTGACCGACTGCGTCTTGGAGATCTTCTTGGACTCCAGACGCTCGCGCTCCAACATGTTCATGAAGTCCATGTTGCCGCCGACGTTCAACTGGTAGGTGCGGTCGACCGTGACCCCGCGGTCCTCGAACAACTTGGCAAGCACCCGGTGGGTGATGGTCGCACCGACTTGCGACTTGATGTCGTCGCCGACGATGGGAACACCAGCGTCGGTGAACTTCTGCGCCCACTCGGGGGTGCCGGCGATGAACACCGGCAGAGCGTTGACGAACGCAACCTTCGCGTCGATGGCGCACTGCGCGTAGTACTTGGCAGCCTGCTCGGATCCGACCGGCAGGTAGCAGACCAACACGTCTGCCCGCGACTCCTTGAGGGCGGCGACGATGTCGACGGGCTCCTCATCGGACTCGATGATCGTTTCCCGGTAGTACTTGCCGAGACCGTCGAGGGTGTGGCCACGCTGCACGGTCACCCCAGTCGGAGGCACATCACAGATCTTGATCGTGTTGTTCTCGCTCGCCGTGATGGCGTGAGCGAGATCCTGTCCGACTTTCTTGGCGTCGACGTCGAACGCCGCGACGAACTCCACGTCGGAGACGTGATAGTCGCCGAACTGGACATGCATCAGACCCGGGACGTGCTGGGTCGGATCGGCGTCGGAGTAGTACTCGACACCCTGGACCAACGAGGCGGCGCAGTTACCCACGCCGACGATGGCCACCCGGAGGGAACCCATCTCTACCTTCTTTCCTTGGAGGTCGGGAGGTTGTCCTCGCCGCCCTGTTCGTTGGCGATGAGCTCGTTGAGCCACCGCACTTCCCTTTCCACTCCCTCAAGGCCGTGCTGTTGCAGGGCGAGGGTGTAGTCATCGAGGCGCTCCCGAGTGCGCGCCATGGAGCCGCGCAGTGAGGCGCGCCGTTCTTCCAGACGGCTTCGCCGTCCTTGCAGGATCCGCAACCGGGCGTCGGCATCCGTGCGACCGAAGAACGCCAGGTGGACATCGAACCGCTCGTCCTCCCAGGCTTCCGGGCCGGATTCGTCGAGCCAGGACTGCAGCTGTTCCTTGCCTTCGGCGGTGAGTTTGTAGACGATGCGGGCCCGCTTGCCAGAAAGGGCTGGGGCGCCGGCATCAGCAGGGCCGTCCTCAACGATCCACCCCCGGGCGAGCATCTCCTTCAGCGCGGGGTAGAGCGATCCGTAGGAGATCGCGTGGAAGGTTCCGAGGATCGAGTTGAGACGCTTGCGAAGTTCGTAGCCATGCATCGGGCTCTCCTGGAGCAGGCCGAGGACGGCGAGCATGAGAAGTCCGCTGCGCTTTCCCACTGCTACCTCCTTCGCCGGTTCCACTACGTCGGGTCGCTTGCGATACCCATACGCCTCAGTAACGATATATCGGCCCGATATGTTCCAACGATACCTCGGAAACGTGGTTTTGTGAACTGTAGAACGCTGGTGGGTCGCGTCCGCGTCATGACTGCACCACGGGTGTGTCGCAGGGTTCCCGCGTACCCTTGGGGGATGGCCGTTCCCCGATCGAACACGCCGCGGGCCACCCGGGTGGCACAGACCACCCCGGTCGCCCGCCGCCCGCCGCCGCCGCGGGCGCCCGAGGTCGTGGCCGATCCGACCGCGCCACGGCATTGGGTGGACCACGGAATCCACCGTCGCAGGGCCTTGGCCTCGTTGGTGTTGTCAGCGACCGGGTCCAGCGAACACCTCGACCCACACCCCGACCTCATCCGCGCTGCCAAACACCATGGGGAGCCAGCCGATGCCCCCTGCCCCTGGTGCCGGATGGATTCGTTGGTGCTCCTTAGGTACGTATTCTCAGACGAGTTGGGACCGTTCTCCGGCCGACTGCGCACGAAGCCGGAGCTGCTCGAGTGGGCGCTGGAGTACGGCTTCCTGGAGGTGTACGTCGTCGAGGTCTGCACGGGGTGCCGGTGGAATCACCTCCGGCACACCTACATGCTCGGCGACGGGAACCCACGGCCGCCGAGGCGGGCACCGGCCGACCTTCTGGAGTGACCACCGGGTTTCCATCGGAGCTCCGCGACCGCCGTGGGATCTGACCCGTGGGTAGCCGGGATGAGTGAGGGCGATCACTTGTCAGCGGCCAATGTCGCCTTACCCTGATAGCGCGGGGGACAATTGATGGGGCGGACGGTTCGCGCGGGGGTCACCGAACGCCCCCGCGGCCGCAGCGTTGTCCGCAGTTGTGCACCTGTCCCCTTCTGAGACGAGATTGGTTCCATGGCAAGCAGTAAGCGATTCATCGACTACCCGAGGGCTGGCCGCACCGGTGTCCGCCGTTGGTTGCCGTCATGGAAGTTGCTGCTCTCCACCGTGGTGCTGCTCGTTGTGCTCGCCTTCGGCGCGCTCGCTGCTGCTGTCGTGTTCGTCAGGGTGCCCCAGCCGAATGACATGGCCCGGGCCCAGGTGACGACGTTCTATTGGAACGACGGGCAGACCGTACTCGGACGCATGGGTGAGGCGAACCGCACGAACGTGCCGCTATCGGATGTACCGCAGCCGGTTCAGCACGCCGTGTTGGCTGCCGAGGACCGCGACTTCTACGAGCACGGCGGGTTCTCACCTACCGCGCTTGCTCGGGCGGTCTGGAACAACGTTCGGGGCGGCGACACCCAGGGCGCCTCGACGATCACGCAGCAGTACGCGAAGAACGCCTTCCTCACCCAGGAGCGCAGTTACATCCGCAAGGCGAAGGAACTCGTGCTTTCGCTGAAGATCGAGACCCAGATCTCCAAGGACGAGATCCTGTCCAACTACATGAACACCGTCTACTACGGTCGCAGCGCCTACGGCATCGAGGCCGCCTCGCAGGCGTACTTCGGCGTTCCTGCGAAGGATTTGACGGTCGCCCAGGGCGCTATGTTGGCCGCTCTGCTGCAGTCCCCCAACGGGCTGTCGCCGACCAAGAATCCCCAAGGTCTGCAGGATCGATGGAACTACGTGCTCGACGGTATGGTCGCCAAGGGTTGGCTGACGCCAGCCGAGCGAGCGGCCCAGAAGTTCCCGGAGGTCAAGGCTTACACCCCGCCGGCGAACTACTACCAAGGCACGGATGGGTACCTGTTCGCTGCCGCGCAGCGCGACATGCTCAACCACGGGTTCACCGAGGACCAACTGAACACCGAGGGCTTGAACGTCAAGACCACCTTCGACCGCACGGCTCAGGCGGCAGCCGTGGATGCGGTCACCAATAACTCTCCGGGCGGAGAGGAGGAGGGTCTTCGGATCGGCCTCGCCTCGGTGACCCCCAACACCGGGGCCGTGGTCGCCATGTACGGCGGGCCGGACTACCAGAAGAACCAGTTCAACAACGCCAGTCAGGCACGTGGGCAGGCCGGTTCGACGTTCAAGGCCTTCGGGCTGGCTGCGGGCCTCGAGAACAACGTTGGTCTCGACTCCTACTACGACGGCAATTCCCCACAACGCATCGACGGGCAGCTCATCGAGAACGAGTTCAACCAGAGCTACGGGACCATCAGCATGTTGAAGGCGACCGAGGACTCGGTCAACACCCCGTACGCCAACATGAACGCAGAGATCGGTCCGGCACGGACCAAGGAGTCCGCAGTCAGAGCCGGCATCCCCGATAACACGCCGGGCCTGATCGTCGACGTGACGAACGTGCTCGGCGCCGCTTCGCCCACTCCGCTTGAGATGGCCTCGGCATACGGCACCTTCGCCAACCGAGGAAAGCAAACCCCCTACTCGATGATCCAAGAGGTTGCGATGGGCAACGGGGACGTCGTCTTCCAGTTGCAGGCTAAGGACACTCGCGCCTACGACGAGGCCGTGTCAGACGAGGTCACCTATGCCTTGCGGAAGGTCGTCAGTCAGGGAACCGGCACTGCCGCCCAGGGCGCGGGAAGGCCGGTCGCGGGAAAGACGGGTACTTCGGACAACAACACTTCCGCATGGTTCGTGGGTTACGCGCCGCAGATGTCCACGGCAGTCATGATGGTGAAGAACGATGCCAACGGCAACAACGTGTCGCTGGCCGGTACCGGTGGGATGTCGATGGTTGCCGGCGGCTCCTATCCAGCCCAGATCTGGACGGCCTACATGTCGCAAGCCATGGCCGACATGCCGGTGGAGGACTTCGTCGACCCGGCCAACCAGTTCGACGACTATGTGGCGCCCAATCGGAACAATCCGGACACGGCGCCGCCGGTTCCGTCGTTCTCGCCATCCGAATCGCCTACGGTCGCGCCAACGCCGACCGAGACCCAACCCACACCGACTGATTCGCCCACCCAGCCGACCACGCCACCGAGCCTGGCGCCACCAGCGGTCGATCCCTCACGCGGGGCTCTGTCGCCGGCGCGGGTGGCTTCAACCGTCGGTAGCGGCTGACGGCCTCACCTGACCTGTGACTGAATGACTGGGTACCGCGCGTCTGTTGGATGGCCATCCCGGTCTGTCCGGGGCGCCATCCAACACCCCGCCCTGCGGGTCGTCCAGGTCGGGTCCGTCCCCGCGCACGGGATCCTTGGCCGGGCGCAGCGCGTCGCGCACGAGCAAGGCCGCGAACCAGATGGTCACACCGATGTGAATCCAGATCGCCACCGCGTACCACCCGCCCGGGAGACCCTTGTTGGGGTTCTGCAGTCCGGCCAGGTACCACCAGATCGCCGCGAAGTAGACCAGTTCACCGGCCTGCCACACGATCAGGTCCCGCAACCGCGGGCGGGCCAGCACCGCGAGCGGGACGAGCCAGACAACGTATTGCGGGCTGTACACCTTGTTCGTGATGAGGAACGCGGCCAGCACCAAGAAGAGCATCGGGGCCACCCGAGGACGCCGCGACGAGAAAATGATGAGGGCCCCGATCGCTAGGCAGGCGATCAGGAAGAGCGTGGAGGCAACCGTGTTGAGGATGCCCGGCGGCACCCCGAAGCCGGCGATCGACAGTGCCAGCCAGGGGGATCCGAAGTCCTGTCCCCTGGTCTGGCTAAAGGTGTAGAACTCGGACCAGCCCTCGAAGTTCATGATCATCACCGGCACGTTCACAGCCAGCCAGGCGAGTGCAGCGGTTCCCATCATCCGCCAGAAGGCTGACATGCGAGCGGATCTGAGACAGAGCAACAGCATCGGTCCGCACAGCACCAGGGGGTAGAACTTCGCGGCGATCGCAAGTCCCAGCACTACCCCGGCCCAGCCTGGCAACTTCCGCGACCACAGCAACAGCCAGACGGCAGTCAGGGCTACCGCCAACAGATCCCAGTTGATCGTCGCCGCGACGAGAAGTGCGGGTGCCGACGCGAGCAGCACCGCGTCCCAGTTACGCGGACGGGCGGCCGCCCCGGTAGCCAAGACGGTGACGAGGAAGCAGATCCCCAGCAGCAACACATTCGCGGCATAGAAGCCGATCCCGCCGCCGCCGAAGATGGGGGTGAGCCAGGCACCTATCTGTGCGAAGGCCCCCGTCAGCACTGGGTACTCGAAGCCCTGCTGCCCAGGGATGTGGTCGAGGTAGGGCAACCGCCCATCGGCGAAGCCCCGCAGTGAGTACAGCACCGGGATGTCGGAGTAGCACAGATGCGTGTAGCGGCCAATGCCGTTAAAGCCGTCGGAAATGCAGGGTGTTCGCGCGAAGATGCTCAACGCATATCCGGCCAGGGCAACTACTGTCGCGACGATGAGGGCCATCTGGCCGGTGCCGCGACGAGCTGACCGGCCGACAGGCGCCCCTACGACCTCGGAGCCTGCAGCGATGTCCCGGTCGTCCAGCGTGGGTTCCACCTCGACGTTCGGGGACACCTCTGCTCCGCTTCCGGCAGCCACGTCAGTCGAGGCCCACGATGCGGTCGAACGATGCCGTGGTGTGGCGGATCCGGCAAGGCCACTGGTCGCCGACGGCGGGCGTTCGGTAACCGGCGGCCAAACCTTCACGGAGGTCGTCCTCGCCCAGCCACACCATCGATACCTGCATGTGTGGTGGCTCGGCGAACCAGCGCAGCCGATCCGCCCACGAGAAGGGCGATCGTGCTCGGCCGACTGCTTCGAGGGCGCCCGTGCCGGCCGCGATGGCCCGTGCGCGCAGGGAGGTGGTAGCCGAAGGCGCCGCCATACCGACGCCGTGCGAGGTGCCACCTCCGACAATCACCAGGAAGCCCGACCGGGGCGCGCGTCGCTGGCGATAGCCCACCTCGCGACCCTTGTCGACAGGGTGGACCGCCAGCACCGTGCCCATCGCCTGCATGCTGTCCGGGTCGCCCAGCCACAGCCGGGTTCCAGCCCTGAGGCGCAGTGGGATGGTCGGTAGCGCCGCCCGCAGGTCCACGAGTTCGGCATCGGACAGGTGCGACACCCAGATCGTGGTCGCATCGCGGGTCAGCGGGATTCCGGCGTCCTCCAGGGACGCCAGCGCGCGGATCCAGGTGACCGCCCATCCCCATGTTTCGCGCACCCTGTTGGAGGCCTGATCGCTCAGTTGAGCCTCGCTGGGGGAGGAGTTCAAGGTAGCCACCTGGGGCGAACTCGGTTCGTTGATCGGCAGGTGCACGGCAGCGCCGCGAAGCCGGATGCGCCCCGAGTGCAGCGCCCGGCGGATCGTGTCGTCGGCGAGGACAGCATCGAGGTTGGGCTCCTCCAGCCCGAACCGACGCATCGAGGTCAGCCCCTCCAGCACGATCTGAACCTCGGACGTCGCATCCTGCGCGATCCGATGCAGGATGTCGGTACTCGCGACCGTGCGCACGACCCGACTTGCGGTCGACGTCGCGTCGATGGCCGCCCAGGCCCGGGCGGCGATGGTGTCCCGGGGATCCCACGGCTGCAGGACCAGGATGTCGCCGGTGAATCTGGCAGCGACCGCCTCCACCTCGAAGGGTGTGCCCACGGCGACCGAGTCCACGCCGAGTCGGGTCGCCTCGCGGGCAAGCCGGGGGAGGGTGAGACCGTAGCCGTTGCCCTTGATGACGGGCACAAGCCCGCCTCCGCCTTCCCCAGCGACTGCCGCCGCCACCGCGTCGGTCACTGCCCGCGCGTTTGCGCGCCACGTCTCGGCGTCAACGTGAAGGGAGAAGGTCACGTGCGACAGCCTACGGCCCGCGCGGGTCCGCTCAGCGCCGCGACATGTAGTAGGAGAAGGCCTTGGCCATCATGGGGCGCAGGGGGTAGTCCCACTCGCCGAGGTACTCCTGTGCGAATCCGCCGGTACCCAGCTTGAATTGGATGAGGCCGAACAGCCGGTCCTCGGGATCGAGGGTGTCGCTGATGCCGCGGAGGTCATACACGGTCGCCCCGGTCGCGGCGGAGTCGGTGATCATCTGCCACTGGATTGCGTTGCTCGGCCGGACGTCCCGCCCCTCGTTGCTGGAGGCCCCGTAGGAGTACCACGCGTGGTCTCCGACCCGGACCAGCGTCGTGGCCGCAAGGACCTTGCCTTCGTGGCGGGCCAGATAGACGGTGATCCGGTCGGGATCCTCGGCGGTCATGGCGTCCCACATGCGTTCGAAGTAGGACTGCGGTCGGGGGATGAATCCATCGCGCTCAGCGGTCTCGAGGTACACGGGATAGAACTCGGCCAGGGCTTCCCGGCCACCCTTCTCCACGACGACGCCGGCCTTCTGCGCCTTTTTGATGTTGCGACGCCACAGTTGGTTGAATCCCGCCAGCAGGTCGGTCTCGCTCCGCCCGGACAGCGGAATCTGGAATACGTAGCGCGGTTGGACGTCGCCGAAACCCGTGCCGGGGTCCGGCTGTCGTGACCAGCCCATCTCCTTCAGCGCCTCCATCGTGGCGAGCGCTCCGCCGTCCTCCCAATCCGGTTCGACGTCGCGAAGTCGGGCGGCACCGCCGTCGGCCACAGCGGCCTTCAGGGTGGCTGCCTCCCACCGGCGAACGGCCACGCTGGGACCCATCTTGACGGCGAAAGCACCCTTGGATTTCAGGAACGCCAGCATCGGGTCGAGCCACTCGTGCAAGGTCTCCGGGGTTCGCAGACCCGGCCAGTCGATCGAGGGGCCTTCCGGGATGTAGGCGAAATACCTGGGCGCCACCGGAACCTGTCGAAGCAGCACCAGACCCGCCCCGACGAGTTGGTCATCATCGAACCAGCCGATGGACAGCGAACCCCACTCGGCCTTGACGCCAGCCCAGGAGGGCACTTGCAGGAACGACACCGAGTCACGCTCAGCAACGAAGGCGAGGTGCTCGGCCGGGGTGATCTCGCGGACCGTGAGGCTCATCCGAGGAAGCCTACTTGTTCACTTGTCGAGCCAGCCGCGGATGGCAGCAATATCGTCGGCGATGCCATCAGCAGGGGTCTCACAGACAATGGCCGGTGCCCGGGTGAGCTCTATGCACTCCAGCAGGTCCTCGGTCGCGCAGGTGCCCTCGCCGAAGTTCGCATGGCGGTCCTTCCCGGAGTCGAAACCGCCGAGGGAGTCGTTGGCGTGAACGAGGTCGATGCGCCCGGTGATTCCCAGCACAAGCTCGGCCGCCTCCGGAAGCGACATGCCGCCGGCCCAGGCGTGGCAGGTGTCGAGGCAGAATCCGACGTCGAATCCGTCGAGGGCCTCCCAGAGTCTCGCGATCGCTTCGGGTCGACGGGCCATAGCGTGATTGCCGCCGGCGGTGTTCTCGATCAGAACCGGGCAGGCGACGTCGAGGGAGTCGAACGCTTTGCGCCAGTTGTCGAATCCGACGTCGGGATCGTCATCTGCAGTCAGATGTCCGCCGTGGACGATCAACCCGGCCGCGTCGACCTCGGCGGCCGCGGCCACATGGGCAGCCAGTAGCTTCCGGCTGGGGATGCGGACCCGATTGTTGGTCGATGCGACATTGATGACGTAGGGGGCATGCACGTAGATGGCGACTCCGGCGTCGGCGGCGTCGGCCTTCAGGGCCGCCGCGCCTCCGGGGTAGACGACCGTCGGCGCCTTCCAGGATTGGGGGTCGCCCAGGAAGATCTGCACGGCGTCGGCGCCGAGGGCGGAGGCTGCATTCAGGGGATCCCGCTGATCGACGTGCGCGCCAACTGCAACCGTGCCGCCTGCGGCCTTCGTCTTCATGCGGCCCAGCGTACGGCTGTGTCGTCTGCCCAGGTGAGGTGGCGCACCCGGCCCAGACCCGAACCGTGGATCACGCCCACGACGCCCGCGTCTGCCCCCGAAGGCTCGTCCGCCTCTCGTCCCGCCCTTGTGGACCGGGAGTCCGAGCAACCCTGGGCGCCCGGTAGACTGTCGGGTGAGCGTGCGGGTTAACTCGCGCGTTCGTCTTGTGTCGACCTCCTGCCGCGGAACGTCCGCGGCCGCTGAGCCCAAAGGAGGTGGTTCGACCTTGCGTCGCTATGAAGTAGTTGTGATTCTCGATCCGGAACTGGAGGAGCGCACAGTCGCTCCCAGCCTGGAGACCTTCCTCAATGTGATCCGCAACGATGGCGGAACTGTGGGGGGTATCGATATTTGGGGCCGTCGTCGGCTGGCCTACGACATCGACCGTAAGTCCGAGGGCATCTATGCCTTCCTCGATGTGACCGCCAACCCAGCCGCGGTTGCTGAACTGGACCGTCAGCTGACCCTCAACGAGTCGGTACTCCGTACGAAGGTCCTCCGCAAGGAGGACTAGTCGCCCATGACTAGGAAGGCATGATCAATGGCCGGTGACACGATCATCACCCTCGTCGGCAATCTCGTCGACGATCCCGAACTTCGATTCACGGGCAGCGGCGTCGCCGTTGCCAACTTCCGGGTGGCGTCCACCCCCCGCACGTTCGACCGTCAGGCGAACGAGTGGAAGGACGGCGAAACACTCTTCATGTCCTGCAGCGTCTGGCGCCAGTACGCCGAGAATGTGGCGGAGTCCCTGACGAAGGGAACACGCGTCATCGTCTCGGGTCGCCTGAAGCAGCGGAGCTACGAGACCCAGGCGGGCGAGCGTCGCACCGTCGTGGAACTCGAGGTCGACGAGGTCGGCCCCGTGCTCCGCAATGCGACCGCCAAGGTCAACCGCATCTCCCGTGAGGGCGGCTTCTCCGGCGGCGGCGGCGGTCAGTCTGCGCCTGCCAACGACCCTTGGTCGTCGCCACAGAGCGGCGGCGATTCGTGGGGCGGCTCGGCCGATCAGCCCCCCTTCTAACTCCACACCACCACTACCCCACCGGTCGGCCGTAGGCCGGCGGTGAGCAAACGAGAGAGAATCACATGACGACCAACAGCAAAGCGCCCGTGCGCAAGATGAAGAAGAAGGTGTGCGTCTTCTGCCGCGAGAAGATCGCGCATGTGGACTACAAGGACACCAACCTGCTGCGCAAGTTCATCTCCGACCGCGGCAAGATCCGTGCCCGCCGGGTGACAGGCAACTGCACTCAGCATCAGCGCGATGTCGCGATGGCCGTGAAGAACGCGCGTGAAGTTGCCCTGCTGCCGTACACGTCGGCCGGACGCTGAGGAGGCGACGACATATGAAGCTGATCCTGACCCAGGACGTGACCGGGCTCGGAGATTCAGGCGACGTGGTCGAGGTCAAGGACGGTTACGGGCGTAACTTCCTGGTACCCCGCGGCCTGGCCATCGGCTGGAGCAAGGGCGCGGAACGCCAGATCGACCAGATCCGCCGTGCGAGGCAGGCCCGTGAGATTCGCGACGTGGACCATGCCCGAGAGATCAAACAGACCCTCGAGGGTCTGCAGGTCAACGTCACGGCACACGCCGGAGACGGCGGCCGGTTGTTCGGATCCGTGACCACGAACGACGTTGCCGACGCCATTCGCGACGCTGGCGGTCCGCCGCTGGACAAGCGAACCATCGCCATTCCGGCGCATGTCAAGACAGTGGGGCCGATCGATGTGCATGTGCGGTTGCACCCCGAGGTGACAGCGGAATTCACGGTCGCGGTCGTCGCCGGGTAGCGTTCAACACCACGCCGCAGGGCGAGGTTACGGTGGTCTGACCATCGTCACCTCGCCCTGTTTCTTGCGCCCGTCCCGTTCAAGGAGTGAGGAGCGTAAAGATTCCCTTGGGGATAACGCGCCACGCCCGCCAACCGGTTTCCCTCAACAGGCTGTGGGGAATGTTTCCGCAGGTCAGAAGGTAGTTACGAACTGACCACTAATGGTTATCCCACAGCTTATCCACAGTTGTTCACACCTCTTCACGGCTTTTCCAGCGTCCGCGGAGGTGTTATTCACAGACTTATCCACAAGGTCCGTCTCACATCGTGAGTGCCTTCGCACCAGGACTTTCGGACTGTCGGGGGTTGCCGGTAGGTATGGAGATGCGGGACTGGTCGTACTTCGACCGGCCACACTTGGAGGACTTCTTGAGCGTCATAGACATGTCGACATCGGCGGGCGGCGGCCCCGAGGACAGCCAACTGGACCGGGTCCCGCCCTCCGATGTGATCGCGGAGCAGTCGGTTCTGGGTGGCATGTTGCTCAGCAAGGACGCCATCGCCGATGTCGTCGAGCGCGTCCGTGAGGCGGACTTCTATCGACCCGCCCACCAGATCGTTTTCGGAGCTGCGCTGGACCTCTACGGCCGAGGGGAACCGGCGGACGCGGTGACGGTCGCGGGCGCGTTGTCCCGCAGTGGCGACCTCAACCGCATCGGCGGGGCCGGCTACCTTCACACCCTTGTGGCGAGTGTCCCGACGGCGGCGAACGCCGGATACTACGCCGAGATCGTGCGCGAGAAGGCGATCCTGCGGCGCCTGGTCGAAGCCGGCACCCGCATCGCCCAGCTCGGCTATACGCAGGAGGGTCAGGTCGACCAGATCGTCGACCGTGCGCAGGCCGAGGTCTACGACGTCACCTCCGACCGCACCTCCGAGGACTATCAGTCGCTCAAGGACCTGATGCCGACCGCGTTGGAAGAGATCGAGGCCATCGCGAACCGCGGTGGTGAGATGGTGGGCGTTCCCACCGGCTTCACCGACCTCGATTCCCTCACCAACGGCCTGCATCCCGGGCAGATGATCGTGGTGGCTGCTCGACCCGCGATGGGCAAGTCGACGGTGGGGCTGGACTTCGCCCGCTCGGCGAGTATCAAGGCCGGGTTGACGAGTGCGATCTTCTCGCTGGAAATGGCCCGCAACGAGATCGTCATGAGGCTGCTGAGTGCAGAGGCGCAGATCCCCTTGAACCACATGCGCTCGGGGCAGATGTCCGATGCCGATTGGCAGAAGATGGCCAAGCACATGAGCCGCGTTTCCGACGCTCCGCTCTTCATCGATGATTCGCCGAACCTGACGATGATGGAGATCCGGGCGAAGTGTCGCAGGCTCAAACAGCGCAACGACCTTCGTCTGGTCGTCATCGACTATCTGCAGTTGATGTCGTCGGGCCGAAAGGTGGAGAGCCGGCAGCAGGAGGTCAGCGAGTTCTCCCGGTCGATGAAGCTCTTGGCGAAGGAACTCAATGTCCCTGTGGTGGCGATCAGCCAGCTGAACCGCGGGCCCGAACAGCGCCAGGACAAGAAGCCGATGATCTCGGATCTGCGAGAATCCGGCTCGATCGAGCAGGACGCCGACATCGTGATGCTGCTGCACCGCGAGGATGCCTACGAGCGAGAATCCCCCCGTGCCGGCGAGGCCGACTTCATCATCGCCAAACACCGCAACGGGCCCACCAGCACGATCCCGGTCGCCTTCCAAGGCCACTACTCCCGTTTCGTGGATCTCGCGCGGGCGTAGTTGCGAGATTGCAGGGCGTCAATCTAACGGATCAATGGGCGGCTGGCGGCCGACGAACGTCCGCGGCGTCCAGGTCGACTGCCGTGCCTCGTGGCGACCTGCTGTATGAGCCTCTTCGACATGGGCGGCCTCGCTCGCACTGGTTTGGGCGTGCGGCTTGGGCTGCCGAGTGGATGCGCGGTAGCATTCCGGTGTGTCCGGCATTAACTCAACTCCTGTTGAGCTAATACCGGCGACGTCGGGAACGGGTGGAGGAGCCTGCAATGTCGGACGACTTGGGACGACGCGTAACTGCGGAGTTCCTGGGCACCGCCATCCTGGTGGCGACGGTGGTCGGCTCGGGAATCATGGGCACCCTGCTCAGCGATAACCTCGCGGTCGCCCTGTTGATCAACGCTTTGGCGACCGTCGCGGCGCTCGGCGTGCTCATCTGGGCCATCGGACCCATTTCCGGCGCACACTTCAACCCGCTGGTCAGCGGCGTTGCGATGATTCGGCGCGAAATGCCCGCGGGCGAGGGCGGCATCTACATTGTGGTGCAGGTCGCCGGCGCCTGCGCCGGGGCGATCCTCGCCGACCTCATGTTCGCCGGCGCCGGCGTCCACCTCTCCACCCACGTGCGTACCGGCTGGCACATCTGGCTCGGAGAGGTCGTCGCGACGGCGGGGCTGCTGCTCGTCATCGGCGCCCTGACACGCACGGGGCGCGGTCACGTGGGTGCGGCCCTGGTCCCAGCGTGGATCGGGGCGGCCTACTTCTTCACGTCCTCGACGTCATTCGCCAACCCAGCGGTGACTATCGGACGCACGCTGACCAACTCCTTTTCCGGCATCGCCTGGGAATCGGTGCCACTGTTCATCGTGTTCCAGATCGTCGGCGCGACCATCGGCGCCCTGCTCACCGAGTTCTTCTACCCCCGCCACGGCGTCACCCCCGAACCGCTCGACCTGCCCGACCCCGTCCACCACGGCCCTCAAGGCTGACAATGAAAGGAGCACCGATGAGCGACAAGCCCTCCGTGCTGTTCGTCTGTATCCACAACGCCGGCCGCTCCCAGATGGCCGCCGCCTACCTGCAGAGCCTCGGCGGCGGGCGCATCGAGGTCTTGTCCGCGGGTTCCGCGCCGGCCGACCAGGTCAATCCGGCGGCCGTGGAGGCGATGCTTGAAGAGGGTATCGACATGAGCGCTGAGACCCCCAAGATCCTCACCGACGAGGCCGTACAGGCCTCCGATGTCGTCATCACCATGGGCTGCGGGGACACCTGCAAGTTCTACCCGGGCAAGCGTTACGAGGACTGGGTGCTCGACGACCCCGCCGGCCAGGGTGTGGACGCGGTGCGGCCGATCCGCGACGAGATCCGCGCTCGGGTGGAAGCGCTCGTCGCCGAACTCGCGCCCGAAAACGCGCCCGCCTGACCCAGCGACTGACCTCCTGCGGCCTCCGAAGAACCAGTATTCACTATTGACATAAGCAGATACTTATGCATATCGTGGGGCATGCCCCTGCGTGACATCACTGCACCAGCCGAACGTGCCCGCGCGATAGCACCGGTGCTCAAGGCGCTGTCTGACGAGAACCGCCTGACGATCCTGCTTGCCATCGCCGACCGCGACTCGTCCGTGGTCGAGTTGGTGGCGGCGACCGGACTCTCGCAGCCCTTGGTCAGCCACCACCTCAAGGCCCTGCGCGACACTGGGCTGGTCACGGTCACGCCTGTGGGGCGGAGCAACGTCTACTCGTTGTGCTGTGAGGCCATTGCCGCGCCGATCAGCGTCCTGTCCGACCTCGCCACCCCCACCTGTGCCCCGAAGGAGACCCGATGACGATCAACGACTCTGACCTGATCAAGGACGCCGTACGCGCCCGCTACGCGGCGGCGGCCACCACGGCCGCCAGTTGCTGCGGACCAACCTCGTGCGGTCCGGGGGACACCACACTTGAAGTGGGCGATGTCTTCGGCGCCTCGCAGTACGGCGACGACGAGCGCGGCGAGCTGCCCGAGACCGCGGTCTTGGCCTCGCTGGGGTGCGGCAACCCCACGGCTCTGGCCGAGTTGCACCCCGGTGAGGTGGTGCTCGACCTCGGTTCCGGCGGCGGTATCGACGTGCTCCTCTCGGCCCGCCGGGTTGGACCGACTGGCAAGGCCTACGGTCTGGACATGACCGAGGAGATGCTTGCGCTCGCCGAAACCAACAAGGCCGAAGCCGGCGTGACCAATGCGGAGTTCGTCCTTGGCAGCATCGAGGAAGTTCCGCTGCCCGATGACCACGTCGACGTCATCATCAGCAATTGCGTGGTCAACCTCTCCCCTGACAAGGAGGCTGTCTTCCGTGAATCGTTCCGCGTTCTGGCACCCGGCGGCAGGCTCGCGATCTCCGACATCGTCCTGTCTCGTCCGCTGCCCGACGAACTGGGCTCACTGATGGCCCTGTGGACCGGCTGCATCGCGGGCGCGCTCACCGAGGAACAGGTCGTCGAGGGTCTGCGGGAGGCGGGGTTCGAGGACGTCAGTGTCGAGCCAGTCAACATCTTCGCCCGGGCTGAACTCGAGGGCCTTGCCGCTGGACTCTCGCCCGCGGACATCCCTGACGGGCTGGATCTGGAGCAAGCGATCGGCGCAGTGGATGGTGTCATTCGGTCTGCCTTCATCCGCGCCACCAAGCCGGGAATCCCACGAAGCAAGGAGGCCCACACGCCTGCCATCCACGTCTACGAACCCGCACTGTGCTGCAACACGGGCGTATGCGGACCCGACGTCGACCAGGCCCTGGTCGAATTCACGGCGGACCTGGACCACCTTGCGGCCCGCGGCGCTGACATCTTCCGCCACAACCTCGCCAACGACCCTTCCGCCTTCGCCGAGGATGACGCGGTGCGCGCTTTCCTGCAGGTGGCCGGGTCCGAGGGGCTGCCGTTGACGACCGTCGATGGCGTCACCGTGATGACCGGCAGGTATCCCACACGCGCCCAGTTGCTCAAGTTCGCGGACCTCGCAGATGATGCCGTTCCGGCAGGGGCGGCGCTGTTGACGATGGCCGACGACTCGTCCGCCGAGTCCTCCTGCGGTTGTGGGCCGTCAGGTTGCTGCTGATGCCTCGGTTCCTGGCCGATCCTCCCGCCTTCATCTTCTTCACGGGCAAGGGCGGAGTAGGCAAGACGTCGATTGCCTGCGCAACCGCGGTCGCGCTCGCCGAGCAGGGCAAGCGGGTGCTGCTGGTGAGTACCGATCCGGCCTCGAACGTGGGGCAGGTGTTCGACGTTTCCA
Organism: uncultured Actinomycetes bacterium; assembly: GCA_964556255.1. Classification (GTDB taxonomy): domain Bacteria; phylum Actinomycetota; class Actinomycetes; order S36-B12; family UBA10799; genus JACJWR01. The sequence continues at coordinate 21,997 of CAZKVQ010000013.1, forward strand.
TCGGCAACACCATCACACCCATCGGGGTCCTGCCCGGTCTGTCGGCGTTGGAGATCGATCCAGAGCAGGCGGCGGAGGCCTACCGAGAGCGCATCGTCGGCCCGGTGCGAGGGTTGTTGCCGGAGAAGGAGATCGCGTCAATTGCGGAGCAGTTGTCCGGATCCTGTACGACGGAGGTGGCGTCGTTCAACGAGTTCACCGCCCTGCTCGCCGATGAGACGATCACCCATCGATATGACCACGTACTCTTCGACACCGCCCCCACGGGACACACCATTCGCCTGCTCCAACTTCCTGGGGAATGGACCGACTTCCTCAATGCCGGCAAGGGTGACGCTTCGTGCCTCGGCCCGCTGGCGGGGTTGGAGAAGCAGCGCTCGGTCTATGCCGCGGCCGTCGCGGCGTTGAAGGATCCCACTCGCACCAGGCTGGTTCTCGTCACCCGCCCGCAGGAGTCCGCACTGGCGGAGGCCGCCCGAACGTACGACGAACTCGCCGGGGTCGGCATCCGCGCCACGAGCCTCGTCATCAATGCCTGCATGCCCGCAGCGGCCGGCGATGAGGACCTCGCCATTGCCGTGCGTGCGCGCGAGATAGCTGCGATGGACGCGATGCCGGCGGAACTGACCGACCTGCAGATCGACGTGATCGAGCTCAAGCCAACCAACATGATCGGCCTCCCTGCCCTGCGCCTGTTGCTGGCAGACGACCGTGCCGTATACGAAGAGGCCACGGCGCGGGACGAGTCGCAGGCGGTCGCCCCCGCCAACACGGCGGCGCAGCCGCTGAGCGCCCTCGTTGACGACATCGAGCGCGGGCAGCACGGGCTCGTGATGTGCATGGGTAAGGGAGGGGTGGGCAAGACTACGATCGCCGCCGCTGTCGCCGTGGAACTGGCCCACCGCGGCCACGAGGTCCACCTGACCACCACGGATCCGGCAGCCCACCTGGCGGAAACCCTGCAGGGCGCCGTCGCCGGGTTGCGGGTCTCGCGGATCGACCCCACCGCTGCCACCCAGGCGTACCGCGATCGGATCATGGCCACGAAGGGCAAGAATCTCGACGACGCCGGCCGCGCCGCGTTGCACGAGGATCTGCTCTCGCCATGCACCGAGGAGGTCGCTGTGTTCGGCGAGTTCTCGAAGGTGATCCACTCCGCTCGCCGGGAGTTCGTGGTCGTCGACACAGCACCCACCGGCCATACCCTGCTGTTGTTGGACGCGACCGGCTCCTACCATCGCGACATCGTCCGTCAGATGGGAGCCACGAGCGGCTTTCGCACGCCGATGATGATGCTGCAAGATCCCGAGTTGACCAAGGTCATCCTCGTCACCCTGCCCGAACCCACCCCCGTCGCGGAGGCCCGCGGCCTGCAGGGGGACCTCGAGCGGGCTGGGATCCACCCCTGGGCCTGGGTCGTCAACAATTCACTGGCTGCGGCCCACCCGCGCTCGCCCTTCCTGCGCCGACGCGCTGCCGCGGAGGACGAGCAAATCGAAGCGGTAACCCACTTCGCCGACCGCGTCGCCATCGTCCCCCTGCTCCGCGACGAACCCGTCGGCGAGAAGAGGCTGGGCGAGGTGTGTTTCGGTCGTGTCACCGTCTCCTAGTGGCGGTTTGCGCATCAGTGCTTGTCGTTGGGTGCGAAGTCCGTGAACCGCGTGTGCGTTGATTCGCACGGGTGATGTCTGGTGCGGTCGTCGCCCACGGCGGCGTCATTGCTATGGGCGGGTAGCACTGACCAGGGGAGCGAGTTGGGCGACTCTCGTGCTGATGTCTTCGAGGGCCGCGGTGAACGCCTCGTCGGTGTCGACACGGGAGGGGTCGGGGATTGACCAGTGGACGCGCTCGTTCGGCAGGTCGTCGAGTTCCTCGTTGACGGTGTCGCAGACGGACACGACCAGGTCGTCGTCCTCCAGGAGCGCTTCGAGGGATCGCGGCGTCGAGGCGTCGAGAGTCACACCGGCGCGGCGGGCCGCATCGACTGCACGAGGGTTCACGCAGGGCGCCGGTCGAGTGCCCGCGGAAGCGCAGGGCACGTCGCTGACGGTCCGCCACAGCGCCTCGGCGAGCACCGATCGGGCCGAGTTGTGGGTGCATACGAACAGCACGCGGGCTGCCGAAGTCGATGCCCGTGGCAGCAGGCCGTCGAGCGCGCCGTCGACTAGGTGGATGTAGGTGCGGCGCCGGTCGTTCTGAGAGTTGCTCCGTTCGACAATTCCCGCCGCTTCGAGTGTCTTGAGGTGGTGGGCGAGCAGGTTCGCGGTGATACCCAGCGCGGATGCGAGGGCGTCGGGCGAGAGGTCGCGGTTGCGCAGCATCTCCACGACCCGAAGGCGCGTCGGGTCCCCCAGCGCCCGGAAGGTGCGGGACCGACGCTCGTAGTCGGACCCGAGGGGGCTAGAGTTCATCTCAGCACTCATTGAGTCAATGATTGCTGAGATGAACTCTGACGTCAATGCGGGCGACGTGGCGGTGCTCAGCTAAACCAGCGTTACGAGTAGGACTCCGTTCTGTGGTTAGCCGAGTCAGCCGTTCTCGGCGGCGATCTGGATGAGGTTTCCGCAGCTGTCGTCGAACACCGCGGTCGTCACCGGCCCCAGGTCGGTGGGGGGCTGCGTGAATCGAACCCCTAAACCAGCCAGGCGCTCGTACTCCCTCGATACATCCTCGACGGCAAACGATGTGTACGGGATGCCATCGTCCACCAGGGCCTGTTTGAAGGGTCGCGCGGCGGGGTGTTCGTCAGGCTCCAAAGACAGTTGAGTTCCCGCGGGATCCTCGGGCGAGACGACGGTGATCCAGGAGTGCTCGCCGAGCGGGATCTCGTGCTTGACAGTGAAGCCGAGTACCTCGGTGTAGAAGCGCAATGCCTTTGCCTGGTCGTCGACCATCACGCTCATCACATTGATCCTCATGGGTGTCCTCTCGGCTCGCGGGCGCGCATGGGCCAGTCGTGGTCGAAGTGTCTCGATATCGAGGAACGAAGCCTACCCGCGATCGAGTGGTGGCGGATTTCGGCGACTACTCAGGGTTTTCGAACGGTGCGAGGCAAGTTGCCGTGACTTCCCACAGGCGTTGTTGGTCCCCTTGCTGGAGTTTCAAGTCCAGAGGCTTCCGCTGCCTCTTCCACGCGTAGGTTTCGCCCCGGGCCCCTTTCTCTGTTACTTGGCTCATCACTGAGAAGACGTTCCGGGCGGCCCGCTCCGCCGAAATCCCAACGACTGCGGTCAGCGTTTTCACCAGCAACCGGCGTGGTTGTGGTTCGTTCGCGAGAATCTTCGTCTTGACCAGTCCCGGCATGTAGATGTTCATGGGGACTCGGCTCCTGAGATTGAACTCGGACGTGAACACCTGGGCGGACCACTGCCAGCGGGCCAATGCCGACTGTGCGCTGAAAGCCTGCGCCATCGTCAGGTCGTTGAAGTCCGGGCGCTCGACGTTGAGTCCGACGACCGTCATCACCTGAGCATCTGGTGTGGTCTCCAGCACCTCCTGCAGCTGCCAGGTCAACAACGCCCGACCGAGATGCCCGAGAGCGAAGTTGGACTCGAAACCCTCGACAGTCAGTACCCTCTCCTGGGTGATCGCGTTGGCGTTGAGCATGAGTAAGTCGAGCCGGTCGTGGGTCTCGAGAAAGGTCTTGGCAACCCCTTTGACGTCGGCCATCACCGACAGGTCGGCCGTGATCGCGCTGACGGCTTGAGATCCGTTGGCCGCTCTCAGTTCCGCCACTGTCGCTGCGCACTTGCTCGGGTTCCGGCCGACGATGACCACCTCCCACCCCTCGGAGAGCAACTTGGATGCGGTTGCCTTCCCGATTCCGTCGGTGGCGCCGGTGATGAGTGCGGTCTTCATGACGTCGTCTCCTGCTCGTAACCTTCTGCAAGGCGCTGCCAGAAGTCGGCCATCTGTCTGAGTTCCTTCTCGCTGAACCTGCTGAGGAAGATCTCCCGAACGAGCTGCGTGTGTGCCTCTGCAGCCGAGCGAAGGCGCTCGTGCCCTTCGCCGGTCAGGACGGCGTAGGCGCCGCGCCTGTCCTCGGCCGCCACCACGCGCTCCACCAGCCCGGACTGAGCCAGCCTCTCAACGGTCCGACTCATGCCGCTGCGGGTCAGGATGCTCTGGTCTGCGAGTGCTTGGATACGCATGCACGTGTCTGGTGCCCGCGCCAGTCGCAGAAGAACTTCGAACTCGACATGGGACAGGTGCGAGTGCTCTTGTAGGTCCTCCTCGATCGAGCGGTTCAACCGGTCGAAAGTCCCGAGGAATCCGCTCCAGGCCGCCAGTTCCACCTCGGAGAAGAGAGGCCGCGTAGGCTCAATTGGATGCGTGCGCACGCATCTACTATGGTGGCTCAGCATCCGGGCGTCAATGTGGGCCCGTTGCTAGCCATCACAGCTCGGGAGGTCAACACATGCGGCACCGGATCATCCCCGCGGGCGAGGGCGACGACTACGACTGGGCGCAGGATCATGTTGTGGTCAAATCACCGCTGGAGGTATCGGATGGGCGGGTCACCCTGGTCGAGGACACGCTAAAGCCGGGGTTCCTGTTGGCTCGCCACCATCACCGTTCGATGGTGGAGATCTTCTTCATTCTCGAAGGAGTTGTCACCTTCGCCTTTGACGACGAGGCGGTCGACGCACCGCTGGGAACGACGGTGATCGTCCCCCCGGGCGTCTGGCATGAAGTTGCGTGCCCCGATGGTGGACGACTGCTCACGCTCTTCACGCCTGGTGGTTTCGACAATTACTTGGCCGAACTGGCCGCACTACCGTCAAACCAGTTGGACGACCCCGACGTCATCCGGCGCCTCGGTGAGCGCTACGACATCTGGACCGCTTAGGGATCCGGCCAGCTCGCGGCCCGAACAGAATTGCTCCCTGGGCGTTGATGCCCCGATCTGCGGTGTCCGGCCCCGCTCAACAATGCAACGGTCGACGCGGCATCCGATCCAGCCCGATCGAACCAACATAGGGCTTCGCGCCGAGGCGGCAGGAGTACCTCACCGCCTCGGAGACCTGCGGCACGGAAGCGGGGGCAGCAGGGTTGGCCAGGTAGTCGGTGGTGAAGGCCGTGCGGTGTTGGGCTGTAACCCGGCCGACGGTGCGGGCAGCGCGGGCGCGTTCGTCCGCGGTGGTGCGCCGATATTTTCCGGTATCGAAGTCGTAGGTGAAACTGACGTCCTCTCGGTTCCAGCCGTCGAGCCAGGGAAGCATCCAGGCCAGTTGGCTATCTCCGTTCTGGGCGAGGACCAAGTGGCCGCGGGCATGAACCTGGCGCGAAACCTGCGACAGCAGGGTTGCCATGCCGCTCCGCTGGGCGGGATGCGACTCGACCATGTCGACGTTGTCCAAGAAGACGCCGTCGTAGCCGGCAGCCATGATCCGCGGCAACACTCGGCCCGTGATCAGGCCCCGGTATCCGGGACGGTTGACGTTCGCGTACCACTCACCCCAGTCCTGCCAGCGGTCCAATCGGTAGCCTTGGGCAGCCGCGCTCCACCATCTGCCGTCTTCGATGGTGCCGATGCTCAGGTAGGCGAGAACGATCGATCCGGCGGCATGAAGGGCTTTGACGCGGCTGGCGGGAGTCGTCTCGCCGTCGACGACGACGAGGGAGTACCCGCGCAGATCCGAGGAAGCGGCCTTGTCCGAAAGTGCCAAGGTCCAGCTCGCGGATGTGGCCATCCGGGCCCGCAGGCGGGCCAGGTGCACCTGTGCCGGAGTCTGTGCCACGGCCCCCGAAGTCACCAAGCTCAGAGACGTGATCAGCGGGGACTCCGCGTTGCCGGCGGCCGGTAGAACTGCGCTTGTCGGCAGCGCCAGCACGACGGTAGACAGCGCTCCCGCTGCCCGAACGGCCACGCGCCTGACGAACTGCATGTCTCCACTATCGACCCGACGGGGCTCCTGACCCAAGCCCGCGGGCGGCAATCGGGTCAGGACATCGAGAACGTCGGCGAAGTGGGATGGGGCCCTCGACTTCTGACGTCCAGATCATCTCGCAGGCCTGATGCAACCAACGGATGTGCCTGGCGGTAGCCCTGTGGGCCCGGGCCAGCCAGGTTGGCCATCGTCAGGTCAACGATCCGCCAAGTTTTCGCAACAGAGGTATGAAACCCGCCCGGGGTGGGCATGCAGGATGTGACACATCAACACAAGATGTCACATAGTCGAGATCTGGGAGTAGTCATGAAGGCAACGACAGAGCAGACAGAGGCCAGTCGAGGTGCCGGCCGCAGCCTGATGGCGCGCAAGGGCGCCGCAGCTGTGGCCGTGCTGGCGGCAGCCGGGTCGCTTTTCGGTCTGGGCGCCGTTTCCGGTGCCGACACCGCCGCGGCTCAGGCGCCGCAGGAACGCGAAGGAACGCCCCTCGTGATCGGGATGGGCGACAGCTTCATGAGTGGCGAAGGCGGTCGTTTCGCGGGCAACGTATACGAGAAGTTCTCCTCCGACGGCGCCTACGACTACGGCAAGAACAACTACACCTGGCAGTCCTACCGTGACTCCTGGAACAGAAACATCTCCGAGGCGAATCCGGAGTGGCGCTGCCACCGCTCCGACAGTTCAGTCGTGAACACCGTCGCCGCCCGCAATCCGGGTTCAGTCGCGGTCAACCTGGCCTGTTCGGGCGCCGTCACCGGGAACGTCCTCACGACCGGTCAGCAGGGGGAGAAAGCGCAGCTGGAACAGCTGAAGGAACTCCTCGCCAACCGGGCCTACAAGGTCAGCACGATCGTGATCTCCATCGGCGGAAACGACTTGAAGTTCGGCCAGGTCATGACTGACTGCACGCAGATCACAAGCAAGATCAACTGCGGTACGAATGGTGAGCAGAACAAGCTCAACGCCGTCGCGGGCAAGGCCCGAACCGACATCACTCGCACGCTGGACGCCGTCACCGAGGCCATGCGTCAGGCTGGATATCAGGACGGCAGCTACAACTTCGTCTACCAGTCAGCGCCGAACCTCTTCGCCACCTCAGGAAACCGCTATGGCACACCGGACAACTGGTTCGGGAACTCCTACGGGGAGAGCCCCGGGGTTCCGATGAGCAACGGCACCGTCGACTGGATGGCAACCCAAGGCCAGCCCTTCATCAAGGCGACGATGTCCGGCGCAGTTGCCGACTCGATCAACAAGCACATCACCTTCCTGGACACCACCCACGCCTTCAGTGGACATGAGTTGAGCAACACCGCTACTCAGCAGATCAGGTGGTCAAACGTTGCCAAGACGGGCTACCCAGTCCCTGCCACGGCCGAGTGGATCGTGCCCATCAACAGCAACTACATCGCCGGCAGCATCGCAAACACCAACCGCCAGCAGGAGAGCTACCACCCGAACCGGTTCGGTCAGCAGGCTCTCGGGGTTTGCGTCGATCAGACAATCAAACAAGGTGGACCCAACGGCGGTACCCAGGCCACCTGCGCGGCCAGCGCCAAGCAGGGACCCGACCAGGTCACCGTGACCCGCAGGTAATCACTGCGCCATCGTGTCGCCCCGTCTGCCAGCCCCCCGGCTGCGGCGGGGCGACATCCATGTGTGAAGACCCGCGCCGCTTTGCGGAGCGCCCGCGCTTGTTGGAGTCCGACTTGGCTGCGGCGTCAGGTGTCTTGCCCCGAATTCGTCCGGCGACGGCCCCGTACAAGCAGGGCGACCGCGGCCATCACCACCGCGACCAAGATGGCGGCGAGCGGATTGATCGCAATCCGGGTCGGGCCGCCCAACGACTCGGGAACCACGATCACCGAGTTGGTCACGATAGCGATGAACCCGGCAACTGCTGCGGGCACCGTTATCCCCGCCGGCCAGCCGCACTGGTTCCGCCGGAGGCGGAGGACCAGGCCGACCACGGCCGCGATGATCAACACCAGCAGGAGACCTCCGATGCCGTACGTCAGCGACGACGACCATGTCCACAGCTCGTAGGGGACAGGAGAGATGCGGGTGATGCCGAAACTTGCCGGGGCGCCGCCGATCCCCAGCAGCGCTGATACGCCCAGCAGCGGGAACAGCAACACCGTCGCGATACCGACCGCGAGCGAACTTGTCAGGTAGTAGAGGACCGCTGCACCCAGAAGCGTCACGACGAGACCCGGAATGATCAACAGACCGTAGGCCAGCGGCCGACCCTCCCGCCACCAGTCCAACGCCGCGGTGTTCACCCACCAGGTGCCGCCGATGAGGATCGCGGCGCCCACGAGGGTTCCGGGGTGCACGCCCGAGGTCCATACCCAGGTCAAGCCCTCGCGTACCGTCACCGAACCCGCGGAGTTCGTGGTGGTCTGCGACACCTGGGAGAGGGCGACCAGCAGAGCACTCCCCACGACCGCTCCGGCGGCCGCGGCAACGGCTTGCAGCCATGGGGCCCGCCACGTGCGCGCACTCCGGGCGAACAAGGCAGTGGCCAACACGGCCACGAGCGTCACCAGCAGAGGAGCGCCTGCCGCCCATGTCGACCAGCCCAGTCCACCATTGACGTCTGAGGACACGACCTGTCGCCAACCGCCCAACAGACCGGTGCCTGCCAGCCACTCGCCCAACCGAACGGACGAACTGGTGGTGAGTCCAAGTGCCCCGAGGATGGCGGCGATCGCGATGCCTACCACCACAGCGACAGCCACGGCCACCAGACCAGCGACGAAGGCGCGCACCAGCCCCGGCTGGGCAGCGTTGGTCTGCGTCGGTCCAGTGGTTCGAGTCGCCGTACTCATGATGATCCGGACCCCTCGAACGTCTGCCTGGCCGCCGGGAAAGCGTCCGTCATTACGATGGCTTCGACTTTCGCTGGGACGCTGACGTTGGCCGGGATCCGCACTGTTGCGCCGGTGATGTTGCCGGCGGCGTCCGTGCTCATAGCGGTCTCGCTGTAGTAGTCCACCGGCACGGGCACGCCCGTTGTGGCGTCGACGAGGAGTACCGAGACGAAGTGGTCCTGCTTGCGGTAGCTCGTTCCGGGGCTGAGCGTTACGGGTACAGTCACCGACCCGTCGGAACCGCCACTGGGACGGGTGAGCCCTACGGTGCCCGTCTGCAGACCGGCAACCCGTCGCACTGCCGGAGACGACGCCGTTCCACCGAGATATGTGCCGGCCGCGGTGATCACGCCCTGCGTGTCGCACATGCCCGTCACCGGCATCTTCGTGCCGTAGCCCGGGATGTCCGCGCACACGGCCTCGGCGAGGAACTGCGCGTCGGATTCCACCTTGCCGCCTGGACCGAACGTGCCGCGTAAGTCGAAGCGGCGCAAAGGAACCGGACCGAAGGTGAACCACAGATTCACCTGGGACGCGTTCCAGGAGAATGTTCCGCCACGCTCTCGGCCGAACATCGGGAACGCGAATAGCGCGGCCGGATCGGCCACGATCTGGTTGGCGGCATCGCGTTTGGCGCCGACGAACCACAGCACGGTCGAATCCGCCTGGGTACGAACCACACCACCGATCCAGTCGTAGAAGTCGAAGCCGATTTGGTTGACGCTGGTCAACATCGGCGGCATGGGCACGGCCAACCTGGACAGCGATACCCCGGTTACCGCGTCTGGACCGACAACCGGTCGCCACGGCACGCCGTCGGTGCTGGTGGCGACCGTGAAACTGCCGCTGAAGGCCTGCAGGTCACCTGTTCCCAGGTCGACATTGCCCAGACGAGGCCCGCTGGTGGTGGAGATTCCGCTGACCGTGACCTTGAACGTCGTGGCGGCGGGCAGCAGTTCCTTCGGTCTGATGAAGATATAGCGGCCATCGCCCGAGACGGAGACGGCTGCGTCGATCTTGGGCGAGGTGGACACCAGCCGCGCCGGGTCCGGGGCGGGCACGATTCTGGCCGGCACGGTCTGGCCATCCTTTCGGACCACTAGTCGACCCGTGAGATAACCGGCCGGACTGATCCGGACGGCCCGGCCTGGAGGCACCAGCTCACCACCGGCGTCCACGCCGAACACGAACATCCCATTCGCCGGCAGTTCCGCCTGTTGACCCACACAGCGGTTGAAACTCGGCTCTCGCAGGCAGAAGTCGTAGGGCACCCCCCAGATGGTTCCATCCTGACTACCCAGGTAGACGCCTTCCGTGCCGAGCGCGAGGGAGCTGTTGAGCTGGTGGCGGGTGGCGAGCTCCGGTGTTGTCGAGGTGGTGTCGAAGGCCCAGCGCCTACTGCCGTCGTCGGTGTTGATCGCGTAGAGGTGGCCATTGGCCGAGCCGACGTAGACGATCGATCCCTTACCGTCGGGGGTGCGACCAATCACCGGTGAACTTCGAATCGGGGCACCAGTGTCGTAGGCCCACTTGACCTGACCGCCCGGCGTCAGCGAGTAGAGGACGCCGTCGGTGGAGCCGATGATGATCTGCTGAAGCGCGCCGTCGGCATCCTCGAGCAGTGCCGGTGACGAGTAGATGTGATCCCCGGTGGCGAACTTCCACTTCACCGAACCGTCTCCGGAGTTGAGGGCATACACGGTGCCATCGAAACTGCCCGCGTAGATCGTTCCGGAGGTGTCCAATGCCGGCGACGACGTGACGTAGCCCAACGTGGTGCGTTTCCACTTCTGGCTGCCGTCCGGGTTCAGAGCGAAGAGCGTCTGATCCACCGATCCCCAGTAGGTGACCCCGGAGCCGTCCATCGCCGGCACCGTCCACACCGCATTCGCGGCCTGGTGCGCCCACTTCTGGGTGCCGTTTGGGTTGATGGCGTATGCCGCGCCCCCGGTGTTGCCCTGGTAGATGGTGCCGTCGGGTCCGACGTTGGGGCTGCCCTCCCACCAGGACACGAGTTGCGCACCCTTCACCGGAGGCAGGGTGGGTTTGAACTTCCACAGCACTTGTGGGTTCTCCGCACTCCCGGTTCCGGTGCGGACGCGGTACAGGGTCTCGTCGCCGGAGCCGACGACCAGCGAGGATCCGACCCCTTGTTCTGGGGCGAGCAGTGCCGGTGCGGTATCGATGATGCCGCCGGTGGTGAACTGCCAGACCTTCTTCCCGGCGGAGGTCAGGCCATAGAGGTTGTGATCGGCCGACCCGGCGTAGATGACTCCGTCCGAGTCGATGACGGGTGTGGCGAAGATGCCCCGGCCGGTCTGGAAGGACCACGGTTGTGCGCTGGAGGTCTTGGCGGGCAACGGCGAACTGGCGGTGTTGCGCAGGTCATGGCGCATCGTCGGCCAGGGGGCGCCAGGTTCGGTACCAACCTGCAGGGCCGACGGGACCTGGCTGCCTTGGCTGACCGCGGTACTGGTCAGCACAGCGGCGGTAACCGTCAGGGTGGCTAGCGCCACGCCCAAGCCCACACCCTTGGTCGCCATAGCTCGAACGTAGGGGTCACAGGTGTGGCTGGCAAGCAATTACCCAGGGCAGCTCCGGGCTGCCGGGGTCAGGGTCATGTGGCGTCGTCGGGAGCGCCCAGGTTCCTGCTACGACTTCGCTGGCGCGGCACTCATGTCGCCCGGGCCGTGGATTCCCAGATCATCGTCCAAGGTGAGGTCGAGTCCCTGCTCCAGCTCCAACTCGAGTTGCGGGTCGACGCCCAGCAGTCCCGCCTCCCACTTCTCCTCGATCCGACCCACCCGCCAGACGATCAGAGCCAGCACCCACGTGAGCACGAACACACCGACGATGATGAACCCGACGTTGTTGAGGTCCAGGCCTCCGATCCAGGCGAGTGGCCCGTCCGTGATGGCCAACTTGTCGGTGATGATCGAGAGAACTTCGATGCTCCCGATCACCACCGCCACGAACACGCTCAGCACGGTCACCGTGATGTTGTAGTACACCTTGCGCACCGGCTTGGAGAAGGCCCAACCGTACGCGAAGTTCATGAAGCAGCCGTCGATCGTGTCGAGCAGGCTCATACCCGCTGCGAACAGCACCGGCAACGTCAGGATGGCGTACCAGGGAAGGGCGAATGCCGCCGCCCCACCTGCCAGCACGAGCAGCCCCACCTCGGTGGCGGTGTCGAAGCCGAGCCCGAAGAGCAGCCCCACAGGGTACATCTGCCACGGCTTCGTGATCGTCTTGGTGAATCGAGCGAGGATGCGGTTGATCAAGCCCCGATTGTCGAGGTGGGCCTCGAGCTCCTGCTCGTTGAACTCACCACGACGCATCCCCCGGAACACTCCCAGAATCTGACGCAGAACGATGAGGTTCAGCAGCCCGATCAGCAGCAGGAAGACGCCGGAAACCGCAGTGCCGATCAAACCCGTGATCGAATGAAGGGTCGATGCGTCGTTCGAGACCTGCCCCGCCAGGGCCCGAACGCCCAGGGCGAGGAAGACGCACAATCCGAACACGACCGAGGAGTGTCCCAGCGAGAACCAGAATCCGACCGAGAGCGGCCGTCGACCGTCGGCCATCAACTTCCGGGTGGTGTTGTCGATCGCCGCGATGTGGTCTGCATCGAAGGCATGTCGCATGCCCAAGGTGTAAGCGGTGATCCCGAGGCCCACCCCGAACACCTGCCCGGACGTCACCTGATAGTTCCGGGGAGCGACGAGGAAGATCAGCGTTCCCCAGCCGATGATGTGCAGTAGCAGTACGAAGCCGCCCATGCCGGCCATGGCGAGCCACTCCCGCGGCGTGAGGGCCTTCCGGATTCTGGCAGCACGTCCCTTCGACCGAACCGCCATGCAGGAACCCTCCCGGAAGCCACGACCAGCGCTGACGGTTGTGTCGAAGTCGAGCGCAGCCCCACCCTAGTGAGGTGATCCTGCTTATTGCAAACGCCTTGCAATAAGCAGGATCACCTCGGGAATCCCTGGTTGCGGCGTGGTCCGCTGACGTAGAATGCTCGGCATGACTCAAGTTCGGGTGGAGCCCGTAGACAAGTCCTGGACCACGACCAAGATCGTGGCCGTCATCGTCGCCATCCTCACGGTCGGCTACATGCTGCCCTGGGCGATCGCTGCTGTGCGCGATGTGCCGCACTGGTCTGTGTTCTGGGTGAACCTGCTGCTGGGTTGGACCATCGTGGGCTGGATCATCGCTCTGGTGATGTCCCTTAGGTCGCAGCGCCAGGTCATCGTCAGCTAGTCAGTCAACCAGTCCGCGACCGGTAGCCCCGGCGGTGCCCGTGTCCGTGGCTGGCGTCAGTAGCAGCCATTCACGGTAGCTGCGATCCGATCGGCGTATTGCCTGGTCGTCTCCACCGGGTAGTCCTGCACCCGATCGTTGACCAGCACGGAGAATGCCTTCAGCCGCCGGTCGGAGCCGTAGGTGAGGCCCGACAGCGCGATGGTGTCGAACAGCGTTCCGGTCTTCGCCCAGATCTTGCCCCGCGCGCAACTCGTCGGGGGCGTGACGTAGCGCCCAGACGCGGGGGACAAGGTTCCGGTCAGGCCGGCGGTGGGCAGTCCGCGGCCGTAGAAGATGGCCGCCAGCTCCGGGTGCCGGTTGCGGTCCGCGGCCAGGCGCAACACAGTCGTCAGCGCAACCGCGGTGACCCGATCGTCGCGGGATAGGCCGCTGCCGTCAGCCAGATTCAGCCCACGAGTGTCGACGCCCAATTCGTCCAGTGCCCGTCGCACCGCCCGAGACGAATTGGCCCAGTCGGGGTAGACCCCGCGCGCCATGGCGACGTTGCGGAAGAGGTGCTCGGCGACGTTGTTCTCGCTGGGGAGGAGCATGTACTTCACGATGTCGGCCGTGGGGGACGACCAGGCCGTGGTGAGCTTCCTGCTGCCTCGAGGCGTCGTATAGACACCCAGGTACCGAGCCGCGAAGCCACGCGCGGCGAGCCTCTCGGTGAAGTACCGCCCCACGACGGAGCGCGGGCTTGACCCGTAGTAACCGTCGGGTGCCAACGATTGCACCGGCCTGGCCGCGCTCGGGACGTACGACGCCGGCCAACCGGGCGCGAGGCTGGCCTCGGGATACGCGCTGGAATCGACGAACACGTTGATCGAACCTCCGCGTCGTCCGCTGGCGCGCAAGGCGTTGGCGGTACGAGCAGCAGCAGCGTCCAGATTCGCATTGGTCAGGGCTGGGTCGCCGCCGCCCCTGACGAAAACGCCCCCGCGGCCGTTGGTGAGCACATCGGTGTTGAATCGGTGGTTCGGCCCGAAGGTACGCAGTGCCGCCGCGGCCGTCAGGAGTTTCATGTTCGAGGCGGGCAATCGCGCTGTGTCCCGATCCCTGGAGGACACTGTGACCCCGGTGCCCACGTCGACGACTTGGTAGGAGTACTCGGATCCGAGCACACTGCGGGCGTCGGGTGCTGCCAGCCGTGCCCTTAGTTTGGCGGCGATGGCCGCATTGGCGGCGGCGGCGGTGGTGCGCCGCACGGTCGGTTCCGCCGGGGCCGCCGACAGCCCTGCCTTTCCCGACAGTGTTCGTTCGATTCCGCCCGAGTTGCGTCCACTGTCGGACTCGGGGTCCCGCGGGGCCGCCCACGATGACGAAGTGGCCGACGAGAGTGCGACGAGGAGGCCGCCCACGGCGAGGGTCCGGGCGGCCGCACGCGTGTTCACCTTGCCAGGTTAGCCGCTGTCTCAGGAGTCGCGCCCGGCCGTGGCGCGGCACTAGGGTCGGGTCTCGAATGGAGGCACGATGACTATCGACCGGACGAGGCTCGAAGCCGCGCTCGACCATGAGCGGGCAACCCACGAGCAGCGCAACCCCACCAGCATCGACTTCTACAAGTCCGCGGACAACCTGTTCGGACGGGTTCCGATGACGTGGATGAACAAGTGGGCAGGCGGTACCCCGATGTACCTGGCGTCCGCCCACGGCAACCGGATCACCGATGTCGATGGGAACACCTACATCGACTTCGCGCTCGGCGACACGGGCGCCATGGCCGGGCACTCGCCGCCGGCCACGGTGGCAGCTCTGGCCCGCCGAGCGGGGGAACTCGGCGGTATCACCACCATGTTGCCCACCGAGGACGCCCAGTGGGTTGCGGCGGAACTGACCCGCCGATTCCGGATGCCCAAGTGGTCGTTCACGCTGAGCGCCTCCGATGCGAACCGGTGGGCGCTGCGGATCGGACGGATGGTCACCGGCCGGCCCAAGGTGCTCGCGTTCTCCTACAGCTACCACGGGTCCGTGGACGAGACCTTCGCGATCGTCGGTCCGGACGGCGCGACGACTGCCCGCCCGGGCAATGTGGGACCGCCGATCGAGATTGGTTCCACGACCGTGGCAGCGGAGTTCAACGATCTGGAGTCGGTGGAGCAGGCACTCGCCGGCCGAGACGTGGCCGTGCTGATCACCGAACCGGCTATGACCAACATCGGCATTGTCCTGCCCGAGCCGGGGTTCCTCGAGGGCCTGCGCGATCTCTGCGATCGCTACGGCACACTCCTGCTGATCGACGAGACGCACACCTTCAGCGCCGGTCCCGGTGGCTGCACCGCGGCTTGGGACCTACGGCCCGACATCTTCGTCATCGGTAAATCGTTGGGAGGGGGTATCCCGTGCGGCGCCTACGGACTGAGTGAGGACGTGGCGCGTCGGGCCTTCCTGCACACCGAGGCCGACCTCGTCGACGTCGGGGGTGTGGGCGGCACCCTGGCGGGTAACGCGGTCTCCCTCGCCGCGATGCGCGCGACACTGGGTGAGGTACTCACCGACGATGCCTTCGGTCCGATGATCGATCTCGGCACGCGCTTCAACGAAGGCGTTCAGCGGGTCATCGACGATTCCGGGGTGCCGTGGTCCGTGAGCCAGTTGGGGGCCCGTTCGGAATATCGGTTCGCGAGCCCAGCACCTACCAACGGCACGGAGGCGGCCCGTTCCGGCGACGAGGAACTCGAGGAGTATCTACACCTGTACCTGAGCAATCGCGGGGTCCTCATCACGCCGTTCCATAACATGGCGCTGATGTGTCCCGAGACGACTGCACAGGACGTCGATACCCACACCGAATTGTTCGGAAGTGCGGTGGCCGCCATCGCCTGACGGCGGCGTCAGGCAACTGGGAGTGGTACCACCGCCACGACGGTCACGTCATCTCGGCGCAGTTCTGGCGATCGCTCGCGCGCTTTGCTGATGATGCTGTTCGCGAAGCGTTCTACTCGAACCAAGGGGTCGTGGTCGCGCTGCTCGTGCCACACGGCAGTGCACCATTCGAGCAAGCCCTCCTGCCCTAATTCGTGGCCGCGCCCGTCCCGGCTCTCCACCAGGCCGTCCGTGTAACAGAGCAGAACATCGCCGGAGGCGAAGTCGGTCGACGAAGCCGTCCAGGTGCCGCCGAGGGTGGACAGGATCGGTCCGGTGGGGGCGAGCCATTCGGGTTGATCGTCCGCCCGCAGGATCAACGGCGGGTGCTGCCCGGCGCTCGTCCAACGCAGGGTGCCCGAGCCGCCGGCGAGCTCGACGATGGTCCCCGTCGCGAAGCGTTGCGGGGCGTCCTCGAACACATCAGCCGCCTCGGCGAAGGCCTGGGTTGCGGACAGACCCTTTCCCAAGGTGTTCGTGAGAAAGTACTTGAGTTGTAGGCCGGTGACCCCCGCCTCGGCACCGTGTCCGGAGATGTCCATCACCACCAGGGCGCAATGGTCATCTCCCTGATCGGTCACGTTCCACCAGTCGCCGGCGAGAACGCCCTCGGCTGGCAGGATCGTCCCCCAGACCGCGAAGCCGGGCACGGCGGGGGCGCTCGGTGAGGCCAGTTCCGCCCTGATCGCGCTGACCAAGGGACCCTGCTGGGCGAGCCCCTCATCCGCGGCACGCACCAGATCGATCTCACTGACCAGTCGGCTGCGCAGGTACTCCGCGTCGCCACCCATGTCGTGGATCTCAGGAGGTCCGCGCGGCGTGATGACCGCATCCGGACTGGCGGCGGCCCTGCGCATCTGCTCCCTCAGGTCCTCGATCGGGCGTAGAACCAGCCGAACCAGGCCCCAGGACGCCAGCAACGTCACCCCCAGCAGCATCAGACCGGTGATGATGAGTGCCAGCGCCAGCCGACGGTTGATCTTGCGCAGGAAGTTGTATTTCGTCGCGATGAGGGAGTCGATGCGGTCGCTGAGGATCTGCACGTCTGTGCGCAGGCCCGCCGATGAGCGGCGACCCAGCCCCTCTGTCTGTTGGAGCCGGGCCTTGGTGGCCTGTCCGCTCTGCACCAGGGCGATCTGCGGTTCGGCAACCCCGTAGAGCCAACGGTCTCGAGAAGTCCTGGTGTCCTGAACCAGTTCGGTGACGACGGGATCGAGACCTTCCAGGTAACCCTCCAGCTCCTTCAGCGCCTGCTCCGACTCGGCGCGTCCGACGATGAAAGCGTCCAGGGCCGACGGGTCGGTCGTGATGGTGTAGGCCAAGACTCCGCGTTCCATCGCCTCGTTGCCCACGGCCACCCGGGCTGCTGCTCCCGCGGCCGGCTGGAGTCGATCGATGGCGATGGTGGCCTCGCTCTGCACCTGGTGGAACAGGACCCCGACGAGCGTTGCCAGCAGCGCCAGCACGGCGAGCACGGAAATGAGCACCACCAGGCTCCGGTTCCGCAGACTCACGCCGTCACACTAATCGCTCGTCATGCCCTGCAGGGGGCTGTTGCGACCGGTCCCAGGCAACGGTCCACCGCGCCCGGATCATGACGGCTGCCGGACGGCGGCAAACGCTGTGCCCCCTGGGAGGCAACGAGTCCGAGGTCCCATCAGGCAGCCGCGGAGTCGGCCGAAATGTGAGCCGGGTCTCATCAGGGCCCACATGATCGACGCAAAACCGTTGCAAAGTCAATTTGTGCCGGAAATTGTCTCGTAATTGGGACTCTTTACCCGGCGAAAGACATTGCAGGTCCCTCGGGAGGAGGGCCACGATAAGCACATGAGTGCCTTGGGACTTTCACAGTGGCAGTTCGGCATCACGACGGTGTACCACTTCTTCTTCGTACCGATCACCATCGGAACCT
Source organism: uncultured Actinomycetes bacterium (assembly GCA_964556255.1). Taxonomy (GTDB): domain Bacteria; phylum Actinomycetota; class Actinomycetes; order S36-B12; family UBA10799; genus JACJWR01. Next base: position 39,846 of record CAZKVQ010000013.1, read on the forward strand.
CGTTCCTGGTGGCCGGTATGCAGACCGCGTGGGTCCGTACGGGTAACGAGAAGTGGCTCCGCGCGACCAAGTTCTTCGGGAAGTTGTTCCTGATCAACTTCGCCATGGGTGTGGTCACCGGCATCGTGCAGGAGTTCCAGTTCGGCATGAACTGGTCGGACTACTCACGATTCGTTGGGGACATCTTCGGAGCGCCGCTTGCCGTTGAGGGCCTGCTGGCATTCTTCCTGGAGTCGACCTTCCTTGGTCTGTGGATCTTCGGTTGGGACAGGTTGCCCAAGAAGTTGCACCTCGCGACCATCTGGTTGGCCTCCATCGGCACCCTGCTGTCGGCCTACTTCATCCTCGCCGCGAACTCGTTCATGCAGCACCCGGTGGGGTATGTCTACAACCCGACGACGAATCGGGCCGAGATGGTCGACTTCGGTGCGGTGCTGTTCCAGAGCACGACCCTCGTCACGTTCGCGCACGTGATCTCCTCCTGCTTCCTGGTGGCCGGACTCTTCGTCGGCGGTATCTCCGCGTGGATGTTGGTCAAGGGAAAGAGCCCCGAGGTCGTGCGTTCCACCCTCAAGCTGGGCATGATCACCGCGATCGTCTCCTTCGTGATCGTGGGCTGGTCCGGAGACTCGCAGGCCGTGCTGATGTTCAAGCAACAGCCCATGAAGATGGCATCGGCGGAAGCCCTGTATGAGACAGCGGCACCGGCACCGTTCAGCATCTTCACAGTGGGCACGCTGGATGGCTCCAAGCCGCTGTTCTCGGTGGACATCCCCCATGGACTCTCGCTGCTGGCCACCCACAGCTGGGATGGCTCCGTTACCGGGATCAACCAACTGCAGGAGCAATACGTGCAGCAATACGGTCCGGGTGACTACCGGCCGAACATCCCGATGGCCTACTGGTCCTTCCGCCTCATGATCCTCGGCGGCGGACTGGCGGTACTCTTCGCCATCTGGGCGCTGTGGGCCACCAGGAAGGGCCGGGTGCCGACCTCGAGTTGGTTCCGACGAATAGCCATCATCTCACCGCTGTTCCCCCTGCTGGGTACCTCGCTGGGATGGATCTTCACCGAGATGGGACGCCAGCCGTGGATCGTCTTCGGCCTGATGAAGACTCAGAACGGTGTGTCGCCGGGGATTTCCAGTTGGCAGGTGTAGATCTCGGTGGTCGCCGTCACACTGAAATACGCAGGGCTGGCCGTGATCGAGGTGGGCTTGCTGCGTCGGGCCGTCCTCATCGGGGTGCCGGACAGTGTCGATCCGGATCCCTACCAACCGGATCAGCCGGACCGCCAACTCACCGTGACGTACTGAAGGGAGGGGAGCAGTCATGGAACTCACGACAGTCTGGATCATCCTGATCGCCGTCCTGTGGTCGGGCTACTTCGTCCTCGAGGGCTTCGACTTCGGTGTCGGAATGTTGCTTCCGGTGGTCGGCAAGAACGAGGCCGAACGTCGAACCATCCTCACCACCCTGGGACCGGTGTGGGACGGCAACGAGGTCTGGTTGCTGGTGGCCGGTGGCGCTACGTTCGCGGCCTTCCCGGAGTGGTACGCGACCCTCTTCTCCGGGTTCTACCTGCCGCTCCTGATCATCCTGCTGGCCCTGATCGTGCGTGGTGTGGCATTCGAGTACCGCAGCAAGCGCTCGTCGATGAAGTGGCGTCGTAACTGGGACATCGCCATCGTGGTCGGCTCCTTCATCCCGGCGCTGTTGTGGGGTGTTGCATTCGCCAACATCGTCAAGGGCACACCGCTGGAGCCGACGGCTCAGGGCAACATCATCTACACCGGTGGCTTCTTCAACCTGCTGAACCCGTACGCCCTGGTGGGTGGACTGACCACCCTCACGCTCTTCCTGACACACGGCGCGGTCTTCCTGACCCTGAAGACAACCGGCGAGATCCGGGAGCGGTCGAACAAGATCGCGACGCAGGCCGGTTTGGCTGCCACTGTGCTGGCCGTGGTGTTCCTGCTGTGGACGCAGTTGGCCTACTCGACCAAGGCGTGGACCTGGGCGCTGGTGGCGGTCGCCGCCGTCTGCTGGCTGGCGGGTCTGTGGATGAACCGCATCAAGCGTGAGGGCTGGTCCTTCATCTTCTCGGCTATCACCTTGGTGGGCGCGGTGGCGTTCCTGTTCTGTGTCCTGTACCCGAACGTGATGCCCTCAAGCATCAACCCGGAGTACTCGCTGACGATCACGAACGCATCGTCCACGCCGTACACCCTGAAGATCATGACGATCGTTGCCGTGATCTTCACCCCGATCGTGCTGATCTACCAGTCGTGGACCTACTGGGTCTTCCGCAAGCGGGTGAGCCCGTCGGAGATCCCCGACCCGCACGAAGGCTCGCTGGATCTGCCGCACGAAGCGGAGGAGACGGCCGCGGCCGTCAAGGGCTGAAACTCTCGGTAGGTCCCACCGTGCGCCCCGGCGCACGGTGGGTAGCGTGAGCGTGTGAAACCTCTGGACCCCCGCCTGCTTCAGTATGCGCGGGCGACTCGGGGCTTCCTGGTGGCGTGCGTCGTCATCGGTTCGGCGGTTGCGGGACTGGTGGTCGTGCAGGCGTTCGCGCTCGCCAACATCATCACTGCTGTCTTCCAGCGGGGCGCCACCCTGGAGGTAGTGCGCAGTTCGATCATCATCGTCGTCGGGGTGATCCTCGCCCGTGCGCTGCTGCTGTGGTTGGCGGAGGTGGCTGCCCAACGATCCGCCGCCAAAGCCAAGAGCCAGCTCCGCACCGCGCTGGTTGCCCAAGTCCTGCGGCTCGGGCCGACCTGGATCGCCGGTCAGGGCGAGGGGGAACTGACGACCCTGAGCACCCGTGGCATCGACGGCCTGGACGCCTACTTCGCGAAGTACCTTCCGATGCTCGTGCTGGCGGTGACCGTACCCATCATCGGCGGCGTGGCGATCCTGACCCAGGATGTGCTGGCCGCGATCATCGTCGCAGTCACGCTGCCGTTGATCCCGATCTTCATGATCCTGGTCGGCAGATTCACCCAGTCCCGCGTGGACCGCCAGTGGCGCACTCTGGGCGTGCTCAGCGGGCATTTCCTGGACATCGTCTCGGGCCTGCCCACCCTGGCCGTCTTCGGCCGTGCCAAGGCCCAGGCGCACAACATCAGAGTCATTGGCGACCAATACCGGGTCGCGACGATGAAGGTGCTCAGGGTGTCGTTCCTATCCTCACTGGTCCTGGAACTGCTTGCGACTCTGTCCGTCGCGATGATCGCCGTGTCCATCGGGTTGCGCTTGGTCGGCGGCAACTTCAGCCTGAAGGCAGGGCTCGTGGTGTTGATCCTCGCCCCTGAGGTGTACCTGCCCCTGCGCCTGGTCGGCGCGAACTTCCACGCGGCCGCGGAAGGACTCGGCGCTGCGGGCAAGGCTCTGGACATCATCCAGACCGAGCCGGCGGCGGCCGGGACGTCGACCGATATCCCCGATCCGCGGACCGAGACGATAACCGTCGACCGGTTGACGGTCGAGTACCCCGGTAGGCCCGTTCCGGCCCTGGACCAGGTGTCGTTGCTCATCCAGCCTGGCCTGACCACGGCCATCACCGGGCCTTCCGGCTGCGGCAAGAGCACCCTGCTGGCGGTGCTGCTCGGGTTCACGGCACCCTCGGGCGGGGAGGTACGGGTGGGCGACGCCGACCTGGCGGAGTTGGATCCGGATCTCTGGCGCCAGCGGGTGGCCTACGTTCCGCAGTCGCCTCACATCTTCACCATGACCCTGCGTGAGAACGTCGTCTTGGGCCGACCCGATGCCGACGACTCCGAGGTTGCAGCCGCCTTGGCCGACGCAGGTGCGGATTTCGTGGCGGACCTTCCTGACGGCCTGGACACGTTGCTGGGTGAGTCGGGACGCACCCTCTCGGCAGGACAGACGCGACGAATAGCCTTGGCACGGGCGCTCTTGCGGCGCGCGCCGCTGCTGCTACTCGATGAGCCCACCGCAGCGCTGGATGCCGCGACAGAGGCGAGGATCCTTGCCCAGCTGGGCGGCGACCGCACTGTCGTGTTGGTGGCCCACCGGCCGGCGCTGCTCGCCATCGCCGATCGGGTGGTGGAACTGCCGGCGCCGGCGGAACCGGATCCTGCTGCGGGTCTTGATACCCCGGGCGGTCGGGTAACCGATCCGGGCGGTACCTCCCGAACGGACACGGTGAGATCGTGACGGCGCCCACGGGTACCTCGGTGGGGTTGAAAGGACTCGAACGCGTCGATGACGCCGGACCGATGCGCAGGCTGCTGCGACTGAGCAGGCCGGTGTCGGGTCGGCTCATCCTCGCCTGCGTACTCGGAGCGATGGCGATCGGATCGAGCATCGGCTTACTCGCTGTGAGCGCCTGGCTGATTTCGAGGGCCTCCCAGCAGCCACCGATCCTGACCCTCGAGGTGGCTATCGTCGCGGTTCGGGCCTTCGGCTTGGGTCGGGCGGTGTTCCGCTACGCCGAGCGCCTTGTCAGTCACGATGCGGCCTTCCGCACGCTCACCGACCTCCGGGTCGCCATCTACTCCCGATTGGCGGACAACGGGCCGGTGGCGCTGCGGCCCTATCGGCGCGGCGATCTGTTGTCCAGGTCGGTCAGCGACGTCGACGCCGTCCAGGACCTTTCGTTGCGGGTGCTCGTCCCCACCCTGTCGGGTTTCCTGGTCGGCGCGGCCTCGGTGGCCCTCGCGGTGTGGCTGCTGCCGGCAGCAGGGGCTGTCCTGGCGGCTGCCCTGATCGTCGGCGGCGTGATCGTCCCGTGGCTCGTCGTCCGGGTGGCATCGGCCTCCGCCAAGCGGCTGGCACCGGTCAAAGGGCAGCTCTCCGCGGAGGTCGTGGATGTGCTGTCCGGCACCGCCGATCTGTTGTCGAACAGCGCGGGCGGGCGCGCCCTCAAACGACTCGCGGGCACCGAAGCGAATCTGACGGCCGCTGAGGATCGGAATGCCGGTGCTGCCGGGATCGCGGCCGGCCTGGGGACCCTCGCCCAAGGCGCGGCCGTCGTCGGCGCCATCCTCATCGCCGTGCCCGCAGTGCGCGCGGGTGAGTTGTCAGGGGTGAACCTCGCTGTTGTCGTGCTGCTTCCGTTGGCCGCATACGAAGCGGTTCTCGGCATGCCGACCGCGGCATTGGCCTACCTGAACGTTTCGGCGGCGGCCCGGCGGATCTTCGCCCTCACAGACGCCCCCACGGCCGTGCACGAGAGCCCAGAGCCGCAGCCGATCCCCGCGGCCCCGCCCGCCGGACCACGGGTGACAACCGCCGGGCTTTCAGCCAAGTACCCGGACGGCGAACAGGATGCGGTCTCCGGCGTCGATCTCGATCTGAGGCCGGGAACGACGACCGCGCTGGTGGGGCGAAGCGGGTCCGGCAAGAGCACAGTCGCCGCCACCCTCGAGCGGTTCCTCGACTATTCGGGTTCAGCCGAGCTCGACGGTGGTGAACTGCGCGACCTCGACTCGGACGAGGTGCGCACGGTCATCGGAGCTAGCTTGCAGGATGGCCACGTGTTCGACAGCACCATCGGGGAGAACCTGCGGCTGGCGCGACGCGAGGCCACCGACGAGGAACTCTTCGCCGCCTTGGATGCCGCGCACTTGGGCGATTGGGTGCGCGCACTGCCCCAGGGACTGGAAACCAGGGTCGGCGTCCACGGCGCGGCTCTTTCGGGTGGTCAACGCCAGCGGCTCGGACTCGCGCGCGCGTTGCTGGCAGATTTCAGGGTGCTGATCCTGGATGAGCCCACTGAGCACCTCGACGCGCCGACGGCCGATGCGCTGATGGCGGATCTTCGAGGCGCGACCACCGGCCGGGCGACCCTGCTGATCACCCACCGCGAGGAGGACGCGGGGATAGCCGATGAGGTGGTTGTGCTTGACGAGGGTGTCGTGGTGGAGCGACGAGGCAACGTCCAGGATCCTACGGCGTGATCTCCAGGGCCGGCAGGAGTCGTGCCGCGAGATCGGGGTCGCCCTCGATCGCGACCAGGGCTGAACTCGTCGGGATACGTCCGGCGCACAATGCCGCGTAGTCCGGCCAGGACAGCGCCACGTCGACATCGGGTTCGCCAATGCTGTCAGCGGACACGAGCTGCCCCCGACCGTTGTCCGCCACTATCGCCGCCACCCGGAACGCGACACCGGGACCGGTGACGGAGATCGCGACGGTACTGCCGATCGGGGCCCCGGCGAGCTTCGACCAGGAGTAGCCCAGCGCCCCGACCATCCGATCGGCGGCCACCCAAGCCGCGTCGGTGTCCAGCTCGCCCACCGTTCCGGTTGATCGGCGAAGGTCCTGATCGTGGAGCCAGATGTCGAAGACCCGCATCCGCAGAACGACACCTCGGGGAAGCTGCCAGCCCCCTGGTCCGCCAACGATCTCGCCCAGGTCCCCGGCGTCCGCTGCGAGTTGGGCGCGGCGGGCAGGGATGGTTTTGCGCAACTCGGCCAACACCTCCGCACGGTCGACGCCTCGACGGGCAGCAACCGGCAGCTCGGTGTAGCGGCTGAAGAGATCGTCTGCGTGTGGCAACAGCTCCCAGTCGATGTCCAGGTTCGGTGGGTCGTCGCCCAACAGATCGCGTTCGATCCCGATCACGTGTGCGACGACGTCGGCATTGGTCCACCCAGGCAGGCCACTCGGGGCGAGCCACTGCTCATCGGTGAGGGTTTCTGCCAGGTCGGTGAAACCTTCGATCGCGCTCTCCCACGCGTCCACCAAGGTGGCGTGGTCCGCGTCGGACAGCCGCAGTCCTGTGGTCATACCCTCACGGTATCGCTGATGTCGGGCCAACCCGATTCGGTGGGCGGCGAACCGGTTCAGAGCCGCCGGTCGCGCAGCACGGGAAAGTCGGTCCGCGCGGTGCGCGTGATCGCTGGATGTATCGAGGTCGTCAGCAAGGACTCGTCATGGCCGGCCTTGGCCAACTGCATTCCCGTCGCGTCGACGACCATGCTCTCGCCACCCAGGGTGACTCCGTTATGGGTTCCGATGGCGTTGCAGGCCACCACCGGGAACTGGTTCTCGATCGCCCGGGCAGTGACCAGCGTGCGCCAGTGGCCTATTCGGGCGAGTGGCCAACTGGAGCAGACCAGCACGGCTTCGACGCCATCGGCGGAGAAGGCGCGGAACAGTTCCGGGAAGCGTAGGTCGTAGCAGGTGGCGAGTCCCGTGCGACCCAATGGCGTGTCGGCGATGGCGAGTTCAGTACCGGAACTCAGCATCGCGGCCTCGCCGGTGTCGAATCCGAAGAGGTGGATCTTGCGGTACAGGGTGACGAGGTTACCGGTCGGGTCGAACAGCAACGCGGTGTTGAAGATCCCCTCGGGGGAGCTCGCGTCGTCTTGACGTCCCGCAGCGGCGCTGCCGATGGACAGGATGGAACCTGCGTGCAGCCAGACCCGGCAGCGTGCTGCCAACTCCCCGAGCGCTGCCGACGTCGGACCCGGGATCGTCTCGGCGGCTGGCAGACCCGCCTCAACGTCGAAGGCGCCGCAGGTCCACAGTTCGGGCAGCACGACGATGTCAGCACCGCCATCCGCGGCGCGGGCCACTTCCCGGCGGACCTCGATGAGCCGCTCCTGTGCCGATTGGTGGCCGTCAACCCGCATCTGGACCAGCGCCACCCGGACACCTGGGCCTCGCGGACTCGGTCGGTCGGTCATGATCGCGAGCGTACCCGTCGGCTGTCACTCCTCGTGATAGCCCGAGGGGGCCGACCGGAGGGGCAACCTCCGATCGACCCCCTCAGGATCGATGGTTGGAGTCGTGAGACTCCGGCGTGTTCGGTTCTAGAAGCTGGCCTCGTCGAGGTCCATGACCTCGAGCGTGGTCGCCTCCGCTACCGCCCTCTCTGCTGAGAGCAGCGGCAGCCTGTTCTGAGCGAACCACTTCGCCGTGGTGACCTTGCCCTTGTAGAAGGTGCGATCCTTCTCGGACAGGCCCTCGGCGGCAAGTGCCTCGATGGCCACTTCGGCTTGGCGCAGCAAGAGCCACCCGATCACAAGGTCGCCGACCATCATCAGCAGGCGGGTGGTGTTGAGGCCGACCCGGTACATCTCCTGGGTGTTCTCCTGCGACTTCATGAGCCAGCCGCCCATGGCGCCGATGGTGCCCTGGACATCTTCCAGTGCGGTGCCGAGCAGCTCGCGTTCGGCCAGCAACTCGCCGCCGCCGGTATCGCCCTTGACGGTCTCGGTGATGTCGCTCGCCAGCCGGGTGACGGCCTGGAACTGGTCGCGCACCATCTTCCGGAAGAAGAAGTCGAGCCCTTGGATGGCGGTCGTGCCCTCGTACAGGGTGTCGATCTTGGCATCGCGGATGTACTGCTCGATCGGGTAGTCCTGCAGGTAGCCGGAGCCGCCCAGCGTCTGCAGCGACTGCGCGAGCATCTCGTACGAGCGCTCCGAGCCGACGCCCTTGACGATCGGCAGTAGCAGGTCGTTCATCCGGATGGCCAGGTCGGCGTCGCCGCCGGTGGCCTCGGCCAGCACCACGTCGTCCTGCCACATCGCCGTGTACAGCACCAGGGCCCGCATGCCTTCGGCGTACGACTTCTGCAGCATCAGGCTGCGCCGCACATCGGGGTGGTGGGTAACCGTGACGCGGGGGGCCGTCTTGTCCAGCATCTGGGTCAGGTCGGCGCCCTGGACGCGGTTCTTGGCGTAGTCCAGTGCGTTGAGGTACCCGGTCGACAGCGTTGCGATGGCCTTGGTACCAACCATCATCCGCGCGTACTCGATGACCTTGAACATCTGCGCGATGCCCTCATGGACGTCGCCCACGAGCCACCCGACGGCCGGCTCCTTCTCGCCGAAGGTGAGTTCGCAGGTGGTGGAAACCTTGAGACCCATCTTCTTCTCGACGTTGGTGACGTTGGCGCCATTGCGCTCGCCCAGCTCGCCGGTCTCGATGTCGAAGTGATACTTCGGCACCACGAACAGGCTCAGTCCCTTGGTGCCTGGCCCGCCTGCGCCCTCGACGCCCTCGGGGCGGGCGAGAACGAGGTGCACGATGTTGTCGCTCATGTCGTGCTCGGCTGAGGTGATGAACCGCTTGACGCCCTCGATGTGCCAGGAGCCATCAGGCTGAAGGAACGCCTTGGTCCGGCCGGCGCCCACGTCGGATCCGGCGTCGGGCTCGGTGAGCACCATCGTGGCGCCCCACTGACCCTCGATCATCCGGGCCGCCATCTTCTTCTGGTCCTCGTTGCCCAAGGCGTGCAGGATCGTCGCGAAGCCGGGTCCCGACATGTACATGAAGGCTGCGGGGTTGGAGCCCAGTACCAGCTCGGCGACCGCCCAGCGCAGGCTTGGCGGTGCGCCAGTGCCGCCCATGTCCTCGGGCAGCTCGAGGCGCCACCACTCGGCGTCCATGAGCGCCTGGTAGGACGCCTTGAAGTCCTCCGGCATCGTCACCGAGTAGGTCGCGGGGTCGTAGACCGGCGGGTTGCGGTCGGCACTGGCGAAAGTGTCGGACAGCGGGCCGGTGGCCAACTTGTTCACCTCGCGCAGGATGTCCTTGGCGGTCTCCACGTCCATGTCGGCGAAGGGGCCGTTGCCCATGCGGCGATCGGCACCGAAAACCTCGAAGAGGTTGAATTCGATGTCCCGCACATTGCTCTTGTAATGCGTCACGTGGCGCTCCTAGGTTGTCGTCGGCGTCGCCAAATCGAGCCGGAGGTTACTGATCGGTAACCCTATGATGCTACTCGCCGGTAACAAAGGCAAGAGCACCCCCCCTGTGAATTTGGCAACATACGGCCATTGAGCGCCTGGTTTGGCGTGAACAGACCTGATTCCTGTTGTGCGCCAATCCCTCTCGTCGGTGGGGCACGAGCCGGCAGGTCTGGTCCGAGGCGAGCCGGTAGGCACAAATCCCGCCTCGTGATTACTGTGTCCGGGTGACGCGAGGTCCCCGGATGATCGGTATCGTCGGCGCCGAGTCCTCGGGAAAATCAACCCTGGCGGCCGCCCTCGCTGCGGCGCTTCCCGCGGAGCTGGTATCGGAGTACCTGCGGACCTTCGTCGACGAGCACGGCCATGCTCCCACAAGGTCGGAACAGGCGACGGTGATGAGGCGGCACATCGCCCTGGAGGACGCCGCGCTGTCGCGCGCGCCAACCACGGGTTGGGTCGTCTCCGACGGCGGAACCCTCATGACGGCGGTGTACAGCCTCGTCTACTACCAGGACCCGACGCTGATGGATGAGGCTTTCACTCACCTGCGAAGGTACGAAGTGACCGTGTGGTGCGATGCCGACATCGCGTGGATCGCCGACCCTGGTCAGCGCGACGGACCTGAGTACCGCGATCGGGCGCAGGACGTTCTGCGAGCGATCTTTCTGCCGGACTCGCAGGAGACTGCCGCTACTGCGCCGTGGCTGCCCGGCATCCCCGATCTATATATCCCGGCTGATGCACGCTGGCTCAAGGCAAGCGGTCCGGTCGAGGATCGGCTTGCAGCCGTCCTCGCGGCGGTCGGCCGATAGCTCAAGGCGTCCTTCGACGTCAGCGGGACGGACTCACTCCCCGCGCTGCTTGGCGGCCGCGTTCATCCTGGCTAGCCGTTCGTTGTAGGCGTCGAGCTCGGAATCGGAGCCCGAACGATCCACTCGGCGGTCGCGGCGTTTGGCCTCCCGATCATCCGACTGGGCCCACTGGATGCCCAGCACCAGCAGGAGGAGGAGCGTCGGAACCTCGGCGATGCCCCAAGCGATGCCGCCGGCCACCTTGGTATCAGCGACCTGGTCGGTCAACCACGGCGGCTGGACCTGCGAGTAGTACTCCAGGCCGAAAGCCGAGTCGCTCATCATGATCGGAACTGCGAAGAAGGAGTGCAAGACCATCGCCACCAGCACCATCCCCAGGCGTACCCAGGGTGGCAGGGTCCGTGGGGCCGGGTCGAGCCCGAGCACGACATAGGCGAAGAGGTAGCCCGCGAGCAGGAAGTGCACCTGCATCACCACGTGCCCCAGATGAGAACCCATCAGAGTGCCAAAGAGCGAGGTGTAGTACAAGCCGTACAGACCCACAGTGAAGATGAACAGCACCCACAGGGGGTGGGTCACGAACCGGGCAACGGGCGACCCGATCGCCCAGACGATCCACTCCCGCGGTCCCCGCCGACCGCCCGGTGCAGGCTTGAAGGCCCGCAGTGCGAGGGTGATCGGGGTGCCGACAACCAGCAGGATGGGGGCCAGCATCGACAGTGTCATGTGCTGGATCATGTGCATGCTGAAGGAGACTTCGGAATACAGTCCAAGCCCCGAGTTGGTGGCCCAGATGACGGCACCGATGCCGCACATCCACGAAACGGTGCGTAGCCAGGGCCAGGAGTCGCCACGGCCGTGCAGCCGCATCACGCCGGCGACGTAGAGGGCGGCCGCGATCAGGGATCCCGTGAGCATCACCGGTTCGAAGGAGAAGCCCAGGATCACCGAGGAAGAAGTCGGCGCTCCGGGAATCGGCCGACCGAGGAGTGACTCTGCCAAGGTCGTGGCTTCGGCCGCAACCTTGGGGTAGGGGGTTCGGGTGAGGGCCACGGCCAGACCCATAGCAACCGCCATCACACTCAATTCGACCCCGACAAGCAGTGCGAAGCGGCGCCGATCCTGATCACCCGCGGGCCGTAGGCCTCGTCGGACCACCGCGGCGATCGCGATCAACGCGAGCAGCGAGATGATCTTCAGAAGCACCACCCGGCCATATCCGGTGGTGAACAGCTCGCCCGGGGAGTTCATGCGAGTGAGGGCATTGACGACTCCGGTCACCGCAAGGGCGGCAACGCACACCAACGCCAGCGTTGAGAAGCGTCGCGCGGCCTCGGCAACGCCGGACTCGCGGCGCCACGCGTGCACGGCGAGGGCGAGCAGACCGCCCACCCAAGCAGAGGCCGAGAGACTGTGCAGTACCCCGGAGGCCAGCGCCAGGCCATGGTTTCCCAGTCCGGCGGCGTGGCCGGCCAGCGGCACCAGGGATAACGCACCACCGGCCAGCACTGCCCAGCCGGCGGCAGCGGCCAAACTCTCGGAGGCCCGGGCGCCGACCCAGATCGCTAGGGCGATGAAGCCAGACAGCAGGAAAGCCCGCACCGTGGTGATGTCCCAGGCGTAGGTGGCGATCAATTGCGGGCGGAGCGCTTCCTGGGCAGAGATTCCCAGCACGTTCGAGAAGTTCAGCCAGGCCGAGATCAGACTGGCGATCGCCCAGACCAACGCAGCGTTCGACGCCCGCCGCACATCGTCGCGGGCTGGGCCACCGAGGAGGCCTCCGGACTTCTGGGGTCCGAGGAACGCCGCGTACAGCAACCACCCGAAACTAGCGGCGGCAGCGGCCACGCCGACCGCGCGCACGAAGGGCAGAAGCCATCCGACGACCGGACCGGCGTCCCGAATGCCATAGACGGGGGCGCGGTACCCGCCACCACCGACGACGAGGCCGATGGCTACGCCGACAAGGACGACCGCCAGCAGCAGCCAAACGCGGGTTCGCGCCCCCAAGGTCACTGGCCGCCGCCCCCACGCCGGTTGGCCAGCACCTTGGCCAGGAGGCCGCCGAGAAGAACTCCGATGATCACGATTGCGGCGATGATCCACCACGTGCTTCGGCCATCACTGGAAGCGGAGGCGGGTTGGGCGGATTGTGCGGTCGACGGTTCACCGCTGATCGAAGCACTCGCAGCGGCGCCCCCCGGATTCGATGACGAAGATGCCGATGCCCCGGCGGACCCGTAGCTGAACTTGAGCGTGCCGTCGATCGGGTGTCCGTCAGCACTGGTGACTCGGTACGACACGGTGTACGAGCCGCTGGGGGCGGATGCGGGCCAATCCGCTGTCAGATTGGGTCCGCTGACGTTCTCGTTGGCCAGTGCCACCGGGGTCTTGTCCGCCGAGAAGGCGACCAACTGCGTTCCCTGCGGCAGGATGTCCTCACCGAATACCAGCTTGACCTGCTTCGGGGCGGCGTCCAGTTGGGCGCCGTTCGCGGGAGAGGTTGACTCCAGTTCCGCGTGGGCGTTCGCCCTCGCGGCGCCGGAAAGGACCATGGCCAGAGCGGCGAGCCCGAGCATCAATCCCAGAACGAGACGCCGACGACGATCGGAGGCTTGGCCTGCTACCGCGGTACCCATGCCAGCATTGTGCATCGGCCGGGTTGTCCGCGTGAGCGCGGCATGCCCTCATCGGCGACCTTGGTGGATTCAGCTGTTCACTGGCCGCCGCGCGTCGTCCTTGCCAGAATCTGCTTCGTGACAAGATCCCGCGCCTGGATGGCCACCTCCTTCATCGTGCCGTTGATGATGTTGCTCGGGGCGTGTGGCACTGGAGTCTTCACTCTCCAATTCACAGTGAGCCTGAACGATCCGGCCGGCCTGGCGGGCGCACCCCCGACCCGGGTGAGTGTCTTCGACCCGCTCATGGGCGACACCTCCGACTGGGCCGGCAAGAGCATGGGCACCACAGCGCCGGGCGCCCCGTACGTGGGCTCCTTCCAGACCACCGACACGAAGATGGTCTTCGACTCCAGCCCCCCGAACGAGGTGGAGGCGGGACTGTACCTACCGAGCTACAACGCGAAAGGCTACTTCCGTTTCAGGTTCAGCCCGATCGCCGGTCAGCAACAGCAGGTCAAGCCGGGATTCGCGCCGTGGAGCGACAACTACCCGCAGGGCAAGTCCGTCGTGGCTCCGATCCTGCGCATCCTGAGCACGCCCACCGATAAGGGCTGGTCTTTTGAGGTGGTCGTCGAGATGCCCGAGTCGGCTGCGGCGCCGAACCCGACGGGCGCGGCGTCAGCAAGCCCCACCGGGTGATCATTTGAGCGGGTCTCAGGCGCGGGTGCCTCAGGAACCAGCCATGCCAACCCCGACCGCCGACCGCCGAGGTCAATGCCTCGGCGTGATCGGCGGGGTCAGACAGTTCTGCGGGTTGGCGACTCGTACCCCGTTGAAGCACACGTACTGAGTGGCGCCAGGGACGAAAGTCGTCATGGGCCCTTGGGGCAGAGGCGGCACGTACTGGTTGGAAACCTCACCCAACGGCGCCGGGAAGTAGGACCCACTGAGTGCGCCCGCTGCGGGGGCCACTGGCGGCGTCGGCGTTGTCTGCACGCCGGACGGCGCCGACTTCGTGGCTGGGCAACCGGTGCTCTGATTCAGGCCTCCGATTTGGGCGTTCCAGGTGTGTGCAGGTGTCACCACCACCACAGGACAGTTGGGCACGTTCTTCCCGGCATAGGCGAAGTCACCGGCGAACGTGGTGGTCAATGCTGTGGCGATCTGCGGTGTCAGGGTGCCGTCCGACGCACGTAGATGCACCCCGAGCTCACGGTTCTGGCGGAGTGACACCGCGGAGAAGTTGGCCGATCCGACGTAAGCCTCATCGATACCAAGGTCGGCGTAGATCATTTTGGCGTGCACATACAGGTAGTTACTAGTGTCGGGGTAGAGGTGAACGGCGGCCGCCACCGGTCCACCGGCTGTGCGCTTCTGGGTGACGAGCGCCTGATAGCCCGTCCCGTAGCTGGTATTGAACGTCATCACGATCTTGACCACGACCCCCGCTGCGGCTGCTCGCTGGATCGCAGCCAGCACTGACGGGTCCGAGTACTCCTCGTTGTAGATGTACAACTTGGCGGGGCGGCCGGCCAGCGCCTCGGAAGTCGCCCGGCGGATGATGCTCAGTTGCACCGCCCGGGCGTTACCTGCGACCGTCCCGAGTTTGACCTCAGGGTTGGCCAGTCCAGCAGCTTCGAAGGCTGAGGGGGGATAGGGGTAGAAGCCGCTGGACTTCCCGGTGCCCTGAAAACTCGGATAGCTGGTTGGGGCGGGGGCGAAGATCGAACCCCAGCTCGGGATCGGCGGTGACGACTGACCCACGGTGCCGTTACTCCAGACCAAGAACCCGTTGGGGTCATTCAAACCCAGGTTCCAATTGGTCCTCGTCGGTGGCGGGCCCAGGAAGTCGGAATCGAAGACGCGCTGGATCGTGTACGTCCGGCCGGGATCGCGAACGAGTATGCCGAAGTCGCGGGTTCCCTTCGGCGCTCCCACGAAGGTGCAGCTGGTGTTTCCTCCGTTGCAATTCCGCCCCGGGGTGGCCGGCCAGGTCCAGGGCCATCCCTCTGCCTGGAGGTTGAACGTGGCGACTATCGCCAGCGCCGACAGCGGAAGGGATGCGGCGTTGGGGTAGTTGAGGCCGTCGGAACGACGACCGTCGATGATCAGGGTCTTCTGATGGGTGATGTAGTAGTTATTCGCTGACCAGTTGAAGGCAACCACGCCGTCGGCGGAGCGGCCGGTCGCGGGGTTGACGCCGAGCAGGTTCATCAGACGCAGCAGGTAGGCGCTCTGGGTGTTCGCGCTCTGCGCTGACCCCCACTGGGCATTGACCATGATCCGAATCGTGGGAACTTTCGGATGGTTCGCCCTGAACCTCACCCGGGCCGCCTGCAGGGCTTCGGCTATGTCTTGGGCACCGAGGTCGTAGATGACGATGTCGATTGAGGATCGCGCCGTCCTGATGGTTTGGGTAACGGTCTTCGTTGTCCACTGATCCTGTGGTTGGACTATCGCCTCCGTCAGTGGCAGGACTTGGATGGCGACGGGCTTGCTGGACACACCGTTGATGAGTGCGCGCAAGGACGAGTTGCCCACCCTCGGGAGTACAGATAGGGCGAAGCCGCCGGAGGGGTCGGTGCAGGCTGCGCCGATCGAGACCCAGCTGGCCGCGGGCGTGCGAACCCCGGGGAGAAGTTGCTGGATCTGCACCAGCTGGCCGGCCATCGAGGGGAGCGCCGTGCCTCGAGCCCACATCCGCGTCCCGGCACGCGCGACCCGAGGGGAGACTGTCAGGCTGACTCTCAGCTCCCCGCGCGGCGTGGCCTGGCCGGCGTCCCGTGACACGCACGCTGCAGCGGACTGGATGCCGGCGGCGCCAGGGGGAGGTATGGGCGGCGCGCCGGCGGCGCCGATTTGACCACCGGCGAGGGCGAGGATCGAGATCAGCAGCACCGCAACCGAACGGTGGATCGTCACACGAGACATGAGACCTCCAAGAGGAGCCTCTTCGAGTCTTGCACACCCGGACGACCTTTGAGCGGCTGCTGCGATCGGACGAGCGGCACCAGCTAGAGAGAGAAGCCCGGGGGCGCGGGATTCTCGGGCCGACGACACCTGGCGCCATCGGCCGCTGAGGTCACCGACCAACCGGAGTGCCCCCTGGTGTGCATTCGGGACGCAGGCACCACGGGCGTGATGACTCCTACTTCAGTGATTCGACGAGCGCCACGTACTCCTGCTTCGCCTGATCTGGGGCGGTACCGACGAGTTCCTTGCGTGCGTCGTACTTCGCCCTGCCGACCGGGTTGGTGAATCCGGGCCGCTTGCCCTCGACGTCGCCTTCAGTTGCCTGCTTGTACAGCGAGTACAACTTGAGCATCGTGTCTTGATCCGGCTTCGCCGGCAGCTCTGTCGATGCGGCAACGGCCGCCTGAAACTGCTCGTCAATGTCTGACACGGCCTGGCTCCTCGGGTAGGGACGACGCGATCGCGAGTTGCGGACCCTGTGATCATGATCGCTCGCACCTGTTCGTGGCAACCGCACATCGCATCGTCGTCGAACGGGACGTCATTCCCGTTTCGACTGGGGGCCAAGACCCGTCGGTTCTTACGCTCTCGCTTGGTACGTGGCAGGTCATGTTGTGCAACCTTCCACCGAGCCCGAAACTCTCACACATCATTGCCGGAAGTACCGAGGATTGGGCCCAGAGGCTAGCCCCCGAATCGAGGCCGGAGCTTGTTGAGGGCTCATCGATCCAGTAGCGAAAGCTAATGCACCAGCCAACTTGCTTGGGGGTAGCGATGATGAGGAGGAAGTTGTGGGAGCGTCCGGAGATCACTCTCATCGTCGACGCGAAAGTTGTGAAGGGCGGACCAAACCCGACGCACTTCGAGTTGAGTACCCAACACCAGTCCGGGTGACTGGGACAGCTCCAGCTCGGGGAGGCAGTCGATGTCAGGAAAGGAAGGCGTCGGGATAGGTGGCTCACCCCGGCCATCATCGATACGATCGGATCCTCGATATCCGGGTGGGCGCGCTGGAATGTGTGCCTTCACGCCCGGCTGCGGGGAGGAATGGACGATGGACCAGCTCACGTGGGAACGACCGGTGCTCACACAGATCACCCATGCGGGAGAGGCCGATGGCGGCAACAACCCGTCGACCTTCGAAGGCGGAACCAGGGTCCCGTCCGGCTGAGCCGGTGCCGTTTGACTGCAGTCTCCACAGCGCTCCGAGCGGGAGCCGTCGAACGGTGAGCTGTCGGTCTGCCGGACGCGAGTCACCGCCTTAGTGACATGTTTGCCGTTGCCATTCGTGTCAGGCGTGCAAGTTCGTCGTTGGCACTCTGAGCTGACTCGGATCTCCGCGCAACGAAGCCATCCGCCATGAGCTCCCGGTATCGAAGCGGCTCGGACTTGTGTCTATTCGTGACGACATCGCGGGGAAGGAAGGCTGCGGCCAGGGTACGGAAACCCCACCGGTTCAAGCCATCACCATTGAAGTACCAGGCGGGCATCGCCAGTGCCGTTCGGACTACTCGCTGGTCAAGTAAGGGGTAGCGGTACTGGAGACCGTGGTCGCCTGCGGCCCTCCACCAGGTGTCCGTGCGGGCGTTCAGGTGGCCTGCGAAGTAGTAGAAGACCATACGTCCTCGCTGGCTCAGCCTCATCGGTGCCCTGCGTAGTGACGCCGCCGCTAGGCGGTCGAACTCGGGAAGCCACCCCCGATAGCGGACATCGGCGCCCTCCGACGCCCGTCGCACTCGCAGTCGGGCCTTTCGGGCTGTGGGAGGAGCGACAGCCGACACGATGGTCATGGCAAGGGAGCGTTCCTGGGTCCTCGACAAGCGGAGCAAGTGTTCTCGTAAGAGCCGACTTCTCCCGTGCAGGAGGAACTGGGCCGGCATCAGCGGGTTGGGGGCGCTCGCGAAGTCATCCCCGCCCCAGCCAGAGAGCACGATGGAGGCGCCTGCCTGGGAAGCGTGGGCCAGTCCGGCCCACTCGTAGTGCAGGTAGCCCCATGACGGGTACAGCAAGGGATCGAGACGCCCCACGCCGAGTCCCAGACTGTCCCGGTACCGGAGCCGGTCCGCCGTTACCCCAAGGTGCTCTTCGCTCTGCCGAAGGATGCGCTGTTCGACCACCTCAGGCTGTCCAGCCTCCTGGGCGGGGGTCCAGCTGGATACGTATCGCAGTCCATCCGGTGAGAATCGCTGCGCGAGGGCGGTGATGACTCCCGAGTCGAGGCCGCCCGATAGGTGCGTCGCGACGGCCTGCCCGGCTGCGGCCTCACTCACCGCAACCTCCAGGACCGACCGCATCATCTCGACACCCTCGTCGCTTGAAAGGTCGGTCCGGGTGGAGACATTTCGCGGGTCGAAGTAGCGAATCGCCCTTGGGCGGTCCGACCCCAACAGCGTCACGGTTCCAGGCTGGACGCGAAAGACGCCCGGGTATTGGGTCCGTCGACCGGCGTACCAGTGGACATTCATCAGATGCGCGGCAACAGTCTCGCTGTCGATGGTGTGTCCATCCCACACCCGGTCGCGCAGTACCTTCAAGTCGGCATCGGCGACGATCCGGTGGCCGTCCTTCGCCCAGTAGAGGGGCACCAGCCCCATGTGATCGGCGACCAGCGCAACTAACTCGTCGCCCCGGTGACGCAGTACAGCCGCGAACTGCCCCGTGAGTCCCGCCACCCCCGCTAGGCCCTGCTGACGCAGAACAGACTCGAACGTTTCAGCATCACTGAGACCCGCTAGTTGTGAACCAAACCGGGACGCCAGGCCGTCGCGGTCGAGCAGGTAGCCCCAGAATCGGTCGACGACCCACAGGCCGTCATCGAGGACCTGCCGCTCCGAAGCCACCCTGGCACTCTACGAGGCCTGGTGGGCTTCCTCAGCTTCTCCCGAGGCCTGGAAATTGATGGTCCCCCGGGAAGTGCCTCCGGGGGACCATCTACGTGAGCGGGTGACGAGAATCGAACTCGCACTGTCAGCTTGGGAAGCTGATGTTCTGCCATTGAACTACACCCGCGGGAGAGGCGAGCGCGTCCGAGATATCGGACCGACGTTCGCCTCGCCAGCGGCCAGTATGCCGCACCTGCCGGCGGGTGATCGACCCTGGGTGCCGGTCAGCGCCGCACGTTGGCAATGCCCCCTCAGACCCGCTCGGGAGTCCTGAGCGGAACAACCGGCCGATTGCTGAGGCGCTTGAAGCGCAGGTAGATCTCGCAGCCCAAGCAGAAGTCGAAAACGGAGTTGAGGATGGCCGCGATCAGCGCGAAGGCGACCGCGACGTAGTACAGCCAAGAGAGGCCCAGCAGGCTCCCGGCGATGCCGACGACGGCGAAGATCAGGCCCACCAGTTGGGCGAACCGCGGTGGCCGTGGGTCCTCCCACTCGCTGGGCGGCCCGAGCCGTGGCCGCACGGCGGTACGGTAGATCCAGCCCCACGGCTGGTACTGCAGCCCGAGGATCGCACCGAGCCCGAAAGCGACCGCCTGAATCACCAGCGGGATCAGCCCGAGGCCAGGCCCGAGGATGAGCGCTGCGGCCAGGAAGACGACCGTGATGGCGGCGCCGAATCTTGGTCCTCGCGGGTCGATGCGCGGCGGTGCCTCGCGCGGGGTGGTGTCGTTGACGGTCATGCGATTCGCTCCTCCAGGAGTTGGGTGATCTCTTGCGGGCTTGGGGCGCCGACGATTCTTCGGGTGACGACGCCATCGGGATCGAGGATGAGAACGGTGGGGGTCCGTTTGACATCGAAACGGTGGACCAGGTCTATGTGTTCGTCGACGTCGAGCTCGACGTGGGTGACGCCTTCGCGCTCCGCGGACACCTTGGTCAGCAATGCGTTGGTGCGCCGACATGGGGTGCAGAACTCGCTGGAGAACTGCACGAAGGTGAGCTTCTCGCCCAGCGGGGTGTTCAGGCTGGCTTCGTCTATCAGTCCCTCGTCGGACACGGCAACTTCACGGACCCGACCGTCGGTGCGCGCGCGGTAGATGCCGAAGCCCAGCGCGAGCGCGACCGCAGCCAGCAGGATCCAAAGGCCAGTCATGGTGCTCCGATCTGAACGTTCAGTATGTGTGGGTTGGGTGAGGTCGAGTGGTGGCGCCGAATCTCCGGATCCGACTTCATCTACGCCTCAACGGGTGGGTTGGGAGGCGAGACCGTTTCAGTGCACGACTGCTGTCTCAGCGAGCCCTAACCAGTGACGAGGACCCCATCGGGCACGGTGTCGCTGCAACATCGATCCGATGGACAGGTATTCCCGTCGCAGCACGAGACGTCGGCGGTTCGGGCGGCCGCGAGGTCCTCACTTATGACATCCGCATCCCGGCCATGGCGTGCGCGAAGCGACGCTGTGCTCGCCGCAATGGCCCAACTGTCGGCGCTTGCAGGATGGGGCCGGATGCCCAGTACGGGTCTCCCACGGGTCCTCGACTGCACACCGTGGCCCGCGGCGCCTAGCGTCTCAATCGGGGACATCCCCACTCCTCGTCCCAGGTAGTATGTCTACCCGAATAGTAGGGATATCATAGCGCCACCGCTGCAAGCTGACGCACGCCAGGGAATCCGGAGCCCGTCAGGCCTGAAGAGAGCCGCTGCGGCCGCGGTTGTCGCTAGGCTCAAGGCAGTGGACCGGATGAGTAGCGACAAGCCCGAGGCCCCCGTCCAGACGGCAGAGAACGGTGACTCGGCGGAGTCCGTGCTGGGGCTGCGGCCGGCGACCGCTCTCGTGATGGGCTCGGTCATCGGCACCGGAGTGTTCGTCCTGCCGGCGTCGTTCGCGCCCTATGGTCCGATCTCGTTGGTGGGGTTCGCGTTCGCGGCCGTTGGTGCCATAGCCCTGGCCTTGAGTTTCGGCGCCCTGGCACGGCGCAATCCCGGAGCGGGTGGGCCCTACTCCTATGCCCGCACCGTCTTCGGGCCGCTGGCGGGCTTCCTGGCAGCCTGGTTCTACTGGATCACCGCGTGGGTCTCACGGGCTGGCATGGTGGTCGGTTGGATCCTGTACGTCGAGGTCTTCATCAACACGAGCCACAACCGGGTCTTCAGCATCCTGATCGGCTTCATCGGGCTTTGGGTACCGGCTGCCATCAACATCTCCGGTATCAAGAACATGGCGTCGGTGCAGGTCGTCACCACGGCTCTGAAACTGGTCCCGCTTGTGCTCATCTCGACAGTGGGTCTGTTCTACGTGGACTGGGGAAACCTGCAGCCGTTCAACTTGACCGGCGGGGCGCCGCTGGCGGCCATCGTTGCATGCATGGCGTTGGCGGTTTTTGCATTCCTGGGGGTGGAGACGGCGTCGGTTGCCGCTGGGCGGGTGCGTCACCCGCGCCGGAACGTGCCACTGGCGAGCCTGTTCGGCACGTTGGCGTGCACCGCTGTCTACCTGTTGTCGACCTTGGTGATTTTCGGAACCGTGCCCAACAAGGAGCTGCAGGCGCCGGGTGCGCAACCTTTCGTGCTGTCCTTCGACTCGATGTTCGGTGGCTCCTGGGCGGGTTACGCGGTTGCAGTCGCTGCGATCATCTCCGGCTTCGGCGCGATCAACGGGTGGACGATGGTGTGTGCCGAGATCTCGCAGGTGGCCGCCCGCGAGCATCACTTCCCGGCCCGCTTTGCCCGCGAGTCGGCGAAGGGAATCCCGGTGTTCGGGATCGTAGTGTCGACGTCCCTGGCATCGCTCTTGGTCGTGGTGAGCTATATCGGACAGGTGGGCGTGGGGGTGTTCGATGTGGTGGTGCTGCTCGCCGGGTTGAGCGCGGCTGTTCCCTACGGATTGAGTGCGCTGGCATTGGTCAAGGTGTCCCTGCGCCACCAGGACGACTCGTCAGGATTTGCCCGGTACCTGGATCTGGTCGTTGGTGCAGTGGCGTTCATCTTCGCCCT
>CAZKVQ010000014.1:0-14829 GCA_964556255.1 uncultured Actinomycetes bacterium
AGCGGTCCAGCTGCGCCTCCGGCAACGGATAGGTGCCATCCATGTCGACCGGATTCTGGGTGGCAATGACCAGGAAGGGCCGCGGTACCGGGTGGGTGATCCCGTCGACCGTCACCGTTCTCTCGGCCATCACCTCCAGCATGGCCGACTGCGTCTTGGGGGATGCCCGGTTGATCTCATCGGCCAGGATCACGTTGGCGAAAACCGGTCCCGGATGAAACTCGAACGAGTCCTTCGACTGGTGGAAGACAGTCACGCCCGTGACGTCCGAGGGGAGCAGGTCAGGGGTGAACTGGATCCGCGCTCCGGAGAGCCCCAACGAGGCGCTGAGTGAGCGGGCCAGCGATGTCTTGCCCAAGCCGGGGACGTCCTCGAGTAGCAGGTGCCCCTCGGCCAGCAGCGCTGTCAACGCCAACTGGATCACGGCCGCCTTACCCTGGATGAACCGCTCCACGTTCTCCACGATCGTGCCGAACCGCGCCGCGAAGTACTGAGCCTGCTCTGGCGTCATTGTGAAGGTACCTTTCGTCGTCCTGGCAGAGACTACCTGCGCTACGGTGCAGGGGTGTCCGGCGACGTACGGGAAGTACCTGTGGGTGGGCGAACCGTGCGGATCAGTAGCGCTTCCCGGCTGGTGTTCCCCGAGGTCGGTCTGACCAAGGGGGACATCGCGTCCTACTACGCGGCCGTGGCCCCGCGGATGCTCAAGATCCTGCGTGATCGCCCGACGACGCTGGAGCGCTGGCCGAAAGGCGTGCTTCCGGGCATGTCACTGGGGGAGGACGGTTTCTACCAGAAGCGGATCCCCAAAGGCGCCCCTGCGTGGGTCGAGTCCGTCGAGATCACGTTTCCCTCCGGGCGTTCTGCGCGGGAAGTCTGCCCGACCGAGGAAGCGGTGATGGTGTGGGCGGCGCAGATCGGCACCGTGACGTTCCATCCGTGGCCGGTGACCCGCGCCGATGTCGAGCATCCGGATGAATTGCGGTTGGACTTCGATCCGCAGCCCGGAACCGACTTCTCCGACTGCGTCACGGCAGCGCTCGCAGCGCGTACCTTGATGCAGGAACTCGGCTGGGACTGCTTCGTCAAGACATCCGGTGGCCGAGGTGTCCACGTGTTCGTGCGGATAGCCCCGGACTGGGACTTCGTCGGTGTACGCCACGCTGCCATCGGCATCGGCCGGGAGTTGGAACGTCGAATGCCCGAGCTGGTCACCACATCGTGGTGGAAGGAGGAGAGGGGTCGTCGCATCTTCGTCGACTTCAACCAGACCGCCAAGGACCGCACCATGGCGTCTGCCTACTCGATCCGCGCCCGGCCTGGGGCCCTGGTGTCCACCCCGCTGTCCTGGGATGAGTTGCCCCATGTCTCACCTGACGAGTTCACGCCTGCCGAGGTGACCGCCCGGATGGCGGCCCCAGACCCGTGGTCGGGGTTCGGCCGAGTTGCGTGCGATCTGGCGCCGGCTCTGCGACTGTTCGAAGCCGATCTCGAGCGTGGTCTGGGCGACCTGCCGTATCCACCGGAGTACCCCAAGATGCCCGGCGAGCCCAAACGTGTTCAGCCGAGCAAGGACGCAGATCGCAACCGTGGCGCGGATCCGCACGGTTGATAATCGGTGCGCTCAGGACCAGTTCGCGGCGTCCCCATGGTGGTCTGCGGTGGCCGCGTTGGCCAGACCGGCTGCCCAATGCTGTGCCCGGACCAATTCGGATTCCGGTAGCCGCGTGGCCTTGTCCACCAGGAAGCTCTCCGGTTGGGCTATCAGCTGATAGCCGTGCTTCTTTAGCCTGCTGGCAATGGCCTTGGATGCGCGGCCCGTGAGGACGGCACGGGCGTCCAACCGGGTGTCGAATGCGGCCGCGAGACGGTTGCCACCATCGGGAAGGTCGTTGAACCAGTCCCGAAGTCCGGGGTCGTCGCAGTGCGGGTCCATTGTCAGCGGCTCGGTACCGTGCTTGGCGGCGTCGTCGGCCGCAGAGGCACGCGCAGACTCCCGGGACTTCCGCGAGCTCAGCGTGTGGACGTGCGTCGGTCCCCCGACGACCAGCAGGTCGGCAGCCGCGACGACCTCAGGGGTGGCGCCGGAGACCGGGACGACGTCGACTGGACCCGACGAGGCCAGGGCTTCTCCGATCTGATCCGCTATCTGGTGGGTGTTGCCGTACATCGACTCGTAGACGACGAGCGATCGCATGTCCAGACTCCTCTGCTGTCGGCTGTATGTGTGCTGGTGGCGGGTCGCCGGGCCCGAGTCGGCGTCGCCGCTCCGATCTATTCGTGGGTGGAGGCTCGCTCGTAGGTGACCACTCGGTCCCGGCCTTCGGCCTTGGCTCGGTACAGAGCCCGGTCCGCCTTGCGCAGCAGCGTCTCCGGATCGTCACCTTCCCCCGCGAGGGCGACGCCGAGGCTGAGAGTCACGTTGATCAGATCCGACCCCACTCGGAAGGGCTCGTCCATCGCCTGCTGGATCTCGTGGGCGACCGATTCCGCCGCCGCAGCCGAGGAGATGCCCGAAAGGGCGACCACGATCTCGTCTCCGCCCAGTCGCGCCACCAGATCCTCCGGTCGGACTGCGGAGGTGATTCGACGTGCCACGTCGAACAGCACTCGATCCCCTGCGGCGTGGCCGTACCTGTCGTTGATGGGTTTGAAGCCGTCGATATCGGCGAACACCACCGCGACACGTGGCGGCTCGCCTTCGTTGTCAGCCATCATTGTCGCCATGTGATTGCTGAAGGCACCCCGGGTGAGCAACTCGGTGAGCTGATCATGCGTGGCAAGGAAGCGAAGTTCCTCGCGGGACTCATGTTCGACCTGGATGTCGCGCAGGGCGTCGATTCCGCCGACAACCTGTCCCTGATCGTTCATGAGGGCCTTACCGCGAACCGCCATCCATCGCCAGCCGCCGCTTCGGGTGGCGAATCGAGCTTCCATCGTGCCTGACTCCATCTCCCTTCCGATCAGGTCTCGTCGTACTCCGCGGAGATGGTGCAGGTCCTCCGGATGCATGAGTCGGGAGAGTCTCGTCCCGATGATGTCCTCGGTGGACCAGCCGAGCACATGTTCGATCGACAGCGAAACCCAGGTGATCGTGCCATCCGAACCGGTCTCGGCCACGACGTCGGACGAATTCTCGGCGAGCATGCGGAAGTGGGCCTCGGCTTCCGCCAGACGTTGCTGGGCCAGCACCTCGGCATGGATGTCACGAAGTCCCGCGACGCGGCCGAGCAGCGTGCCATCCTCATCGCGTATCTCACGGGAGCGGACCGACATCCAGCGCCAACCGCCGTCCGCCTGTCGACACCGGAAACGTTCCGCCTCGAACTCGCCGGCGGTCGCCTGCGCCCGCTTTGCGTACAGAACTTCGAGGTCGTCAGGGTGTAGGAAGTCGGCTGCCGTCGTGCCCACTACGTCCGCCGGGTTCCATCCGAGCACCTCACGTACGGCTGGAGACACCCACCGATAGGTGTTGTCGGGCGCGATGTCCAGCACGACATCGGTCACGTTCTCCAGCATTGTCTGCAGCAGGCGCTCGCGGCTGGACGGCTCATGTTGACTACCGCCTGCGATCCATTGCTTCCGCTGAGTGTCCATCGGCACCTACGTTATATGCCGAACAGCGGGTAACGGCACGACACCCCCGGGAGCATTCTGTCCATGCGAGCCTGCCAATCAATGGGCATCGGGGGGTGCATTGCCCCTACATTCAGGCTATGGCGACCGCGACCACGCAAATCAAACTGACCGACAAGCCCACGGCGATCCCGGTGCTGTTCCTGGGCTTCATGGGTGCGATCCAGATGTCCGACCCGATCGTGGCGAGTCTGGCGCTGGTGAAGGCCACCAAGGCATTGAGTTTCAGTCCCGCGATGCAAGCCTTGGCGGCGTCCATCTCCACGCTGGCCCTGGCGGCCACGGTCGTTCCCACCGGGGTCATCGCCGACAAGATCGGGCGTCGCAAGATGCTCGTCATCGCGCTGATCCTGACAGCGCTGGGCGATGTCATCGCAGCGATCGCACCCGCCTCGGGGGTGTTCCTGCTGGGCCGGGCCATCACCGGTGTCGGGCTCGGCGCGGTGTTCGCCTGTTCCTTCGGATTCGTTCGGTCGTTGGTGACGGATAGGGCCTTGGCGCCGGCCCTGGGGATCTTCGCCGCAATGTGCTCCATCCCGCTGTTCATCATCATGCCGCTGGGCTCGGCTCTTGCAGGCGTCAGTTGGCGGGCGGCCTTCCTGCTGATCCCGGTGCTCTCGCTCATCTGCGCGGCCCTGTGCTTCAAGCTGTTGCCCAACCTGCCACCGGTGGCTGGCGGGAAGAAGGAGTACTGGGGTCTGCTGGCGTTGGGCATCGGGGTAGTGGGTCTGCTCATCGGTGTCAGCAGCGCTGCGAAGAACATCCTTTCGCCCAACGCATACGTGCCTTTGATCGTCGGAATCCTGGCGATAGCAGCCTTCATCCTCATCGAAGGCAAGGCCGAGAACCGTACCTATCCCGTGGAGATTTTCAAGAGCCCGCTCTTCCTCGTTGGCGCCCTCGGCGGCTTCGCGTGGAACGCGGCCTCCGCCGTCGGCACCCTGCTGAGTTCCAACCTGTGGCAGTACGTCGACGGATTCACGCCGCTACAGGCATCGATCCGGCAACTGCCCATCATCCTGTTCAGCATCATCGCCTCGGTGCTCGCGGGCAGGGTCATCGGTAAAGGCAGGTCCTCGGTCGGCGTCCTGGTGGCTGGTGGCGTCATCACGACTGCTGGGTTGATCATCACCGGGTTGCTGGCGCCGCAGGCCTCCGGATGGCTGTTCCTGGCGGCCTTCAGCGTGGCCTTCTTCGGCTGTGGTGTGATGACCGTGCCGCAGAGCCAGATGTTCGTGCAGGAGGCGCCACAGGAGTTCTACGGACCCGTGACCTCCTCTCGAACCTGCGTGGGGCAGTTGGCGTACGCCATCGGGCTTGCAGGTGGCGCGGCGATCGCAAGTTCGGTGACGGCCTCCCGGCTCGTCTCCGACGCCAATCTCTCCAGCGATGCGGCGGCGCAGGAGACGAAGGCGTTCCTCACCGGCGGGGCAACCGCGGTCGCGAACATCAAGGACTACTACACGGCAGGGTTCACATCAGCGATGTTCATCTTCGCCGGCCTGGTGGCAGTGTGCACGATCATCATCCTGCTGCTCGGTCGCAAGGCAGCAGCCCGCTCGAGGCACCACGCGGCCGCCCAGGTCGGCGCTCCAGCCAGCGCTTAGGGTTGGTCGCTGCGCGGCGCGGGTCGCACCTGCCCATGTCAGACTTGGCCCATGGCCGACTACGACGCTGAGGACATCACCCGGCTCTTCGCACAGCGACACCGGGAGGCGGTCGCCGAACTCGGGTGCTTCAACCTTGCAGTGTTCGGCAAGACCGGCACCGGCAAGAGCACCTTGATCAATGCGATCTTCGGTCGGGAGGTGGCCGTCACCGGAACCGGCGCCCCCGTCACCGCCGGCCTGGACTACTACGCCCACCCCGACGGCATCCTGGGCATCTACGACTCCCGCGGTTTCGAGATGGGAGAGGCGGGGGAGCACGTACTCGCCAGCCTGCAGCAGATCGTTGACGAGTCTCGTCGGAAGCCGCTGCCCGAGCAGATCCACGCTGCCTGGTACACCCTGCGGTGGAGCGACCGGCGCTTCGAATCCCGGCAGGCCGAATTCGTGCGGAAACTGTCCGACCTGGTGCCGGTCATATTCGTCTTGACCCAAGTGCCGGCGAACCTCGCAGGTCAGAAACACCAGGACGCCGTTCAGCTCGCGCGTTACGTCGAGGCCCAGATGCTGCCATTGTCCCCGGGCAGCACTGTGTATCTGACGAACGCGTTGGCCGACGAGTTCACGGGCAGCCCGGTGCACGGGCTGCAGGACCTGCTCACTGCGACCTTCGCGACCGCGCCCGAGGCGGCTCGGCGCGCCCTGACCGCGGCCCAACTCATCGACCGGGAGCGTAAAAGACAGGAGGCCAAAGGCGTCATCATTGCTGCAACAGGCTCAGCGCTGGCCACAGGCGTCACGCCCATACCTTTCAGCGATGCGGCGATCCTGGTCCCGATTCAGATCGGAATGATCGCCCGGATCACCGCGGTCTACGGGCTGACGGTGCCGGGGAACCAGTTGGCGAGCCTCGTCGGTTCCTTGATCCTGGCTGGCGGAGCAACCACCGCGGGGCGGTGGTTGGTGGCTTCGGCGTTGCGGTTCGTACCAGGCGGTCAGCTGCCGGCCATGGCCATCTCGGGCGGTGTGGCTGCGTCGTTGACCGGCGCTATGGGGTGGGCCTGGGTGGCGGTGTGCGACCGACTCTTGGCCGATCCGGCGCTGATCGACTCCCCGGAGTTGAAGGCGATCTTCAGCGAGGAGTTCGCCAAGCGCTTCCGATTGTCGGCGTCGAAGAAGAAGGCGAGCTGAACGCCGTCAGTCGACCGTGTCCAGCACATCGTCGAGACCGGACTGGATGCAGGCCATCAGTTGCTCCGGATCGGGCACCGACTCGGTATCGATGTTGACCCCGATCTCCGCGTAGCCGTTGTACGACATCAGCGCCACGTTGACCGCCGCGCCACCCTTCGGGGCCAGAGGGATCATCCGCGTCACCGCCGCGCCGGCGAGGAACACGGCGAAAGGCGGTCCCGGCACGTTGGTGACCACGACATCCGTGCCCTTCATGAGTCCACCGGCGATGCGGGTGGTGATCGGCCGCGGCAGTACCGTGAGCAGTTTGTAGACCTGATCGCTCAGCGCGAGGGCAGGTTCCTCCCGGGCCTGTTTCAACAGCGGGGAGTACTGCCGGATACGGCGGGCGGCATCGGACTCGTTGAGCGGCATCGGGAAGCGGGCCGGGATCCATCGGTTGCCGCCCCCGGTGTCACCGGCCGAGCGTCGGTTCACCGGCATGTGGATGCGGAGATCCTCGGGGAGTTCGCCGAGTTCCTCATGGTAGGTACGCATGCCGCCGAGCACCCCCGCGACGAAGGCGTCATTGAGGGTGCCACCGGCCTGCTTACCCGCCTTCTTCAATCCGTCCAGCGGCACGGAGGTGTCGCCGAACCAGACGGAAAGAGATCGCTGGGTCATCACCGGCGACAGCGGCACCGAAGCCGGTCCGAGCACGCGGGTGGCGGATTCGACGAGTTGTTGACCCGCCAGCAGCGAGCCGAAGGGGTCGGTCACGGCTTCACGGGTGATTCCAAGCGCCTTTCGCACGGCGCCGACGCCATCGTTGAGCAAGCTCTGCACCCCGTAGGCGGTGCCTTGTTCGATTCTGTCCGCGAGATCGGCGACGTCGCCGGTGGGGCCCTCGGGCATGTCGGTCGGGTCACCAGCGTCGGCCGACATGTCCAGCATGGCGGCCGCGAGTTGCAGCCCGCCGACTCCGTCGGTGATCGAGTGGTGGATCTTGATCGCGACCGCAGAACCGCCACTGGCCAGTCCAGTGATGATCAACATCTCCCACAGCGGTCGCGCCCGATCGAAGTCCTGCTCGGCCCAGTGCGCCAAAGCAGCCATCAGATCCGCGTGCTTGGCCGCCTTCTTGGGCAGCAGTTGATTGTGGATGTGGTAGTCGAGGTCGAAGTTCGGATCGGTTTCCCAGCGCGGTGGTGCGATCGAGAATGGATTGCCGATGGCGCGCTGCCGCAACTGCGGAACCATCCGGGTCATCCGGTCGACGCGGAAGAGTAGGCGCTCCTCGTCCGGCGGCCCATCGAGTTCCGCCACCATGACGATGACCGAGCGCAGCACCGGGTCATCCTCAACGCCGAACATCACGGCATCGAACGCGCCCATCCTTGGATCCATGGCCATTCCCTCCGAAGTCTCTTGTGGGCGACTTTAGACCGTTACGTGTGGCCGACGCTGGCCGTCGGCCAACAGCTTGCCCGGGATCGGCCCTCGGGTAGGTTGAGCGAGTGGCGCCATCTGACGGCAACGGCTGGGTTGAATGCACGTGTGGCGGCAGGCACTGGGGTCGCAATGGGGCGGCAGGGATGTTCCTGGTGGCCTGGCCGGAGTCGCCCGACCCCCGACTGCCGCTGCCCGATGAAGCATTGGTGCTGTTGCAGCACCGCGCACTGTGGTCCCATGAGGGCGGCACCTGGGGACTACCCGGCGGGGCCAGGGACAGCCACGAGAACTCGGTGGAAACTGCCGTCCGCGAGGCGATGGAGGAGACGGGGATCGACGCCTCTCAAGCCACGGTGCTGGGAACCCTCCACACCGATCATGGGAACTGGTCCTACGACACCATCGTGATGTACGTCGACCACACACCGGAGCCGATCAGCAACCACGAGAGCGAGGAGCTGCGGTGGGTGCCGGTCTCGGACATCGAGGCCTTGCCGCTGCACAGCGGCTTCGCCGCCGCACTGCCGCGACTGACCGGACCCCCGGCGGAGCTGTGACCGGAGCCAGGCCGGCGTTGTCGGAGGTGATGGACCCGAGTTGGGCCGCCGCGCTGGCGGACCGGGAACCGCAACTTCGTGCATTGGGGGACTTCCTGCGAGCGGAAGTGGCGGATGGCCGGGGCTACCAGCCCGCCGGCGCCCACATCCTGCGGGCTTTCGCCGCCCCGATGGACGACGTCCGGGTGTTGATCCTAGGCCAGGATCCGTACCCGACGCCGGGGCATGCCGTGGGCTTGTCGTTCGCCGTGCCCCCGACTACGAGACCGCTGCCGAAGAGCCTCATCAACATCGCAGCGGAGCTTCGTAGCGATCTGAATCTCGAGTTACCGGCGGATCTGAGTACGTGGGCCGATGAGGGGGTGATGCTGCTCAATCGGGTGTTGACGGTTCGTCCCGGAGCACCGGGCTCACATCGGGGGAAGGGATGGGAGGACATCACCGGGGCTGCCGTGGCCGCGCTGTCGGCGCGCCGGGCACCCTTGGTGGCCATCCTTTGGGGCCGGGACGCCCAATCCGTCGCCCCTTGGCTGGGCGACACTCCATGCATCACCAGCGCACACCCGAGTCCGTTGTCCGCCTCCCGTGGCTTCTTCGGTTCTCGACCCTTCAGCCGGGCAAACGAGATGTTGGCGACCCAGGGCGCGGCGCCGATCCGCTGGGGTAACCCTCCTGGCTAGACCGGTCTCGCGGCTCCTCGAGCATCGGTTACGCTGACCCTCCATGGCCACCATTCGCACCACGATCGATATCGCGGCAAGTCGCGAGGTCATCTGGGCGTTGTTGACCGATACTGCCCGCTATCCCGAGTGGAACCCCACCGTTGCCAAGGTCGAGGGCACGATGGCCCAGGGCGAGACCGTCACCTTCTACCCGGCGACGTCCCCGGGGCGGGGATTCAAGACGAAGGTTGTGGAATACGACCCCGAGAGTCGGATGGTCTGTCGCGGAGGTATGCCGTTGGGTCTCTTCTCCGGATCAAGGACATTTCAACTGGGTGAGGCGGGCAGGCGCATCCGATTCGAGATGATTGAGGAGTACTCAGGTGTGCTGGAGGGGCTGATCACGCGCACCATGGGAGATCAGCAGCCCACCTTCGACGAGTTCGCGGCGTCCCTCAAGAAGGCGGCCGAAGCGCGCGCAAAACGCCGCAAGGACTAGCGCATCGCGCGCCCGCCGCCCCGTCGATGCTCAGCCGCCGTCAGCCGCGGCGCCGCCGGTTGGCGCGGGCGTGCTGGGGACCACCGGGGCCACCATGATGTGGTCGTCCATCACGAAACCACCACCGATGTCCATGACAACATCGTCGACTACTGAGAAGCCCCGATGTCGGTAGAACGTGATCGCCTTGACATTTCCGCGGTTGACGGTCAGCGAGATCCGCTGCACCGAACGTCGAGTTGCGATCCCACGAACATGGTCGAGTAGTTGCTGGCCGAAGCCCTGCCCGTGCAGGTCCGGGTCGACGTAGATCTGGTCGAGCCGCAGTTCGTCAACCGAGGCGAGGTGATAGCTGCAGTAGCCGATCACCCGGTCCCCGGACACGGCTAGGTCGTACCCCCGATCCGGATCGTCCAGGTAGCTTCTGAAGAACGCCTCGGAGGTCCGCTGGGACAGTTGATAGTCAATCTGTTCCGGACTGAGAACCTCCGCATAGGAGCGCGGCCAGATGCGTCGGGCGACCTCCGCGGCAGCCGGAATCGTCTCGACGGTCAGCGGGTGCAGATCCAAGGTCAGTCCTCTTCGGGCTCCACGTATCGGGGCCACTCCGCCATCGCATCGATGAACAACTGCCGAACCGCGGCGACCCGCTCGGTGAGCTCGGACACCTGCCAACCCTCGGTGGAGATAGGCGGCAGCACTCGGACGTCCAGCCGACCGGGAGCCATGAACGGGGCGTCCGGACGCATCAGTTCGCCGGCGTTGCGGATGACGATGGGTACCAGCGGTACCTCCGCCTGCATGGCGATGTGGAAGGCGCCCTTCTTGAACGGCAGCACCCGATCGGTATGGGAGCGCGTCCCCTCGGGCGAGATCGCGATGGACCTTCCTCCCTTGAGGGCTTCGACCACCGGCGCAAGTGCGTCTTTTGCCTGCTGGGTGTTGCCGCGGTCGATGTAGGCCACGTCTGCGAGATAGCCGAGGGGTGCGAACATCGGGTCGTGGGACGCCTGGATCTTGGCCACACCGGTGAAGTCCTGGCGGATCAGGGAACCGAGGATCAGCACATCGAGTTGACTCTGGTGGTTGAAGATGAACACTGCCGGGCGTTCGGCCCATAGGTTCTCCTGCCCGATCACGTTCATCTGCACGCCACCCGCGGCGAGGGCGAGGTCGCACCCCACCGAACTCGCCAAGTTGGCCCCCGTGCGGCGACTGCCGTCGACCGCGGCCGCCAGCGCCCCCACACCGAAGCCGAAGCCGAGACTGCCGTAGGCGGCGAGACTGCGGACGACGGCGGTAGGACCGATCGACTTCGGGCGGAAGAGCCTTGTCGACGGCCAGCCGCGCTCTTCTGCGATCTCCTGCAGGCCGTCCTCGGGATTGAGCGGTCGCGGCCGGCCGACCGTCTCCAGGAACTCCACGTCCTCGGTGCCGTTTGCGTAGGCGAAGGATTGCGAAAGGTCGATGTCATTCGTCTCCGCGAAGATCCCTACCGCGTCGGCCTTTCCCGGCCCCCATTTGATGGTGCCGTCGACCCGGCCGGTGAGCACCCCGTCGGAGATGTCGAACTGGGTGGCGAGGATGTTGGGGACACCGAGGTCGCGAGCGGCAGGTTCGATCTGCGGGGGAGTGGCGGATGACGCGATCACCAGGGTGTGACCCTTTTCGCGGTGGGCGTCGATGAGCGATCGTGCCCCGGGGAAGATCATCCCCGAGATCTTCTTCTTGAACAGTTCCTCCCCGACAGCGTTGACGTCCTCTATCGAGCGGCCGGCCAGGGCCCCTATCGCCACGTCCATGAGCCTGCTGATGTCCGAGCCCCGTCGTTCCATGCTCGCTGACTCGTAGACGGTCTTGAGGAGTTCGCGCAGGCCGATATCCCGGTTCTTCAGTCTTTCCTTGAAGAACGCCTTGGCGGAGTAGCCATCGATCAGGGTGCCGTCGAAGTCGAAGAATGCGGCTACCTGGGGGCCCTCCGGGCTGGCGGCCACGTCATCGAGCAGCCACTGAAGATCGGTCACTTCTCTGCCTCCCTCGCGGCTTTGCGTTCGTCATGCAACGCCATCCCTCGGACGACCTGGACCAACCTGACGGCCTCGGTCAATTCGGCGGCGAACTCCTCACGCCGACGGCGCAGGTCCTCGCTGCCCGACTCGATCAGCCCGCGGTTGCCCGCCAGTTGTAGGGCCCCGCTGAACAACTCCTTGGAGATCGACTCGGGACTGTGCAACTTGCCCTGTAACCACCACTGGCGGCCCACGCCCAGGCACTCGGCGATGAAGGAATCACGGTCGATCGGACGGCTGGGTTCGCGGGCGGCCAAAAGCAACGCCACCACCTCGTAGGCTTCCAGGAACGGGCCGATGACGCGGTGCGCCAGATGCAGCTTGGATTCCCGCAGGATCCTCAGCGTCTGCTTGGCGTCGAAGTCGTCTCGTTCGGCCTCCCAGTTGGGCCGCACGATCGCCACTTCTCGCTCCACCGAGTCGGCGAACTCCCGGGTGCTCGGGAAGAAGAACTCGTACTTCAGGAGGTCGCGGAGCTGCTTGCAGTAGTCCCATGTGGCGGCGGAGACGTCGGTGGCATCTTCCTCGCCCATCTTGACCAGGGCGACCTCGACGATCGCGCGGGTGATGAAGAAGTGGATGACCGTGTTTCGATAGAAGCCAGCTTCGTGCTGCCGGTCGTCGGAGATCGCGAACACCGGATCGAGACCGGCGTCGTAGCGTGACACCACCCCCTCTCGCACCAGGTTCGCGAGGGCCTCGGCGACCCCTCCGGTGTCACTGAGGTCGACATCCGGGGTGAGTGGCAGGCCTCGGATCGCGATGTAGTCGAGCAGTGGGCGCAGGATCGTGCGGCCCTGCTCCAGCGTGATGGAGCAATCGTCATTGTCGAGCAGGGCGAACGTCACCAAAGAGGTGGACGAGATCGGCGTCACCTGGTTGATCCGATAGGAGACCTCGAAGGCGATCTTCGGCACCACGTATCGGTCGAGGTTCTCCGGCGGCGGTTCGCCCTTGGCCTCGGCCTTGTCGACCTCTTGGAGTCGGGCGGACTCCACCGCTTCGGCGAGCGACAGCGGCTTACCGAAGCGCAGGTGGACTCGACCCATTCCGCGTGACTGGGCCCGGGCATAGCGCACCAGCCAACTTACGCTCTCCGGCGACTTGCTGGCGCCCAGTTCCTCGGCCGAGATGGCGCCGATCTCGTGCTGCTGGTCGTAGGTGATCGAGACCGGAACGATGTAGACGGACTCGTCCTCGGCGGCTGTGAAGGCATCGACGACATAACTCAGGATGCCGTAGCGGGGTGGGCGCAATTTGCCTGAGCGTGAACGCCCACCCTCGATGTACCACTCCAGGTTGCACTTGTTCTGCATCAGGTAGGCCAGGTAGGTGCGGAGTGTGGCCTTGTACACCTGGTCGTTCTTGAACTCCCTACGGATGAAGACGATGCCGTTGCGCTTCGCAAGTACCGACATGGGCCAGAAGGCCAGGTTCACTCCGCCGAGCACATAGTTGTCCGGAAAGCCGTGCTTCTTCAACTGCGAACGGATGATGATGGGGTCGAGGTAGGACCTGTGATTCGGCAGGAAGATGAGCGAGGCGCCCTTGCCCAGCTCACGGATCTCCTTGAGCCCGTTCTCGTCGATATCGACCGTGTAGGCGCGGCTCATCCACTTTCCCAGCCGCTGGAACAACACCTTCGACGTGGAGGTCACGCTCGGGACTGTGGCCATCTCCGTGAGGCATTCCTCGACCTCTTCGCTGACCGACTTCTTGGGGCGTCCGGATTCCGCGGCGATCCGGTCGACGAGGGCACCGAACTCCTCACTTCGCATGATCTGGTCGGGCCCGACCTGGACGTCCCCGTCGTGAGGGCTGAACTGTTGCGCATCAGCGGACACCGGTGCTCTCCGTTCGATAGGGGTCGCGTGTCAGGGTAGCCAACAACCTGCCGTGTTGCGCCGGTGTCGGATGTGGCGGGGACTCAGGTGAGGCCAAGCTCAGCCGCCGCGCTCCACAGCTCCTGTCGGGCATCCGGATGCGCCGCGCGCTCTATCAACTGGGCGGCCTGCTGGTTCTGGCTGAGCCCCCACAGGTGCGCCACACCCTGCTCGGTGACCACAGCGCTCTGTTGGAAACTCGTCACCGTGAAACCGAGGGTGGGCACGATCGTCGAGGTGTCGGACTTGGTGTGCCACGAGGGAAGCGCGATGAAGGCCTGCCCACCGGGCGCGTGCATGGCCCCGACGATGAAGTCCGTCTGACCGCCGAATCCGGAGAAGATGCGGCCACGGACCCGGCTGGCGTTCGCCTGACCGAAAAGGTCCACCTGCAGGGCCGCGTTGACCGAGGTCATCAGGGGGCGCCGTTCGATCGTCGCTGGGTCATTGGTGGTTTCGGTTCGGAGTAGCCGGACCCGTGGGTTCAAGTCCACCCACTGGTACAGTTCCGCGCTGCCGAAGACGAAGCTGGACACGATGGGCCGCTCCTGGCTCATGGCACCGGCGCGTTCCAGCGCGAGAACCCCATCGCTGAACATCTCCGACCACACGCTGAGTTCCCGGTGGTTGAGCAGAGAGGCCAGCACGGCGTCGGGCACCGACCCGATGCCTAGCTGCAGGGTCGCGCCATCGTCGATCATCTTCGCGACGTTCTCGCCTATCGAGAGGCTGATGTCGTCGGGTGGGGCGGTGGCCACGGCTGCCAAGGGCTCTTCGACCTCCACCAGGTAGTCGAACTCGCGCAGCAGCATCTCACCGTCGCCGTAGACGTACGGCATGTTGGGGTTGATCATCCCGATGACGAGGCCACCACTGCCGCGGACGGCCTCGATTGCTGCGGGCAGCACGTTGACCTCCAGGCCGAGGCTGACCTGGCCATCCACAATCCGACTGGTGTGCAAGAGCACCAGATCCGGCAGCAGCCGATGGGCGAACAGCAGCGGCACCATCGAGAGTCGGCAGGGGAAGTACTCCAGCTCCCTTCGGTTGCGCATTGCTGGGCCCACGAAAGTCGTCTCCAGGGTGACGCCGGGACGATCGGGGAGCTTGCCCTGCGCGTTGAGCATGTGCAGGGTGTAGGTCTCCTGCGCACCGTCCAGGGCCGCGATGAGCGGCAGTGGCGCGGAGAAGTTGCCGGAGGCGACCGCGCGCGCCCCTGGCTTCAGCCGCTGCAGCACTCCGACGATCTGTTCCATCGAGACGATTTTCATGTCTCCATCATGTCGTGCCG
>CAZKVQ010000014.1:14929-52573 GCA_964556255.1 uncultured Actinomycetes bacterium
TTTCAGTGGCCGTGGTCGACCAGCAGGGCGAGATGACCGTTCGCGACGTCCCGGTTCAAGGACCCCAGCAGGCGGCCGCCGCGGTATCCAAGGCCCAGCGCGACGGCGCAACGGTGGCGGTGGGGATCGCCGCCCCGCTTGATCTGCTCGCCACGTCGTCGGATCCCCGTCGTTCCCAGCAGTGGTCCTTGGACACCCTCGGGGCAGAGCAATCGTGGCGGGTCAGTACGGGCCGTGGCCAAGTTGTTGCCGTGGTGGACTCGGGGGTGCAGTCGAATCACCCCGACCTGCGCGGCCACGTCCTACCCGGGGTCGACCTGACCAAGAGCACGGCCTTGCGGACGTCCGTGGATCCGATCGGACACGGCACCCACGTGGCCGGGACCATAGCCGCGGTGACCCACAACGGTCTGGGCATCGCCGGGATGGCACCTGACGCCCGGATCCTTCCAGTGAAGGTTCTCGACGACTACGGACACGGCACCACCCAGGACCTGGCCAGCGGGATCGCGTGGGCAGCCAACCACGGCGCCACCGTCATCAACATCTCGCTGGGAACCACGATCGGCACCGATCCCACCTTGCGGGCGGCTGTGAAGTACGCAGTGGGCAAAGGGGTTCCGATAGTCGCCGCCGCGGGCAACTGGCGGGAATCCGGCAGCCCCCGAACGTATCCGGGCGCCTTCGACGAGGTCATCGCGGTAGCGGCGACGGATGGTCGTGGTGCCACTACCGGCTACTCCAACATCGGCAATTACGTCGATGTCGCCGCACCGGGGGATCAGATCCTGTCGACCTACAACAACGGTGACTACGACGTATTGAGCGGAACCTCCATGGCGGCCCCGCACGTCTCGGCCATCGTCGCCCAACTCAGACAGGTCACCCCGCGTGCCACTCCTGTCAGCTTGCAGCAGTGGCTGGAGCGGACCGCGACGGATATCGGGGCGCCCGGTCGCGACAACGCCGCCGGGTCAGGCCTCGTCAATCCCAGTGGCGCCCTCGGAATGCAGCCGACTGGCCTCGCGGGTCCGCCCCGCTTCACGATGCAGCCCGCGTCGACCGCGGTCCGATTCGGCGCCAAGCTCTCGATCTCGGCGACTGTCTCGGGAGCCAGGTTCCTGCAATGGCAGAAGCTCGGATCTCGCGGCTGGCAGAACATTCCCGGCGCCTCGAGGTCGACGCTGTCCTTTGGTTCGGCCACGACTGCCATGGCTGGTGGATACCGCCTGGTGGCCGTCAACGGACGCGGTTCGGCCATCTCGCGGCCAGTGATCGTTGCAGTTCTGACGCCGCCCACGGTCACCAAGCAACCGTCCTCGACAGGCGTGCGTACCGGTGCCCTCGTCGCTCTGACGGCCGCCGCGTCAGGCAGCCCGGTACCCAGCATTCAGTGGCAACGGTCCGTCGACGGCGGTCGGTCCTGGGTGAACATCCCCAGGGCGACGTCGCCTTCCCTCCAGTTCCGAGCGACGATGACGGCTTCTGGGCAGGTGCGGTACCGGGCGGTGTTCCGCAATAGCCAAGGTGCGGCGGTCACGAGGTCGGTGACTGTGAGCGTCGCCGGCTAGCCGACGCCTTCGCGATGCCGCACCCCGGCGATGGTCCGTACGAGGGTTACGCAACTGGATGCGTCATGCCCCCCGGCTACAATCCGGAGTTATGAGGGGCGTGTCACGGCGGGGCTCGGCCCAGCGGGGGTTGGCGCGGGCGGCGCTGCCGCTCGTCCTGGCCGCCGTCGTCCTCGGAACCTTGCTCGCCGCGCCGGTGAGTGCGGCCACGGTCGCTCCGAGCGCGCAACGGGGGCCCCGGGTCTACACCGTCGATGTCGTCGGCCTCGACGTGGCTGGTTCCTCCTTCCCTCTCAACTCGGTCAACACGGCGTTCGTCCGTGCCCGCATGAAGGAGGTGTCCGACTACTACTTGAAGTCCACCGGCGGCCAGATCTTGCTGCGATTCGGGACTTTCCTCGGCTTCCGGCCCACCTCGGCGAGCCCCTGCGACTTCTGGTCGGTCAAGGCCGCGGCAGATGCCCGCCTGCGACAGGCGGGTCGCTGGCCGAACCTGTACCTCGCGCTGACCGACTACCGGTGTGACCGTTTGCCGGGAAAGTCCATGAACGCCGCGCCCGGTTCGGTCTCCTTCGGGTGGGAGGCGTCCGATGTCTGGGCCCACGAGCTCGGCCACGGCCTGGGGCTGGGCCACAGCACCTCCTTCAGCTGCCCGCAGGGCCCAATCTCCATCTGTTCCCGTCCGCAGTCGTTGCCTGGTTTCTCCGAGTATGACGATGAGGACGACATCATGGGGCCGAGCGCGGCCGATAGCGCTTTGACCTACGGATTGCTCAACCCTGCGCAACTGCAACGGCTCGGCGCCTTCCCCAGCAGCGGTCAGTACATTCTCCGGGCCAAACCGACCCGGACCCTGGTGTACCGCCTGCGCGCCTGGGATTCGGGCATCGGTAAGCGGAGCGTCACGCTTACCTGGGGATCGACTCCGCTCTACATCACCTACGACGCGGTCGATAACTACCCCTATGACGACGTCACGCCGGGGGTGTGTGTGCACTTCGCCTACCGGAACTCGAGCGGAATCCTCAGCTCCGGGATGACCTTGCCCCGGGCATTGACCAAGAACCGCAGACACATCGGCAACATGGGTGTGACGGTGGCGGTTGGGCGAACGACCCCCGACTACGCCGACATTGCGATTCGACCAGCACTCTGAGACGCGAATGCTCTGAGACTCCGACACGCTGAGTTGCGGACGCGCCGAGTTACGGACGCGCCGATTCTCGGCCCGCACCGGAATGCCAGACATCCCACGGGCAGGTCGACTGTCGCCGACCGAGGGTTGACACCTCCCGCCCGGGTTCACAACAAGCCGAGATCACTGGCGCCGACCAACGCGGCGCCGACTCCGCAGCCTGCGAGGAATCCCGGCACGACGCTGCCGGAGTGCTTGAGCACGAAGTCGCGGCCCCGCCCGAGCAGGCGATCCAACCGGCCACGACTGGCGAGTACCAGAATCGTCACGAAAATGAACGTGACGCTCGCCACCACCGACGTGACGAAGATGATCGAAACCTTGTCCGCCACTGACAGTCGGCTGCGTTCGATGAGGAGTCCGATGCCCGCCCAATAGGGCACGTTGGTGATGTTGAGCAGCGCAGTGACGATCGCGAGTTTCCATGCCTCTGCAGGACCCGCGCGCTCGGCGCGGGCCAGAAAGGCCCGGGTCTGCTGCCCGTTCTTCGGGTTCGGGTGGTTTCGTTGACGCCACCACACGATCGCCCCGGACAGCATCATGGCGCTGCCCAGGACCAGTAGACAGATGCCGAGAATCTCCTTCTCGTGGCTGGTTTCCCTCAGGTTCACCAGGTAGTGCGCGAGAAAGGAGAACACGCTTATCGCCACTAACTGACATCCGAACCAGGTCGCGGTGAAGGCAGTGGCCGCGCGACCGGCCCGGCCGGACAGCAGGATGACGGCAAGGCCGGCCAGCGGTAGCGGACTGGTGGCCAACCCCCACGCGAGGTATACGCACAGCCCCAGCGTGGCGCTGAACGAGCTCATGCCGCCAAGATAGCCGCCCACGAGGGTTGGCCTGCCCGCTGCCAGATCGGTCCGCAAATTCCCCGGGTCGACCCGCAGGCGGTAACGTCGCACGAGAAGCCTGTCGTTCGAGTTGCCAGATCCAAAGGAGTTAGCGATGGCCCCCGACGGTCGTTATCCGGCTGCTGTCCCTCCGAGACAGCCGGCGACCGCCCACGGGTACCCGCCGAATCGCGGAATCGAGAACGGCTTTGGCACCGGGGCTCTCATTCTGGGGGTCATGAGTGTGGTGCCGTGCTTCTGGACCTCCGGCTTCGGCGTGGTGGGCGGTTTCATAACGTCCTTCTTCGCGATCGCGCTGGGAATCACCGGCCGTCAGAAGGCTGCAGCGGGCAGGGCGACCAACGGGAACTTCGCGCTGGGGGGCCTTGTGCTCGGCTGCGTCGGTCTGGTTCTCGCGTTCATCACCACCGCGACACTGCTGATTTCGCTGGTCGCGGGAGGCTGATGCGCCAATGAGTACTCGCGACGATGTCCCCGACGCGGAGCCGGATGGTACCGACGCCGAGATCGGTGCTCCGGACGGCGAGAACGGTGTTCCCGACGGCGAGACAGCCAACGCCGCAGACCCGGAGTCCGGTCTAGCCAGTCAGGCACCGGACGCCAGCACCCCGGACACCGGGACCTCGATTGGCAGCACGCAGGAAGTCGGTCGCGAATCCCGTGGGGTGGGCATCTGGGCGCTGCTGTTCGGTATTGCGAGCGTCTTCTGCTGCTTCCCGGCAGGCATCATCGCGATTGTCCTAGGCGTTCGGGGTCGTCGACGGACCGTCGGCAACACCACGATGGCCACTCTGGGACTTCTACTCGGCGTGATCGGCCTGCTGGGGACGGCCGTGGCGTTCGGCTACTACATCGGCGTGCTCGGCTGACGGGGCGGCTGACGGCGCCTGCGGTTGGTTTACCTGGCAGGATCGTGACGTGACCACAATCGACGGACTCGATACCCGACCCCTGGTCGACAGGACTGCTGGTGCTGGTCTACTCCTTGCGGCATGGGCCGCCGGGCGTAGTTACCAACCAGGGCTGCTCACCCGGGCCACGATGAATCAAGCCGTGATCACCGGCGTAACAGCGGCGACGGCATACGCATGGGGAACCGCGAGCCACTCGGTCCTCTCCGCCTTCGCGCGCCGAATCGCGGGAGGTCGGGCCACCGCCACTAGCATGATCGCCGTCGATACAGCTGCCGCCGTGGCAGCTGGCGGCGCGGCGGTTGCCCTGCGTTGGCGGGAGCACGAGAACGGCAAGCGGGCGCTGGGGCGGCTGGCTGCGGGCGCGACGGCCGCCAGCGCGATTGCCGGCGTTGGTGCCGTAGGCGTCGCGACAACCAACCCGACCCGCGCCAACCGTGCGCTGCTGCTGGCGGCCGCGGCGGCGGGAGGTCTGTCCTGGCTCGCCACCAGACCGTGGCGACAGCGGCCCGGCTCGATGCTGGCGCCAGACAAGTTCTACGAGGACCGGGTGCGTGAGGTGTCGCCGCTCAAGGCCACCGGAATTGGAGTGGGGGTCCTGGGTCTTACCTACGGCTTGGCGGCGGCTGAGACCGCGATAAGTCACACCGTCGCCCGTGGTGCTGCAGCACTGGTGGGCGGTGAAGCCTCCGACCATCGTTCCCTCGGCCGAATTGGTGCGGCCGCGATCACCTTCGGCACGGGTTGGCTCATCCTGAGTGCGGTGACCTCGAAGCTGGACGAGGGCGGCGACGGTATGGAACCTGGCCATCTGACACCCCCGGAGGCCGCGGAGGTCACGGGCAGTCCCGCGTCCGGCGTCGCGTGGGGCACCTTGACCCGGGAGGGACGTCGCTGGCTGAGCATGGCACTCACCCCGGCCGGGATCGACGCCGTGATGGGGACGACGAACGCGAAACAACCGATTCGGGTCTACTCCTCGACGGGGGAGTCAGACGACGAGGTCGATCGTGTTGAGCTGTTGCTCGCGGAGATCGACAGGACCCATGCGCTTGAGCGCAAGTACTTCGCGCTGTTCTCCCCGACGGGTTCGGGATATGTGAACTATGTCGCGAACGAGACGCTGGAGTATCTGTCCGGAGGTGACTGTGCCAGTGCTGCGATT
The DNA here is from genome assembly GCA_964556255.1 of uncultured Actinomycetes bacterium. Lineage (GTDB taxonomy): Bacteria > Actinomycetota > Actinomycetes > S36-B12 > UBA10799 > JACJWR01. The sequence goes on from CAZKVQ010000014.1 coordinate 20,623, forward strand.
CAGTACTCGGTGCTGCCATCCTCCCTTTCCCTCACCAAGGTGGCAGCAGGGACGGCGCAGACCAGGATGGTGCTGGAAGGGATCATGCAGCGCATCCGGGCGATGGCCCCTGAGAGTCGACCTGTCTTCCTGCTCTTCGGTGAGAGCCTCGGATCCCAGGTGAGCGAGGAGATGTTCCGCGACACCTACACCTACGGTCTGCAGGGATCGGGAATCGACTCCGCGATCTGGATCGGGACGCCTGCGGCCACCGAGTGGTACCAGCAGATCTGGGGCGAGCGAACAATCACCGAAGTACCGGAGCTCGGACCGAAGGTGGGTGACCGATCGCTCTACCTGCCGCGTGCCATCCACGACTGGCACGACCTGCCCGATGATCAGAAGGAGCAGGTCGGCTACCTGCTCCTGCAGAATGGCGACGACCCGATCCCGAAATTCGCGGCGCCGCTCATCTGGCGACGGCCGGCCTGGCTCTGCCCGCCGGACCAGCGTCCACCTGGAACCCCCCGGAATACCAGCTGGATGCCGGTGAGCACATTCTTCGCCACCTTCTTCGACATGATGAACGCCCTGGTACCGATTCCGGGCACCTTCGCCGAGGGCGGGCACGACTACCGGGAAGTGCTGCCGGACACGATCAGAACGGTATGGGATCTCGAGGCGACCTCCGAACAGATGGAGCGGGTGCAAGCCGCGCTCCGGCAACGGGAGTTGGCATGGGAGTTGCATCGTCAGTGGACAGCCGCACTGGCGAAATCGTCGGCTGACACCGATGAGGCCCAACGCAAAGTCCTCGAGAAGGCCTCGGGATGGGTCGGTCGGTCGCTCACCGCGGCCGATGTCGAGCAGATCATCGACCGGGGCCTGCAACCGAGACCGGAGCCCGCCACTGCAGTGGGCGGGAAGGTGCAGTGACGGTGTCCGCTTCGTCGGTGCCGAAACCGCCTCTGGCCCCCGCGTGTTGGACACCCCAACCCGATGGTGGTCTCACAGGTCGGTTCGCACCCACCTCAACACCTGCCGGACTGCAGCGGTGGCGACTTCCCGGGGTCGGCCCCGAGGACGTCGTTGTGGCTGACTCGGGCGCCGTGTACACCGGGATCGAAGGTGGCCCGGTACTGCGTTTGACCGATGAGGGTAAGACGATCTCTGAGGTCGCCGATACCGGCGCCAGGCCCACGGGAATCGAGCTCGACCGGGACGGCGGTCTGGTCGTGTGCGACTCCCACCGCGGACTACTCCGGGTCGATCCGCGTACGTCGAAGGTCACGACGTTGGTCTCCGAGGTCGCCGGCGCGCCCCTGGTGTTCACCAACAATTGCTCCGTCGCGGCGGACGGATCGGTCTATTTCAGCGACAGTTCTCGCAAGTTTCCGATCGAGCACTTCACGGGAGATCTGCTGGAAGGGCGCGCAACCGGGCGTCTGCTGAAGTGGTCGGCAGATGAAGGCGTTCAGGTCATCCTCGACGAATTGCGCTTCGCCAACGGCGTTGCACTGGCGGAGGACGATTCGTACCTTCTGCTAGCCGAGACCGCCGGCTACGGCATTCGGAAGGTGCACCTCACGGGCCGTCGCGCTGGGCAGTCGGAGTATCTGCTGGAGAACCTGCCCGGGTCACCGGACAACATCTCCCGTGGCGAGGACGGCATCTTCTGGGTCGCCTTCCCGAGTACCCGAAATGCTCTGCTCGACCGGCTGCTTCCCAGGCCGGGCGCAATCCGGCGGGCGGTGTGGGCGCTGCCCGAGAAGCTGTCCCCGCAACCGGCCCAGGTGATCCTTGTGATGGGTATCACCGGCGACGGGGAGGTTCGCCATGTGATCTACGCCAAAGGCGACCGCTACCAGTTCGTCACCGGTGTGCGGGAGCATGGCGGGTGGTTGTACCTGGGGAGTCTGACCGAGGATGCAGTTGCCAGGTTTCCCAAGCCGAAGGACTCATCGAGGCCGAAGACCCCGCGGTCGTAGGCGCCCGGACCTCAGCGACGCCGCTTAGGGGCGGAGGATGAGTTTGCCGGTGCTGCGCCGGGCGCGCAGGTCCTCGTGCGCAACGCGGGCATCGGCTAGGGCATAGGCGGCGCCGGGTAGCGTGCGCAACCTGCCGTCGGCGACCATCGACACCAGCTCCGCCAACGGGGCCGCCACCATGCCCACGGGATCGACCGCGATGGCGTCGTTGAGCCAGAAGCCGATCACCGACTTCGAGCCCACCATGAGGGCGCCCGGTGACAGCGGAGTCGGTGCCTCCCGCGATGCCATGCCGAACGTCACGAGTCGACCGAAGCGGGCCAGCGCAGAAAGCGACTCATCGAAGACCCGCCCGCCTGTCATCTCCAGGACGACGTCGATGCGCGAGCCACCATTGGCCTCCCGCAACGCCCCGGCGAGGTCGTCGGTGGCAGGATCCACGGCCGCATCGGCGCCCAGCTCCAGAGCGAGGTCGCGCTTCTCAGCGGTGCTTGCCGTTGCTATCACTCGTCCGGCACCGAAGGTTGCGGCCAACTGAACCGCGAGGCTTCCCACGCCGCCGGCCGCAGCGTGCACCACGACCGACTCTCCTGGGGCCAACCGCGCCGATGTGCGCAGCAGATGCCACGCAGTCAGTCCTTGTACCAGCAGCGAGAGCGCGGCGTTGTCCGAGACACCCGGCGGGACCTCAAACGTGGCCAACGGATTCACCAGGGCAAGCTCGGCATACCCACCCTTGCCGCTGGCGGTGAATCCACAGACGCGCCGACCGTCTGGCAGAAGCCCCAGCACCTCCGCTCCGGGCACCATGGGCAGCTCCTGAGCCGACAGGTACGAGTTGTCGGTGGCGTGGGTGTCGGCGTAGTTGACGCCGGCCGCCTGCACCTGCAGGACTTGAAGCCCCGAGTCCTCAGGAACCTCAGGATCCGCAACGTCTGCCGGGACCAGCACTTCGGGGCCGCCGAACTCAACTACTTCAATGGCACGCATGGGCACACCCTAGACCCCGGCTCGGGGGTGAGCACGGTCAGGCCAGCGGCCGCTGACCGCCTGAGACCGCGATGTCGAGGGGGTGGTCGGTTGGGGTCCCGAGCAGGAAGCCCTGGCCCAGGCTGAAGCCGGCGCGGAGAAGTTCCTGACGCTCCGCCTCCGTCTCAACTCCCTCGACGACGATCGTGACATCGAGGGCGCGGACCATGTTGACCACACCCCGCAGGAATGCTTCGTGTCGGGGGCTGTCCGGGGTAGGCGAACGTACGAAGTCACGGTCGACCTTGACGATGTCGACGCCGAGACGTTCGAGTTGAGTAAGCGAACTGTAGCCGGTTCCGAAGTCGTCCAACGCCACCCTGACCCCGGCTCGACGCAGGAGCGAGAGCGACGAGGCGACGGCCTCGCCCTCGGCAAGACTGTGCTCGGTCACCTCCAGCACCAGGCTTGTCGCCAGGACGTCCGTGCCCTCCAACGCCGCCAGTACAAGGGTGGGGAAACCCGGCTCGAGTAGCTGCTGCACAGAGACGTTGACCGACATTACGACGGCCGGCGACATGCCCTCGGAGCGCCACCGCGCGAGTTGTTCCAGGGCCTCCTCCAGCACCCAGCCGCCGATGGCGACGATCTCCCGATTCTCCTCCGCCATGTCCAGGAACGCGTCGGGAGGTACCAGGCCATGGCCAGGGCGCTCCCACCGAAGCAGAGCCTCGTACCCGAAGACCTCCCCGCTGGTCATGTCCAGGATCGGTTGGTAGAGCAGGCGCAGTTCGGAATTCTCGGTCGCCTTCTTCAACGCACTGCTGAGCTTCAACCTGTCGGTGGCCTCCGCAGCGAGGGTGCTGTCGAACAGGTGCCAACGATTGCGACCGTCGGCCTTGGCCCGGTACATCGCAAGGTCGGCCTCGTGGAGGAGTTCGCCGGCCGATGACGTGTTCGCGTTGATGGCGACCCCGATGCTCGCTGTCACCCATACCGGCGTGTCGGCGATGATGATCGGTTCCGCCAGATCGCTCAAGAGGCGTTGCGCCAGTTCGGCCGCACCCTGACCGGCCTTCAGCCCTGGGCAAAGGACGACGAACTCATCGCCGGCAAGCCGAAACAGAATGTCGTCTGCGCGGATCGCAGCGTGCAGTCTTCGGACCACGCTCACCAGCAACTGATCACCCGCCTCATGGCCCAGCGAGTCGTTGACGTCCTTGAAGCGGTCGAGATCGACGAACAGCACACCGAGCGAGGAATCCGGCGTCCGCCGCTGCAGCAGAGTCTCCAACTCGTCCATCAAGGTCAGGCGATTCGGCAGGCCGGTGAGCGGATCATGGCGGGCCTGAAAGGTGAGCCGCTGCTCCGCGTCATCACGCTCCACCGCGATGGCGAGCAGGCCCGCGCAGACGCCGGCCTGTTCCTTTGCCTCGTCGCTGAGGTCGCTGGGTGCGAATACCTCGAGACGCGCCTGGTTCGTGGGGGCGTCGCTGGCCTCCGTCGGAGTCCTGGAGCTCTGGATCCTCCTCTGCCACACGGGTCTGGCGGGGGACTCGGCATCCTCGGGGGGTACCGGACCGGCGGTCACAACCAACCCGCCGCAGCTGACCCTCGCCGCGGTATCGGGTCTGTCCAACACGGCCAGGTCGGCCACCAGAGCGAGGGTGTCCGCCAGGGGTTGGCCGGTGGCAATCGCCTCCAACACCCTCGACTGACCGGCCGACGCGCGTCCGGCGCCGGCCAGTGCCGATCTCGCCGTCATCAGGGCAGCTTCTTCGTCGGCAAGCAGCCGTCGCGCCCGTCGGTTGTTGAGTACTAGCAGGCGGGCGATTGTGGCGGCCAGGGCGGCGGCCAACAGGATCGACGCGATCACAAGTCGGGTCTGACGTCGTTGGGCGTCCGCTTGCTGCTGGGCGATGGCCCTGCTCCTCGCGGCGGCCTTCTGCTGATACTCGGTGACCAGTTGCTTCCCCTGGAAATCGAGATTGTCGACGACGGGCAGCAGACTGGCAGACCAACTTGCGCGCTGGGCATCGGGCAGGATCCCGGCAGGCGCGTTGGCGAACGCCGCATCGAAGTCGGCCAGCCCGGCCATGAGTTGGGGGTCGGTGGCTGCGGGGTTGGGGCCGTTCTCGCCCACCACCGCGAGGCGCCGGGCCAATAGGGCACGCGCCACCTGGACGTCGCGGCGGGTGGCATTGCCGGCCAACCAAGCGTTGGCCTTGAGTGCGAGGTTGCCGGCTTCGCGCTGGCTGAAGACGAGGTTGGCGGCGTCCGACTCGGTGGTCAGCAGGAATTGGGCGTCGCGGTCCGCCGCGCTCGCGTTCTGGTTGGCCCGGTAGACGAGCGCCGATAGGCAGGCGATGAGCGCCACGCCAAGCACGACGGCCAGGAGTCGCAACAGCCGGGCTCCGCCGTTCGACCTGCGCATGATCCCTCCCTCCTCGTCTGATTGGAGAGCCGCGCCGCTGACCCCGTTACTGCGTCTGGATCGACCCGAGGCTCCAGGTCCAGGCGTCGAGGTTGGTCGCTGTCGGAGTGCCGTCCGGGAAGACGATGCGGATGGGTCCGCCCTCGGACATCGCAATGTCCTTCCCGTCGACCTTAGTGGCGATCAGGGCATCGGAACCGGTGAACGTCGCCACGGGCGCGGCATAGGAGTACTCGTTGATGGCGATGGTGTTGATCGTGGCGGAGTCGGGAATTCCAGCCTTGGCCAGTACCGCGGCCATCGGAACTCCGGTGAACGTCTGCTGCTTCTTGACGAACGGTTCGTTGATAGTGATCGTCTTCTGCTCCAAGCCGCCGAGTTGGTTCAGTGACAGCGTGGTCTGCTTCTTCTCAGGGTTAGTGATGGTCAGGACCGTCTCGTCCGGCGCCGGCGGGTCTACCGGAGGTGCACTGCCGTAGGGGTTGGTGGCGCTCGCCGATGCGCCCGGCGAGGCCGCCGTGGCGGCACTGCTTGCACTGCCCGAGGCGCTGGGTGAGCCGCTCTCAGCGCTGCCGCCCGCGGAGCCGCAGGCAACGAGGGTGGCCGCCGCCAGCATTGGGACAAGGATGGCCGAGGTGACCGCGGGCACTCTTCGCATGCTTTCAGGCTAGAGCCTGGTCGTGGCGGTCGCAGCACCTGCCGGGGCATTGCGACGCCGTTTCGCGCCGTGCTGACCCGATTGGTCCCGGGGTCGCTACCAAACCGGTCGGCAGAGGCGTACCGTGACCGCATGATTGGCATATCTCGAGGACAGCGTCGGATGACCACCCCGTGGGCATGCACCTCACTGGTGCTTGCCCTGCTTCTGCTCGCGTTTGGCTGGGCCCCCAGCGCCAGCGCCGCGGAGCCGGTGACACCAGCGGCCGCAAGTCGTGTTGCCTTCTCCAGACTCGCCACCGGTCTCGTCGAACCGACCTCGGTGACGTCTGCGGGTGGTGCGAACCTCTTCATCACCGAACGCACGGGACGGGTTCGGGTGTGGAATCCCAGGCTCGGCCTGCGGCCCACGTCATGGCTCGACCTGCGCAGTGTCGTTCGTAGTTCCGGCGGTGAACAGGGCCTCCTGGGGTTGAGTTTCGACCCGAGATTCGCCGTCACCGGCAGGGCTTACCTGACGTACACCCGGGCGGACGGCGCACTGGTGTTGGCTCTGGTGCGTACCAAGGGCGTCGCCGGTGGACCCCATGTGAGTCCGATATTGGTGGTGCCCCATCCAGGCGCGGCGAACCACAACGGTGGCTCGCTGGCGTGGCGGTCGAACGCCGAGTTGCTGCTCGGCACGGGCGACGGCGGCGGCGCCGGCGACGGATTCGATAACGCCCGCCGGCCAGCCAGTCGACTGGGGAAGGTGCTGATCGTCGAGGTGAACAAGGCCCGGCCAACGGCACGGGTGTGGCTCAGCGGGGTCCGTAATCCGTGGAAGATGTCGGTGGACTCGGTTCGCCGCGAGGTGCTCATCGGAGATGTGGGTCAGGACACCTTCGAGGAAGTGGACAGGGTGCCGCTCAGGACGGTGAGTGGTGACCTCGGATGGCCATGCCGCGAGGGCCTGTCCACCTACGACTCGGGACGGTGCGCGGGACGCCGGATGACCGCGCCGTTGGCGGTCTTCTGTCATGACACGGTGGCCGGATGCCCAGCCGGGCGAATGGCCGAATCGATCATTGGCGGTTACGTCTATCGCGGGCGCACGGACGCCGCCAGGCTGGCGGGCCAGTACGTCGCCGGCGACTTCGTCACCGGCAACGTCTGGACCGTGGCGCCTGGCGGCGCGGTGCGTACCGTGGGCTCCCTGCCGCAGCTCACGTCCTTCGGGGAGACCGCGTCCAAGGAGATCGTCGCGGTCACCTACGACGGCAGCCTGTGGCGGCTGCGCGCCACCGCTTGATTGACTTTGGCTAGAGGCCGGCCGGGCGGTTGACCGCGTGTGCCCCGACCAACCACGGGATCGCGTTCTCGACGCCGTTGAAGTCGATGTGCAGGTGGGGACCGAAGGCGTGCCCGGTCTCACCGCTGAGGCCGATCAGCTGGCCCGCCTTGACGTGCTGGCCGCTGGTGACCATGCGCTTACTCAGGTGCGCGTAGGTCATGGTTCCGGGTGTTCCCGGGTGGGAGATCTTGATGACGCGCCCGTACGAGTAGTAGCCGTTCTGCACGCCTATGCGGGGCTCGTAGCCCACGAGGTCCATCGACGTCACCACCACACCGTCACGAATGGCATACACCGGGGTACCGACTGGAACCGAGATGTCGTGGGTGCTGCCCGGGATGCCGCTGATGGCGACCGGCCAGTAGGTCTTGTTCGCCGCCAAGGCGCGGGCGTTGCGAACCTGGGCTTCCAGGACTCGAGCCTGATGCTCGAAGTTGCTGGCAGCTGATGCGGCGCGCTGGCTTGCCTGCTCGACGTGCACATAGGCAGCTCTTGCGTTGTCGGCCAGTCCGGTCACGTAGCGAACCTCGGCGAGGGCCTGCGTGCGTGCGGGGCCGGAGGAGGCATTGACACGCTTGGCGAGGGCGTTCCGCTTGGCAACCAGGCTGAGGTAGTGCGCCTTGGCCTTCGCGGCGAGCTTTGCCCGGTCGGCAGCCACCTTCTTGGCCTTGTTGGCTGCGGTGCGGGCCGCGGCGGCCTGCTGGCCGAGGGTCTGCGCCTTCACGGCGGTGGTGACCGCGGCAGGCGCTGACTGTGCTGCCGGGGCTGCCTGAGCAACGCTCGGAACGAGACCGATTGCGGCGGCCGACACCGCAAGGCCTGCGACCGCAACCCTGCCTGCGCGGCGGGTGCGACTGCTGGACTCAGGGGAGGTCGTGGACCTGGACATACGGGATCAATGCTCCTTGTTGGGGGGGTACGCCGACAGCGGCTGACAGTGCTTGGCTTGCCGAACGCGACACAGGCGCGTCGGCCTGCCATTTCAAGGTAGGTGAATCCACAACGACTCCTGGGTCGAGGAGTGTGACGTAGCCAACGTCAACCCTCTTGATTGGGTAAGCGATGTGTCGGAAGTCGCAAAATCGGGCGTCTGTCTGCTCCCCGGGGCCTGCGGCATCCAGAGAAATGTGTTGGCAGCCAGGGCTGGAGCCCTCCTACCCACGACAACGAAATTGCCGGTCGGGAGGTCGGCCCAACAAGGGGAGGCGTCATGAGAACCACGAGGCACTATGCGCGCAGTGAGGTTGTGGGGCGGTGGCTGAGGATGGGGATCGTCGGGGTGGCCGCGACGATGGCTGTGGCACCGATAGTCGCGGGTCCTGCACAGGCGGGGCCTGCGCTGGGTACAGCAACCGGCCGGGTGGTGAACAGCGTTACCGGCGCCCCGGTGGCCAATGCCGGGGTCACGTTCACCCTGCTCGGCAGCACCGAGAGCTGGACGACCCGCACCGGCAAGGACGGGCGCTTCAAGGTAGAGAACATCCCGGCCGAGGAGCACGTGGTGACCATCAAGGGTCCCCGGGGCTACGAGTCCGGCTATGTGGCGTGCCCCGTCCAGCGACTCGCCCAAGTCGGTGCCTTCCCCAGGTTCATCTGGGTCAAGCCGGTGGTGCCCACCTGGGGAGAGTCGTGCTCGATGGGTGCCCAAGCCCTGGGGCGCATCGACCTGGACCCGGGTGGTTCGATCCGGAGCCGACGGTGATCGGAGACGTTCCAGAGCTGATTGCCGCAACCACGGGTGCGCCGTTGGGTGCACACTTGGAGGATGGACCTTCGAGTGCTCAGCGAACGTCTCTCGGTGTGCCGACTCCCTGCTGATTCACCCTGGCCGACGGCGCCGGCAGACCGATCCTTCTATTCCGTCACCCGTACCGGTGACGAGGTGTCCGTCGTCTGTGCCGAGGATGCCGTGCCGGTGGGCGATGACGTGCGGGTGGAGCCCGACTGGCGGGCGCTTGAGGTCGCCGGTCCGTTGGACTTCGCCATGATCGGCGTCATCGCTGAATTGACCGCGCCGTTGGCGGATGTGGACGTCAGCGCCTTCGTCGTCTCGACCTATGACACCGACTACCTACTGGTGCACGCCGCTGCAATCGAACCCGCCATCGCCGCTCTGCGCGGGGCAGGACACCACGTGGTGGCGGGCTGACCTGCTAGGTCGCAGCGTCGCCCTCGGCCTCAACAGGTCGAAGGTCCGTGCGACGCCGCTGAAAGACCTCGCTGGCGACCAAGCCCGGAACCAACACCCACAGGCTGAGCCCGGGCCTGGTCAGGTAGGCGACGGCAATGGCGATCCCGAACACGACCACCCGGATGGCGCCGAGCACGAACTCGTCGCGGACGTACGTCGGCCCGTTCACCGAGGGGGCGAACAGTGCGCGCCGACCCGCCAGCCAGGCGAGGACGCACTGCATGACGGTCAACGCGATCAGCCATGCGCCGTAGAAGCCGATCGCATAGGGATCCTTGGAGTGTTCGGCCATCGCGATCGCCGCGACCGGGGCGAGGGTGACGAAGAACAGATACACGAGATTGGCAAGGATGAATGACCTGTCGATGGCCACCAAATGGGCAACCATCAGGTGATGGCCGAGCCAGAACATCCCGACGAAGACGAATGAGATGATCAGGGCCACCATGGCGGGGTTGCGTAGCAGCAGCAGTCCCTCGAAGTCCTGGTGCCACGTCTCCGGACGGTAGTCATGTCTGGGCCGGTTCAGCACGTTGATCGCGAGCAGCGTCAGAGCGACGACGGCCCCACTGTCGAAGAAGGCGAGGGCACGACCGAACTCTGCCCCGGAACGGGGGTACCGAACGGTCCACACTTCCGAACGTTTGATCATGGAGGCTAGCCCGGTACCGGCTCAGGTCTTGGGAGGATGGGGGACTTCTGTGAACAGCGCCCCCTGTGCCGCGAGCGAGCCGCGAAGGCCACCGCCGCGGCCGCGCAGCACGTACGCCAGGCAAACCGCCAGGAACGCTCCCAGGAACGGTCCGGCCAAATACACCCAGTAGGCGGTGAAGTCCAAACTGGCGAGGTCCGGTCCGAAACTGCGGGCGGGATTCATGGACGCACCCGAGAGCGGTGCTGCCCAGAGGCCCGCGAGCGCGATGTAACTACCGACGCCGATGGCGGCCATGATGCCGAGGTTCTGGGCGCCGGAGGAGGTTCCCAGGATGACGCTGAGAAGCCCGAAGGTGAGCAACGCCTCGACGAGCATTGCTTGCAGGTTGGACGTCGCGGTACCGGGGTAGTTGGCACCATGACTGGCGGATACCCCGACGAGGTACTGCAGCATGAGGGCCGCGAGTGTGGCGCCGATCAACTGCGAAACCACGTAGCCGGGAACGCGGCGCCACGGGAAGTCCCCGCGGGCCGCGAACGCGCAGCTGACGGCGGGGTTGAAATGCGCACCGGAGACCTTGCCCATGAACATGATCATCGCCATCACCATGGCACCCGGGGCGATGACGGCTGCAGCCTCGGTGACTGTGCCGGGGTACTTCGTTGCAACCATGGGGGCGCCGGCGGCCACCGTCACCAGGAAGAAGGTTCCGATGATCTCGGACACCACTCGCCGCCACTCCTGCCGGGGGTCGTGGAAGTCGTTGAACCTCTCGATCGCCTCGCGCTGCAGGGCGTCCAGCAGGTTCTCGCGGCCCTGCTCGTACTGTGCAGGCGTCTCGTTCGGATCGGCGGGACCCTTTTGCCCGTCGGGGTTCTTGGCCGGTGTGGTGTTCATCGGACCTCCTTGATCGTTTGCGCCCCGGTGGGCTTGGTCGAGTCACGTACCCCGGGAATGAGTTTGGCCACCGCGGCAGCTGCCACGGCCAAGGGTATGAGTTCCGGCCCGCCTACGAGCAGCCCGAGAACTATCCCGAGGGCCAAGGTCACGGCCCACGTGGGGTGAGCGAGGTAGATCACCGCAGCCGTCATCCCGGCGACGGCGGCGGCGTTCGAATAGTCCGGTGTCACGGTGGTGGCGATGGCGCCGATGCCCGCTCCGATGAAAATGGCCGGGAAGAACGGGCCGCCTCGGAATCCGCCACCCATGCTCAGTGAGTAGGCCAGCCATTTGATGGCCACGGTGAGCCCTATCGCTCCGGCCGTGCCGAGAGCGAGCAGGGGTTTCACCTCGTGTTCGCCGCTTGTCAGGACCAGCGAGATCTCGTTTCCGGTACCCAACGTGTAGCCGAGCGCGAGCGCCCCGACCAGGAAACCGGCTGAAGCGAGGACGACCGTGCGAGGGCGGTCACCGCCGTGCAGTCGCAGAACTCCGATGGAGAGGAAGCGGCCCAAGGCTATGGCCCCGGTCGTCACCGCGGCCACCCCCACTGAGCCGACGAGGTCCCGCCAGTCGAACGTGTAGTCGGGGGCGACCGAGAAGGTGCCGCCAAGCGACGGGCCGACGAAGAGGGCCAGGATCGCGAAGAGGGCACCGACGGTCGCCCCCCGGGTGACGTCCATGGCGCGGCTTCGGCTGGCGATCTCGGTTCCGACGAAGGCGCCGGTGGACACCATCGCGACTTCCGGGCCGAGCACGAGACCGCCGACCAGAGTCGCCGCGATGGCGCCGATCACCCACGGGTATTGCTGGCCGGTGACCGGCTTTAGGGCGATGCCGAACATCGGGTTGTGGCCGTCGGCTCCGGAACGCAGCCAGGCCACCGCGACGCCGGCCAGCGTCGGTACCACCAGGGCGACACCCACCAGCCCCACGGTGGGCAGTTTCGACGGGGCGTACACCCACAGGAGATCGATCGCGGCCTGCAGGATGGTCAGGACCAGATATCCCAGCGGCAGGCTCAACACTGCGATGAGGACGCCGAAACCAACCGCGCGTCCGCGTCGCTTGTCGGCCATAACCGATACCTTGGCAGAGCCGGAGGGGTGGTGCGCGCGGGACTCTCCGACCCGCGGGGCTGAGGTGGAAAATCCTCGATTCGCCACCTAACGCCCCAGCGCCCCCTACCCTGCGAGCGTGGACATCTTCATCATGGCGGTGCTTCTCGTGGTCGCCGTCCTCATCTACCGCGGCGCCAAGCGGGGACTCATCATCGGTCTATGGTTCCTAGGTCTGCTGGCGACGATCGCGCTGTTCCGTTACCACGTTACGTCTCCGCTGGATCTGAGCTTTTGATGGCGACTGACACGCAGACTCCTGACTCGCCGGTCGAAGCGCACGAGGACGAGCGCAATCCGTTGCTGAGCGCGCTCGTCTACTGGGGCGCCCACGCTTGGATGCTCGGCTACACCGTCGTCATGCTCATGGCGTTCTCGGTGCAGTTCCTGCAGGGCGAGTACCCATGTCCGCTGTGCATGCTGCAGCGCTACGGGATGATCTTGAGCACCCTCGGCGCCATGTGGATCATCATGCAGGCCCGCCGAGGGGAATTGACCACCGGACGATACGCGCAGGGACTGGGCCTCGGTGTCCTCGCCGCGGCCACCGGTACCTCGGTCTCGGTTCGTCAGATCCTGTTGCACATCCTGCCCGGTGACCAGGGCTACGGCAGCAAGGTGTTGGGGATGCACCTGTACACCTGGGCGGACATCACTTTCGCCATCGTCATCGTGTACGTCGCGGTGGCGCTGATCCTCACGACCAAGGCAGTCCCGGTGGCACCGACCAAGGGGTCCGTCGGTTGGAAGATCTCCACTGGTGTCGTCTGGCTGTTTCTGCTCGTGGTGGCAGCCAACGTTGTCGCCATCATCTTCCTGGAGGGCTTCGCCTGGGTCCTCCCAGATGACCCGACCAGCTACAACCTGATCGATCAACTGACTGGCAAGTAGCACCGGCTATCCGGTCCGCTCGCGTGCGGTGGCATCAGTCCCGCAGGAACTGGGACTTCCCGGTGACCTGCTCATGGACCCAGGAGCGCACTGCGTCAAGCCGGTGCTGGTCCCCGGGAAGTAGATAGGTATGGAGCCCCAACCACATGAGGTAGGACATCTTGCCGCTCACTTCCTGATGGTGGGGGCCGACCTCCACCACTGCAGCGTCGTGGCGGACCATGGCCATATCGCCCAGATCCCGATAGGCGAATGATTTCGGATGCTCACCTTTGATGTGGCGCCGGATGCTGTGCGCCACCGCGATGCCCTGTTGTTTCGCAACGGAGCCCAGCTGTGACAGCGGCTGGTCGGCATGTGCTGCGGCATCGCCGATGCAGTAGGTCCGGTCGCTGCCAGGTATCCGCAGAGTTTCGTCGATGACGACGCGACCGCCACGGGTGAGTTCCGGTGCCGGGGTGAGGGACGGCAGCGTCACTCGGAGTCCGCCCGCCCAGATGGTCAGATCCGATCGCAAGGCGGTCCCATCGTCGAGGGTGACCTGCTCGGGTGTCACCGTCACCACCTCCCGGCCGAGGTGGAACGCGACACCGGCATCCGTGAGGATCCTTCGGGCATATGACTGACCCGCAGTCGACATGTGGGCCAGCGGCTCGGAGGCGTGGTCGACGATCTGCAGGTCGACGTGTTCGCGGCGGAAGGTCGGAAAGGTGCGAGGCAAGACGTAGTCGAGGATGTCGCTGAGCGCGCCGGTGATCTCCACGCCCGTGGCGCCGGCACCTATGACGGTGATGCTGAACTTCTGCCGGGCTCCGACGAGGGTCTGGATTCGGGCCTTGATCGCGGCCGCGTCGGCACTCGTATAGAGCGGCAGCGCATAGTCCGCGGCCCCGGACACTCCGAAGAAGTTGACTGAGGCGCCGGTAGCCAGCACCAGGTAGTCCGCATTGAGCACCCGGCCGTCGGCGAGGGTCACTCGCGCGTTCGTGGTATCGATGGCGGCGGCGCGGGAGGCCACCACGGACACGCCGCTCAGGTCGTCGAGTGGAAACCGGATATCCGAAGGGCTGATGATCCCCGTTGCCGCCTGATAGAGCATCGGTTGAAAGGTCTGGAAGCCGTTGGCGTCCACGAGAGTGGTCTCGATTCCATGGCGGGCGAGGCCTTTGGCCGCGTACGTGCCACCGAAGCCGCCCCCGACGACGATGGCCGTGGCGCCGGTTGCGGGAGTCATGGCGCCAGACGTTAGCAGGGAAACAGTCATCCCTTCGAGGCCACGGCCGGTGACGCTGGGGGCGGTGTAAGCAGGCGGCCACGGACCGAACCGTGCGCCGTGCGCACGGCAACCGTCACCCAGGCGATCAGCAGGGCGAGGTACAGCACGACGGCCGCCCAAGCGAACAGATCGAGTCCGGTGTGCTTTGCCAACTGTGAGGTGCCGGTGACGCAGGTTCCGACTGGGAAGGTGAAGGACCACCAGGTGAGGGCGAAGCCCATCTTCTTGCGTATGGCCCTGATAGTCAGCAGGGCCGCGATGGGCATCCACAGCAGCATGAAGCCCCACATCGGCACCCCGTAGAGGATGGCGAAGAGGTTGAGGGCTGCGGCGATGGGTGCCGCCACCGCGATGGCGGCCGCGGTACCGAGGGTGCCTGCTGCCGTGATCGACTGCCCCACCGGTCCGAGCACGATCCACAGGGTCGGTACCCGAGCTGAGCCCGATGATCCGAAGTGCGCCAGCCGGCTCCAGATCAGTGTTATCACGATCAGTGAGGTCACCAGGCTCATCCCGAACATGGCGTAACACCCATAGAGCATCGTCTCTCGCCATTGCCCCGCCGGGGTGTGGGGGACCAGCATCGCCCCGGTCGCCGCGGACACCATCGGCGGCACGATCGGCATCAGCCAGCCACCGAAGGCGCCGTCATGGCGAACCTCCAACTGGGTGAACAGCAGGAACGGCACTCCGACCGCCGTGATCAGCCCGAGGACGGTGCCGACTCCCCAGAGCACCCAATCGATACCGACGGCGGTCGACTCACCCAGATACCGGGATCCCACCAGCAGCGTCGCCAACCCCACGGTCATGAGTGCCATGGGTGGCGCCCCGAAGAACTGGGCCATCACCGGATCTCCAAGCAGGGCGCTGAAGGTGCCACGTGCTCTCAGCCAGTGCAGAGGCACAACCACCAGCAGCGCCACCAGGATCACTGAGGCGATCGCCCAGGCCACGACGGTGAGGGTTGCGACACCCGGAATGGTCCTCGGCAACGTGGCTCCGGCCGTTGCGATGATGCCCGTACCCATGACCGAGGCGAACCAATTCGGTCCCAGTACAACGCGCGGCCCCTCCGCGGTGGGCGAAGCCAACACCTGCAGCCACCGCATGGGTCGCGATTCGGTCTGTGGTGCAGGGGCGCCCGTATGGTGACCCTAGTGGTCTGTTGCCGTTGTTGACTGCGACTCCGGCCCCCGTCCGGGTCTAGGGTAGGCGCACGCCGAACATCACCCAGCACCACAACAAGGAGCGAAGAATGAGCGTGAATGACGAAAGCCTGCCGGACGACGGCGACGAGGTCAGCCTGGTCAGCAGTGAGACCGACTATGTGACCGAAGATGGCGACCTGGTGACAGATGAGCTCACCGAAGTCGTCGACGCTGACGGGAACGTGTTGGCTGCCGATGAACTGGTGACCGTCGAGTCGGAGGATGGCAGTGTGGCCTTCGCCGAGGAGACCGCCGTCGTCGGCGAGGATGGCGAACTGACCGTCGTCGACGAGATCGTCGGCGTGGTCGACGCCGACGGCAACATCGCGATCGCTGAGGAATCCCTGGACGACGAGGACGTCTGATACGACTCGGAGGATTCCCGAGGTCGATAAGTCCGGGACCGGGTGAGCCGAGTCCCGGCGCGACAGCGGTGGACTAGCTGGTCAGCTCGGCGACCACCGGGGCGTACATCAAGGACTTGATGGCTCCCAGGGTGTCGCCGCGCTTGGCAACAAGCGAGCCTGCATAGTCGACTGCCGAAGGAAGCACCTCCTCGGCGGCCAGGGCCTCGTCGACGATTCCGGCCGCCGCGGCATCGACGCCGCCATAGCGGCGACCGGTCGTCATTGACTCGTGGGAGGCTGCAGGGGTCAGTTTTGCCATGATCAGGGCGTTCATGCCCAGGGTGAACGGAATATTGATGTCCACCTCGGGGAAACAGAAGAAACCCCGATCAGACCGCATGAAGCGGCGATCTTGGGCGACCGCGAGCATCGCCCCGGCGGCGAAGGTGTGGCCCGGCAGTGCCGCGACCGTCACCATGGGCAGGGTCAATACCCGGGCGAAGAGGCCGTGAACGTCAGCAACATATGGCTGCCACGAATCGGCGTGGGACGTCAGCCAATCGAGGTCGAGGCCGTTCGAGTAGAACTTTCCCGTCGCCGTTGTAACCAACGCCGCTGGTCCCTCCGAGGCAGCGACTTCGTCCAACAGGCTCGCCATCTCCACGAGCCAATCGGGGTGGAAGCGGTTCTCGGTATCCGACTCTCCCCGGACGCCGAGATTCAGGATGAAGACGTCGCCTTCGCGATCCAAGTAGGGCATGTCTAGAAATGGTAGGGGTCGTCCTGAGCCAGCTGGATTCGGGATGCCGCGTCACGGGCACGGGCGCGCGCTTGGTCGAGCCCGGCGCCACCGGCCACGGCGACTCCGAGTCGGCGCTGTCCGTGGACCTCGGGTTTGCCGAAGAGCAGGACCTTGGTCGTCGGAATGGAGTGGGCGTCCGCCACGCCGGCCAGTCGGGGCTCGTCGCTGTCTCCGGCCAGCACGATGGCGGCGCTGGCCGTCGGACCCAGCTGGCGGATCTCGGGGATGGGAAGCCCGAGGATCGCCCGAGTGTGCAGGGCGAACTCGCTGAGGTCCTGCGACGAGATCGTCACCAGTCCGGTGTCGTGGGGGCGTGGCGACACTTCGCTGAACAGCACGCGGTCGCCCGCGACGAACAGTTCTACGCCGAAAATGCCCCACCCACCCAGCGCGGAGGTCACGGTCTCAGCGATCCGCTCGGCCTCACGTCGGAGGTTGGGCTCCATCGGAGCGGGCTGCCAGGACTCTCGATAGTCGCCGTCGATCTGCAGGTGACCGATCGGGTCACAGAACGAGGTGCCGCCGACATGTCGGACAGTCAGCAGCGTGATCTCATAGTCGAACTCCACGAGTCCTTCGACGATCACGCGACCGCCTCCCACCCTGCCGCCGGTTGTCGCGCTGGCGTAGGCACCGGCGATCTGGTGGTGGTCGTGCACGACCGATTGACCTTTGCCCGAACTCGACATCACCGGCTTGACCACGCACGGCAATCCGATTCCGGCCACGGCCTGGTGAAACTCCTCCTCGTCGTCGGCAAATGCGTACGGGCTCGTCGGAAGACCCAGTTCTTCGGCGGCCAGCCGGCGAATCCCCTCCCGGTCCATTGTGAGCCGGGCCGCGCGTGCGGTCGGGACCACATGCCAGCCCTCCGATTCCAACTGCAGCAACTCCTCGGTGGCGATGGCTTCCACCTCAGGAACGATCAGGTCCGGTCGCACGCTAGTGATCGCGGCCCTGATGGCGTCCGGATCGGTCATGTCCAACACGAGACTGCGATGTGCCACCTGCATCGCCGGGGCCCGTTCATAACTGTCACAAGCGACCACCTCGACACCCAGTCGCTGCAACTCGATGGCCAGCTCCTTGCCGAGTTCACCAGAGCCCAGCAGCATCGCTGTCAGCGCCCGGGCGCTGCCTGGTGGCGAGTAGGGGCGGATGACGGCCTTCGGCGTTGTCACGGATGGTGAACCTACTGCGCAGCCACTAGGGCGGTGTCGACCAGGGGTGGTGCCCCATCCAGGAACAGGCGCATGTTGTTCACCGTGACGCGGGCAATCTCGGCGAGCGCCTCCTCGGTAAGGAAGGCCTGGTGTGAGGTGATGACGACGTTGGGGAAGGTCAGCAGTCGGGCGAGCGTGTCGTCCATCAGGATGTGACTCGAATGGTCTTCGAAGAATACGCCCTCCTCCTCCTCGTACACGTCCAGCGCGACCCCACCCACCTTGCCCCTCTTCAAGGCCTTCACCAGGGCCTTCGTGTCGACCAGCCCCCCGCGGCTGACATTGATGATCATGACCCCGTCCTTCATCTGGTTGATGGCCTCTTTGTCAACCATGTGGAAAGTCTCGGAGGTCAGGGGAGGATGCAGGGAGATCACGTCACTGCGCGCACACAGGTCCTCAAACGTCGTGTACTCGTAGCCGCGTTCATCCGCCCAGGCCTGGTCCGGGTAGGCGTCGGTGACGAGGATGGTGGTTCCGAAGCCGGCGAAGATGTCAGCGGCCACTTTGCCGATCTTCCCGGTGCCCACGATGCCGATGGTCTTGCCATGCACATCGAATCCGACCAGACCCTCCAGCGCGAAGTTGAGTTCGTGAACGCGATGGTGTGCTCGCGCCACCTTTCTGTTGAGTGCCATTAGCAGCGCGACCGCGTGTTCGGCGACTGCATATGGCGAATAGGCCGGCACCCTCACAACGGTGATTCCGCAATCCTCGGCCGCCGCCAGATCGACGTTGTTGAAACCGGCGCACCTCAGGGCGATCATCCTCACCCCGAGTTCCGATAGTCGCTCGACGACTTCCCGCGGCAACTTGTCGTTCACGAAGACGCAGACCCCGGCCGCGTCACGGGCTGCCTCCACGGTGTCTGGCTGCAGCCTGAAGTCGTAGTACTTCAGATCCACGTCCAGTGCTTCGGCAACCGGCCCCAGGGTCACATGGTCGTAGTGCTTGGCATCGAATATCAAGAATCTCGGCACCCGGCAATCATGCTCCAGACCCGACTCAGAGGCATGTCGACCGACAGGTCGGCGCCGCCGCAATCTGGGTCGAGCCGGCGTATAGGGCCGTGGAAGGCCCTAGCATTCCGATATGGCAGACGAGGGTTACGACAGCGCACTTGCCGGCTACACCAGCGAACAGGTGACGCTGCTGGGTGAGACGAAGACGGTCTATCGCACCGGTTCGGGTCCCGCGGTCATCGTCATCCACGAAGTTCCCGGGATCACGCCGTTGGTCGCCGAATTCGGCCGCAAGGTGGCGGAGCGGGGCATGACGGCGGTACTGCCGGACCTCTTCGGGACACCCGGACGGCCCCCTTCGGGGGCCTACATCGCGACGTCCATGGCGCGTGCGTGTGTGAGTCGGGAGTTCACCATTCTGGCCACGAAGAAGAGCAGTCCGGTGACCGCCTGGTTGCGCGCACTGGCCAACCATGAGCACGAGCGGTGTGGTGGGCCCGGCGTGGGCGCGGTGGGGATGTGTCTTACGGGGGGCTTCGCCCTGGCCATGATGGTCGATCCGGTGGTGGTGGCACCGGTTCTCAGCCAGCCGTCCTTGCCGTTCGCAATCGGTGCCAAGGCCAGCCGGGATGTGGGTCTCTCGGACGCGGAGTTGTCTGCCGTCAAGCAGCGAGTCGATAAGGGGGCCTGCGTAATAGGACTCAGGTTCACCGGTGACCGCGCCGTGCCGGCGGCTCGGTTCGCCAGGCTGCGCGAAGAGTTGGGCGATGGCTTCATCGGCGTCGAGATCGACTCGTCGGAGGGCAACCCCTGGGGATACAAGACGGCAGCCCATTCGGTGCTCACGGAGGACTACTCGGACGCGGACGGTTCGCCCACCAGGGCCGCCCTCGATCAGGTTCTGGACTTCTTCAGCGACAGACTCGGCGTGGGGTAGTTCCGTTGAACACCATGCGCACGTCGCTCGGACGTTTCGGCGCGATCGCCATCGCGCTCATCTGCGTTCAGCTCGACTACTTCGCGCTCGCCCTCGCCCTGCCGAACATGGCCGAAGACCTGCATACCACTCCGGAGAATCTGCAGTGGACTGTCAGCGCCTACATGATCGCCATCGGCATCGCAATGGTGCCGGGCAGTCGCCTCGGGGACCTGATCGGGCGGAAGAAGGTGGTGCTGATCGGGCTGAGCATCTTCGGCTTGGCATCTCTCTGGTGCGGGCTGTCGCCGACGGCCGACTCCGTGATCGCCGCGAGGATCATCCAGGGATTCGGCGCTGGCTTGTACTTCCCGGTGTCCTTCGCGCTCGTGAGCAACGCGACCACCGATGCGGAGCGTCCCCAGGTGCTCGGCTTCCTCAGTGGAGTCGCCGGGATCGGGACCGCTGCGGGTCCCATCATCGGCGGGGCGTTCTCCTCGACCATCGGATGGCGCTGGGTGTTCTTCGTCAACGTGCCGATCGCGGCCGCCGGCGTCATCTGGGGAGCATTCCAACTCAAGGAGCAGCGCGATCCTGAGTTGGCCGACAAGCGCATTCGGGATCTGGACTTCCTCGGCATCGCCCTAATCGCCCTACTGGTCACGGGAATCTCGCTGGCCCTGGATGATGTCTCTTCAACGCCGGGATCGTTCTGGCTCACCATCTTCCCCGCGCTGGTCGGGGTGGTTGCCCTGGTCGGCTTCGTCGTGTGGGAACGCCGATCGACCTGGCCCATCTTGCCACCGTCTCTGTGGGGCAACCAACGCTTCACAGCGCTCGTCATCGCCGCCACCATCGCCAATGCGGGCCTGTGCGTGATGATCTTCCTCGCCACTTTGTACCTTCAACAGACCCGCGGTCTCTCAGGACTGGAGGCCGGCCTGCTCTTCATCCCGGCTGCCGTGGGCCTGTCGATCGGGGGACCGATCAGCGGACGTCTGGCGCCCAAGTACCCGGGTCAGCGGGTCATGACCGTGGCCATGATTGTGGGCGCCCTGTCGCTGGCGGCGCTCGCGGTGGCCCAGAACTTGACGGCCTATCTGATTCTGATGGGGGTCGCATCGTTCTTCCTCGGACTCGGCTTTCAGTTCGGCAACATCGCCGTCCAGAGCGTTGTGGAGCTGTCACAGGCCGGCGCTGCTGCCGGTGTGCTGTTGACGGTGATGGTGACCACCGGGGGAGTAGGGGTGGTTGCCGCGGCCGCGTCGATCGAGGCCTTCGGAGCCCAAGGCGGACCCGATCAGTATTCGATGAGCGTCACCTACGTGGAGTGGGCCGTCTTGGTCGGCGTGCTCGGAATCATCTTCGGTCTTTGGCAGTGGCGAAAGGCCACCCTTCCGGAGGCCTTTGCCGATGAGGCCGTTCACGGCGAGGCCGCTGCCCGCGCGACCCGCGACTAGGCAGGCCCGGTGGATCGCCGAACGTTCCTCCGGCTGGGCGGGTGGAGTGCCACTGGTCTCCTCCTTGGGGGCTGCGCCGGTACGGCCCAGACTGGGAGCGGTGGCAGTGCGAATCCATCGGGAGGGCGCAAGCTGGATACCCGTACGGGCTCCATCGTCACGCGTTGGGACACCGACCCGTGGTCACGAGGGTCATACTCGGCATTGCCGGCAGGCACATCCTGGCGCGCGCGCCAAGTCCTGGCCGATGCGGTGATCGGTTCCAAGGTCGTGCTCGCGGGGGAGTACACCGCGACCGACTATCCAGCCACCGTGCACGGTGCCTACCGCTCGGGGGAGCGAGCGGCCGCCAAATTGTCGGGTCTGCTGTCACCCGGCGCGCGGGTGGTGGTCGTCGGGGCGGGTCTCGCCGGCTTGGCGGCAGCGACCACGCTCTCCTCGGCCGGCTTCGGGGTGCAGGTACTCGAGGCCCGTGATCGCGTCGGTGGGCGGGTGCACACGGATCACTCGCTCGGCGCGCCGGTGGAACTCGGGGCGGCGTGGATCCACGGGGTCACCGGGAATCCCATGGTCGACCTGGTGGCCGCCGCAGGACTGCGCCTGGTACCGACCGACTTCGACGATTTCCAGGCCCGCAACTACCGCGATGGCCGCGACGTCGCCGAAGTGTCGACGGCGGACGAGGAACTGACCACACACCTTGCGGCCATCGCCGACACGGAGCCGCCGGCATCGCTCAGCGTCGCGCGGGCCCTCGCAGTCAGAGGCTGGGAGGCCGACACTCCGGAGCGGCGGTTGGCCGAACTGACTGAGGTGGTGATGGACTACGGTCTCGACCTCGACCGGTTGGGGGCGCAGGCCCTGTGGGAAGGCCGGGAATACCGAGGTGGCGACTCCTTGGTCGCGGGTGGCTTCTCGAAGGTTCCGGAGATGCTGGCTCGCGGCATGGATGTCCGAACCGGCACTGCGGCGACCGCTGTTGACGCCACCGACGCCGGCGCCGTGGTCAGAACCGCCTCCGGCGAGGTCGCCGCGGAGGGCGTCGTGGTTGCGGTCCCGTTGGCGCTGTTGGCAGCAGGCCGGCCCGAGATCGCCCTTCCGCAGGCCGTGCGGCAAGCGGTCAACGGACTCACCACAGGTCATCTGGAGAAGGTGGTGCTGGCCTACCAGCGGCAGTGGTGGCCGACGGTGCAGGTGATGCAGGTCATGTCGGCGCCCGGTGGCCTGTGGAGCGAGTGGTACGACCTGCAGGGGGTCACCGGGCGGCCATTGGTTGTGGGGTTCAGCGGCGGTGGCGGCGCGCTGGCGCGGCCTGCTGACGATGCCGCCTGCGCTGCTCAGGCCGCCGGCACCCTGGAGTCGGCATTTGCTCGGTGACGTGGGCCGGGGGCTGGGCGACTTTCCGTGGTGAGCATCGGAACCAACTGTGTCAGTAGGCTGGGCTGGTGGTCGCACTCGGCAGGAATGAGGTGGCAACCCCGGCGGGCTCTGCGACCCTTGCCGTCGCGCAGTGGGGTATTGCCACCGCTTTCATCTCTGTAGTTCGCAGGATCTAGGAGCCTCCGGTGTCAGGTGCATCCCACGGCTGGGCCCGGGAAGCGGCCATGAACCCCAACGTGCATGTGCGACGACGTCTGGCCGAGGCGGAGGACCTGACTGCAGATTTGATGCTGCTGATGGTTTCCGACTCCGACGCGGATGTCCGACTGACCGTAGCGAGCCAGCCGACCCTCCCGGCAGCGGCCCTACCCGCACTCGCTCAGGACGCCGATGGCATCGTCCGCGGCGTGGCGGCCGGAAATGTCGACATGCCCACCGCGCTGCTGGTATCGCTCGCTTCCGATCCTGACCCTTGGGTGAGGGAACGGGTGGCCGGAAATCGGTCGACGCCGCCCGAAGTGCTGGCTTCGCTGGCCCTCGATCCCGATCTGGCGGTTCGGCAGTCGGTCGCCTGGAATCCGGTGGCACCGACAGCCGCGCTGAAGACCCTGGCCTCCCAATACGACGAATGGACCCGCCTGCGGGTCGCCGGCAACGTCAGTGCGCCCGCCGATGTGCTCACCTCGCTCGCCGCAAATGAGGACGACGAGGTTCGCAGCATCGTCGCCGGCAACCTGTCGGCGCCGGAGGATCTCCTGCGCACGCTGGCGGACGATCCCGATCCCGAGGTGGCCGAACGTGCGGCCGGCACCCTGTGGTGGCAGGAACACTGTCCGGAACCTGAGGCGCCATAACAACCTGCCGCGGGACAGGCCTCGAGGTCGTCCAGCGACGCTGTTCGTCCGTGCCCGCTCAGTCCTCGCTCGCGGGCGGGGAGGTTTTGTCGGCGGCCGCGTCCAGCATCGCTCCGAAACGCCCCAGGGAGGCTGTCAGTTCGCTCGGTACCACCCACACCTTTGAGGCGTTTCCTTCGGCGATCGCAGGGATGGTCTTGGTGTAGTACTGGTACGCCACGGTGGCAGCATCGGGGCCGGACTCCTGGATCGCGTTGATGACCGTCCGGATCGCCGCCGATTCCCCCTCGGCACGAACCCGGGAGGATTGGGACTCACCTTCGGCGCGCAGGATCGCGGCCGCCTTGGCACCTTCGGCACTGAGGATCGACGCTTGGCGTTCGCCCTCGGCGGTAAGGATCACAGCGCGCTTCTCACGCTCGGCCTTCATCTGTTTCTCCATGCTGTCGAGCACGTTTGCCGGTGGCGTGATCGACTTCAGTTCGACCCGATTGACCCGCACTCCCCAGCTTCCCGTCACTTCATCCAGGACGGTTCGAAGTTCGGTGTTGATGGACTGCCGCGACGTCAGCGCCTGCTCCAGGTTGAGATTGCCGATGACGTTGCGCAGCGTCGTGACCGCCAGCTGCTCGATCGCGCTGAGGAAGTCGGCGATCTCGTAGGTGGCGCGTTCGGGATTCGTCACTTGGTAGTAGATGACGGTGTCGATGTTCACCATGAGGTTGTCTTCGGTGATCACGGATTGCGGGGGGAAGGACACCACCTGCTCGCGTTCGTCGATGACAGTCGCCAGTCGGTCGACGAAGGGGATCAGCATATGAAGGCCGGGGTTGAGGGTGCGTTGATATCGACCGAGCCGTTCGACGATGCCGGCTCGTGCCTGCGGGATGATTCGCACCGTTCGCACGATCGTGAGGATGACGAAGAAGATCACGAACAGCGGGATGATGATGGACAGGGCGGTGGACATGGAGGCTCCTTAGGCAGCTTCGTGCACGAGGGCGGTGACACCGTCGATCGTGGTTACGGTGACCGGCGTTCCGGCTGGGAGTTCATCGGTGGCCGAGTAGAAGTTCGGATCGAGGCGGGCGGTCCATTCCTGTCCGGAGAGTTTGATCATGCCGGACTCGGTGGTCAGAGCTACGAGGGCGACACCGGGCGCATCCAGCAGGCCCTCGATACCGGTGCGCAACTCGGAGCTTCTGCTCTGCAAGCGCCTCAACAGCGGTTGTCGCACCAGCAGCAGTCCGGCCGCCGACACGACTGCGAACGCGACCACCTGCCACGGTGCCGGTACTTCGGCGGCCGCCAGCCCCGCAGCCGCCAGCCCGCCGGTAGCGAACATCACCCACACCAGGTTGACTGTCAGGACCTCGAGGATGCCCGAGATCACCGCCACAGCCAACCACGCCCAGAGCAGATCCTCAGGACTCATGGCTCCATTGTCGCACTTTCCGCGCTATCCGCTGCCGCCCTGCGGCTGGACGCGCAATCGCCCGGCGAACTGCAACAAGATGGCCACTGTCGCGGTCCAGCCGGTCTGATGGCTGGCCCCACATCCGTGGCCGTCATCGCCGTCGAAGTACTCGTAAAACGGCACCAGGTCGCGCCAATGTTCATCGTGTTGGAAGTAGTCGTTGTTACCGAACACCACGCGCCGGCCGTCCTCACCTCGGACGAATATTCGGGTCAGGCGTTTGGAGAGGTCCTCCGCCACCAACGCCAGTCGCATGTGGTTGCCACTCCCGGTCGGGTACTCGATCTCCATCGTGTTGCCGAAGAATGAGTCGTAGGCCAACAGACTCTGGAGCAGCATCAGGTTGATCGGGAACCAGATGGGTCCCCGCCAGTTGGAGTTGCCGCCGAACATCTTGTTCTTCGACTCCGCTGGCCAGTAGGGAAGGTCGAAACCCTGGTCACCGACCCAGAACGTGTAAGGCTCGTCGCGATATCGGGCGGACAACGAGCGGATGCCGAACTCCGAGAGCAACTCATTCGGATCGAGCATGTGTTCCAGGATGCGCCGCAGGCGCTCCCGCTTGACCACGCTGAAGAGCAGGGCATGCCCATCGCCGAGGTCAGGGGTCAGGGCCACGCTGCCCTGGAACTCCGGATGGTGCTTGAGAACCTTCTCCCGTAGTTGGGCCAATTCCGGCGCCAATCCGTAGTTGGGGCCGTGCGGGTCCTTGGCGACCCCGATGGCCGCAACGGCCAACAGCGGGATCAGCGCCTGCATGGACACCACCCCAAGTTGGTTGTGCCCGCCGTCCGGGTCGACGATGGAATCGCAGTAGAACCCGACCTCGTCGTTCCACAGGCTGACGCCATCGCGACCGTGCTCGAGGGCGCTGCTGAGGATGGCGAAGTCCAGCAGCAGCTTCTCGATGTCGTTGTCGTACCCCGGATAGTGGCGCCGAAGTTCGAGCGCGATCTCCGCCATCTGCATGATCAGATGCGCCACCCAGGCGGTGCCGTCGCTCTGGACCAGGTTGCCACCGGTGGGCAGCGGATGATCGCGGTTGAATACCCCGATGTTGTCCATGCCCAGGAAGCCGCCGGCGTACAAGTCCTTGCCCAACGGATCCTTGGTGTTGAGCCAGGAGTTGAGGCAGCTGAGCAGTCCCCGGTAGGCCGTGCCCAGGAAGCCGATGTCGGGTTCCCCAGTGGAGGCGGCGTCGAGGACGTAGATCTGCCAGGTGGCCCACGCCAACACCGGCGGATTGGTGTTGGAGAAGTCCCACTCATAGGCGGGGACCTCACCGTGTGGATGCTGATACAGGCTCGACAGCATGTAGATGACCTGCTTCTTGGCGAAGGGGGCGTCCACCAGCGCCATCGTGACCGCATGAAAGGCCAGGTCCCATGCGGCGTACCAGGGATACTCCCAAGCGTCGGGCATGAGCAGGACGTCCTCGTTGACGGCGTGCTTCCATCGGGAGTTGCGCCCGTGCCAGCGTTCCGGGGGTGGCTCGGGCAGGGTCTCGTCGCCCTTGAGCCACCGTGTGACGTGATAGTTGTAGAACTGTTTGGACCACAGCAAGCCGGCGATGGCTTGGCGCTGAACGCGCTTCTCATCCGCCTGCAGGGTCGGACGTTGCCACGAGTCGTAGTAGTCGTCGGCCTCCCTACGACGCGCCGCGAGGATGGTGTCTGCGTCGGCGAAGGGGTCGGAGAGTTCACGAGGGCTGAACCGGGTGGTCATCGTCCACGAGCCGCCTGCCGGAATCGAGGCGACCGCGACCGCCGCGGCCTTGCTGCCGAACTCTGTCGAAACGGCGGAGTCGTCGCCGCCCACGATCGCGTTGTTGATTCCGTCTTTCACGTAGCGGGTGGCGTTATCGGTTCCGAAGATGCGCTCGTTGTTGGTGTTGTTCTCACAGAACATCCAACGTATCGGCGGCACGCGCGATCCGGCGTGGGTGCCACCGGAGTAGGTCGGCGCCGTCGTGGTGGCATAGCTCCAACGGGTGCCGAGTTCGTGATGGTCCAGGGTCACCCCGTCGGTGGTGCGTCGGATGCGGGGTATCTCGTTGCCGAATTCCCAGGACCACAGATTCCTGAACCACATCTGCGCCGCGATATGCAGGGACGCCTCCGCGGGGCCGCGGTTGACCGCGGTGATCCGGCAGATCATGTCCTCGGGGTCAGCTTTGGCGTACTCCACGGTGATGTCGAAGTAGCGGTTCGCCAACCACATGTCCTCG
This sequence comes from uncultured Actinomycetes bacterium, assembly GCA_964556255.1. GTDB lineage: Bacteria > Actinomycetota > Actinomycetes > S36-B12 > UBA10799 > JACJWR01. The sequence goes on from CAZKVQ010000014.1 coordinate 47,912, forward strand.
AGGGCGTCGTAGAGCTTGTATTCGGGGTCGATGGTGCCGAGGGCGCCGTTGGTCGTGATGAGGTCCTCGTAGGGGAAAGCCTCCTGCGGGTACTTGTAGACGGCGCTGGCATAGCTGTGCGTCGGTGTGTTGTCGGTGAAGAACCAGTAATCCTTCACGTCCTCGCCGTGGTTGCCCTGCTCGTTGGTCAGTCCGAAAGGACGCTCCTTGATATGGCTGTCCAGACCGTTCCAGAACCCCAGACCGAAACAGAGGAATTGTTTGCGATCGCACCAACCGGCGAGGCCGTCTTCGTTCCAGCGATAGGTCCGGCTGCGGGCGTCGTCATAGGGGAAGTAATTCCACGCGTCACCGTTGGCGGAGTAGTCCTCCCGGACGGTGCCCCAGGCCCGCTCCGAGAGGTAGGTGCCCCAGTGCTGCCACGCCGCAGTGCCGCGATGGCAGTCGTCCAAACGGGTCTGCTCGGCCGTTGTGCGACGGGCCTTGGACGCCGCGGCCTGGATCTTCGTGCGGGCTTCCTGCTTGCGGTCTCCGCCGCCGGCGTGTCTGCCCTGCGGCGTTTCCTGCATGCCTGCCACCTCCGACGCCCGACACTTGTCGGCCCACCATAGCGGCGGGGCGGGGCGGATTCCGGCCGGAGAAATCGCGGACCTAGCGGTTGCCACCACCGGCAACCGCTAGAGGCGATCGAGGATCTCGGCCTTCTTGCGTTCGAACTCCGACTCGGTTATGAGGCCCAGATCCAGCAACTTTCGAAGTTGCGCCATGGCCGTGACGGCATCGACACCCGGGATGGGAGCAGTGGCTGGGTCGGCTGGGGTCTCCGCAGCGTCGCGGCCGCCCTGCGTGGTGGCTGGCGTCGCAGGCGCCGGAGCCGGTGCCGCACGCGGAGCCGGCCCGACGCAGGACAACACATGGCCGGCGAGGCGGACGTGCAGGAGTCCTGCGAAGGCATCGGCAGCTGGTCGGTCGACCGTTGTCAGGATCAGCGCGCCGTCGTCGAGGGCAACCGTGACGGTGTGCCGCATCGTGCCCCGTTCGACGAGTGCGCCGGTGATCTGCCCGACGGACGCCGACCGTAGAGCCCAATCGGTGCGGGCGTTGCCGATGAACAGCAACCTGTCGCTGGTCAGAACCAGCACACCCGGGTCGCCGCCCATCTCGGCAGCCAGGATGAACTCGACGACTTCGTCCTGGGCGATCGCGCCAGGCAGGTGCTTCAACGCCCGACTGGTCTTGCCCCGAAATCGCATCGCCGCCGCCGCCGATCGGATGTCCGAACGATCCTGCGGCAGATTGGATCGCGGCTCCGGCGCTGCCGGGGGCTCGGCATCGGGGTCCACCCGCCACGAGTGACCGTCCCAGTGCCACCACTGCTGGCCGTCCCAACGTTGGCTGGGGTCCGCTGAGATCACGATGACATCGTATGCGGAACCCTTGCGTCGGGAGCCCGTGCCGTGCGCCCCCGCGCCGTGTTCGGCCCACCGCGCGCTAGTCGGCAGCTGCGGTTCGCGGATTCCACCAGGGGACCGGGAGTCCTGCGAGCCTGTTGATCGCAAGGCCTTGGGCAATCATCAGCACCACGGCGACCATCAGTATGAACAACTGCCAAGGGGTGCGCATCAGACCGAGCGCGACGATCAGGGTGGTCGCCCCAGCCGGGGCATGCGGCACCCCCAACCACACCATCACTGACAGGGTCAGGCACAGGGCTACTGCGACGGCCCCGACCCGTGGCCACGTGACGTCCTCCAGATTGGCGCCGACATCCGTCAGCCCGAAAAGCACCAGGGCGAGGAAGCCTGCAACCACTCCGATGAGGTGTCCGCAGAACACATTGCGCGGCGCGGCCTGCGTGCTCAACGCTGCGTAGAAGAGCATGAAGGCTGTGGGTCCGAGGGAGGGGAAGACGAACGGGAGATCGGTGAGGGCGGCAATGGCAGCGAGGATCGCAATGGCGATGCCAGAGTTGATGAAGAGGTACAGGCCCACGACTAGTCGATTGTCGTGGTGGCGCTGCAGCCTTCCCAGCTTGAACCTGGCGGCCAGTCCGTGAACTTGGGCGGGCAGGTCTCCGAACGTCGGATGGGGGCCCGGTGCTGCATTCATGTCACCCCTCCTCGGCCGGGCGGTGGGGCCGCACCTGGCATGCCACCCCAGGAAGAACGTACCGTCGTGTTGGCTGAGGAGTTCCGCAAACGACACCGATTGATGCCAGACTCCCACCGTGAAGTTGAAGTCCCTGTTCGCCAATACTGACGCGGCGATCGGTTGGCAGTACAGCCTCGCGGTCGTCCTCGGGATGGCCATCTCCGGTGGACTTGGCTACGTCGCCGACCGCGCCTTCGGCGGCAACACAATCGTCGTCAGTGTGCTCGTCGGATTGTTCTTGTCGATCCTCGCGGTGTCGGCCCCGTTCGTGCTGGCAATGCGCCTCATCCTCGTCAGTGGAACCCTGATGATCGTCATGGTCGGACTGGCCACGCTGGCTGCTGGGACGCCCTGGTTGGAGGGCGTGCTGATCGGCGCCGTGCTGTTGGTGGGATCGCTGTGGAACGCGATTCCGCTGTTCGGCGGCCTCATCGGGACCTTCCCAGCGATCATTTTCATCCTGATCACGTCGCACGGGTCGCAGTTCGCGCCCGGTGCTTCGCTCTGGCGGGCGATGCTTGGGGCACTGTTCGGACTCCTCGGCGCTGTCATGGTGGCGCTGATAGTTGGCGGCGGTGATCCCCGCAAGGCTTCAAGAAACCTGGTTGCCAAGATGTGGTCCGCCGGGGTCAGCCGCGAGCAGCAGGGGTCGGTACTGCAGATCCTGCGGCTGGACTCGGCACCCGCAGTGCTCACTGGGGTCCTGCAAGCCTCGATCCTCGCCGCCATGGGTCGAGACGTCCTCACAGATCGCGACCAGCAAGAGGGCTCGCCCAAACCCGAAGGGCCGATCCAGGACGCTTTCGCCTCTGACACGGCGATTGCGCACGCGCTGCCTCACCGAGGACCGCTGGTTCCACGTGACGTAGGTCCCGCTGTCGCCGCCACGCTTCCGAAGATGAGCGCAGCGGCCGATGCGGCCACCGATCAGCAGACGAAGGCGGCCTGGCACCTCTGGTCGTACGGACTCTCGCGCGCCTCGGCACTGCTGTCGGGCTCAATCACGCCACCCGCGGAGGTCATCTCCGGCAACGCCCTGCTGATCGGCATGTGGCGTTCGTTGGTGCGTCCCGATGCCTCGGCCTTCCGGTTTGGTGTCCAGCGGGCGGTCGCAGTGGGTCTTGGCGTCACGGTGCTGTCCTACTCCCGCGGCAGTACCAATGTCTTCTGGGTGGTCCTGTCGATCTTCACCGCGTTGCAGGCGGATGCGGCCGCCACGACCCGCAAGGCCGCGCAGGCGGCGGTGGGAACATGGGGAGGCGCCATGCTGGCGGTCGTCCTCTCGTTGTTCCTCCCGAAGTCCGTGCTGGTGCCCTGGCTGGCTATCGCCGCGCTGGTGATCGGGTTCGCTTGGATGGCCAGGAACTACGCGACCATGACCGTGGGGTTGGCCTGTGCCATCGTGCTCGTGACCGGAGCGCCGCAGGACGAGGTGATCAAGTGGGCGGGATTCCGGGCGCTGGACGTCGCGCTCGGTGCTGGCATCGCGATTGTGGCGTCATTACTCATCCTGCGTGTCAAGCCTCGTCCGGCCGCGCACCTGAGAGGTCTACTCCGTTCGTTGGAACGAGGCTCGGCGGAGACCCGAAGGCTGGTGGAAAGCGATACGACCTGGGCCTCGATGGGTCCGGACGAGTCCGGGATCTGGGTGAGGAAGCAGATCGATCAGGCCTCGCAGATCGTCCGTGGATTGTCCAACCTCAGATCCGATGTGGGGCATCTGCCGGACGATGACTTCTATCGCCGGGCAGTCTCCTCGACCCAGAATTGCGCCGATGCGCTGTTCGCCCTTACTGCGGTGACGTTGGATTCCAAGACCGGTGGTCTGACATCGTTGGTGCTCGGTGGGCTCGACCAGGTGGATGGGACCCTGGCCAAGCTGGATGAGGGTCTGCAGGCGCAGTCCGCCAGCTAGTCGGTCACACTCACCTGGTTGCGACCGGAGGCCTTGGCCCGGTAGAGCTCCCGGTCGGCGGCCTCGATCAGGTCATCCCTGGTGCGGGGTGCCATAGCGGACGAGACCGCGACACCGGCGCTGACTGTGAGTCTGTCTCGAGTCGGGACGTCCATTTCGAGTTGGCTCACAGCTTCCCTGAGTCGATTGGCGACCCGCTGCGCGGCCTGCAGGTCGGTGGCGGGCAGCAGCGCAGCGAACTCCTCGCCGCCCCACCGGGCCAGAAAATCGCCGGACCGTAGACCTGCGGACAGCACGGCGGCCACCGAAGCCAGAGCCGCATCGCCGCTGCGATGCCCGTAGGTGTCGTTGAACCGCTTGAAAAAGTCGATATCGAACATTATGGCGGCCAGCGGCAGGCCGGTGTTCCCAGCGTGGGCCAGCTGCTTTGCGAGCTCGGCATCGAAGTGGCGACGGTTGGGCAGCTTCGTCAGGTCGTCGACTAGTGAGGCCGCCGCGGCCTCCAACTCGGCTCGTTTCTGTGCTGAGATATCGGTCCGGATACTGATGTACTGACGGATTTCACCGGTGAAGTCACGCAGCGGCACGATCGTCGA
>CAZKVQ010000014.1:52583-58585 GCA_964556255.1 uncultured Actinomycetes bacterium
GCGCGACCGCGACCGCGATGGTGCAGACCTCGTTGCTGCGGTTGATGATCTCGCCCTGCCAGATGTCTCCCCGGGTGATGGTCTCCCACAGCTCATGGAAGAACTCTTCATCGTGCTCACCGGAATTGACGACGCCGTGGGTGTTGCCGATCAACTCCTCGCGCGAGTAGCCCGACGAGATGCAGAACTTGTCGTTCACGTCGGTGATGATGCCGTGGGCGTCAGTCATCGACAGGATCACATGCTTGTCGATCGCTTGGCGCAGCTCACTGCTGGTTGCGACGGCTTCCCGGAGGGCAGTGACGTCGGTGAACGTGGCGACCGACCAGGTCTGACCATCCCGCTGAATCGGATGGGCGTCGACCCGCAGCCAGCGGTACTTGCCAGTTGTCGGGTCGAAGACGCCCATATCGACGTCGCGGACCGGCTCACCGGTGCGGAGAACCTCCATCGCCGGGTGCTGTTCACTTGGGAAGTCGGACAGATCGGGGTGTACGGATCGCCAGCGCGGATCGACCGAGGTCCTGCCTTGGAGCTCTTCCAGGCTGAGCCCCAGCATCTCGAGCGCCGCCGGATTCGCCGACTCGACCTGGCCACCGGGGGACTGATAGACGACTCCCTGCCGGATGTAGTCGAAGAGTGCCTTGTGGATGGCCTCTTCTGAGGCGAGCTCGCGCCGGAGCGCAAGGTCACCGGTGACATCGTGGGCTGAGGCGAAGACGTATCCGGACGGCTCCGAGTTCGCCCGCCAGGAGAGATGGCGCCAGGAGACGTCGCGGTGTCGGTGGCGGTTGCTGAAACTTCGGGCGGTGCCGTCGCCGTTGAGACTCTTCAGGGCCGCCGCCGTGACCTTGACATCGTCCGGATGAAGCAAGTCGAACAGGGTCAGCCCTGCGAGGTCCTCTCGCCGGTAGCCCAGCAGCGACTCCCAGGCGGGATTGGTCCTGACGATGTCTCCGTCGGCCGTGATGATCGCCAGCAGGTCGGGGGAGTAGTCGAAGAAGGCAGCCATGGGGTCCATGGGGGCCACCTCCTCGGCGACGGTCCAGTGTCGAGCGTCGGTTGTCCATTCCAGCACATCCGGGCAGTCGTGGGACTGCCGAACGGGCGCGAGATTTGGATCCCGAGACACTTGGGGTGACGTCGGTTCGCAGTCCTGATGCCACCTCAAGCCACGTCCGCGCCCTGGTGCGGTGCCCGATGGGTTCAAACGATTGCGGGGGCAAACCCCCTCCGCATAGGCCAGTCTGAGCCTGTGGAGACCTCCTCGGTACCGCGCCTTGCCCGTAGCCGGGTAGGCCGGGTGCTGCCCGGAGTCGCGAACTTGGCAGGCTATCAACGCGGTTGGTTGCCCAAGGACATCGTGGCCGGACTGGTGCTCTCGGCATTGCTGGTGCCGCAAGGCATGGCTTACGCCGAACTCGCCGGGCTACCGGCCGTCACCGGGCTCTATACGTCCGTGCTCTGTTTGGTGGCGTATGCCATCTTCGGGCCGTCCAAGGTGCTCGTGCTGGGGCCGGACTCCTCCCTCGGTCCGATGATCGCGGCGACGATCCTGCCGCTGGCGGGGGCGGACGGAAGCCCGGCTCGGGCGATTGCCCTGGCCTCGATGCTGGCGCTGCTCACCGGTGCCTTCATGATCGCTGCGGGGGTGGGTCGGCTCGGCTTCGTTGCCGACCTGCTGAGCAAGCCGACGATCCTCGGGTATATGAATGGTCTGGCCTTGACCATATTCGTCGGCCAACTACCCAAACTCCTCGGCTTCTCCGTCGACTCCGACAACTTCATCGGGGACTGTGTCGGCTTCGTTCAGGGGGTACTCGCCGGCGACGTTCTCCCGCAGGCTGCCGCGGTCGGGCTCGGTGCCATTGTGGTCATTCTGGCCTGCAAGAAGTTCGCGCCTCGGATCCCGGGCGTGCTGGTGGCGGTGGTGCTGGCGATCGGCGCCACGATCCTGTTCGACCTGCAAGCGGCTGGGGTCAAGGTCGTCGGAACGCTGCCCCAGGGAATGCCCTTGCCCTCTGTTCCGGCCGTGGGGCTGTCGGACATGCCGATCTTGGTCGCCGGCGCACTGGGCATCGCGTTGGTGGCCCTCACCGACACGATCTCCACAGCGACCTCGTTCGCCGAACGCCGCGGCGAAGAGGTCAATGGGGACAAGGAGATGATCGGCATCGGAGTGGCCAATGCCGCAGCCGGCCTCTTCCAGGGGTTTCCGGTGAGTACCAGCGGTTCTCGGACAGCCGTCGCCGAGCAGACGGGGGCCAAGTCACAGTTGACCGGCGTCGTCGGCGCGGCCGTCATCGTCGCGATGCTGATCGCACTGCCATCGCTGTTCGCCGACCTCCCGCAGCCTGCGTTGGGGGCTGTCGTCATCACGGCGTCGCTCTCACTCGCCGACTTCCCGGCCACCCGGCGGTTATGGTCCCAACGCCGCGCGGACTTCTTCATCGCGGTCATCGCCTTCCTCGGTGTGGCCATCTTCGGGGTGCTGCCAGGCATCGTCATCGCCATTGCCATCTCGGTCGCCAACGTCTTCCGTCGGGTCTGGTGGCCGCATCAGGCAGTACTGGGGAAGGTGCCGCACCTCGCGGGGTTCCACGACATCGCCCGTCATCCCAACGCCGAGTTGCTGCCAGGATGCACGATCCTTCGTTTCGACGCGCCGTTGATCTTCGCCAATGCCAGGACATTCCGGGACAAGGTCCGAGCCCTGGCGGAGGCCCAGGGCAGTCCAGGATGGGTCATCGTGGCTGCGGAGCCGATCACGGATGTCGACACCTCGGCCTGCGACATGCTCGATGACCTGGCTGCCGCCCTCGCCAAGCAGGGAACGCTCCTGGTATTCGCGGAGTTGAAGGATCCGGTCATGGAGAAGCTCCGGGCATACGAGCTCGATCCCGCGATCCCGTCCGAGCAGTTCTACCCCACCATCAGGAAGGCCGTCGACGCCTACCGCGAACAGCGGAACATGGACTGGGAGGACCAACCCGACAGTGCGGCATCGGGGGAGGGGTGACCCGGTCAGGTGTTCAGGGACTCGTAATACGGCGCCAGGCGTGCCCTGATGCGCGACTCGAGAAAGCCATCTTCGGCAGCCTGGCTGAGGGCTGGAGTCAGGTACGCGATGGCGAGCTCGACTGACCGGTCTTCATCGAGGCCAGCATCGGTCAGCAGTTCGGTCACCGGACGCGCGCCGTGGGAGACGTAGAACTGCCGGATCGCCACGTGGAGGATCTGGGTCGTCACAGGTGCGCCTCGGAGGCGGATCCAGGCGTCCCAGGCGGCCCGAACCAACTCCTCGAGGGCATCGGCGGGGATCAAGCCCGCGACGTCGGCCACGGTCGACTCCGCGTTCGTCTGCCACATCTCGTCCGAAACGGCTCTCAACACCGCCTCGTCCAACACCCGGTCAAGATAGTTGCGGCTGTCTCGGATGGTGTCCGAGATGTTGGAGTTGACGAAAGCGGTGAGCTGCCGGTCGATGCTCTTCTCGAGCTTCGGGGCCGCGGAGTTCACGGCATTCTGACCTAGACGCATCAGAGTGGCCGCCCCAGGAACCTTCTTGGCGATCACGTTCTCGGTCTGCAGGTAGTTCTTGATTCCCTGATAGAGGACGTGGGACATGAGTTGGGAGTAGACCTCGCTGGTGGTCACCTGCAGGGTGATCTCAGCGCGAAGCTCCTCCAGACCCATCAGTGTGGCCGCCGCGGAGTCGTAGGTCTCGCGGGATACCAACTGCGACAACGGCGTGGAATCACCCTCGGCCTCCCGGTGTGCGGCCAGCACGGAATCGACCACGGACTGCAGCACGCGCTCGTCGAGTTCGCTGTTGCTCACGATGTCGATGACCGCCCGCTCGGTGGCATCAGGATCCGTGATCTCATCGACGCGAACCGACCCAAGCCATGCGTACAGAGCTGCGACTTCCCCGCGCAGGCTGGTGGCCAACTGATCGCCGGTCCAGCGGTCGAGTTCGAACCTGACGTGGTCATCGAGGTTCGGCTTCCCGGCGGGCATGCCGGGATCCTCGCACGCCGAGGAACGATCCCGACCGACAGCCCCGCTGTTGTCGCTATGGTGGGCCTGCCCAGCGTGCGAGCGCACGGTGGTTTGGTGGCCTACGACGGTGAGGAGGTGGCCGCGGTGGCAGAGACCGGCGGCCCGAGCGGAGACGGAGCCAACGGGCGGGGCGACCTCCCGGCTACCGGCGCACAGCGGCCTGCACCCGCCGCCGGCGGGGATGCCGAGACATCCGCCTTCGAGGCGTGGCAGTTGGCCGACGCGGAATGGCAGCGACGCGCTGCTGCAGGGGAGGACCCCGGTCCTCGAACGCCGCCACCGCTGCCACCACCACCGGATCCAGAAACTGTCGGCGGTGCGGACACCGGTGCCGCCCCGCAATCCAAGGCTTCTAAGTGGTGGAGTCGAGGCGAGGACGCTGCGATGTGCGCCAGTTGCGGCTGTGCCTTCTCCGACCTGTGCGACACCAACCTGAGGGTTCTGCTGCTCGTATTCATCAGTTCCTCAGGTGCGGCCCGCTCGAAGCCGGTCGAGGTCCCCAACGAGTTCCGCGATGATTCACAGCTCCACTGGGCGACGCGTCGCGGTCTGTCGGCGCTGCGTTGGTACAAGCGACGCATCTCTGCCCACACCCCGAACGTGTGCACCCAGGAGGTCTCGTGTAGTGCCTATGCGGCGCGCACGGTGCGCGAACTCGGCACTGTCAGGGCGACGCCGCTGGTCCTTCGCCGGCTGAGACTGTGCGCCGCCACAGCTCGACGACGTCAGCACCCCGATAGGAACGCGTTCACGCGCTTCCCGAATCCATCGGGATACTGAAACAGGAAAGCGTGTCCGGCGTCGGTGTAGATGACGCTCTTGGCTTGCGGAAGGCGGCCCGCGAGCAGGCCTGCGTTGGCGATCGGCGACACGATGTCCAAGCGGCCGGCTGCAATCAGGACAGGCTGGTGTATCCGATTCAGTTTGTTGAGCACGCCCTTCCCCGGCCCCAGCCAGAGCGTGCCGGCGGCTGTCACCTGGGCGGTTGAGGTCGCCGCCGGGATGGTGAAGCTGTTGTACGGCTGGTAGTGGTTTGCCGCGAACGATGCCCCGATGTTGGCCGTCCAGCGAGCGGCGGCGGCCTGCTGGTTCGGCGGGAACAGGATGCTCATCCGCTGGGCCTGGGTGGCGTTCGGATTGGTCAGGACCTTCAACGCCGCCGGGGTCGGTGGCGACGTCGACGGCGAACCCGGGTTGGTGCTCGCCAACACCAACCGGCTGACCCGGCCGGGGAAGTCGATCGCCAGCTGCTGGGCCACATATCCACCCATCGACCAACCGAGGACGTCGGCGCGCCCACCGGCGACCTGGGCTATCAGTGCGGAAGTGTCGCGGGACATCAGGGCGACGGTGAGATGGTCGACCTTGCCGGTGGAGGTGCCGGTGCCACGGTTGTCGAAGATGATCACCCGGTGTTTGGTGGCGAGCCGATTGAGCAGTCGGGAATCCCATTCGGCCATGGTGTTCGACGATCCCGGGATGAGCACGATCGGCGTGCCTCGGCCTGCGGCCCGATAGCCGAGGCGGGCCCCGGGCACATTGACGAATCGCACCGGGGCCGTCAGGACATTTACGCCGCGCGAGGTGTCGGGGGTGATGTGGCACAGATCGCCGGCGGCGGCGGGTGGGGCCGACAGCGCGGTGAGCGAACCGAGTGTCAGCACACCAGCCCCCAGGGCCCCGAGCAGCGAGGCACGACCGCCCAATCCGGACCTGTGCGGCAGTGCCGACATGGTTGCTCCTCCCGCGTCCCCCCTCGACAACCGTATCGTCTGCGGCTGCGAAGGCCCAGTGGGTTGTCCGCGGTCGCAGGGCTACGTCGTCGGCGTGTCTGGACCCTCTTCCTTGTCGTGGAGCTTCTCCAGGTCGTCGAGGTCCTCCTGCCGCTCCACCTCGATACCGGTCTCCAGTTCTACTGCGCGAGCGCCGGGGGGCAGGTT
>CAZKVQ010000015.1:0-6890 GCA_964556255.1 uncultured Actinomycetes bacterium
GAACCTGCTCGGTCAACATCGGGATGATGTTGCCGCCCATGTCGTGCACTGATCCCTCGTCGCCGGCGTCGATCTTCAGCGCTTCGATCAGCACGTCGGTGGAGAAGACGTAGTTACCCATGGAGACGTACGACTGGTCCGGGGAACCAGGGATACCGGGCGGGTCCTCAGGCTTCTCCAGGAACGCCGCAATCGTCTGGCCGTCGGCAGCGGTCTCGATGACGCCGAACGCGTCCGCTTCCGAACGCGGCATCCTGATTCCCGCCACCGTGACGCCTGCCCCGGCTTCGATGTGGTGATCCAGCATCTGGCGAGGATCCATCCGGTACACGTTGTCGGCGCCGAAAACGACCACATATTCGGGCTTCTCGTCGTACACCAGGTTCAGGGATTGGAAGATCGCGTCGGCCGACCCGGTGAACCAGCGCGGGCCCAGCCGCTGCTGTGCCGGGACCGGGGTCACATAGTCGCCCAGCAGGGTGGACATCCGCCAAGTGGTCGTTATGTGGCGGTCGAGTGAGTGGGACTTGTACTGAGTCAGCACACACAGCCGCACGAACCCGGCATTGACCAGGTTGGAGAGCACGAAGTCGATGAGCCGGTAGGACCCGCCGAAGTAGACGGCGGGCTTAGCCCGATCCGCTGTGAGCGGCATCAACCTCTTGCCCTCGCCACCCGCGAGGACGATTCCCAGAACCTTCGGAGCATTTCGCACGGCTTCAAACTAGCGCGACCTCTAGTGTGATCGCTGTGCGAACGGGATTGATAACCAGAGAATGGCCCCCGAACAACTACGGTGGCGCCGGTGTTCATGTCGAGTACTTGGTGCGCGAGCTGCGCCAACTGATCGATGTCGAGGTCCACTGCTTCGGCGCCCCGAGGCCCGACGCTGTTGGGCATGAGACCCCCTCGGATCTGGCGGGCGCCAACCCCGCGCTGCAGACCCTGGGCGTGGACCTCGACATCACAGAGGCCATCAAGGAAGTCGATCTGGTGCACTCGCACACCTGGTACGCCAATATGGCCGGTCATCTGACGGGGCTGATGCTGGATGTGCCGCGCGTGATCACGGCGCACTCGCTAGAGCCACTCCGGCCGTGGAAGGAAGAGCAGCTCGGTGGTGGCTACCGCATCTCCAGATGGGTGGAACGTACCGCCTACGAGAATGCCGAGGCGATCATCGCCGTCAGCGCCGGTATGCGGGCGGATGTGCTGGCCTGCTACCCGAACGTCGACCCTGCCAAGGTCCACGTGGTGCACAACGGCATCGACTCCGAGCAGTATCGACCCGACCCGAACACGGATGTCCTCACCCGGCTCGGTATCCCCCTGGACGAACCGTACGTACTGTTCGTCGGTCGGATCACCAGGCAGAAGGGGATCAACCACCTGCTCGCCGCTGCCAAGTACTTCGCGCCGGGTATCCCGTTGGTGCTGGCCGCATCGTCGCCGGACACCCCTGAGATGGGTCAGGAGGTGGCGGACGCCGTCGAGCAGCTGAACGCCACGCGAGGCGGCGTCTACTGGCTGGACACGCAACTGGATCGCTCCGACGTGATCCAACTACTCAGCCACGCGCTGCTGTTCGCATGCCCCTCGGTGTACGAGCCATTGGGAATCGTCAACCTTGAGGCGATGGCCTGCGAGACCCCGGTCGTTGCCAGTGCGGTGGGCGGTATCCCCGAGGTCGTGGTCGACGGGGTTACCGGGCGGCTAGTCCCGTTCACGGCAGAGGACACCGACGGTTTCGAGCGCCGCTTCGCCGACGCGGTGAACCAGGTGGCTGCCGATACGGCAGCAGCCGAGGCCATGGGGGTGGCCGGACGCACCCGAGCGGTCGAGGACTTCAGCTGGGCCACGATTGCCGAGCGCACCGTCGAGGTGTACCGCGCGGCCGGCGCCCGATAGCACCCCAGTAGCGTCGTGCCGTGCCGACCACTGAGATTCCGCCGCCCGACTACACCCTGCCGGAGGGATACGAGTACCTAGCGTCGGGGAAGGTTCGAGACCTGTGGCGCACACCGGATCGGTTACTGCTGTTCGTGGCCAGCGACCGGATCTCCGCGTTCGACTGGGTGCTGCCGACGCTCATCCCCGACAAGGGTCGGATTCTCACGGCGGCGAGCCTCTGGTGGTTCGACCAACTCTCCGACATCGTCGGCAACCACGTTGTCTCCACGGACGTCCCGTCCGCGGTGGCGGGCCGGGCGATGATCTGCCAACCGCTGGCGATGCTGCCGGTGGAATGCGTCGCCCGCGGCTACCTGACCGGGTCCGGTCTCGCCGACTACGAGCGAACTGGGGAGGTGTGCGGCATCCCGCTACCGCCGGGACTTCTCGACGGCTCGCGGCTGCCCACTCCCATCTTCACCCCCGCCACCAAGGCAGAAATCGGAGCACACGACGAGAACATCGGCATGCTGGAGGTGGCCGAGGCGGTCGGTGCTGACCAGGCCGACCGGCTGCGCTCCTTGACGTTGGCCCTCTATTCGCGAGCTGAGGACATCGCCCGCAGCCGGGGGATCATCCTCGCCGACACCAAGTTCGAGTTCGGCCTCGACGAGGACGGCACCACGATCCTCGGGGATGAGGTGCTCACACCCGACTCCTCGCGCTACTGGCCTGCCGATTCGTGGCTGCCCGGGAGGGCGCAACCCTCGTTCGACAAGCAGTTCGTGCGGGATTGGCTCACATCGCCCGAGTCGGGGTGGGACCGCCACTCTGACAGCCCACCGCCGGCGCTGCCTCCCGAGGTGGTCGAACGCACGCGCGACAAGTACATCGACGTCTACCAGAGGCTCACCGGCAACACCTTCTGAATAGTGGGAGACATCCTTGGAAACGACGGGCGACCAAGAAGGCAACTCCACAATCGAGCGCTGGACGCCATTCCCGACGAACTGAATTCATCGGCGATGCTCGACTGGCATGGTCAGACGCAGGCCGACAGACTAGGCGGCGACCCCCCCCGCGACAACCGAGAGGCCGAGGCCCCATGTCCGCTGATGCAGTTGCGACCGGTACCTATCTGGACGACGAGGAACTCGCCAGGATCGACGCCTGGTGGCGGGCCAACATGTACATGACGGTCGGCCAGATCTACCTGCAGGACAACGTGTTGTGTCGCAAGCCGATCGTCAGCGACAACATCAAGCCGCGGTTGTTGGGTCACTGGGGTACATCCGCCGGCCTGGGCTTCATGTACTCGCACATGTCCAGGGCAATCCGTGAGCGCGGCCAGAAGACGGTCTTCTTCACCGGCCCTGGTCACGGTGGGCCGTCCCTGACCGCAGCCTCCTGGTTGGAGGGAACATGGCACGAGGCCTACCCCGACACGCCTCAGGACGCGCACGGCATGCGGACCTTGTTCCGCCGCTTCAGTTCCCCCGGCGGGATCCCCAGTCATGTCAGCGTCACCACGCCCGGGTCCATCCACGAAGGCGGTGAACTCGGATATGTCTTGATACATGCCTTCGGTGCCGTGATGGACAACCCCGACTTGCTGGCGTTGGCGGTGGTCGGTGACGGCGAGGCCGAGACGGGTCCGCTGGAGGGTTCGTGGAAGGGCATCTCGTTCATCAACCCCGAGCGCGATGGCGCAGTGCTGCCGATCTTGCATCTGAACGGCTACAAGATCGCCGGACCCACCGTGCTCGCGCGCAAGGACCACCACGAGGTGAGGTCCCTGCTGGAGGGACACGGCTACGACGTCTTCGAGGTGTCCGGTGACGACCTTCCGGGCATGCACCACCGATTCGCCAAGACGCTGGACGCTGCGCTGGACAGGATCAAGGAGATCCAGCAGGAGGTCCGGACCAACGGTTTCAAGGAGCGCCCGCGCTGGCCGATGATCATCCTGCGCAGCCCCAAGGGTTGGACGGGCCCGGAGAACGTCGACGGCGTGCAGGTGACGGACTCCTGGCGCGCCCACCAGGTCCCCCTCAGCGGGGTCAAGGGCAACCCCGAGCACTTGGCCATCCTCGAGAAGTGGATGCGCGAATACCGACCCGAGGAACTCTTCGACGACACCGGCGCCCCGGTCGATCTCGTGTTGTCGAACAATCCCGAGGGCGACCTCCGGATGTCGGCGAATCCGTCGGCCAACGGCGGCCTGCTCGCTGAGGATCTCAGCCTGCGGGGGTTCCAGAACTATGGCGTGGCGGTCGACTCACCTGCTACCGAGCGGATGGAGAGTCCACGGGCGCTGGGTGCGTTGATGCGCGACATCTACGTGGACAATCCCCACACCTTCCGGGTCTTCTGCCCAGACGAGACGAACTCCAATCGGATCGGCGAAGTGTTCGAGGTCTCGGATCGCGGATTCATGGAGCATCTGATTCCCACCGACGTGAAGATCTCCCACCAGGGCCGGGTCATGGAGGTGCTCAGCGAACACAACTGTCACGGTTGGCTCGAGGCCTACACCCTCACCGGGCGGCACGGCCTGTTCGCGACCTACGAAGCCTTCGCGATGGTGAGCGCCTCGATGACCATCCAGCACGGCAAGTGGTTGGAGGAGGCCAAGGACCTGCCGTGGCGGGCACCGGTGCCCAGCCTCAACATCCTGCTGACCAGCACCTGCTGGCGCAACGACCACAACGGCTTCAGCCACCAGGGTCCGGGCCTGATCCAGAACGTCATCACCAAGCGGGGTGAAGTCGCCCGGGTCTACCTCCCCCCGGACGCCAACTGCCTGCTGAGCGTTGCCGACCACTGTTTCCGTAGCAAGGACTACC
The DNA here is from genome assembly GCA_964556255.1 of uncultured Actinomycetes bacterium. Taxonomy (GTDB): domain Bacteria; phylum Actinomycetota; class Actinomycetes; order S36-B12; family UBA10799; genus JACJWR01. Next base: position 4,737 of record CAZKVQ010000015.1, read on the forward strand.
TGAATCTGATCGTCATCGACAAGCAACCGCAATTGCAGTACCTGACGATGGAGGAGGCGATCGAGCATTGCACCAAGGGCGCCTCGGTCTGGGAGTGGGCAGGCAACGACGACGGCGACTCCGACCCCGACATTGTGCTGGCGTGCGCGGGCGATGTGGTGACGATGGAGACGGTGGCGGCGGCGGACATCCTGAAGCAGAAGCTGCCCCAGCTCAAAGTCCGCGTCGTCAACGTGGTCGACCTGATGACGCTGCCTCGGCCCAAGGACCACCCACACGGCATGGACGAGTTGCGATTCCGGGAGCTGTTCACGGATTCGGTGGACGTCGTGTTCTCGTTCCATGGGTTCCCGGGGGCCATCCACCAACTGATCCACGGCCGACCCGACGCCGACCGGTTCCACGTCCGGGGATTCCGCGAGGAGGGCACGACGACCACACCGTTCGACATGGTGGTCCGCAACGGGGCCGACAGGTACCACCTCGTGATGGACGCCCTGAACAACTCGCCGCGAGCGGTGAAGGGCGCCAGCGAACTCAGGACCTGGTGCCAGGCACAACTCGATCGTCACGAGAAGTACGTGGTCGAGCACCTGGCCGACATGCCGCAGGTCGATAACTGGTCGTTGGGCGATCCGCTAGAGGCCTGAGGCTCGAGGTCAGACGCCACGGACCTGATGCGGGTCGCGGTGTGGGGCGAGCCCGGTCGACGGATACGCTGGGTTCACAGCCGGACGACTAGGAGCGCTTCGTGGCACGAGTCATCGTCGACGTCCATCTCAAGCCCGAGATCCTCGATCCACAGGGCCGTGCCGTGCACGGCGCCCTCGGGCGATTGGGTATCGATGGCGTGTCCTCGGTGCGCCAGGGCAAGCAGTTCATCATCGACGTGGACGGTGACGTCGACGAGCAGACAGATCGACAACTGCACGAACTTGCGGACAAGCTGCTGAGTAACCCGGTAATCGAGGATTACTCGATGCGGGTGGTCGACTGATGGTCGCCGGCGCTCGCATCGGGGTCGTAACCTTCCCCGGCACCCTCGACGACATCGATGCCGCCCGAGCCGTCACCCTGGCGGGTGCGGAGGCGGTGCCGCTCTGGCACGGTGATGCCGACCTGCGGGGAGTTGACGCAGTCGTCCTACCGGGGGGTTTCTCCTACGGCGACTACCTGCGCTGCGGCGCCATCGCCCGATTCGCCCCGCTGATGCCCCTCATCGTGGCGGCCGCCAACGACGGCATGCCGGTGCTGGGGATCTGCAACGGATTCCAGATCCTCTGCGAGACCCACCTGTTGCCAGGGGCCCTGACTCGAAACGCTTCGCTGCACTTCGTCTGCCGTGACCAACGGCTGCGGGTCGAAAGTACTGCGACCCCATGGACCTCGGCGCTGGAGCCCGGTCAGGAGATCGTGGTACCGCTGAAGAATGGCGAGGGATGCTACGTCGCCGACGAAACGACCCTCGATGAACTCGAGGCCACCGGCCGAGTGGTGTTCCGTTATCTGGAGGTCAACCCCAACGGCTCCCGACGCGATATCGCCGGGGTGGCGAACGAGGCTGGCAACGTGGTGGGGCTGATGCCGCATCCCGAGCACGCCGTCGAACCCCTGACCGGCCCGAGTCTGGACGGTCTCGGACTGTTCACCTCCGTCCTGGGATCCTTGATCGGAGCGAACGCATGACCGGTCACCTCGACACCGTTGAACTCGCCGCAGCCGACGCTGGCGCCGAGCAACCGTGGGCGGAACTGGGCCTGAAAGAGGATGAATACCAACGGATCCGGGAGATCCTCGGCAGGCGCCCGACGAGCGCTGAACTGGCCATGTATTCGGTCATGTGGAGTGAGCACTGCTCGTACAAGTCGTCCAAGGTGCACCTGAAGCAGTTCGGCGAGAAGGCGCCGAAGACCGCGGCGCTGCTCGTGGGTATCGGGGAGAACGCAGGTGTCGTCGACATCGGCGACGGTCTGGCGGTCACCTTCAAAGTGGAGTCGCATAACCATCCGAGCTACGTGGAGCCCTATCAGGGTGCGGCGACGGGGGTGGGCGGCATCGTCCGGGACATCATCGCGATGGGCGCGCGGCCAGTGGCCGTCATGGACCCGCTGCGGTTCGGGCCGGCGGACGCCGAAGATACCCACCGGGTGCTGC
>CAZKVQ010000015.1:6900-55660 GCA_964556255.1 uncultured Actinomycetes bacterium
GCCGGGATCGGCGGCTACGGCAACTGCCTCGGCCTTCCCAATATCGGCGGCGAACTCGTGTTCGACGCGTCCTACGCAGGCAACCCCCTGGTCAATGCCCTGGCGGTGGGCGTCATGCGGCACGAGGACATCCACTTGGCCAGCGCCAGGGGACTCGGGAACAAGGTGATCCTCTACGGGGCCAAGACCGGCGGTGACGGTATCGGCGGCGTCTCGGTGCTCGCCAGCGAGACGTTCGAGGACACCGGCCCGGCCAAGCGCCCCAGCGTTCAGGTGGGTGACCCGTTCATGGAGAAACTCCTCATCGAGTGCACCCTCGAGGTGCTCGGTGAGGGTCTCGTCGAGGGCATTCAAGATCTCGGAGGGGCCGGCCTCTCCTGCGCCACCAGCGAACTCGCGAGCAACGGCGACGGTGGCATGGCGGTTGAGCTGGACACCGTGCCCCTGCGCGACGCATCGCTGTCGCCGGAGGAGATCCTGATGAGCGAATCGCAGGAGCGCATGTGCGCGGTGGTGGAGCCGCAACACGTGGAGCGCTTCCTGGAAGTCTGCGCCAAGTGGGACGTTCCCGCCACAGTCATCGGCGAGGTGACCTCGACGGGCCGGCTGACGATCACCTGGCACGGTGAGTTGATCGTGGACGTGCCGCCCCGGACGGTTGCCCACGAGGGTCCGCTGTACCACCGGCCGCTGGCCCGGCCCGACTACCTGGACGCGCTACAGGCCGACGGCCCGCAGGCGCTGCCACGGCCCACGGGCGCGGACGAGTTGCGTGCCGCGCTGCTGGAGGTACTGGCCGCGCCGAATATTGCTTCGAAAGCCTGGGTGACCGACCAGTATGACCGCTACGTCCGCGGGAACACGGTGCTCGCCCAGCCCGAGGACGCCGGGGTGATCCGGGTTGACGAATCGTCCGGCCGCGGGGTGGCGATCGCCTGCGACTGCAACAGCCGGTTCGCCAAACTCGACCCCTATGCCGGGGCGCAACTGGCGTTCGCCGAGGCCTATCGCAATGTGGCTGCCACCGGCGCGATTCCGCTGGCAGTCACCAACTGCCTCAACTTCGGATCACCCGAGGATCCGGGGGTCATGTGGCAATTCAGCGAAGCAGTCCGAGGCCTGGCGGATGCCTGCGCAGAGTTGGGCACCCCCGTGACGGGCGGAAACGTCAGCTTCTACAACCAGACAGGTGACGTGGCGATCCATCCGACCCCGGTGGTCGGCGTGCTGGGCGTACTCGACGACACCGACCGTAGGACCCCGATCGCGTGGGGACCCGACGGTGAGCTGATCTACCTGCTGGGTAGCACCGCCGACGAGATCGCCGGGTCGGAGTGGGCGCACCTGCAGGGCCACCTGGGAGGTCTACCGCCGAAGGTCGATCTCGCCGCGGAGCGACAGCTCGCCGAGATCCTGGTGGCCGGTTCTCGCGACGGCATGCTGACGGCGGCTCACGACCTGTCCGACGGCGGCGTCGCCGTCGGCCTGATGGAGATGGCCCTGCGCTCGGGTGTCGGTGCCCGTACCTGGATCCCCGATGGCATCGATCCATTCGTCTTCCTCTTCTCCGAGTCCGCGGCCCGCGCCATCGTCGTGGTCCCGCGATCGGAGGAGTTGCGGTTCACCGAGATGTGTGGGGCGCGGGGGTTCCCCTGCGAGCGCATCGGAGTGGTGGATTCCGGCCTCGGCGCCGAGCACGGCCACGAGGGCGAGCAGGTGCTGGTCATCGACAACGTCCGGTCCGAATCGGATGGCCCCGGTTCTCGCCAGCGGATCGTGGTCGGTCTGCAGGAACTGCGCACCACGCACGAGGGCACGCTGCCCACCCTGTTCGGCTGATTCGAGGTCCCGGCGGCTGAGCATCCCAGGTGTACGCTCGCGATCAGGGCCCGGTGTCACGAGGGATGGGTGGCAGACATGGATGATGAAACGGCGAAGCAGCCACCTGAGCCGACGCCTGCTGACCCAGGATTCGTCCCAGCAGACGCCCCCGGTGGTTTTCGGGACGTGACCTCCGCCGACGTGTCCACCGATGACAGCGGCGAGAAGAGGGTCTCGCCGGACTACCAAGTGGCCAAGTCCAACCGGATGTCCTTCAGCATCGTCGGCGTGTTCACGGCGATCATCGTGCTGGTCTTCGTGGCGATGATCATCGCGTACGCGATCAACTGACCACTTAGTGCGCGGCGCGAGATAGTCGGCATCCACCGTCTACGCCCAGCGACCTGCAGGGTCGTGGATCTCTCGTTGGGGCCCTACCCTTGGCGCATGCCGGAAGAGACTTTGCCCCGAACACTTGCCGATACGTATCGCCGGGAAGGGTTCGGGCCGCGGGTTGCGGTCATCGGAGCCGGACCGCACGGTCTGACGGCCCTGAAGGCGCTGTTGGCCGCGGGGATACCCGCCGAGGCCTTCGAGCGCGCCCCCGACCTCGGGGGCAATTGGAACTTCGACGGCCCCAGTTCCCGGGTTTACGAGTCCACACACCTGATTTCGAGCAAACCCTTCACGCAGTTCCCCGACTTCCCGATGCCCGCGCACTACCCGGACTACCCGGGACATCGCCAGGTGAAGGAGTACTTCGACAGCTATGCCGAGCATTTCGGCCTCCGAGAGGCCATCCACTTCGATACCGACGTGGTCTCGATGGTTGCTGTGCCGCTGGACCCGACGCCTGCGGGAGACCCCCGCTGGGACCTCACGGTTCGCTCCGTCGACGGCGAACGCACGTACCGTTTCGACGCGGTGGTCATCGCCAACGGGCACAACTGGTACCCGAAGACGCCCGACTACCCGGGCATGGCGGAGTTCAAGGGAGAGGTACTCCACTCGGCGGACTACAAGTCGGCCGATCAGTTGCGCGACCATCGAGTGCTCGTCGTCGGGGCCGGCAACACCGGGTGCGACATTGTCGTGGAGGCGGCACAGCACGCCGATCGGGCGTGGCACTCGACCAGGAGGGGGTACTACTACAACCCGAAGTACGCGTTCGGCAAGCCGTCCGACCAGGTGGCCGACGGGTTGCTGGCGGCACGTCTTCCGCTGCCCGTCAGGCGCGCGATGTTCAAGGCGACGTTGCGCGCGACGGTGGGTGATCTGGAATCGTTCGGGCTGCGAAAGCCCGACCACGACTTCTTCGAGACGCATCCGATCGTCAACCAGCAGCTCGTCTACTACGTGGGCCACGGAGACATCACCCCGAAGCCGGACGTCGACCACTTCGACGCCGCCGGCGTGGTGTTCGAGGACGGTTCGCGGGCCGATGTCGACCTGGTCATCTTCGCGACCGGCTATCTGGCGGTGTTCCCTTTCTTGGCCGATCCCGCGGCCCTTGACAATGCCGACGGCCGTCCTCGGTTGGGCTTGCAGATGGCATCGCCCGAATACCGCAACGTCTGGGTTTCGGGTCTGATCCAACCCGATTCCGGCCAGTGGACAATTGCGCACTGGCAGGGCAGGGCCATCGCCTCCTTCCTGGCCCTGCTCGAGCGAGACCCCCAGCGGGCGGAGCAGGCTCACCGCAAGGTGCTCTCTGAGCGGGACCGCGTCTACTCGGGGGGAGCTGAGTACAAAGACTCGACCCGCCACTACTACGAAATCGCCCACCAGGACTACCTACAGGCGCTGCAGCAGTTCCTGGATACGACCTCCCCGGGGGGCCGCAGCCCGCGGGTACTCCGACGCTGGGACTGGTCCAATCCGCCGAAGGATGTCCACCTCGAGGTGCTGTCAACCATGCCGCGGCAAGCGGCATCGCCAGAGCGGATGGAGCGACCTCCGTTGCTCTTCGTGCCCGGGCTCGGCCACGGCGCCTGGTGCTTCGCCGAACACTGGCTCGATGCGTCGGCAGAGCGGGGATTCCCCGCTTACGCCATGTCCCTGCGCGGCCACGGCGGATCAGGGGGTCAACGCCGACTCTCGCGGACGTTCATGCGTGACTACGTCCACGACCTCATGGCGGTCATCGCAGGTCTGCCCTCGGCCCCAGTCATAGTCGGGCATTCGCTGGGAGCCCTAGTCGTCCAGCGGGCCATGTTCCGGTACCAACCCCGCGCCGCGGTCCTGCTGACGCCCATCCCGACCGGCGGTATCGGTCCGAGCCTGCTGTCCGGGGCACGGCGGCGCCCGCTGGCAGCAGCCCGCGCGGCCATCGGAGGCAGTCTGCGGCTGACCGCCGACGACCTGTTCTCGGCGTTGCCCAGCGAAGAGGCCCGCGACTATGCCGACCGGTTGGGGCGGGAGTCCCCGTGGGCGCAGTACGCGATGCTTCGACCGGAGCCCGCGCCACCGGTTTCGGCGCCGGTGTTGGTGATGGGGGCCGAAGACGACCGGGTGCTGGCTCAATCCGACGTGTTGAGCTGCGCTCGATCCTTCGATGCACCGGTCGTCTGGGTTCCGGGCGGTCACGACGTGATGCTCGACGGGGGTTGGGAATTCGCCCTCGACACCCTGCTGGATTGGGTCGATCGAACGTGCCCGCCGGGCGCACCCGTGCTGCCGGGTGCCGCACCGCTCAGGTCGGACCTGTCGGTTGGGATGGCCGGGTGACCTCGACTGCTCCAGTGGACGTGGTCGCCTGTCTGAGGGCCTACGCCGTCGGAGACCCCGTTGACCGAGAATTGGAACGGGCCGCGGTCAAATCGGTGATAGCTGAATTGACCTCGGCAGCCCCCGGGTCGAGTGTGGAGTTGCGGGTGCCGCCCTATGCGGCCGCTCAACTTGTCGGCGGCACCCGGCACCGCCGCGGCACGCCACCGGCCGTGGTCCAGATGTCGCCCCCCACCCTTTTGAGGCTCGCGGTGGGGGCCCTCGGCTGGGAACCGGCGGTGGCCGATGGTTCGGTGCGCGCCTCCGGGGAGCGCAGCGATCTGTCAGGGCTGCTTCCGATATACCCGCCCGTGGATGCGTAGACTCAACAACTGTGGCGCGCGGCGACGGACGACTCTCGCACGACCTCCTGCCCGGGGAGAAAGGGCCACAGGACGCCTGCGGCGTTTTCGGGGTCTGGGCCCCTGGCGAGGAAGTAGCCAAACTTACCTACTTCGGGCTCTACGCCCTGCAGCATCGAGGTCAGGAATCCGCCGGCATCGCAGTCTCCGATGGCCGGCGGATACTTGTTTACAAGGACATGGGTCTGGTTTCCCAGGTGTTCGATGAGTCGGCGCTGGATTCACTGCCCGGGTACATCGCCATCGGCCATGCCCGCTACTCGACTACGGGTGCCAGCAACTGGGCCAATGCCCAGCCGACATTCCGGGCCACCGCGACCGGCCATGTAGCCCTCGGGCATAACGGGAACCTGACGAACACCGCCGAACTCGCCGAGATCGTGGGTGGTCTCGCCGCCAAGTCGGGCGAGTTGCCATTCGGAAGCCAGCAGGTAGCCACTACCGACACCGACCTCGTTACCGCGTTGCTGGCTGCCCATCCGGGGACCTCGCTCACCGACGCCGCCGTCAGGGAGTTCCCTAGGTTGCAGGGCGCCTTCTCATTGGTGTTCATGGACGAGACCACCCTGTATGCCGCCCGCGACCCGCAGGGAATCCGCCCGCTGGTGATCGGCGAATTGGAGCGCGGTTGGGTCGTGGCCAGCGAGACCGCTGCGTTGGACATCGTCGGCGCCCGGTTCCTGCGTGATGTCGAGCCGGGCGAACTCGTGACCATCGACGAGAACGGCCCGAAGTCGCAGCGGTTCGCCCCCGCGACGCCGAAGCATTGCCTCTTCGAGTACGTCTACTTGGCCCGTCCGGATTCCTCCCTCGACGGCCATGGGGTACACGCGGCGCGGGTTCGGGTGGGTCGGGAGTTGGCCCGTGAGCATCCCGCCGACGCCGACCTGGTGATTCCGGTCCCGGAGAGTGGCACCCCGGGCGCAGTCGGCTACGCCCAGGAGTCAGGAATCCCGTTCGCACAGGGGTTGGTCAAGAACGCCTACGTGGGCAGGACCTTCATCTCCCCCTCCCAGACGTTGCGGCAACTCGGAATTCGCTTGAAACTCAACCCGCTGCGGGAAGTCATCGCGGGCAAGCGGCTCGTGGTGGTTGATGATTCGATCGTCCGGGGAAACACCCAGCGCGCGATAGTTCGGATGCTCAAGGATGCCGGCGCATTGGAGGTCCATGTGCGGATCTCCTCTCCGCCCGTCAGTTGGCCATGTTTCTACGGCATCGACTTCGCCACCAGGGCTGAACTCGTGGCCAACGGCCGCGACCTGGATGGCATCCGCGAGTCGATTGGCGCCGACTCCCTCGGGTACATCTCGCTGGAGGGTTTGATCGCAGCAACGGAGACATCGAAGAACGAGCTCTGTCGCGCCTGCTTCGACGGGGTGTATCCGGTTGCGCTGCCGAAGGAGGAGGACCGACGCAAGCACCTGCTGGAGGAGGAGCATCTCAACGGCGAGCCCGGGTCTGAGGACTTGGCCGTAACGGTCGCCGGGCTGGGGGCTCTGGACCATCCATGAGCGGTTCGAGATATGCCCAGGCAGGTGTCGACGTCGAGGCCGGTGAACGGGCCGTCGAACTGATGCGGGCGGCTGTTGCCGGGGCCCAACGCCCTGAGGCCGTGGGGGGTTTCGGAGGCTTTGCAGGACTGTTCGACGCGTCGGCCCTGACCACCTACCGACGGCCCCTGCTGGCCACGTCGACCGACGGGGTCGGAACGAAAGTGGCCATCGCATCGGCGATGGACCGGCACGACACCATTGGCCAGGACCTGGTCGCGATGGTGGTCGACGACCTTGTCGTCTGCGGCGCCGAGCCGCTCTTCATGACCGACTACATCGCCTGCGGCAAGGTGGTTCCGGAACGCATAGCCTCGATCGTGGCGGGAGTCGCGAAGGGCGCGCAGATGGCCGGCTGCGCCCTCCTCGGAGGCGAGACTGCCGAGCATCCCGGGTTGCTGGGTCCCGATGAGTACGACATCGCCGGCGCCGGGACCGGGGTGGTGGAGGCCGACGAACTGCTGTCAAGCGATCGCGTGCGGCCCGGGGACGTCCTCGTCGCGATGGCCTCGTCGGGGCTGCACTCCAACGGCTACTCACTTGCCAGGCATGTGTTCCTCGAGCAGGCCGGTTGGTCGCTCGACCGTCAGGTGGCCGAGTTCGCTCGAAGCCTGGGGGAGGAGCTACTGGTACCCACACGGATCTACGCCCGGGACATGCTCGTTCTGCGCGATGCTCTGGGCGAGCGCCTGCACGCGCTTTCGCACATCACCGGCGGCGGCGTGGCAGCGAATATCGCGCGGGTGCTCCCGGAGGATCTGGCAGTGGACGTCGAGCGCGGTACCTGGGCCCTGGCTCCAGTCTTCGCGACCATCGGGGAACTGGGCGGTGTTGAGCGCCACGACCTCGAGCAGACCTTCAACATGGGCGTAGGCATGGTCGCCGTAGTCGCGGGCGAGGCCGCCGAGGAAGCAGTAGCCACGCTGGAGGAGAGGGGTCTGCCGGCCTGGGTGTGCGGCACAGTCCGGCAGCGGGACGCCGACGAACTTGGCGATGCCACGGCGAAGGGCGGCGCCGGTGGGGCAGTCAGCCTCGTCGGCGACTACACCTGACAACCCGGTTACGCGTTAGACGCCACCGGCCGTGGGCGGGGTGGGTCGAGCGACCGCCAACAATGCTTCGACCTCGCGTCGCAGGTATCGCCGGTGGCCACCAAGAGTCCGCACACACTGCAACTTGCCGGACTGTGCCCAGCGGGTGACTGTCTTCGGGTCGACCCTGAACAACTTCGCCACCTCGGCCGGCGTGAGGAGAGGCTCGATGCCGTCGTCAACGGACGTGTCCGGTGCTCCGACAGCCACAGGCAACCTCCTCTGGTGAGGACGAATGTCCCGACATGGGGAGTTTTCTCCTGTTTTGACCGTGATGCAAGCCAATCCTCGCAAATACTGCCCCGCCCGTGTGACGCGCGAACGGTGGAGCAGGTAGTCTCTTGCCAGTTAGGAAGCAGTGGCCCGCTCCTGCGGGCCGTACCGGTATCCACTGACGAACCGGGAAGATCCCGGACGAGGGGGTCGAGCCATGGGGCGCGGCCGTGCCAAGGCTAAGCAGACCAAAGTTGCCCGACAGTTGAAGTACAACGCACCGCAGACGGATCTCGATGCCCTGCGGGCGGAACTGTCAGGCTCATCTTCGGGCTACCCGCACGAGGTTCCCGATGTCGCCAACGACGATGGTGACGAGGCTGAAGACCCGTACGCGAGGTACGCGGACGACGATGACGAGGATGCACCGCCTCCCCCACGTCGCTGAACCGCGTGATTAACTACCCGCCTTCGGTCGGGCCGCGGTAGGCGCTCTCGTACTCGTGCTCGGCTGTGGGTTTGCCCCGCTCCGCGAGGTTGATCGCGCACCCTCCGGACGATGGAGGATTTCCGCTGCCCAGGGGATCCAGTCGCTGAAGGCCTGCGCCCAGGTGTCGAAACCGTGAACCCCGCCGGACACCTGGTTGGTGACGACATACATGCCAGCCGCTCTGGCGGTGTCCGCAAACTGCTGTTGGGCCGCCAGAAGTGCCGGGTCGTCGGAGGAACCGATGTCCATCCAGACGGTGACCGAGTGCGATGCCGGACTGGTCTCGACGATGTGGATGCTGTTGTAGGTCGCGACAAGGGCTTCGAGGTTGGCCACGTTGCCGAACAGGGAGGCCTGGCCGGCGCTCTTGGGCGGCGTGGGCTGGTTGTAGCCACTCATGTTCCCCACGACGCTCACCTTGTCCGGGTTGCGGAGCGCCCCCACCTGGGCGCAGAAGCCGCCCATCGAGTAGCCCCCCATTCCGGTGTTCGCCGGGCCGGTCTGCAGCCGTGGCTGCTTGGCCACCCAGGCCGGGACATCCACGCTGAGGTACGTCTGCCACTTGCCCGCGACGCCGTCCACGCATTCGGTGTCCGCTGTCAGCGGCGACACCACCGGCACCACGAGGACAACCGGATGTCCCTGCTGTGCCGCGACCAGCGCGGCGTCGTCGGACATCGCCGAGGTGAAGAGAGAGGCGGGACCTCCGTAGTCCGGCGTTCCTGGCGGGGCCACATCGGGGATGCCGTGGTAAAGGTAGATCACCGGGAACTTCTCGTCGGGATGGTCGAAGTACTGTGGGGGCAGGTAGACATCGGCCGGGAGTGAACCGAGTCCGCTTGCCGTGCCGTCGATGGATTCCTGGACCACCACACCACGGGGGTATTTTCCCGCTTCAGCGTTCTGCAGCGCGGCGGGCGTCGCCGTGTCGTACTTGGGGACCTGCAGAGCGTCGCCCAAAGTCCGGTACAAGGTGTAGTGGTAGTTCACCGCGAAGACGGCCCCCACGATGAGGCACGCCAGTGTGAGTGGGATGAAGAGGAAGAGCCACCACTTAGGTCGGACGATCACGCTCAGGACGATCAGGACGATGAACGCCAGCCCGAAGCCGACCAGCCACCAGACGCTGATCAGGGACAGGTTCTCGAACTGGCGGATAAGCCTCTGGTAACCCTCGAACCCCGCGTCATTCGGGCTCGTCCCGGCGGCGGCGACGAACTCGGAGGCGAAGGACTGGATCGAGGCCATGATCCATTATCGCGCAATCTGGCAAGCAGTGGGTGCCTCAGTCACTCTTCACGCGCTTCAGCCCCACCCCCACTGGCCCAGGTCGTGATCATCGATGCCGAAGTGGTGGGCAATCTCGTGGAACACGGTCACCCGCACCTCGGTGGCAACCTCCATCGCGGTCGAACACATCTGAAGTATCGGCAGCCGGTAGATCGTGATCCTGTCCGGCATGGCGCCGACGTAGTGGTCCCCGCGTTCGGTCAACGGCACGCCTTCGTAGAGGCCCAGCAGTTCGGGTTCGGACTCGTTGCGGTCGGCGAGCAGAAAGGCGACGTTCTTCACCTGTTCGGCGAGGTGTGGCGGCACGGCGGCCACGGCATCGGCCACCATCTCTGCGAACTGCTGCCGGTCAATTTCGATCATCGACGAAGCTCACCTCCAACTCCGCCCCTGGGACCTCGCGGCACCTGTCAGGCGGCAAGTTGGGCGCCTAAGCGAGCACGCAGACGTGCATCCGACATCGGTCGGTCGAAGTAGTAGCCCTGCAACCGATCCACTCCCAGCTGCTGGAGGGCGTGCAATTCCTCCTCGGACTCCACTCCCTCAGCGATCACGCTGAGACCAAGGCTACGGCCCAGTTTGACGATGAAGTCGACGACGGCCAGCGAGCGGGTGTTTGTCAGCATGCTCGAGACGAAGTTGCGGTCCACCTTGAGGACGTCGATGGGCACTGCGACGAACTGGATGAGAGTGGAGTAACCGGCGCCGAAGTCGTCGGCGGCCAGTAGCACCCCGGCATCGCGGAGTTTGGCCAGTTCCGCGAGGGCCTCTTCCCGGGCAGACACGATGGACGTCTCGGTCAACTCCACAACGATCCCATGCGGCGGTATGTCGTGAGCCGCGGCGGCGGCCAGTAGCCGCTGCGCCACGCGACGGGGACCGCCGAGTTCACGGGCGGCGACGTTGAGGTGCACTCGGGGCCGCTCGCCGTGATCGTCGCGGGGCCATCGGGCTGCGCAGGCCAACGCCGCGGTGATCATGAAGTCGTCGATGTCACCGATCAAGGAGGTCTCCTCCGCTGCCCCGATGAAGTCCGCGGCCGGCAACAGGCCTCGCACAGGATGGTTCCAGCGCACCAACGCCTCCACGGCGACGATGCGCCCATCCGGTGAGCGGACTATCGGCTGGAAGTGGGGCTCCAGTTGACCGGCGAGGAGCGCCTCGCCGAGTTCCGCCGCGAGGGCGTGGCGCCGGGCGTCCTCACTTCCGTGTTCGCCGGTGAAGAGGGTGATCCGGTTCTTCCCCTGTCTCTTCGCTTCGTACATCGCCGAATCGGCCCAGCGCATGAGCTCTGCCTGGGAGGTGTTCCAGTCGGACAGCGCAAGTCCCATACTCATTGCGGGCCGGACGTCGTGGCCCTCGACCGAGATCGGGCGTCGGACCGACTCGAGCAGGCGATGGGCAAGGTCAAGAGCCTGCTCGGCGCTGTCGATTCCGGCACAGAGGACGACGTACTCGTCGCCGCCTTGGCGAGCCACCAGGTCCAGGGGTCGGATGGAGGACTGCAGGCGATGCCCCACCTCTGTGAGTACCTGGTCGCCGGCCGGGTGACCGTAGCGATCGTTGATCTCCTTGAAATCGTCAAGATCGCAGAAGATAAGGGCGACGCGGTCGTTGTTGCGGATGCGCGCTTTCAGAGCCCGATCCAGAGCCTCGTCGAGGAACAGTCGATTGGGTAGTCCGGTCAGGCTGTCCCGGAGCGCCTGCACGCGAAGTTGGTCCTCAGCGTCCTTGAGGTCCTGGATGTCCACGAGCTGGACGTTCGCCACCGTGTCGAAGCGTTCCGTCACCGAGATGGATGCCGTCGCCAGAGTCGCTGCCGGCCTCCCCTCACGCAGATGCCTGATCTCACCTCGCCAACTGTGGGATGGATCGGTGCATAGCTCGGCCAATACCTGCGACACGACTGATCGGTCATCTGGAGTCACCAACGACGCCCAACTACGTCCAACGGGATCGGCATCGAGAAGGGCACAGGCGGCCGGGTTTGCACTGAGCACGGTCCCGCAACTAGCGGGCTCCAACGAGACGAGCAGGATTCCGGCTACGGCATCGTCGATAACGCTGGACAGGAGTTGCCGCTCTTGCTCGACCATTGCCTGCGCGGTTCGGCGTTCGATACTCGATCCGCTCAACACCAGCGCGGTGAAGGCGAGTACCGCAACCAGGGCCTGGGCGAGAGCCGGACCCACGGGTTTCGTGGCGACCTCCTCGAAGGCACCGAGGCCCATCGCCACCGACCAGGAGATCGCGAAGGCCTGTCCGGCCACGATTACCGCTACCCAACGCTGGTTGAGGCGTAGCGCCGCCCACAGGATGATCGGCATCGAAAGCCATGCGAGCGGCAGGGAATTGGTGGCCAGATAGGCGAGTGCCGTGAAAGCCATCGCTGCGGCGACAAGCAACGCAACTTCTCGACGTGAGACCCGATTGTCGCCGAGCCGGGAGCGGCGCGCCAGCACCAACGGGGCTACGGCCAGCACCCCCGCGACGTCCGAGGTGAACCACTCCAACCCGGCCACCAGGGGCCGAGGTTCGCCCTGGCGCACAAGCACGACGGCGACGATCGTCGTGCTGGCCAACGCCGCAACGACGCCGGCCACCGCAAGGGCGGGCGCAAAACTGACCGGCCGTCGCCATTGATCACGTAGGCGCAGGAACAGCCAGCCGCCGATCAGGGCCTCGAGGCTGTTGGCCACGGCGAAGACGGCGGCTGCCCCGGCGCCGTTGCCCCGCGCGAGACTGTCGCCGAACACAACAAACGCGATGCCTGCTGCAAGTAGCCGTGCGTGCCACGGACCCCGCGTCAATGCCAACGCCATCGCGCCGACGCCGACGCCGGCCGCCGGCCAGAAGACCACGACGTCGCTACCGTGTGGACCAAGCAGCCAGCCGAGCTGAACGGCGAGCAGGAACCCCAGGCTGCCAACGATCGCGAAGGACCAGGGCCGGGCCATCACACGGTCGTTGAGGCTTTCAGGGCGTGCCGAGACGGTTGCGGTACCCGGCCGACCTGTGGGCATCCTCATCACCCCCTCGTCACACTCGGCCCATGCCATGGGCGGGGCCCACGGCGTCCGGTCGCGAATGCCTACTGAGGATAAGCCCACGGTGTACGGGTGGCTACCCATTGCGATGATGCCGGCAAAGGGAGCTCTGTGGACTCATTCGCGTTGCGACGGGTGGCTCGACGGGCGACGATGGTCGGCATGCGCGCAATCTGGAACGGCACGATTATCGCTGCCTCGGACGACACCATCGTGGTTGAGGGGAACCACTACTTTCCGCCGGAGTCGGTGAACCGGGCGTCCGGAACTGACGAGGACGGTTCATGACCGAGCCCCGTGAGGCCGACGTCGTCGTCATCGGCCTCGGGCCCGGTGGTGAAGAGGTCGCCGAGACGTTGGCGAAGGCCGGTCTGGATGTTGTCGGTATCGAAGCTGAACTCGTCGGTGGCGAGTGCCCGTATTGGGGCTGCGTGCCGTCGAAGATGATGATCCGGGCAGCGGACTCCCTCGCGGAGGCGCGGCGGGTACCCGAGCTGTCCGGTGCGTCGACCGTCACCCCGGACTTCGGAATCGTGGCCGCCCGGATCCGGGATGACGCGACCGACAATTGGGACGACACCGTCGCCGTCGACCGCTTCACCGGATTGGGCGGAACCTTCGTGCGAGGTCGGGGACGGTTGCTGTCGGCGCACGAGGTGGCGGTCGGCGACGAGGTCTTCCGCGCCCGCCGTGGCGTCGTCATCGCGACCGGAACGACGGCGCTGGTGCCGGGGATCCCAGGGCTCGCCGGCACTCCGTTCTGGACGAACCGCGAAGCGATCGCCGCCGAGCAGCCCCCCGAGTCACTGATCGTGGTCGGGGGTGGCGCGATCGGTCTGGAGTTGGGCCAGGCGTTCTCCCGCTTCGGCACCGAAGTCACAGTGGTGGAGGGTGGCCCCCGCCTGCTACCGCTGGAAGAGCCGGAAGCGGGAGCCACCATCGCGGAGGTCTTCCGCGAGGAGGGAATCGGGGTGCTCACCGGAGTGTCGGTGGACAGAGTTGCGTACTCCAACGGAGTGTTCAGCGTCGAAGCCTCGGGGACCGAAGTGCGGGCGACCAACCTACTCATCGCGACTGGCCGTCGTGCGAGTCCAGCCGCGGTCGGCGCAGAGACGATTGGGGTGCCGGCGGACGCGCGGGCGCTGCCGGTGGACGGGCAACTCAGGGTTGCCGGGGTCGACGGGGTCTGGGCCGTCGGCGACATCACCGGCAAGGGGGCCTTCACCCACGTCGCCGTGTACCAGGCTCGGATCGCGGTACGGGACATCCTTGGGGATCCTGGTCCGTCGGCCGACTACGCGGCGCTGTCGCGGGTGACCTTCACCGATCCGGAAGTGGGATCAGTCGGGCTCAGTGAGGAACAGGCGCGCCGGGACGGCCTGAATGTCACGGTCGGGTTCACTACAACTGCCTCGTCATCCCGGGGGTGGATCCACAAGGCTGGAAATGCCGGCTTCATCAAGGTGGTTGCCGACATGGACTCCGGAGTGCTCGTCGGCGCCACGAGTTGTGGCCCGGTCGGCGGTGAAGTTCTCGGTGCGCTCGCGGTCGCGGTCAGCGCGCGTGTTCCGATCGAGACGCTGCGGCACATGATCTACGCCTATCCGACCTTTCATCGGGGCATCGAGGACGCCCTGGCAGACCTGGGGTCCGACTAGAGCCGATCCTGCCTGCCCTCGATGCGGTCGCTCGTTTTCAGGAGGACGGTGGGTCCGCCTCGGTGCCGTTCAGTGAGGCCACCAGGCTGGCCACCGAGTTGATGTAGGCGCACGCGTAGGCCATGCCCTTCAGCGAGGAGATGTGCAGGTCCTCGTTCTCAGTGGCGGTACCGTCGGCCGCGACGAAGATGCGATAGTCCCGCATGAAACCCTCCCGGGCGGTGGTCTCGCAGCAGCAGTTGGTCATCACCCCCGAGATGACGAGGTCCCGGATCCCGTGGGAACTCAGGTACTCCCCGAGGCCGGTGCCGAAGAAGGCGGAGTAGCGCGTCTTGTCGACGATGAAGTCGCCCGGGTCCGGCTGCAGACCCGACATGATCTGCCACTGCGGCGTCCCGTACATGCTCAGATCGAAGTCCCACCACGGCGCCAGCACACCGCCGTCCACGGCCAAGTCATGGTGCCCATGGCGGGTGAAGATCACCGGGACGCCGCCCTGACGAGCCGCCTGGATCAGTGACGACACCGACGGCACGATGGCCTGTCCGATGTCGTTGAAGAACTCCTGCATGTCGATGACCAACAAGGCCGCACGTTGGCGGTCGAGTTGGGCACGGTGGGTGTTGTATTGGCTGATCTCAGACAGAACGTCCATCGGATTCACCGCCGCCTCGCGTTGCGCTGCCACCTCCGACGCTACACCTCGGTGGCTTGCCCACGTCCGGAGCTGGCGCGGAAGCCGACGCTGGCGATGAGACTGGCGATGGCACAGCCGATCGCAACAGTCAGCATGCCGACGCGGAAGCCGGGCAACACGGCGGTTCCCTGGGTGGGATCCACCGTCGCCAGGCCGGCGATCAGCGGTACTACGGCGATCGCTATCAGACTGGCGACCCGGGCGACGGCATTGTTGACGCCGGAGCCGACGCCACTCGCCGAGACAGGGATGTCGCCGAGGGCGGTGGTGGTGATCGGCGCGACGACGAGCACGAGACCACTGCCGAACACGACGACGCCGGGAAGTACTAGCGTCCAGTAGCTGCTTCCGGTTCCCAGGCCCATCAAGATCAAGGACCCGACGGCCATCAGCGCGCAGCCGGGCGCGATCAGCAGCCGGGCCCCCAAACGCGGCAATTGGGCGCCCACTCGGCTGGAACCGAGCACCAGGATCAGGCTGATCGGAACGGTTGCCGCGCCGGTTGCCAAGGCCGACCAGCCGAGGCCGAATTGCAGCCCGATAGTGATCAGCAGCATGAGCGCTCCGAGGGCGCCGTAGATCACGAAGGTGACGGCGTTTGCCACGGTGAACGAGCGGAACCGCCACAGACTCGGGGGTAACATCGGCTCCGGAGAACCGAGTACTTCGCGTCGATGTTCCCACCAGACGAAGATGCCCAACACGGCAAGTCCCGTGGCGCACAGGGCGCTGGCCCAGACACTTCCGAGATGTCCGATTTCGATCAGGGGTCCGACCACCAGGGCCAGTCCGACGATCGTGAGTGCGGCACCGAGCAGGTCGACCTGGCCGGTGAGCGGGCCAACGGAGCGGCTTCCAGGATCCGTCGGTGCCGTGCGCAGCAGCAGGACCACGACCACTGCCAGCGGCGCGTTGATGAGGAAGACCCACCGCCAACCGGAGGCTGCGGCGTCGACCAGGGCGCCCCCGACGAAAGGTCCCAGCGCAGTGACGATCCCCACCAGTCCAGACCAGGCCCCGATTGCCCGGCCCCGATCCTGCTCGGTGAAGTTGGCGGACAGCAGCGCCAGACTCCCAGGGACCAGAAGGGCCGCCGCGAGACCCTGAAACGCGCGGGCCCCTACGAGGGTTGCCGCGTTGGGCGCAAGTCCGCAGGCCACCGAGGCCAGCAGGAATCCGACCACACCCCACCGAAATACCCGCGTCCGGCCCAACAGATCACCCAGTGCGCCTCCGACAAGGACCAGCGAGCCGAGCGTCAGCAAATAGGCATCGAGCACCCATTGGAGGGTGGAGAACCCACCGCCCAGGTCCTCCTCGATGTGCGGCAGCGCCACGTTAACGACGGTGCCGTCCAGGAAGGCCATACCGCTGGCGAGAATCACGGTGAGTAGCAGTAGGCGGCCTTCTCGCGATGAGAGCTGGATGCGGTCGCCAGCGATCGTCACCGCGCCAGCCTAGAGGCAAGGCCTCGCCACCCCGGCCCCTTTGGCCGCCGACTACTGGCAGGATCGGTGTGTGGCAGGGGTTGCGCGATCGACGATGCGAGAGGCGGTCGCGGCCGTCGCAGCTGCGGATCCGGCCTTTGAGTCGGTGGTGGCGCGAGCGCCGATGTGCACGATCGGGAGCGGAACCCGGGGCGGAAGTCACTTCGACAGCCTCGTGAAGTCGGTGGTGGCACAGCAACTGTCGACGAAGGCCGCGGACACGATTTCGGGTCGTCTCAGTGAGGCGCTCGATCATGACGTGACTCCCGGTGGCGTGCTGGCGCTTGATGAGGAGTTGCTCCGCGCGGCGGGACTCTCCCGATCCAAAACCCGCACAATTCGCGGCTTGGCGATGGCGATGCACAGCGGGGAGCTCGACCTCGACCGGGCGATTGAGTCCGGCGATGACAACTACCTCCGAACGGAGCTCCAGGCGCTCTGGGGCATCGGTCGTTGGACCGTGGAGATGTTCCTGATGTTCGACCTCCACCGGCTCGACATCTGGCCGGTGGGGGACCTGGCGATGCGGCGGGGGTGGCAGGTACTGCACGGGGCCGACGGGGACATCGCCCCGCGGGACATTGAGGTGTTGGGGGACCCTTTCCGGCCCTATCGAAGCGTCGCGGCTTGGTATTGCTGGTGGGCGGTCGATGGGGACAACCCATCGTGGTGAGGGCGCGCACCGCGGCATTCGGAATCGGCGTGCTTCGGCTGGTACTTTGGTGCGGCTGAGGGCCGCCGCGCCCCCGGAATTCAGCTACCACCACAGCGCATCCGCGCGCCCCAAAGGAGAGAACATGGCCGACTACGAGGAAGACGTCGCGAAGTACACGAAGAACGTGAATGCGACCGCCGTCAAGAACATCGTCAACTACTGCGGTATCGCGCTGCGCAACACTGACAGTTCGCTGGTCGCGAGCAGCGACCCGGAAGAGCTCAAGCGGGTACGCGACGGCTTCGCCGCCAAGAAGCTGGGCCTGAGCGCAGAAGAGGCGGACGCGGGCATCGCAAAGGTGGTTGAGAAGCTCAAGGGCGTCAATCGCAAGGGCCGCGTGACCTTCTACTACCTGCTGGCCGAGGTCACCGGGACGCTGGACAAGGTCAGCTAGACCTGATCGAAGCGGAACGGCCGGCACCCCGCGGGGGTGCCGGCCGTTCCCGCGTCCACGACTCCTCAGGCTGCCGACCAGCCGCCGTCGGCCGCCAGGATTGCGCCATTGACGTTGGATGCCTCGTCGCTGCCGAGCCAGGAGATCACCGACGAGATGGACTCCGGTTGAGCCATCGGGCCCATCACTGCGAAGGACAGCATGGCCCGTTCCATCGCCCACGGGGAACGGGGCTCTGCGGTCGCCCCGATGCCGGTGGCCACCGGCCCGGGCAGCACCGCGTTGCAGCGGATTCCCAAGGGGCCGTAGAAATAGGCGACGTGCTGGACCAGACCGACGACGGCGTGCTTCGAGCAGGTGTAGGCAACACCGGCGGAGCCGCCCCGCAGGGATGCCTCAGACGCCACCGCCACCACGGCGCCCGAGCCTGCGGCCTGCATGAGGGGAAGTACCGCTCGGGTCAGCCGCATGACGCCGTCGAGATTCACGCCCATGACCCGATTCCAGGTCTCGTCGTCGACTTCGGACAGCGGCAGGAAGTGGTCCATGATCCCCGCGACGTTCGCAAGCAGATCCACTCGATCGCCCACGGTTTCCATCAGGGCGTCGACGTCCGCCTGCACGCTGATGTCGGTCCGCTGCAACTCCGCGGTCACATTCGCGGCGGCGAGCTGCTCCGCGGTGACGGCCAGACCGGCGGCGTCGATGTCGCAGCCGATCACCCGGGCGCCCTCCTGGGCCAGTTGCAGGGTGGTGGACCTCCCGATCCCCGACCCGGCGCCGGTGACGAGCGCCGTCCGACCTTCGTGCCTGTGAACATCCATGTCGCGCTCCGTCGCTGGTCGTGGGTGGGTGCTCGCATCGCCCTTGTCCAGGGTAGCCGGGTGGGGATCTGTGGGGAACTGTCGAAGGCGGGGTGCAAACTCGCGGTCGGACCGGGACTATGTCCACGTGAGCATCCTCATCATCGGCGACGATGCCCTCGCTGGTCGGGCTTGCCTGCAGCTGTCGGCTGAGGGTCGCACGGTCATCCACCTCGCCCGCCCCGGCGATGCCCAACTGCGCGAGGCGTTGACCGGTGACGTGACCGATGTCGCCGTCCTCATCCACGACGACACGGCAGCGATCCGTTACGTCCTAGCGATCGAACACCTCCGGTCGGGTATCGACATTTTCGTGGCGCTGTTCGATCGAACGGCTGGTCGGCAGCTGCGCAATGTCGTGTCCAACGTGTGGGTGTCCTCCCCGGCTGACGTCGCCCTGCCGTCGCTGATCGGTCCGTGTCTGGACCAAGGGGTACTGGCGGTTGGTCCCCGGCCCGACCCCGGCGCCGGCGCCAACTGGAGAACGCCAGGAGGACCGAGTCCTCGGCGATGGGCGCTGCAGGCCGCCGGTGAGGACTTGCAGGTGGTCGACTTCAACGTGCCCGAACGGGTCAAGCGGGCCGGGCGGATCGGACGCCTACGCGGGCAGTTCCGGCCCCACGACGGCAACTCGGCGATCCTGCTGACCGGCCTTCTCGGGCTGTTGGCCATCCTGGCGCTGGACACCCTGCTGCTCGTGGTGGCGCTTCACCGAGATTGGCTGACGGCGACCCAAGAGGCTGTCGCGGTCCTCTCCACCGTTGGGCCGACGACCGAGGCCGAAGGCCACACCGCCTACCAGGTGTTCGCAATCATCGCGATGCTGGCGGCCATCATCTTCCTGGCGGTCTTCACCGCCGGGATTGTGGAACATCTGTTGTCCGGTCGGTTCGTTGGTCTGTTCGGTCGGCGGGTGCTGCCACGGTCAGGTCACGTTGTGGTGGTTGGCCTCGGGCAGGTTGGGCTGCGGCTCTGTCAGGAGTTACGCAGCCAGGGGGTGGCTGTCGTGGCCCTCGAGCGGGACCCCCAGAATCGCAACCTCCCGATCGCACGGGCTGCCGGCATCCCGGTGCTCATCGGCGACGGCGGGATGCGCCGCACGATGATCAAGCTCGGGGTGGGCCGCAGTCTGGCGGTAGCCGCGGTTGCCAGTGATGAGCTGGACAACATCGCGGTGTCCATCACAGCGCGGGCGCTCGCTCCGGGGGTGACTGTCGTGATGCGCGCAGGGGACCACGACGCCATCGCGGAGACGACCTCGCTCTTCCGGATCGGATCCGTGGTCGACGTCAACGGTCTGACGGTGAGCGCGGTTGCCGACCGGTTCGCCGGAGACCGACCGATGTTCATCGCCGACGCCGGTCAGCAGGTCGCGATCGTCGAGCCCGATGGCACGGTGCTGTGCCGTCCGAAGGCGGTCGGGGCCGCG
Source organism: uncultured Actinomycetes bacterium (assembly GCA_964556255.1). Taxonomy (GTDB): domain Bacteria; phylum Actinomycetota; class Actinomycetes; order S36-B12; family UBA10799; genus JACJWR01. The sequence goes on from CAZKVQ010000015.1 coordinate 26,777, forward strand.
TGTCCACACTTCGAGCGCCCTGTCTACTGAGCCTCACCCGTGGCCGGATAGTTCAACCCGCGCGGTAGCGTCGGTCGGGTGGGAATCGATCCAGCGCCGGCCATCTCGGCGATGATGCCGGTGCGGAACCGGGCGGATCTGTTGGCCCCGGCGATGCGCAGCGTGCTTGCGCAGACAGAGCCCGACTTCGAACTCGTCGTCATCGACGACGGCTCCACCGACGACTCGTACCGCGTGGCGCAGCGGATCGCCGCCGAGGACGAGCGGGTAGTTGTGTTGCGCAACCCGGTCAGCCGGGGGATTCCCGTCGCTCGGAATCAGGTCCTCGCTCTGGCCCGGGGGCGGTATCTGGCGATCTGCGACAGCGATGATCTGTCCCGCCCGGGCCGGTTCGCCGCGCAGAAGCGGATGCTCGATGCCGACCCCGGGCTTGTCGGGGTCGGTGTGCGCATCGAAGCGTTCAGCAGCGATCGACCTGAAGATGGCGTTGAGCCCGACTGGCATTGGGGACTCCTCGACGGCCGACTCCCGTTCGCCTTCTGTGGGGCCATGCTGCGGTTGGCTGCAGTGCGGGACGTCGGTGGCTACGACGAGGGGTACCCGGTGGCTGAAGATCTACAGCTGGCATATCGGCTGGCCGGGGTCGGGGCGAGATTCGGCGTGGTGGATGAGGTTCTGGTGGACTATCGACTGCATCCGGGATCCACGACGACCCAGTTCGATCGGAAACGGCAGTGGTACGTGCTCCGGGCGCAGCTACGTGGGCTGCGGGAATTGGATGGCAGGCTGTCACCGCGCGGCTATGCCGTGATCGGTCAGACCGGCCTCCGGCTGACCGCCGCGTTACTCCCGCGGCGACCGCGAACCGGTGAGCCCGGAACGCAGTGACGCACCCATCCCCGACAGGCCCCGCTGGCGCATCCGTGACTGGAGTAGCAGTGCGGCATAGCGAGCCTTGGTCAGCGGATGACGCCGAGCCCGCGGGATGTGGTCGCGTCCGGTTTGCCGCAGTTCCATCAACTGTGCTGCGATCGTGACCAACGGTGCCGCGACGTTCGACCAGCGGTAGTCCCGCGCGAGGTCCGTCGCAGCCGCGCTAAGAGAGTCGCGCAGGCGCGGGTCCGACGCGAAATCCAGGATGGCGGCCTCCCAAGATGCTGGGTCGTCGGCGACCGACAGGGCGGCTCCCGCGTTGATCATGCGGTCGGTGAGTTCACCGCCCGCACTCGTGAGGGTGGGCAGCCCGCACCACAGTTGGTCGAGGAATCGGGTACGGAAACTGAATCGCGTCTCGAGGTTCGTGTGGTGGGCGCTTACGGCTGCGTCGGCATCCTTGAGGAAGCGATGACGTTCCCGGTACGGGACCCAACCCGCGAGCAGCGTCACCGGCCCGTCGGGTCCCAACAGCCCGAGTTCTGAGGCGCGGGCGCGCAAGGCTGAAGACGTCGCGGTCTCCTCCCAGTTTCCCTCTGGGTGATCCATGCCCATCACTACGAATCGGAGCCGCGGGTCGACCTTCCGGGCCCGCTCGAAGCCCGCCAGAACGAGTCCCGGATCGAACCAATTCCACAGTCCGCCGGTCCACAGCAGGATGATGGAGTCTTTCGGCAATAGCCCGCCTCGGAGCGGACTGTCCCCCGAGGGGACGACAGGTGGCTGATCCGGCAACCCGAAGGGCACCACGTCAATCAGCTGTCGGCCGTCGGGATCCCGATCCAGTAGGTCGAGGTCGAGCCTGCCGGCCTGCCCGAGGGCGCCCAGCCAATGGTCGCGCTGCTGCTGGGAGGCGCAGATGAAGGCGTCGCCCAGTTCGATGGCCGTGGCGTACTCGATGCGCTCGCACTCGAGCAGGTTTCTGCGCAACGCCGCGTCTCCGGGTTGCCCTGCCAGGTGGGCGATCCGCTCTACGAAATTCGGGACGTAGAGGTCGTAGATGATCTGGGCCCCGCTGGCGTGTAGGCCCACCGCGACGTCTACCCGCTGCGGTTGGCTGAGGACGATGTCATGCGATCGGGCGAGGGAGCGGAACCTGCTCGCACTGGGCTTACCGAATGCTGTGAGACGAAGGCCCGCCAGTTCGGGCTGCAGTCCTTCGATGGGAAGTGGCGTGGCCAGCGTGACGTCGGCCCCGTGGTGGAGCAATTGCTGCGCGAGGTTGAGCGACCTGATTGCCGGCCCCGCCATCTGCTCTCCGACCTGTTCGCCGGAGATGACCAGCACCCGGGCGCCGCCAAGGTCCGTCCCGGGGCCGCTCACGTGAGGGACTCCATGAGTAGACACTAATCGTCAGCGGGGTGTGCGGCGGCTCCGATCAGCTCGTAGCGTGGGGTCATGTGTCGGAACATCACCACATTGCGCGGCCTCGAACCCCCGGCGACCGATGACGAAGTGCGCGCTGCTGCGTTGCAGTACGTCCGCAAAGTCACCGGCGTCACCACCCGGGCCGGGATGGAGCGGCCGGAATTTCAGGCGGCGGTCGACGCCGTTGCGGAGGCCAGCCGCTTGGTGTTGGCGGAACTGCCACCCCGTCGGCGTCCGCCAGCGACCGAACCGCCCTTGCGCCGACGGGCGTCCGTCACGGGCTGATCCACCGTCGCGACGGGGGCGGTTCAGCGTCCCTAGTCGTCGCAGGCGTCGTCGGTCCCATGGTGGTCATCGGAATCGCCACGATGATTCTCGCCACGGTGACGGGAGTCGCCGCCGGTCTTGTGGTTCTGGGCTTTTCTGTCACGCGGCACTGCGCCGGGCTTGCGGTCGTTGTGGCCGGGGCGACCGGGCTTGGACGGCGTGCATGTGCTCGGGGCCGTGACTGTGAAGGTTGCCTTCGCCGTGGAAGTGTTACCTGCCTGGTCGCTTGCCGTGGCGGTCGCCGTCAGTGTCCCGATGCCGTTGGTGCCGCCGCTCAGCGAGACCGCGCAGGGAGCCTCGAGACCGGACAGGGCGTCGGTGGCGTTGCAGCTGGCGGCCGGCGCGGCTCCTTGGTAGGTGCCGCCGTCGACCACCCCCGCGAGGGTGACCTGCGGGGCGGTCCGGTCGAGCTTCACCGGCCCAAAGCTCCCGCGCGAGCAGTTGCCGGATCGGTCGCACACCGGATCCGACTGTGCAGGTTGACCGGAGCCATCGGACTCAGAAGTCTGGACGGTCGCGGGAGGCGCAGGCAAGGGACCCTCGACGTCGTCGGTCGCCGTCCAGGAGACGGTGACGGAGTCCGAGTACCAGCCGGCCGCGTTGGGAGCGCGATCGGCGGCGCCGGTCACGGTCGGGGCGCTGGTGTCCGCAACGACAGCGAGGCTGTGAGAGTTGCCGGCGGCGATCGCCGTCACCCCGGACAGGTTGGCGGGGACACTGGTGGCACCCTGGCCGCCGTAGCCCGCGGCAACAACAGTTCCGTTGCTGAGCAGCGCCAGACTGTGGAACGTGCCCCCGGCGACGGCGGTCACACCCGTCAGCGATTGCAGGGCTCCCACTTGGCCATAGTTGTCTAGTCCCCAGCCCACCACGGTGCCATCGCTGCGTAGGGCGAGGCCGAAGCTCGCACCGTTCGCCAGTGCCACCACCGAGTGGAGTCCAGCTGGGGGTGTCGTCTCGCCGTAGGTGTTGGATCCCCAGCCGACCACCGTGCCGTCACCTCTGAGGGCAAGACTGAACGACGGTCCGGCCGCCACCGCCGTCACATCGGTGAGACCGGCAGGGACGGTGGTCTGGCCACTGGAGTTGTTGCCCCAGGCCACGACGCTGCCGTCGGCCTTGACCGCCAGGTTGTGCGAGCCACCGGCCGCGATCGCACGCACGTCGGTGAGTCCCGCGGGTACCTCGGCTTGCCCGCGCCCGTTGGCCCCCCAGGCAACCACCGTGCCGTCGGACCTCAAGGCAAGACTGTGATTCGAGCCGGCGGAGATGGCGGTCACGCCGGCGAGGTCGACCGGCACATTCGTCTCCCCGTTGTAGTTGGAGCCCCAAGCGACGACGGTGCCATCGCGCAGCAGCGCCAGGCTGTGGGTGGCGCCGGCCGAGACGGCACTCACGCCGAGCAGCCCCGGCGGGGGTGTGGCCTCGTCGTAGGAGTTGCTTCCCCAACCGACGACGCTGCCGGCATATGCGCCCGCCCCGGAGGTGCCCGAAGCGTGGGCTATCGAAGGTGCGAGCAGACCTGAGGCGGCCAGCGCAACGATCCACAGACCGATACTGAGCCACCGCAGTTGTCCGGATCGAGCGGCGTGTTCCCGTCGTACCGATGGGTTGTTCATGTCATCCCCCAACCCTCTCGCCGTGGCAAACGCACGACCCGCAGGCAGGTATTCGAACCCCTACCCATTGAGGCTATTGCGGCCGCCGCCCCCCGGGTAGGGCTGTGACGTACGGCAACCCGATCGGCGGCACCCGGATGGATCAACGAGACGGGAACTCGGTGATGTCGGTAGCGAGGTATGAAACGCACCCGCACTGGAGATGGTGTGTGGGTATCGAATCGTCGGCAGGAGGCCAAGATGAGGGATCGAGCGAGCGCCGAAGCATCGCTGGTGGGCAATGCCGGGGTCGGGGCCAGGCCCACGTTGCCGTCGGCCCCCGCTGAGTTGGCGGTGGTCTTCGATGATGTTGCCGAGTCCTACGACGCGGAGGTCCTGGGATTCTTCGCGCCGGTTGCGGGACACTTGCTCGACAGACTCGCCCTGCGCGGCCACGAGGCTCTCTTGGACATCGGTTGCGGCTCGGGCGCCGTCCTGACAGCCGCCGGTTGGCGTCTTGGTCCGCGATCGGAAATGACGGGGATCGATGCCTCTGCCCGGATGATCGAACGCGCCCGAGGCGCAGTGCGGGGGACGCCGGCAGGGCAGGCGCGACTGCTCGTGATGGACGGTCAACGCCCGGAACTCTCGCCGGGGGCCTTCGACCTCATCACTGCCTCCATGGTGCTCTTCTTCCTGCCGGATCCATCCGGGGCGCTCCGCTCCTGGAGCCGGCTTCTGCGTCCCGGGGGCCGTGTCGGTATCACGAGTTTCGGAGAACAGACCGACGCCTGGCGACACCTCGACGAGGCTTTCGTGCCGTTCGTTCCACGTCACGTCTTTGATGCCCGCACGCGTGCCCCCCGCGGCGTGTTCGCCAGCGATGAGGCGCTTGCAGACTGCTTCCAGGGCGCCGGGTTCCCTAGTGTGGAGACCTCACAAGCGATCATCGACGTGGTTTTCGACGATGCCGGCGACTGGCATAGGTTCACCATGTCCAACAGTCAGAGTGCCCTGTGGGAGTCGGTGTCGCCGTCGAATCGCCCGCTGGTGCTCGAGCGTGCTGCGGAGCGGCTGGAGGGGTTCAGGGGGGCAGACGGACGCCTTCACCTGGAACAGCACATCAGGGTGACCATCGCGCAGTCGGACGCCGCCTGAAGCCAGGTTTAATTGGGACGGTGTCCGGGTAAGAGGGACCCAATCGCCCATGGGGCCCCCTACGAAAGGACCGGACATGTCCACCACGCTTAGCCGCCCGACTGTGCAGACCACAGCCCCGCGACTGGACGGCACCCCCTCAGACCGACCGATCGCCTCGCATCGTCGCGCGGTTATGGCCGGGGCCATCGGCAACATAGTCGAGTGGTTCGACTGGACGGTGTACGCGCTGTTCGCCGTGTACTTCTCCGGTCAGTTCTTCCCCAGTGACAGCCCGACTGCCGCGCTGTTGGCCACGTTCACCGTTTTCGCGGTCGGCTTCCTGGCCCGCCCGCTGGGCAGCGTTCTGTTGGGCAGGATCGCCGACCGACGCGGTCGTCGTGCTGCGCTCACCGTCTCGGTGGTTCTGATGGCGGCGGCCAGTTTGGGCATCGCCTTCGCCCCGACCGCCGCGATGATCGGAATATTCGCCGCACTCCTGTTGGTGGTTCTCCGGCTGCTTCAGGGACTCTCGCTCGGGGGTGAGACCGCAGCCGTCGGGGCCTACCTCACCGAGAGCGCACCTTCGGGTCGCCGCGGACTCTTCGGGTCGGTGTACCCGACGACCATCATGGTCGGGACCCTGCTCGGTTCCGCGGTCGGACTGCTGCTGACCGAGCTTCTGACCAAGGATCAGATGATGGCCTTCGGCTGGCGGATCCCCTTCCTCATCGGCGGGTTGCTCGGACTCGTCGGGTTCTTCATCCGTCGCGGCGTCCATGAAACCCTCGATGTCGAAGCCGGCCATGAACCCAGGCCGCTCAGCAGGACCTTCACGCTGCACCGACGCACCGCCGCGGTCGTGTTCGTAATCGTCGGTGCCGTGTCGCTGTCGTTCTTCGGCCTTGTTTCCGGGTTCCCAGCCCTCGCGGAGTCATACGGGGTCTCCGGCGAGGCTGCATTCGCAGCCAACACGGCCGGGCTGGTGGCGCTGATCGCACTCATCCCGGTGTTCGGCTGGCTGAGCGACCGGCTCGGACGACGGACCGTGCTGGGATTCGGACTGATCGGCATGGCGGTGCTGACGGTCCCTGCGGTCATGCTGCTCGGCGCCGGCTATGCCCTTGCGGCACAACTCCTGATCGTGGTTCCGCAGGCGGCCGCGCAGGCCGTGTTGATGGTCGCGATGATCGAACGTTTCCCGTCCCGCCTACGGGGTACCGGGTTCGGGATCTGCTGGGCGACCGCGGTGGCCGCGGTCGGGGGCACCGCACCGATGATCTCCACCTGGTTGGTCGGCGCCGGCATGGCGGCGGCGTTCCCCTGGTACGTCGCGATCTGGTGTGTGGCGGCGGCCGTGGTGGCTCTGCGGCTGCGGGAGACCGCCTTCAGCCCGCTGCCGCGGGACTGACCCGGCGCCTCATGGCGGCCGAGGCGAGCAGCACCGTGGTCGTCGGATCTGACTGAGTTCGCGATTCCTGACACTCGCGGTGGGAGAATCACCGCGCGGCGCCGCGCAGGCTATGACTTTGGGGCGCCGCCGAGGAGTCCCAAATCGCGTCGTCGGGAGGCACCATGGCTGAGTTGACGGGCACTGCCGCGGAGCCCAAGCAGTCCAAGTACCTGGTACTGGCCGCGATGCTCTTCGCGGTCGCGATGTTGTTCATCGACCAGACGATCATCTCCATCGCGTCGCCGACGATCCAGCAGGAGTTGGGTCTCTCCGACGAAGGTGTGCAGTGGGTGGTCAACGGCTACCTGTTGGCACTGTCGGCCTTCTTCGCGCTCGGGGGGCGCCTGTCGGACATCCTGGGGCACAAGCGGATGGTGCTCATCGGCGTCACGGTCTTCGCGGTGTCGTCGGCGCTGTGCGGACTGACGCCGGCGAACTCCATGGCGGAGGCCTGGATCATCGTCTTCCGCGTGGTGCAGGGTCTCGGTGGTGCGCTGCTCTTCCCGGCGGCCATCGCGCTGATCGTCGACGTCTTCCCAGTCTCGGAGCGGGGCAAGGCGTTGGCGCTGTTCTTCGGCATCACCGGCGCATTCACGGCCATCGGCCCGATCGCCGGCGGCTACCTCACCCAATGGTCCTGGCGCGCGATCTTCTGGGTGAATATCCCGGTCGCGCTGCTGGCCATCGTGTTGACGCTGATGATCAAGGCGCCGGACCAGCGTCGGCACGAGAGCATCGACTGGCGAGGTGCCGCGTTGGTGGCCTCGGGTATGGCACTGGCCGTGCTCGGATTCCAGCAGTCCAGCGACTGGGGTTGGGAGAGCCCCGCAACCTGGGGCTGCATCACCGCTGGCGTCGTCCTGCTGGTCATCTTCGTATTGGTCGAGCTTCGGACCGACGTCCCACTGATCAGGGTGCGGATCTTCTCGGGGCGAGCTTTCGCCGTGGACAACCTGTCGCTCTTCTTCGTCTCCGCGGCCTTCGTCCCGGTCTTCTTCTTCATCAGTCTGTACGCGCAGATCTCCCTCGGGTACAACGCGAGCGAATCCGGGCTGTTCCTCATGTGGTTCTTCCTGGGGTTCGTCGTCGCCGCCCAGATCGGCGGCCGCATCCTCGACACCCGGGGGGTGAAGATCACGCTGATCGTCGGCTGCGCCGTGGCGGCCGCCGGGTTCGTCCTCTGGGCCCGTGCGACGCCGAAACTCGACGCGGGCGCGATCACCCCGTACATCGTCATGACCGGCGCAGGCATCGGGCTGATGTTCGGACCGACCAACACCGACGCGGTCAATCGTGCGATCAACGCCTCCTACGGCGAGGTCAGCGGCATCACCCAAACCGTTCGCTACTTCGGAGCCAGCGTGGGCATGGCGATCCTGGGGACTCTGATGATCAACCAGGTGACGTCGCGCTTCACCAACTCACTGGTCGGGTTCGGCGTTCCCGATTCCACGGCCACGCAGATCGCGGCCGGTGCCGCCAAGGGCAACGCCCAGGGCGGTGGCGGCGCGGGACAGGTGTCCGCCGCCGTGCGCGCCGAAATCATGAAGGCCTACCAGGTGGATTTCGCGGACGCTGTGTTGTACGTGTTCTATGGCATGGCAGTCGTGATGGTCATCGCCCTCATCGCCGGTCTGTTCCATCCCGGGGGCCGGGTTGTGGCGGAACCGGCCCACTAGCCCCGGGCCTGTTGATACTTGCGTAGTCCGGCCATCGCCTGCCCTCGGATCTTGCCCTGCAGCGGGGGCGACTAGCCCAACACGAGCCCCGCCGGCCCGAGGGCCTGTCGCGACCACGTCCACAGGCTGAAGGAATCGCGGTGGTGCTGGATACGGCCGTCGGCGATGACGAAGTGGGCCTTGATGTCGTTCACGACCGGACGACCCGTGCTGCTGAAGGTGTAGTCCGCAATCCAATGCGCCGAGTCATCGGTGACCGAGTCGAAGGTAAGGCTGAAGTCTCGTGCCGAGGAGCACAGCATGCGCCACATATCCCCGACGTCATCACCTCGGAGCTCGGTGAAGACCGGATCGGAGAACGTGGCGTCCGGCGCGTAGCAGGAGGCCATCGCATCACCGTCGAGTGACTGGAAGGACGTGTAGAACCCTCGGATCAAGTCAGCGCTCATGCTGCGACTGTAGAGCCACGACCGCAGTGACGGCGAACTTCCCGCCCTCACTGGTTGGCCAACCCGAGGTCACCAGGTGTCGATGGGCCGCCCGCTGCCGACGAAACCTCGGTCGCCCGCGGCAGCGGCTAGTGCTGCCGCGATCAAGGTGCGGGTTTCCGCGGGGTCGATCACGTCATCGATCTCGAACACCCGCGCAACGTTGAGGGCGGTCACGTGCTCCTGATAGGCGTCGGTGAGCTCCCGGACACGCCCCTCGCGCTCGGCCGGATCGTCGATAGCCGCCAGTTCTTTGCGCATCGACAGCCGTACCGCACCCTCCAGCCCCATGGGACCCATGTGTGCGGAGGGCCACGCGACGGTGATGAGCGGTTCGCGGGTGCTACCGCCCAACATCGCCTGCGCTCCGAGTCCGTAGCCCCGGCGAAGGACGACGCCGATCAGCGGCACCGACAGGCCCGGCCCGGCGATCAGCAGCCGGGACGCGTGGCGCAGGATCGCTGTCCGCTCGGCGGCAGGCCCGGCCATGATGCCCGGGGTGTCGACGAGTGACACCAGCGGGATTCCGAAGGCGTCGCACAGTTGCAGGAAGCGGGCTGCCTTGTCGCAGCCATCGGATGTCAGGGCCCCCGCCTTGTGCAGCGTCTGATTCGCAATGAAGCCCACCGGCCGACCGGCAATGCGTCCCAGCGCTGTGACCAGTTCTGGCGCGAAGGCATCGCGCAGAAACACGACTGTCCCCTCATCGGCGAGGGTGGTGATGACGGGACGCACGTCGAAGGCCGTGCGCTCGCGCGCGGGAATGGCCCCACGCAGCGCGTCCTGATCGGGCGCGAGGCCGGGGGGCGTCGAACCCTGGAAGAATCCGAGTAGCTTTTTCGCAGCGACCACGGCCGCCCGCTCGTCGTCGACGACGACGTCAACCACGCCGACCTTGGCCAAGGTGGATGTCGGACCGATGTCTTCGGCGTCGTGATCGCCCAGACCGGCGGCTGACAGCATCGCAGGACCGGCCACCCCCATCGTTGCCGACGAGGTCGCGATGATGATGTCGGAAGAGGCTGCGAGGACCGCGTTCCCGGCGAAGCACTTGCCGGCGACAACTGCGATGCGCGGCACCTTGCCGGAGAGCCGGCCCCAGGCCGCGAAGGAACCCACATCCAGGGCGGACGCGACTGGGAAGTCGGTATCGCTCGGGCGCCCGCCGCCACCTTCGGTGAAGAACACGGTGGGCAGCCTCAGCCGCTGCACAACATCGAGCAGACGATCAGTCTTGTGGTGACCCCGGATTCCCTGGGTACCCGCCATCACCAGGTAGTCGTAGGAGAGTACGGCGCACCCGGCCGCCTCTCCGAAGATGTCTCCGTTGATCCTGCAGATGCCACCGACGAGACCATCAGCGGGCGTTTGACGAAGCAACTGCTCTGCGTCGAGGCGGTCCTCCTGCGCAGCGGTTGCGAGACCGCCGTATTCGACGAAGCTGCCCTCGTCGATGAGGTCGGCGATGTTCTCCCGAGCGCTTCGGCCGCCCCGAGCATGTCTGTCTGCGATCGCCTTCGGTCGGGCGTCGTCCTGGCCCAGCCCTCGTCGTCGGCGCAACTCCGACAACGAGGCGCTCCCACCCTGCTCAGTCATTGGGGTTCTCTACCCGGCGCCCGGCTCGCGCCGTCGTCAACGAATGGTCGTGATCGGGCACCTAGTCGCCCGCCAATAGTGGACCGATTTCTTCGAGCACGTGAGGGTTCTCGATGGTGCTGGGTACCGGCTCCACCCGGCCATCCGCGATCCCACGCATGGTCCGGCGCAGGATCTTCCCGGACCGGGTCTTCGGGAGGGCCGGTACCACGACCACGGACTTCAGGACGGCCACCGCGCCGATCTGCTCCCGGACCGACGCGACTATCTCGGCGGCGACCTGGTCATGGTCGGTTGTGGCCCCGGCCTTCAGAACGATGAACGCTCGCGGGATCTGACCCTTCAGGGCGTCATGGACTCCAATGACGGCGCATTCGGCCACGGCTGGGTGCGCTGACACTACGGCCTCCATGGAGCCGGTGGACAGCCGGTGTCCGGCGACATTGATGACATCATCGGTGCGGCCCATCACGTAGAGGTAGCCATCGTCCTCCACGTAGCCGCCGTCGCCGGTGGTGTAGTAGCCGGGGAACGCGGCGAGGTAGCCGTCGAAGTAGCGCTTGTCATCGCCCCACAGGGTGGTCAGGGTTCCCGGGGGGAGTGGGAGCTTGAGGACGATGTTCCCCTCCGTTCCCGGCGCCACCGGCTCGCCGTCCCCGTCGAGGATCACCACGGCATAGCCGGGCATCGCCACCGTGGGCGACCCGGATCGCAGCGGCAACAACTCGATCCCCCGCGGGTCGGCTGCGATCGGCCAGCCGGTTTCCGTCTGCCACCAGTTGTCGATCACCGGAATGCCAAGCAGTTGCCCGGACCACTCGTAGGTGTCGGGGTCGAGTCGCTCACCTGCGAGGTACAGGGCCTGCAGGGACGACAGGTCGTGGCTCGTGAGCAACTGCCCCTCGGGATCCTCCTTGCGGATGGCGCGGATGGCAGTCGGCGCAGTGAACAGCGCGTTGACGCCGTGTTCGGCGATGACCCGCCCGAAGGCGCCGGCGTCAGGGGTACCCACCGGCTTCCCCTCGTACAGGACCGTGGTCGCCCCGGCGAGCAGCGGGGCGTAGACGATGTAGGAGTGCCCGACGACCCACCCGACGTCGCTGGCCGCCCAGAAGACATCCCCGGGACCGATGCCGAATACTGCCGAGATCGACCAGCGCAACGCCACTGCATGTCCGCCGTTGTCGCGCACTACACCTTTGGGTCGTCCGGTGGTTCCCGACGTGTAGAGGATGTACAGCGGATCCGACGCCGCGACGGGAACGCTCTCCGCTGGTTGGGCCTCCGCCATGGCCTCGTGCCAATCGAGGTCGCCGGGCTGGAGCTCAGCGACCAACTCGGGCCGTTGGAGCACGACTTTCGAGGCGACCTCATGCTCGCTCAGCCGCAGCGCCTCCTCCAGCAACGGCAGGTACGGAAGAACCTTCGAGCCCTCTATTCCGCAGGACGCGGTCACCACCGCGACCGGTCGGGCGTCGTCGATTCGCGCGGCCAACTCTGCCGGGGCGAAGCCGCCGAACACCACGGAGTGGATCGCGCCGAGGCGAGCACAGGCGAGCATGGCGATGACGGCTTCGGGGACCATTGGCATGTACACCACAACGCGGTCGCCATGACCGACGCCCAGCGACCGCAGGACGCCTGCGAATAGGGCCACCTGGTCGCGTAACTCCAGGTAGCTGTAGCTGCGTTTGGTGGATGTCACCGGGCTGTCGTAGATCAAGGCCGGTTGGTCACCTCTGCCCGCGTCGACGTGGCGGTCGAGGGCGTTGTAACTCGTGTTCAGTTGGCCATCGGGGAACCATCGGTAGAACGGTGCATCGGATCGATCCAACGCTGCGCGGGGTGGTTGGATCCAGTCGATCGCCTCCGCGGTCTCCAGCCAGAATGCCTCCGGATCGGCCAGGCTCCTTGCGTAGAGCTCGCGGTACAGACCTGACATGGAAACCTCCAACTTGACGCCACACCAATGCCAATACCCTGTCGGCCCGTAACCCCGCGGTCAAGGCGGGCCGACGGTCCGTCGACCCGATCCGTGATGCTTGCGAATCGGTGACCCGGACCGGTGCGCGGTGGTGCGGCTACAGGTGGCGCTGGCCGCGCAGGTGCATCGTGCCTGCGCACGCTGTTACCTTTCGGCGGGACGGCGGGGTCACGCCGTCCCACACGAGAGGGGTCCCGCGCATGGGCTTCGAGTTCTACCAGGATCCTGACGCCAACTACGGAATCCAGGTTGCGCTCGGTGGGGTGTGGGCGGGCCTGGGTGATGTGGGCGAGATCCTCGTCGCGGTGCAACAGGCTCCCGACGGGGACGACGAGGCGTCTGCTGCGGCGTTCGGTGCGCTGGCAGAGCGGATTGAGGACATCGCGGAGTCCTCCCGTGAATCCGGCGATCGCCGCAGCGCTCGGGACGCCTACCTCAGGGCCGCCACGTACTACGCGGCGAAACTCGAGTCTGTGCAGTCGCAGGCGGATGATGCCATCCCGCAACGGGCGTTCACGGACCATCGCCGCTGTTGGGACGCCTTCGCCGACCTCAATGACCCGCCGCTCGAGAGGGTCGACATCCCCTATGAGAGCGCATCCCTGCCGGGATACTTCCTCGGCGTCGACGGGGCTAAGCGGCCAACACTCGTCCTCATCAACGGCAGCGACGGCGCGTTGACCTGGGTCTGGCAGGAGATGCTGGCGGCGCACCGGCGCGGTTTCAACGCGCTCATCTTCGATGGGCCGGGTCAGCAGTCGATGCTCTTCGAGCGCGGTGTGCCGTTCCGTCCTGACTGGGAGGCCGTCATCACGCCGGTCGTCGACTTCCTGTCTCAACGCGCCGATGTCGACACCGACGCGATGGTGCTTTGGGGCGGTAGCCAGGGTGGTTTCTGGGGTGCTCGCGCCCTTGCCTTCGAGAAGAGATTCGCCGCGGCCTTCCTGGATCCGGGAGTAGTGGACGTGTCCACTTCATGGTTGAGCCACTTCCCACCTGAGCTGCTGCAGATGCTCGATTCGGGTGACAAGGAGGACTTCAACGCCGCGATGGCGGGGGTTCTGCAGACCCCGGGACTCAGCGGCACCTGGCACTTCCGGGCTCGCCCCTATCAGCAGCCGACGCCGTTCGATGTCTGCTCAGCGATGCGCGCCTACACGGTCGCCGATGTGGCGCACCAGATCACGACACCGGTGATGATCGCCGATCCGGAAGGCGAGCAGTTCTGGCCAGGACAGCCCGAGCAACTCGCCAACCTCATCGGCGATGCCGCAGTGCTGCAGAAGTTCACGGCGGCCGAGGGCGCCGATATGCACTGCGAGCCGATGGCGCGGTCGTTGGTGCACCAACGAATGTACGACTGGCTCTCGACAGTGCTGCCGACGTCGCATTGAACTCTCGGCCAACTGTCCGCTGGTCGAGGTTGTCTGCCCTTCATCACGTACTTCACACGCGTCTTCACCAGCATCTCACGTGGTGAAACCCATATCCGCTGCGCTAGCTTGACAGCGTGTCCCGCCGCGGTCGTCTGGTGCTTGCGGCCGCCGCCGCGCTCGTTGTGGCGGTGCCGACAGCGGCGGGTGCCGCGAACACGCCGAACGATCCGCGCGGCGATATTCGACCCAAACCTCGAAACCTCACCTGGCAGCCCCTCGGTCCGCAACCGATCAGCGGGATGCAGAAGACCGACCCGTCGAGTTATTCGAGTGCCTTCTACAACGGGCGTGCCCCATATGCGGGACGCGTGACCGCCGTTACCCCGGATCCCCGCGGTATCTCAACCGCCTACCTGGGGACGCCCAACGGTGGCGTCTGGAAGACGACGAATGCGGGGGCGAGCTGGCGACCGGTGAGCGACGGAATCCCGTTGACCCCGATCGGTTCCATCTCCCTGGATCCGAACCGCCCGGACACGGTATACGCGGGGACCGGTGAGTACTCGCGGAATTCGGGGGCGTACGAGGGAGACGGCATCCTGAAGTCCGTGAATGGTGGGCGCGACTGGACTCTCCTCGGCGCGCGGGACTTCGACAACTGCGTCGTCTCGGACATCGTCCCGAACGACCAGACGATGCTCGTTTCCGCCTTCGCCTACAAGAAGCGCGGTCCCCGCACCGTCGGGATGCCCAACCCTTGCACCGGAAGTCGTTCGGGGGTGTACCGCTCCACGAATGGTGGCCGGACATTCCTGCGGGTGCTGTCCGGTCTCGAGGTGCAGGATCTTGCCGTCATCCGGGGAACCAAGACCGTGCTCGCATCCACCTATGGCAAGGGCGTGTGGCGCTCTGATGACAGTGGGGTCCACTGGCATCGGACGGGCTTCCCGCTGACCGTTACCGGTCGGATCGAAATCGCAGCCGGTGCCGGCACGACCGTCTTCGCCGTCGCTGGCACCTCCACCGGATCCTTGGCCGGGGTTTTCCGTTCGCCCGACGCCGGGGCGACCTGGACGTCCCTGCCGGCTCCGAAGAAGTACTTCTGCTCGATCCCCGGCGAGGCGGAGCCTGCAGGCGAGAGTGGCCAGTGCGACTATGACCTCACCATCGCCGCCGACCCCGGGCGTCCTGACGGGTTCATCGCGGCGGGTGTCTACGCCTATCGATGGACGAACAATGGCCAGTCCTATCAGGTCATCGGGGCCCAGCCAAGAAGCGGAGCGCCGGCCGCGCGGATCCATGTCGACTTCCACGCCCTGACCTTCGGCAGGGGTCGGCTGTGGGTCGGTAACGACGGTGGCTCCTACCGCTCGGACGACAATGGTGCGACCTTCGCCAATCTCAACGCCACTTTGTCGATCACCCAGTTCAACGCAGGGCTGTCCGGGCCACCGTATGCCCCGTTGATGGGGGGAACTCAAGACAATGGCACGCTCATCCTTCACCCCGACGGACGGTGGTGGGAGCCGCTGGCAGGCGACGGCGGCGTGACCCTGGTCGACCCGCGGAATCCGCTCATCCGCTATGCGACCTACGTTGATGCGGTTCTCTTTCGCACGACCGACGCGTGGCAGCACACGACGCGGCTGGGTGCGGAGGAGGTCTGCCCGTCGGAGGGCTGGTGCCAGTTCTACTCGCCGTATGCGATGTCACCGCTGGATCCGGCGACAATCTATGCCGGCACGAGGGGACTCTTCATCACCAACGACCGCGGATCGCATTGGCGCTCCATTGGCCCTAAGGACCCGGATGGTCTCACCAACGCCATCGGGACCAGCACAACGTCCCCGAAAACCTTTGCCTTCGGCACGTTGGACGGTGCGCTGTGGTCCACCCGTGACGGTGGCGGACACTGGCAGCGGGGACAAGGGCTGCCTGCCCGGGCAGTGACGTCCATCCGATTCGAGGACCGCTTCCCGGGAAGGGTCTGGGCCAGTGTGAGTGGCTACAGCACGGCGCATGTCTGGCGGTCTGACGACTACGGCGTTCATTGGATCCCGGCGGATCGTGCGGGCCTGCCCAACGTTCCGGCCAATGTGGTGACCCTCGACTCTGCTCGTGGCGTGATCTACGCAGGAACCGACGTCGGTGTGTACCGAAGCATCAACGGGGGTGTCACGTGGCAACCCCAGCGCAACACCATGCCAGCGGCCCCGGTGACCGACCTGTTGTTGGATTCCCGTAATCGGCTGCTGTACGCGGCGACCTACGGGCGCGGGGTGTACCGCAGTCCAGTCGGCTGACAGAGTCGCGAACGGACGCTACGTCTCGTGGGAGAACTCGTGGTGCGGGGCGCGTTGGTCAGGAATTCACCGGTGTCGGTGCGCGGCACATTGCACTAGGGTCGGCCACGAGAGTTCGACCACCCGGGAGCGTCCATGAATTCGGCGTCAGAGACTCCAGCGTTACCGGTACCAACCCGGGTTCTCATCGGGGCGTTCGGCGTCAGCGGCGTCGTCCATCTAGTGAGGCCGAAGGTGTTCTACCCGCTGATCCCACCTGCACTCGGCTCGCCCCGACTGTGGACCTATGGATCCGGCGCGGCTGAGTTGGTGTGCGCCGGGGGCCTGGCCACACAGTCGCCCTGGGCGCCCCGATTGTCGGCAGCGCTGCTCGCAGGGATCTGGGTGGGCAACATCTGGATGGCCGTCCGCGAGACGCGACGCAGCCCGCGGCGGCCGCCCCTGTTGGTGGCGGCCTGGCTGCGGGTTCCGCTGCAACTCCCGATGATCCGGTGGGCGCTTGCCTCTCCGACACGGTGATGGCATCTCGGCGCTGTTGACTCCCCCGACACCCCGGGGCACCCTGTGTATGTCGCTGACCGCCGATGACCGCTCCACTTCATCTGCCGACCACTTCCAGCCCAGCTAAGGATGCAAATGCCTGACAACACCCAAGTACCCACACCAGACAGCAACGCGGCAGGCGGTGATGGTTGCCCGGTGCGCCACGTCGGAGGCACGTCCAACCGTGACTGGTGGCCCGACCAACTGGACCTCAAGGTCCTGCAGCAGAATCCGGCGATGGCGGACCCGATGGGTGCCGACTTCGACTACGCAGCCGAATTCGACACCCTCGACCTCGCGGCGGTGCAGGCTGATCTCGAAGCGCTCATGACCTCGTCTCAGGAGTGGTGGCCCGCCGACTACGGCCACTACGGACCGCTGTTCATCAGGATGGCGTGGCACAGTGCCGGCACCTACCGCATCAGCGACGGTCGAGGAGGCGCCGGAAACGGAACGCAGCGCTTCGCCCCGCTGAACAGTTGGCCGGACAACGTCAACCTTGACAAGGCACGAAGGCTGCTGTGGCCGATCAAGAAAAAGTACGGCCGCAAGCTGTCCTGGGCCGACCTGATGGTTTTCGCGGGGAACGTCGCGCTGGAGTCGATGGGATTTCGGACGTTCGGCTTCGGCGGTGGCCGTGAGGACGTGTGGGAACCCGAGGACATCGACTGGGGAAATGAAGCGGCTTGGCTCGGTGACGAGCGCTACAGCGGTGATCGGGAGTTGGCCGATCCCCTGGCCGCGGTCCAAATGGGCCTCATCTACGTGAATCCAGAGGGACCCGACGGCAACCCGGATCCACTGGCTGCGGCGCGCGACATCCGGGAGACCTTCCGGCGGATGGCGATGAACGATGAAGAGACCGTCGCCTTGATCGCCGGCGGGCACACGTTCGGAAAGACCCACGGCGCGGCCGACCCCGACACCTACGTCGGCCGGGAGCCGGAAGCCGCACCCATTCAACAGATGGGGCTCGGTTGGAAGAACAGTTACGGTACGGGCAACGGGGACGACACGATATCCAGCGGCCTCGAAGGTGCCTGGACGCCGAGCCCAGTGGCATGGGATAACAGCTACTTCGAGACCCTCTTCACATACGAGTGGGAGAAGACCCAGAGCCCCGCCCGCGCCCCCCAGTGGGTGCCAACCGATCCCGCCGCGGCCGACACCGTGCCCGACCCCCAGGACTCCACCAAGAAGCATCCACCGGTCATGTTGACCACCGACCTCGCGCTCCGGGTTGACCCGGCGTACGAGGCAATCTCGCGTCGCTTCCTGGAGCACCCGGACGAACTCGCCGACGCCTTTGCCAAGGCGTGGTTCAAGTTGACCCACCGCGACATGGGTCCGATCGCCCGGTATCTAGGCCCGCTCGTCCCGGCCGAACCGCAGTTGTGGCAGGACCCGGTTCCCACGGCGACCTACCGGCAGATCGACACCGCCGACATCGCCGAACTCAAGCAGAAACTGCTTGATTCTGGGCTTACGGTCCCCCAGCTGGTGTCGACCGCGTGGGCCTCGGCATCGACCTTCCGAGGCAGCGACAAGCGCGGCGGTGCCAACGGTGCCCGCATTCAGCTGGCGCCTCAGAAGGGCTGGAAGGTCAACAACCCGGATGAGTTGGCGACCGTCCTGGACACCCTCAGGGGAGTGCAGCAGGACTTCAACGCTGCGCACGCTGCAAGCGGCACGCAGGTGTCTCTTGCCGACCTCATCGTGTTGGGTGGCAGTGCGGCGGTTGAACGTGCGGCAGCGCAGGCGGGCGTCGAGCTATCTGTGGATTTCACGCCTGGACGTACAGACGCATTGCAGGAGCAGACCGACGTCGAGTCCTTCGCTGTGCTGGAACCCACTGTGGATGGCTTCCGCAACTACGGAGCCGAGGGGCTGGGTCGACGGGCGGAGGAGTCACTTATCGATCGCGCGAACCTGCTAACTCTCACAGCACCCGAGTTGACCGTGCTCATCGGCGGTCTCCGCGTGCTCAACGCCAACTACCAGCAGTCCCCGCACGGCGTGCTGACCGATCGACCAGGCGTGCTGACCAACGACTTCTTCGTGAACCTGTTGGACATGGCGACCACCTGGGTGCCGACCTCCGAGAGTGAGGAGATCTTCGAGGGTCGGGATCGTGACACCGGGGAGGTCAGGTGGACCGGCACTCGGGTCGATCTCGTCTTCGGTTCCAACTCCCAGTTGCGGGCCCTGGCGGAGGTCTACGGCTCAGACGACGCCGTCGAGAGCTTCGCCCAGGACTTCGCGGCCGCCTGGGCGAAAGTCATGGACCTGGATCGGTTCGACAAGTCCTGACATCAGGTGGGGGTAGTGCGCGCGGCCGTAGGACTGTAGGTTGTCCGGCATAGTCGGTCGAGTTGAGGATGGTCTCATCATGAAGAAGGTCGTGTTCGTCGCCGCTGGCGCCCTGAGCGTGCTGTCGTTGGCAGCCTGTGGTTCGGGCGGTGCCGGCGGTGCCGCGTCAAACCTCAGCAGCGCTGCGAGCGCCGCCAAGCAGTCAACGGCGCAGGCCTGCGCCAAGATCCAGACAGCGCTTGACAGCAAGGGTGAGAACGCCGCGGAGTTGAAGACGGAGTTGGAGTCCATCAAGGCCGACGCGCCGCCGGCTGTGGCTGCTGCTATCACTGCTGCTTTGGCCAAGTTGCAGGCGTCCGCATCCGCGTCGGCATCCGAGGTGCGCGAGAGCGCGTCGGCCGACGCTTCGGCGGTTCGCTCCGAGGTCGCCAGCGTGCTCGTGCCGGTGTGCCAGGCGGCCGGTGTGACGATCAACCCGTCCGGGTCCGCCACCGGCGTCGACTCCGATACGAATGGATCGACCTCTGGGTCATCGTCATCCGAGTCGTCGTCATCCTCGGGTTCGGCCTCGTATTCACCGTCCTACTCGGATTCGCCGACGGCCACCTCGTCTCCGACCCTGAGACTGCCCACGGGCGCAGAGGCCCCGCCGGCGACCGAGTTGGCACCGCCGACCCAGTGAGGCTCTGAGCTACCCGACGCGTGGCCGATGCCGCGCTCGGTAGTGCCCGAGGTGCAGTTCGTGGAAGTCCACGGATCGGGTCAGTCAACGAACCCTAGGTGTACGGGATCGTGGTGGGTGTCGTCGCTGAAGAATGATGACGATGGGGTGAGTTGGACTGGTCCGCCGGCTTGGTAGGCGCCCAACTCGATGCCGGAGCGCATGACCTGCTCCACCAGTGGGTAGTTCGCCGGATCCACCACCGGCCGGCCGTCGAAGAGCCAAATGTCGATCGCGCGGCCCCGCGGATGGTCACTCGGTCGATCTGTACCGAAGACGTTCAACGGATGTCCCGACTCCAGCACGCTGACGGCCAGGGCGTGGGTGGCGGCCAATTGGTTGAGCGCCGACAAGGCAACTTCCGAAACCGTGCCGGAGCGTATGTCCGCGATGGCGGCGGAAGGCAGGGACAGTCGCGGATTGGCCAGTGTCGCCCGCGCCTGTGGGCCCAGGCTCGACGCGGGGGGCTTCGGGCGAGACGGATAGATGGCGGTCACGTTCCATCGGGGTTCGTGAGAGCTCAGGCGCACATCGAAGGTTGCTCCGCTGTGGATGATTCGCCCTGCCGGGGAGGTGCGCCATTGCTCCGCCACAACCAGGACACTTGCGGAGTCCGCCTGTAACCCGCCGTACTGGGCGAAGTCCACACGCGTGGTGGCGGCCCCGGCGTCGGCCAGCAGCGGATTGTCGGACGAGACCAATTGTGGGTCCAGTCCGAGCGCCGCGACTCGGGTCCGAGCCGCCGCCGCGCCCTGCTGGCCAGCCGCCCAGGTCCCGATGACCTCGACTATCTGAGCGGCACGCAGTTTCACATCGGGCTGGATGTCGAATCTGCTCGGATTCCAGCTCGTGGGGGCGGGCAGGGACGGTGCGGAGTCCGACTCGGACGGACGCAGCGGTGTTTGTCCGGGTTCCTGGGTCGCTGATTCCGGGGCGGGATACCTGCTCATCGTCGAGCCGACGTCAGCATCAAGCCCTGCGCAGCCGGGAAGGGCGCCCGTCGCGGCGAGACCCAGCAGCATCGCTGCCCCTAGACGTCGGGTGGCCGGTTGCGCCCACATGCGATCCATCGTGTCACCAGCTGACCTGGCGGGGCGATGCCTATCCTTCGACCCTGCAGCGAGCGCGCGCACGCGTCATCACGAGGACGGAGCCTCGCAGTCGCTACCGGCGGGAAGCGTTTCCGGTGCGTCCCATAGGTTGCTCGGAACCGCCTGGTAGGGCGATGGAAAGACCTGGCGCACGGAAGTGAACTTCGTGGGGATCGGCGAGCCGGGGTTCCCGTAGTCGACGATCCAGAAGTAGTCGAAGTTCGATCCCGGCCACGTGGTGGGTACCCCGGACAATTTGTCCAGGTTCAGCAACTGGCGCAGGGTCACGTCGGTACCGGAGAACTCCTGCTCGAGTTTCTCGTTCGCGATGTGCTTGTGCTCCCACGACATGACAACGGTCTTGCCTCCCCACCTGGGGTCGGTGAGCACTTCCTGGGCCGCCTGTTGGGTTCGCTGATTCAGTTGCTGGGTCTCCTGCGTCTTCGTCTGATCGTCCCCCGGGACGACCGAGTACGTGATCAGCGGCAGGTTCCAACTCTGCGCTGCCGGGCTGGCGAGCTCCAAAGAATGCAGGGTGATGGCGAAGAACCCGGCAGGGGAGGTACCGCCGGTGAAGAGCGACTCCTGGGCGCCGCGCCCCAGGTAGTTGGTACTCAGGGCCTGCGCTCGCTGCTGACCCACGTCGCACAAGGCGTAGCCGTCCTTCTTCTCGCCGTGGCGCAGGATGATGATCTGTGCCGGCACTGGACGCTGTGCCTGGCCAGACGCGGTCGCACTCTGGGCTGGATCCCCCGTCGAGTTCCCTGAGCAACCCGTCACCACCGCGAGAACGACGGAGACAACGGTGCTGCCGGCGAGCAGGGACTTCCGATTCCTCTTGCACAACATGACCTTCTCCTGGTGGGTTCCTCGCTCGGTTGTGGCAGATCCGATCATCCAGCGCGGACGAATGTGCCGAGGCCATCCTCGTTGAACAGCGCCATCGTGACGCTGGTCGCCGGTGCACCGGCGGGTGCCGCGAACTTGACCGAGGGCACCCAGACATCGGAGTACGGCACTTGTAGCGAGAAAAGACTTCCGTCATACGGGCGCAGTTTGAAGGTCCGCGCTGCCGGCCCGATCTTGGCGACGAGCTCGCTACCTTCGACGGAGACCGTCAGCGGACCGTAGAACTCGTTCGTGTACACGCCGGTGTAATTCGTGAGCGGCCCAGGGGGCGCTGGGTTGGCCGGCGCTGGCGGGGCCGGGGTGGCGCTGGCCTCCCTGGAAGCGAATGCCTTGCCCATCACCTCCGGCCAGTCCTGGGTGACGGTGCCGGTCTCAGCCCTGTCGAGGAACTCGGCGGTCACGGCCTCAGGAACCCCGATGGGGGCCGCGTTGGTGAAGACCGAGATGCCCAGCGACTCCGAAGGCAGCAGGGCGAACGTGGTCGCCGCACCGACATCGAAGGCGCCGCTGAAGGAGTAACGCATCCGACCGGTGCTATCGGTGTCGACGTTCATCCCGTATCCGAACAGGCCGGACCTCTGTGTCGGCTGCGCGGCCGGACGTGCGGTCGCGCGCGGCACCAGAGACTCCTGCAGGGCGTTCGCAGCGACCACCTGCTCGCCCTGGTAGTTGCCTTGGCCCAGTTCCATGATCATCCACTTGGCCATGTCGTTCGCACTCGTGCTTACGCCGCCGGCTGGAGACTGGGCCTGTGGGTCGCGGATCTCGTTCGCCGCGTAGCCATCCTTGGTTTTCATGTGCAGGGTGGCCCGATTCGTCGAAGCCAGGAATTCGGCGTAGTCGGACGTCGTGCGGGTCATCCCCAGTGGGTCGTAGATGCGCTGCTTGGACAGCCGCTCCCACGGCACCCCGACTGCCTTCGCCACGGCCTCGGCTCCGGCGGTGAGGCCGAAGTTCGTGTAGTGGTAGTCGGCCCTGAAAGGTGATAGCGGCACGTAACGAAGACGACGGAGGACCTCTGCCCGGTCGTATCCCATCCACTCCAGGTAGTCGCCCGCCTCGTTCGGCAGCCCACTGCGCATCGCATATAGGTCGCCGATGGTGACGTTCTTGGTCACGTACGGGTCCGACAACACGAAGTCGGGAAGGTACTTGCTCGTCGGATCGGTCCAGGCCACTTTGCCATCGCCGACCACCGCGGCGACGACGCTGGCGCCAATCGGCTTGGACACCGACGCCACCTGAAAGATCGTGTCAGCGTCGACCGGGTCCGTCGTTCCGGCTTTGCGCACCCCGAATCCCTTGGCATACACAACCTTCCCGTCCCTCACCACGGCGATCGACATGCCGGGGATGCCCGCCTGCTTCATCGCCCGCTCGGCGATGGCATCCAGGCCGTCGATCGCGGAGTCGATTCGGGTACTCGGGATGGTGACGGCGGACCAAGCCATCGGATCCGCTGGTTGAGAGGGAGTGGCAGAGGACCCTGACCCGGCTGGGCCCGAGCAGGCGGTTACTGCCAGCAGCGTTCCGGCTGTAGCGACGAGAATCGGAACTCCGCGGCGGCTGGCCTGGCGCATGGTGCCTCCCAAGTAGTTGACCGATCGCGCTGTTCGCGGCTCGGGCCCCTGCTCCAACCTAGCGGCTTGGATGAACATGCCGTCGTCTTGTGCGAACTTGACGGTAGAGTCCTGACGCTGGCCGCAGGCAGGGCTCAGTCGCGCTTCGCCTCGACTCGGGCTACGGGGCAGAGGGAAGGGGCTTTTTGTGCTGAACGGCGTCATCCTGCTGTGGTACCTGCTCACGGTTCCTTCGGTGATCTTCGTCGCCATCGATATCTGGCGTTCCACGCCGGAGGCCAAGGTGCTGAAGTGGGCCTTCATCATCCTGACGCTCTTCACCGGCCCGATCGGCGCCTTCTTCTACGTTTTGGGGTGCCGTGAGCCTTTGGCGGGCACCCATGAGCAGTACGTCGCGACCCGGTGGCGGCAAGTGTTGGGTTCCACGATGCACTGTGCCGCGGGAGATGGCATCGGCATCATCGTAGGCGCTGCGATCGGTGCGGCCCTCACGTTGGCTTTCTGGCCGGACTTCCTGCTTGAGTATGCGCTGGGATTCGGTTTCGGATGGGCGTTCTTCCAGGCCTTCGCGATGCGGGACATGGCCGGCGGCTCGTACTCGAAGTCGTTGCGGATGACCTTCCTGCCCGAGCTGTTGTCCATGAACCTGCTCATGGCGGGGATGCAGCTCGTCTCGCGCTTCGTAATGCCGCACGTCACCGATGGCAACGATCCCACCAACATCCGCTTCTGGTTCATCATGTCGATGGCACTCCTGGTTGGCTTCATCTTCGCTTACCCGATGAACTGGTGGTTGGTCAGCAACAACATGAAACACGGCATGCTTACCGTTCGCGCCACAGCGAAGAGACCCGCGGCGAACTCTACGGCCGCCATGCCTATGGGGGCCCCGGCGTCGATGCCGCAGGAGCTGGACGCAATGGCGGATATGGATATGTCGTCGCACAGCGACGTAGCTGAGCCCAGCGCAGGGCGGAAGGCGGCCATGACCGTGCTGTCCTTCGTTATCCTCGGGGCCGCTCTGCTGCTGGTCGTGTTGTTCGCGCAGATGTAGGTCACCTCCCGGGCAACTGCCCGGGACGCCATCGGCTCGTGGACCCCACGAGGTGTGTGCGCTCGACCGGCCGAGGTCATGGCATGCTGGCCGTCGTGTCTGACTCCCGCGCTGAGGATTCACGATGGTCGCAGGACAACCTTCCGGCCGACAGGCGAAAGCGGGATCTGCTGGTACGCCGACACGGCGGGGATTGGACGGCCCGCGTTCGGTGGGCGAGTAGCCAACCGCCGCCACGCCGTGCCACCGAGAAGGCGACCGAGTTGCTCGCGGCCTGGCGGACCACCGTCGACCCGTACGGGCAGGGCCTCTTCGACAGACGCCTCGGGCGGGACGGACTCAGCGAGGGTCAAGCCCTGTTGGTCATGGGTGATGATGGCGACCCCTCGGAGCCCGAGCCAGACTGGTGGTCGACCTACCGGAGTCTCGTTTCGGTATTCGATGCTGAGGATGCCGGGGTGGGTACGGACGAGGACTGGCTGGAACGGATGTCGGCCGAGATTCCGGCGGGCACAGGGTCGTCCGTGCCGTTCGTGCACCTGCTCTGGCCGGTTGTGGCCGACGCCTGGGATCGGCTGGCCTCGGTCCACGAGTCCCTGTTCGCCACGGTCACGCCTGTCGCGGCGGACCACCTGCGTCGTGGCCTGCTGGTTCGGCTCAGCATGGTGGCGACGCCCTGCCTCTCAGATCTCATGTGGCAATCGGTGCCCTTCGGACGCCGCTTCCTGGCTGAGAGCGGGCCAGTGCAGGACAACCCCCCACGGGAGCACTACGCGAGGTTCTGTCGCGCCCAAGCCGACGATGGACTGTCATCAGTTCTCACCCGTTTTCCCGTGCTGGGTGGTCTGCTCGCCAGGGCTGTCCAGCAATGGGCCCGAGTAACTGTCGAGATGCTTGGACGATTGGCAGTGGACCGGCCGGCCTTGGCCGCCGAGCTCGGGATCCCGCAGGACGCACCGCTTACCGAGGCCATGGGGGCCGCCGGTGACACCCACAACGCGGGTCGCTCCGTCAGCATCCTGGGCTTCGGTGACACGCGGGTGGTCTACAAACCCAGGAGCGTCGCGCTGGAGGAGTTGTACCACCGGCACGCGACGGCATTGAGCACACTCACCCCGGACGATCCCCTCCGTGCCGTCGCAGTCCTGGCTCGCACCGACGCCGATGGCGACTACGGATACTGCGAGTACGTCTCCAGGCAGCCGTGCACGACCGACGACGAGCTCCGCCGGTTCTACCGAAATGCGGGGCGCACGCTGGCGCTGCTGCACGTTCTGGCCGCCACGGATTGCCATCACGAGAACCTGATCGCCGTTCGGGACCAGCTGGTTCCGGTAGACGGTGAGACCCTCTTCGACACAGCGCCTCCTCCGACGGTGGCGCAGTCCGCAACCGCGGACGCGTCCAACGCGACTGGGATCCCTGCATCGGTCCAACGGGTTGGCATCCTGCCCACCTGGCTGTGGCTCGATGGCAGGAGGACCGCGCTCGACGTCAGTGCCCTGGGGGTGGCCCCGGGTTCGGTCCACCCGATTGAGCGTAGGGGCTGGCGTTCAATCAACTCCGACCTGATGGCACGGGGGGATGTCGAGATGGTGGTGGACCACCCCACGAGTTTGCCGACCGCAACCAACACCGCTGCCGCCGTCGAAGAGTACGTCGACGACTTTGTCGACGGGTTCACCGGCGCCTACCGTTCCCTCGCCGCCCGGGCCGACGCCTTGTCCCAGCAGCTGTCGACCGAGACCCGGAACCTCAGCAGGCGACTCGTCACTCGACCCACGTATGTCTACGCCAGCCTGTTGGGCGCTTCGCTTGAGCCGGAGGCCCTCACCTCGGCGCAGTCCCGCGGCCTTGTGCTGGAGCGGTTGACGCGCGCCCTCTTGCACGAAGAGGCAACGGCCATCTGGCCGATGGTGGCAGCCGAGCAGGACGCACTCACCCGTCTGGACGTTCCCTACTTCCAGGTGGGTCTGGGAGGGGCGGGTTCTGCGGCCGGCCGGCGGACCGAATGGCTCGATGGCGGGCTTTCGGGTTGGCCCGACATCGACTCCGAAGCGGAGATCGCAGCCCGGTGTGCGAGCCTGTCCGAGGCGGATTTGGAGTGGCAGTCAAAGCTCATCCGAGCCAGCGTGGCAGCATCTCGATTCCGGTTGACGCCGGGCTCGTCGGGTTCAGAGGTGCGAGGCGACGGCTTATCGTTTCGGGCTGACGGAATGGACTCCGGTCAGGCTCAGGAAGCGGGGCTGGCCGCACTGACCGCGGTCACCGAGTCGTCGGTGACGATCGACGGACAGCGCACCTGGATGGGGGTCAGCCTGCTCCCCGACGGGGTCCGCGCGAATCTTCAGACCATCGGTTCGGGCCTATACGACGGACGGATGGGCTTGGCCGTTGCCCTGGCGGCTTGGGCGGCCGTCGATGGGGAGCACGCGGAAGAGGCAGCCGCGGCAGCCGACGCTGCGGTGGGTCCACTGCTCGAGCTGTTGCACTCAGGGGTCGAGGGTGACGTGGTGCGCCTAGCGCATGCGAATGGGTTGGGCATCGGCGGTGTCGGCGGGCTGCTGCGTGGACTCGCGTTCCTCGGAGGGATGTCCGACGATGACGAATTCGCAGAGGCCTCGGCAACGCTCATCCGTGGCGTGCCCACCAGCCTGCTGAGAGATGACAACCAGCTCGATCTGATGTCGGGTGCCGCAGGTCTGGTCGCACCGTTGGTCCCTCTGGTCCTCACCCAAACCGATGGCGATGCGGAGCGGCTACTCCGCGCTGCCGCCGAGGTGCTGCGCGACCGACAGCACCCGGACACCGGTGGTTGGCGCACCGAGCTGGCTGCCACCCCGCTCACGGGTCTGGCCCACGGTGCCAGCGGAATCGCCGTCGCCCTTGCCGAGGCGGCCCTCGTGCTGGACGACGCTTCGTTGATGGCCGCTGCCGTAAAGGGGTTGGATTACGAAGCACGCACCTTCGACCGCAGCGCCGGAAACTGGCCGGACTTCCGAGTCGATGCCCGGGAATCAGGCTTCATGATGGGGTGGTGCGCCGGGGCCCCTGGCATCGCGCTGACCCGTTTGAGGTTGCTGCAGATTCTGCCCGAGGCTGAGCAGGTACCCAGGTGGCGCGATGAGATGGTCGTTGCTGCCGACACCACCGCTCGTGCTCAGTTGGTCGGGAGGGACCACCTGTGCTGCGGCAACCTCGGGCGGGCCGCAATCCTGCGCATGCTGGCCGCGTCGACCTTGGGTGACGCTGTAGAAGGAGACTTAGGCCGACAGTGGTCCGCGGCTGCCGACTCGATCGTGGCAGCGGTGTTGCGGCAACAGAATGGGTCTCTGCCTCGTTCGATGTTCGGCGCAGCGCTGACAGAGATCCCATTGCCGGGCCTGTTCACCGGACTGCCGGGCGCTGGCCTGGTACTCATCGACGCAGATCCGTTGGCCTGGGTGCCGCAGCTGATGCTCTGAACAAACGGTTCCTGGCCGGCCAAAATTAGCCGCGTGACTGCTCGATCAGATCTAGCACGCTGTCCAGGGTCCAGCCCTCGCTGGGCCGTCGCAGCACGAACACGGGGGCCGCGTTGGACAGCTGCGCCATCAGGGCGAAGTAGCGCTCGTGGCCGAGCACCAGGGGTGCGATCCCATCGCGACGGGTGTGGGCAAGCAGCGCGGACAAGCGCTGACTGCCGTGCGCCTCCTGCACAGCGATCTCGTGCGCTGAAGGGTCCGGAGCGAGCACCACGATCCGGTCTATTCGTTGCGGCTCCTCGGGTGGATCCTCGGCCCGGAACGCCACCTTCCTGCGGCCGCCGGCCAGCATCGGCAACGC
The DNA here is from genome assembly GCA_964556255.1 of uncultured Actinomycetes bacterium. Classification (GTDB taxonomy): domain Bacteria; phylum Actinomycetota; class Actinomycetes; order S36-B12; family UBA10799; genus JACJWR01. The sequence goes on from CAZKVQ010000015.1 coordinate 55,052, forward strand.
CTCGAAGTCGACTCCCAGCGCCTCCGCCGCATCCGAGAGCAAGTGGACGTTGCGCGAGAAGGGTGTTGTCCATGCCTCCCCATCTCGAAACTCGATGAGTGTCACATCGTCGATCAGTAACTGATGACCACGTTTGCGCAGGGCCATGGACGTTGTGGACTTCCCGGCGCCGCGGTCTCCCGCGATCGCCACCACTTCGTCGCCGATGCGTACGGTGGCCGCGTGCAGGCTGAGATCACCGCGCTGCAGCATCGCCAGGGTCACCGCCCACCCCTGCACGATCCAACTCGGGTCGTCATCGGGACTGCCTGGCTCCGGTTCCCAATGAACAGTCACGTCTTGACCGTTCTCCACCAGAAGGGCGGCGCCACCACCAAATCGAACCACCGCCTGCGTCGGGTTCACCTGAATCCACGGCTTTGGGCGCTCGGCTCCGGGCAGCACTTCTGGCACGTCGCCCTCTCGCACAGCGATTCCCATGCTCTCTGGAAGCCGGCGCCAACTGTGGCGCCTCTGTCGCCGACGTGACTCGCGGACCTCGGCGACCCGAGCGCGTTCCTCGGCCTCACCCGTGAGGTTGTAACCCAAAGCCGTCATCATTTCCGCGTG
>CAZKVQ010000016.1:0-6829 GCA_964556255.1 uncultured Actinomycetes bacterium
GGCCTGGATCCAGGAGCGCGTCGAGCGCAAGTACGACAAGCCGCACCGCGAGGAGCAGCTGCGGATCCTGCGCCGCCTCAACGCCGCCGAGGCGTTCGAGACGTTCCTGCAGACCAAGTACGTGGGGCAGAAGCGGTTCTCGCTCGAGGGCGCCGAGTCGGTCATCCCGCTCATGGACGCCGTGATCACCGCGGCCGCCGAGGCCGGGCTCGACGAGGCGTGCATCGGCATGCCGCACCGCGGCCGCCTCAACGTGCTGGCCAACATCGCGGGCAAGTCCTACGGCCAGATCTTCCGCGAGTTCGAGGGCGACTTCGAGGTCGAGGGCTCGGTGCAGGGCTCCGGCGACGTGAAGTACCACCTCGGCACGAGCGGCACGTTCACCACCGACTTCGGCGAGACGATCCCGGTCTACCTGGCCGCGAACCCCTCACACCTCGAGGCGGTCAACCCCGTGCTCGAGGGCATCGTCCGCGCCAAGCAGGACCGCCTCAACCTCGCCGGCGAGTCGTTCACCGTCCTGCCGGTGCTCATGCACGGCGACGCGGCCTTCGCCGGCCAGGGCGTCGTGGCCGAGACGCTCAACCTGTCGCAGCTGCGCGGCTACCGCACCGGCGGCACGATCCACGTGATCGTCAACAACCAGGTCGGCTTCACGACCTCACCTGACGAGAGCCGCTCGAGCGTGTACGCCACCGATGTCGCCCGGATGATCCAATCCCCCATCCTGCACGTGAACGGTGACGACCCCGAGGCCTGTGTCCGGGTCGCCACGATGGCCTTCGAGTTCCGCCAACAGTTCAACAAGGACGTCGTCATCGACCTGGTGTGTTACCGCCGCCGAGGACACAACGAGGCGGACGATCCCAGCCTGACCCAACCGCTGATGTACAACCTGATCGACCAGAAGCGATCGGTTCGCAAGATCTACACGGAGAACCTGATCGGTCGCGGCGACATCACTCTGGAAGAGGCCGAGCAGGCCCTCCGCGACTTCCAGGAACAGCTCGAGCGGGTGTTCGCCGAGACGCGTGATGACCTGGAGCATCCACCCGAACCTGAACCGGAACCCAAACCCGACTTCCCGGCCCGGGTGGCGACGGCGATCAGCGATCAGACCCTCAAGCACATCGCCAACAACCAAGTGGACCTTCCTGCCGACCTGACCGTTCACAACCGGCTCCGCCCGCAGCTCGAACGTCGGGCGCGCATGGTCGAGGACGGCACGATCGATTGGGCGATGGCCGAGACCATCGCCTTCGCGTCGGTATTGCTGGAGGGTCGCACGGTGCGCCTGGCAGGGCAGGATTCGCGCCGAGGCACCTTCGGTCAGCGCCACGCGGTGATCGTCGACCGGATCACCGGCGAGGGATACGCGCCGCTGCAGAACCTCAGTTCCGATCAGGGCCGCTTCTACGTCTACGACTCGCTGCTCAGCGAGTTCGCGGCTCTCGGGTTCGAGTACGGCTATTCGGTGGCCAGGCCCGACGCGCTGGTGCTGTGGGAGGCGCAGTTCGGCGACTTCGCCAACGGCGCCCAGACGATCCTCGACGAGTTCATCTCGGCCGGGGAGCAGAAATGGGAACAGCACTCCGGCGTCGTTCTGCTACTCCCCCACGGCTACGAGGGGCAGGGGCCGGATCACTCCTCGGCCAGGGTGGAGCGCTACCTGCAACTGTGCGCGCAGAACAATATGACGGTGGCGATGCCCTCAACCCCGGCATCGTATTTCCACCTGCTCAGGTGGCAGACATTCTCCGAGCATCACAAGCCCCTGATCGTGTTCACACCCAAGTCGATGCTGCGCAACAAGCTCGCGGTCTCGCAGGCCTCGGACTTCACCAGCGGTGAGTTCGAGCCGATCATCGATGCGGACAATCCGGAGCCCGGAAAGGTGCGCCGGATCCTTCTGTGCGCGGGAAAGATCACCTGGGACCTGATGGCGGCACGCGCCCAACGCGAGATCGACGACGTGGCGATCATCCGCGTCGAGCGGCTGTACCCCATGCCCGGCGAGGAGATCGCCGAGGCTCTGGCCAAGTATCCAGCCGATGCCGAACTTGTGTGGGTGCAGGAGGAACCGATGAACCAAGGCGCCTACCAGTACATGGCGATCAACCTGCCCGAGTTCCTCGGTGCTCGACCGCTGCGCCGGGTCTCCCGAGACCCCTCGGCAGCTCCTTCGACCGGCTCACACCGGGTGCACGAAGAGGAGCAGCGCGCAATCGTCGACAGAGCCCTCAGCTAGCGGGGCAGTGCCGGGATGTACTTCACCGACCGCGGAATAGAGGAACTGGACAACCGTCGCGGCGACGAGCAGGTGACGCTGTCCTGGCTCGCCGAACAGTTGCGGATCTACGTGGACCTCCATCCCGAGGATGAGACGGCCGTCGAGAGATTAGCCACCTGGCTGGCACGCCTCGACGACGAAGACGACTGACCTGCCAGGCCACGTGCTGGGCGTTCTCAGATGCGCCCGGTCAACGTCAGACCCATGTCGGGCCGCACGGTCGGCTGGCCGTCAACCCAGTCCAAGATCGGCAGGGTGATATCGGTCGCTGCACGAGCAGCAGCGTAGGTGTGTCCTGCGGTCGACTTTGTCACGCGGGCACCCCGACCGAGTTCAGTCTCGTCGCCATTGACGGTGATGGTCGTGTTGGCGGTCCATGCTGCGAGCTTGCTCTCGAACTTCACCTGCTTGGCCGTATCCGAGAAGTACAGGTAGCTGTTGTAGATGTCCGGGCCGGAGACGGTCGAGTTGGACGCTGTCGTGGACTGTCCGGGGTTCAGCCAGGTCCAGTTTGCTTGACCGCCGGGCTGACCCTCGTACATGAAGGTGACGGCCACCGGACTGGTGCTGCTGTTGGTGACGGTCAACGAGATCCCGGAGATCACATCGTTGGCCGGGCTCGTGTGGGCCGATGAGTTGGTGCGCGCTGAACCGTTCCCGGACGCCTGCGCGGCCGCGGGATGGGTGGTCGGCGGCGCCGGTACCGCGCCGAGATCCGGGCGGCCAGGGACCTGTTGGCCGCCGCTTGCTCGGTGGTGCGTACTGATGCTCGCGGCCTGCGACGCCGGCTTCGTGGCAGCGGCGGCCGGGACGGCTCCGATGGCGCACAGACTTATCGCGGCAGCGGCCAGTCCAGCTGCCAGTGCCCTGCGGTGGTTGGTATTCATGGTGTCTCCTCAGATAGTGGATTCGCTTCATCTGAGGTATTCCCGGACGCCGTCCTAATTAAACCAGCCGCGCACTGCGCTCACCCATGGGTGAGGACGATCTTGCCGAAGACCTTGCCGTCGGCCACGATCTCCAGCGCCCGCCGTGCCTCCGACATCGGCAGAGTCTGATCGATGAGTGGCCGCACCCCGCTGCTCTCGCAGAGCCGGATGAGATCGAGTAACTCGTCGCGCGTGCCCATCGTCGAGCCGACGACCGACAGTTGCTTGAAGAAGATCCGCGCCAGGTCAGCAGGCGGGTTGGCACCTGACGTGGCGCCGCTGATGACGAGCCTGCCACCCGGACGCAGAGACTTCAGCGAATGGTCATAGGTGGCTTCCCCCACCGTCTCCATGACCGCATCCACCCGCTCGGGAAGTCGCGCCCCGGGAGGGAACACTGCGTCAGCCCCCAACTCCAGGGCCCTCGTGCGACGCTCCTCGTCGCGACTGGTCGCCCATACTCGAAAGCCCATGGCGTGTGCGAGCGCGATGCAGGCCGTCGCGACGCCGCCGCCCACCCCTTGGACCAACACGGTGTCACCCCGCCGCAGTCCCGCCCGGGTGGCGAGCATCCGGTACGCCGTCAACCACGCCGTCGGCAGGCAAGCGGCCTCGGCGAAGGACCAACCTGCGGGCTTGGGTAGCAGGTTGCGGCTCGGGACAGCGACAAGTTCGGCGAAAGATCCCTGGAAACGTTCACTGAGGAGTGACCGCGCCGGATCGAGGGTCTCGTCCCCCGACTCCCCAGGGTCGCCGATGACGGAGTGCAGCACAACCTCATTGCCAGCAGCATCCACACCGGCCGCATCGCACCCCAGGATCATGGGAAAAGAATCCGCTGCGATACCCACGCCACGCAGGGTCCACAGGTCGTGATGATTGACGCTCGCAGCGCGTACCTCCACCAGTTCCCACCCGACCATGGCTGGATCACTCAAGTCGGGATCCGGTCGTTCACCTACACGGAGGGCCCGGAAAGGGTGCTGGGCGTCGGCGTACTGGGCGTAGACCGCGAACATGATCGGCTACTCGAGCGGTTGGCGAGCCACCCCGGCCGCACAGGCGGCTCGGGACACGGCCGACGCAACCGCGACGGCAACCCGCGGGTCGAAGGGTGAGGGGATGATGTGGTCAGGGGCCAACTGATCATCGTTGACCACTGAGGCGATCGCATCCGCCGCAGCCAAGTTCATCGACGGCGTGATGGCAGTCGCCCGAACATCCAGCGCCCCCCGGAAAACCCCGGGGAAGGCCAGCACATTGTTGATCTGGTTCGGGAAATCCGAGCGGCCGGTGGCAACGATAGCGGCGTACTTGGACGCCACGTCGGGATGGATCTCGGGATGCGGATTGGCCAGCGAGAAAATAATGGCGTCCCGACCCAGTTGCGCAACCGCGGACTCTGGGATGGTCCCGCCGGAAACCCCGATGAAGACATCCGCCCCGACCATGGCCTCCGCCACACTGCCGCTGAAGCTCGACGCGTTGGTACGACCCGCCAGTTCCGTCTTGGCGCCGTTGAGGTCGTCGCGAGACGCGACCACGATGCCCTTGGAGTCCGCCACGAGCACGTCACCCACGCCGCCCTCGACGAGAATCCCGGCGACGGCGGTTCCGGCGGCACCGGCCCCGGAGATCACGACCCGAAGGTCGTCCCACTGCTTGCCGACCAGCCGGGCGGCATTCTTCAACGCGGCCATGACCACGATCGCTGTTCCATGCTGGTCGTCGTGAAACACCGGGATGTCAAGGGCTGCCGCGAGCCGACGCTCGATCTCGAAGCAGCGAGGAGCACTGATGTCCTCGAGGTTGATGCCTCCGTAGGCGGGGGCGATGCGCGCCACCGTCTCGACAACATCGTCCACATCCGTGGCATCCAGACATATCGGCACTGCATCGACACCACCGAATTCCTTGAAGAGCAACGCCTTGCCCTCCATCACCGGCAGGGCGGCAACCGGACCGATGTCGCCGAGGCCCAGCACAGCGGTGCCATCGGTGACGATCAGGACGGTGTTGGCCTTCCAGGTGTAGTCAAAGGCGAGGTCCGGGTCCGCGGCCAGCGCCTCCGATACCCGCGCCACACCCGGTGTGTAGGCGAGCGCCAAGCCCTCGGGGTCACGGATTCGCACCGCGGGTCGAACTTCGATCTTGCCACCGCGATGTAGGGGGAAAGCGGGGTCGAGGTCGCGCTCGTGCGCGACAGGTTGACCTTCCAAGGGATCAGACTCCAGATGCTTCAGGTTCTTCAGCTGCTCCGATGACCACATGTGGGCACACCTGCGCACTCTGGTCAATGCCTCATTATCGTGTCACACGACCTATCCCGCGTGATGGTGGGCCGTAGCGCAAGAGCACCTCGGCGATGATCATGTCGGGTGGTACCGCGCCGAACAACCTGGAATCGTCGCTGGCGTTCGCATTGTCCCCGACTAGCCACCAGCCACCCGAGCTGCGGTACCCCAGGCGCTTGACGATCTGCAGTTCGGGGCGGTCCGGACGCCGCGCCACCACCACCGTCCCGGGCTCAAGCCTCGGCGGGCGCCTCACGAGCAGCCAGTCGCCTGGCCGCAGGACCGGGCGCATGGAGTCCCCGGCGACGACGACGCGCCCCAATCTCATCGGTCCTCCACTTCACACATTCTCGGGAACTCAAGTATGGTCGCGAATGACATCGTCCAGCGATCCCAGAGGGGTACACCTATGTTCCGCCGCCTGTTCGCTCCCACCACCGTCGTCCACGCCCACTGCGACCTTCCCTGCGGGGTCTACGATCCGTCGCAGGCGAAGTTGGAGGCCGAATCGGTCAAGGCCTGCATCGTCAAGTTCAACGACTCCGATGACCCGGTTTTCCGAGAGCGCGCCCTGCTCATCAAGGAGCAACGGTCCAACCTGGTCAAGGAGCATCTGTGGGTGCTGTGGACCGACTACTTCAAGCCCCCGATGTTCGAGGCCTATCCCCAGCTTCACGGCCTATTCAACGAGGCGACCAAGTTGGCAGGGGCTGCCGGCACCAAGGGCAGCACCGACCCGGCGGTGGCCGACGAGTTGCTCGCGAAGATCGACGAGATCTCCGAGATCTTCTGGGCGACCAAGAAGTAGCCATGCCCGCGTCCCGCCCGCTACTGCTGCGGGTGGCCCCGTTGAGCGAGAATCTAGTTCTGGCTCGCACGGTGGCTGCCTCCGTCTGCGCCCAACTCGATTTCCCGATCGACCAGCTTGACGACGTTCGTCTCGCTGTTGACGAGGCGTGTTCGCTGCTACTGAGCGAAACCGACGGATCCGACCTGGATGTGGAGTTCCTCCCCGGAGATGGCGAGCTGACGGTCACCGTTTCCGGCGGCACCAACGCCGCCGCTGGACCCAGCGACTCGTCGTTCGCCTGGCTGGTCATCAGCGAGTTGTGCGACAGCGCAACCGCCGAGTTGTCAGAGGGCCGACTGACGGTGCGGCTGCAGTCGGTACGTCGCGGCGTGACCGTCGGATGACCTCGAGTGGCCAACCGCGGCAGGTCAGCGAGGCGACCGCCGCCCGAAGGATCCGCGAACGGGAACTGTTGGCCGTGCTCAACGACTCCAACAGCAGCCCGGCTGACCTGGCGGCCGCCAAA